>JACPVJ010000181.1 GCA_016191785.1 Myxococcales bacterium | reverse complement strand
GCCCGTCCAGTGCGTCGGCATTTGGGCCACGGACAAGCACCACTACCTGCGGCAGTACATCGAGGCGACCAGGGCCGTGAGAGCGAAGTACCTGGAGCCGAAGGGTCATGGTGGGGCAGCCTTCATCGACCTCTTCGCTGGTCCGGGAGTGGTCCGAGTAAGGGACACCGGAGAGATCCGGCCGGGCAGCCCGCTGATCGCGCTCCAGCATCGGGAGGCAGCGTTCTCCAAGCTGATCTTCTGTGACATGGACTCGGACAACGTCGCGGCTCTTCGTGCCCGTACGGCCACAGATGTCCCGCGAGTCACGGTCGTTCCGGGCGACTCCAACAAGCTGATCGGCAAGATCGCGGCCGAGGTCCCGGAGTACGGGCTCAACATCGCCCTCGTGGATCCCTATGCGTTGAGCGCCCTCAAGTTCAGCTCGCTCGAACGGTTGGCTCAGTTTTCGAGGATGGACCTGATCGTCCACTTCCCCACCGCTGACATCAAGCGCAACGTCAGGCAGAACGAAAACACTAGGCAGTGGCTCACGGAAGCGCTGGGCACTTCACGCTGGCTCAAGGAGATGACCGCCATGATCGACGTGGGCCGCCTCATCGAGCTGTTCAAGGAGCAGTTGTCGTCGCTCGGGTACGGCAGTAAGGCCGTGCGCTCGGAGCCGATCAAGAACAACAAGAACCTGCCACTCTACTACCTGCTGTACGCTTCGAAGAACCCACGGGGCGACGCCATCTGGCAGAGCATCACGAAGAACAAGCCCACTGGACAGACGGGAATGGGCTGGTGAGCGAAGTGACGGAGCCCGAGAAGATTCGCATCGTCTCCTGGAACATGGGCTGCGGGCCGAGGCAGTACCGGCAGCTCCACGACCAGGCGTGGGACTACCTGACGAAGGATCTGAAGCCGGACGTGGCGTTCGTGCAAGAGGCACTGATCTCGAACCTGAACGCGATGGACGACTCGTTCGCCCTGTACCTTTGTCCGCCGATGCCCCATCACGATTCAGGGACGGCTGTGCTGGTGTCCAAAAGCCTTGAGTCCGGGCCGGGGCCAGCAGTGAGCGTGAGCGACTTGACCTATGTGGCGACGGCCAACGTGACCACGTCGGCTGGACCCCTCACGATGGGCAGCTTCCATGTCTTCCCGGGCGACAACCAGAAAGAAGACCCGCCTCGAATCGTGGAGCTGGCCGGATCAGTGTTCGCCACTGACCCGGCGATCATTGGCGGAGACTTCAACTGTGCTAGGAAGTTCGGCCGGAAGTATCGCGAGTTCTTCGAGGCCATGAGCGCTTCTGGCCTCCATGAGCCCTGCTGCGCGGACGGGATCGAGGGCTGGAGCTTCTGGGGCAAGCAGGCGAAGGAGAAGTACCAAGACGACCACTTCTTCGTGACCGCGCGTTGGGCGTCTCGTGTCGTCTCCTGCGAGATCATCACCGAGGGGCTCGTCCGCACCGTGAGCGATCACGGGCCCGTGGTGCTGGAGTTGGAAGTCTCGCCCACATGACCGGAGAAACGCCCACCCCTCGGCATGGCGACCCGGTTAGATAGCGCGGTGAACCGCGCGTCCACAAGTCGTCCGATGTCGCGACGGCATGTGTTCGCCGGCCGCACCGTGAGACCAACATGTTCGGATCTTGATCGGGTCCTCCCGCCGCGCAAACCTTCCGTTACGAGAAGCACACGCACTGCCCAATTGACGCCGACGCTTCAGCAGGTACCATCTTGGCATGGGTGGGAAATCGGCGATTGGGGTCGTATCGGTAGCTGTGCTCTGCGGTTGCGGAGACCCACCCGTCGAAGTGACCGGAGATCCGACTCAGGGCGACACACGGTACTACGAGCAAGCCGAAGCGGTCGCGTCGCTCGGCAAGAGCGACGAACTCACCGAAGTAGTGACGGTGGCATTCAACGATCGCACGCAAGACCCGGACGACCCCAAGATCACGTACCCAGACGGCGGCCCCAGTGGAATTCACCGGAACCTCTACCACGGCGCGTCCTTGATGGGCTGGTCGTACAGCGTCGATAACGGAGCGCACTTCACCTACTCGGAGCACCGCGTGTCGCCGCCGAATGGCTGGGCCGTGATCTGGGGCGATCCATCACTCGCGGCATCTCCCAGTGGTTTCAACGTCTACTTCGCGAACCTGGCGGGCTCTGACGTCGTGTTCAACAGCGACGGACCGATCGTGGATGCTTCTCCCACGCTCGACGGGTTCTGTGTGGCAAAGTCGATCAACGGAGGGATCGACTTCCAGGACGTGAAGTGCTTCAAGAAGGGCGTCTGCTCAAACACGGGCAACCCATGCACGGGGGATTTCCCCCAGTGCTTCGTCCCAGCGCCCATCGGAGGGACTCCGAGCTTTGGCACATGCAACGGAGCCTTCTACGACGGCACGTCGCTGGCCACGTGGGGAAGCGACGTGTTCTTTGCAGCGAAGAACTGCGGGCCAGGGATGGGGTGCGTCGGGGACAACCCATTCGACGTGTGGCGGGCAACCGGAAATACTCTGGACTTCTCCCCGCTGCCTGACTTGCACCCATTCGACAACCTTGCGACGTGGAATCATCCACGGCTCAAAGTTCACGGGAACCGACTGTACGTCGTTGGCACCACTGAACAGGGCGGCTTCTTCTGGCCCACTGCGGCGTCTCTCGACCTCACGCAGGGAGAGGCAGCCACATGGTCGCCGCCGCTCAGGATTGGAGCGAACCTGTATTTCGGCGATGTCAATATCGGCGACAAGGTATTGAGACTGGCGAATCAGTTTTCCTACGACGTCGGGCAAAGCGAGAACGGTGAGCAGACACAGCTACGTGTCGCTTACACGCGGGCTACCGGTGGGGGACGCCTTTTCATCGAGTACTCGGTTTGTGCTCTCCCCTTGATCGAAAGTCCCGACCTTCCTGGATTTGCCCAGTGCTCGAACGAGACCGGCTGGGGTGGACCCAACCGGAACCCAAACGCCGACGAGTTCAGCCCGGAACTCCGCGTTTCTGGCACCCCGCCTCGATGGCGTGCGATCTGGAAGGTGAATCCGAGCGGGGTGGGTGCGGTCGCCGTCTATCGCGGAAACCTCATCACATCGGGTGGCGTGAATCTGCTCGGTGCCGGACAACTTGTTGCACCTCAGCAGCCCTGCGCCTTCCACATCCAAGGCAACCAGTATTACTGGGGAGACTATGACGATCTTCTCCCACTGACACCGACGCCAACCGGTTTTCAGGAAGCACCACACTGGCTGACGCCATTCACTCAAAATTTCGACGGCTGCCCATTCGCTGGTGAGTGGACGGCCGCCATGCACGTTGGTGCGGTCACCTTCGATGGCTAGGTACCTAGGTGCGCTTACCGTGGCTCTCTCGGCTTGTGGTGGGTTGGTGGACCACTCGGCGACCAGCAACGGCCACGCGGACGGCGGTGGGTCCGGTGCGTCGGGCGCATCCAACCAGGATGCCGGTGGGGTTCCTGATGCTGTTCCCGACCTTGACTCCCCGTCGCCGGATGGGGACGGTGCGAAGCCATGCGTTCCCGCACCTGGGATGTGGAATTGCTGCAACGGTGAAGTTTGCCGAGGAACCTGCGAGTTCGGCGGGTGCGAGTGCGGTTCGATGGAGAATGGTTGCCCAGCCCCATTGGTCTGCTGTGGCACGGTCTGCAAGGCGCAGGGGAAGTGCTAGCCATGAAATCTGAGTCTTGGTCGCCTGCACGGATGGGGGCGGTGTGTGTGGCCTTGCTTGCCCCGCTGCTAACGGCCCATTGCGGCGAGACTTCGGCCGATCAGAACGGTGCGGGAGGCTCGGCTGGAGCAGTGGCGGGTGGCGGCACCGGAGGCGAGGGCGGGCCGCCGGTTTGGGATGGCTCTACTGACGCCGACGCGGATCATCCGACGCTGAATATCGGCGACATCGGCCCCGGATATGACGGCCCCGAATACGACGGCGACCAATCGTGTGCGCCCGATGCCACCGGATTCGGTGCCTACGTGTCCTGTTGCGAAGGAGTGCCATGCGAAGGCGAGTGCCACCTTCTCAACGGCAAGTGGCAATGTGACTGCAATGGGATCGCGGGCGGGTGCGAACAGTACGGGATGCACTGCTGCCAGGGCGGATGCCAGGCTTTCTGTCCAGGCGGTCCGGGCAAGTAGTTGCCGGACGCCGTTGTTTCGGCTGAGTCGTGCCTCCGAGTGAGGCGGGCTACGTGCTGGCCTGCCCGGACGGCTGAGTGTTCGATCCCCAACAAATGCGGCGTATGCTGCCCGTTCCCGACGCACGGCGTCTCCGGCTGACCCATGGATTGACACGGGATCCCATGGACTTATACGCTCGCGGCGTCCATCCGGTATGCTTCCTGGCGAGCACACCGCTGGCAGGCTGAACATGCCCACGGGACCCAAGTACCCGAACCAGCAACTCCGGTCCGTCTCCTTGGAGACGTACTTCCCGGGGCGTCTCGGCGTCTATGCGGCCTTCGGCGAGATCCAGGCGGCCGTCGAGAAGACATTGCCCAACCTGTTCGTTCCCAACTTCCAACCGGGAGAACCTGCTGCACTCCGGCCGTTCCAGATGCGGGATGCCGGCCAGCAGCGCTCGCTTGCAGTCGCCGTCAACCAAGTCACCTACGTCACGTTCGACTATCCCGGCTACCCGACGTTCATCGAGGAAGCGTTACGCATGGTCGAAGCAGCCCTTGACTGCATCAAGCCGCCCACGCTGAACAGGCTCGTGTACCGCTACGAGAACGAGATCGGGATGGCTCGGGACGAGTCGAAGAACCTGGCCGTCAACCTAACGTTCCCGGGAATCCTCCCCGGCGTGTTCGGCGGAAGCCAGACTCGGGCTATCAACGCGGCCTTCGAGCATGGCTGGCAAGGAGGCGTACTGCACGGTGCTCATGGTTTCCACGCCCGGGCCGAAGAGCAGGGGGGATCCACCGTGTTCAAGGTCACCGTCTTCGGCAGCGTCGAAGGCTGCGACCTGGCCAACTTGAGAACGGCAGCAGATGAAGCGCATCGAGTCGGATTAGAGTTGTTCGAGTCCTTGATCAGCCCGGGGTTCAGGGACTTCATCAGCTCCAACAGTGGGGAGTGAAGGACATGCTTGCGGCGCACAAGTTGGGGGACATGACCAAGGCCGAAGACGGCGGTTCCGAGCTTTTCCGAATCAAGGATGCCGATGAGTACGAGCCTGCGAACTCCGTCCGCCCTCCTTCCCGGTTGATCTTCCCGGGACCACGAATGCAGATCCAGACCCGGATCTTTGCAGGGGTCCGCCGCTACGTCCTCAAGGACATGTTTGTGATCGACCTGGAGTACTCCGAAGAAGAAGACGGGCAGCTCCAGGTCTTTGCCAGCCATCGCATCCTTCCGGTTCATGGTCACGGACCGGGCCAGCCAGAAGCCCTTGCAGCGTTCTGCGAGGCGTTCGACTTCCAGTGGCGGCACCTCGTCGAGGTGCCCGAGGACTCCCTTACGGACGGGGGGAAGCGACGCCGCCAAGCTATGAGAGATGCGGTGGAGAGAGTCGAGGACTCGGCAGGCTGATCAGCGACGATGCCAACCCTCGAACGCGACGATGTTGAATCCAGCCTGACCAAGAAGGGGTTCAAGCAGGAGACCGGCGGCGACCATCGCTTCTTCAAGTTGATGGTCAAGGAAAAGTACACCGGGATCTTCACCAAGACCTCCCACGGCTCGAAGAAGTACAGGACCTTGGGGAACGACTTGGTCAAGAAGATGGCAAGCCAGGTGAAGCTCACGACCCCGGAGTTCCAAAAGCTCGTGGACTGCTCGATGACCGGCGAGGAGTACGTGGCGCTGCTTCGCGAACGCGGCGAGGAGCTGTAGTCTTCGGACCTGGGGATGCCACTTCGACCGAAAGACGCCGCCCAGGACTGCTTGGACAGAGCAAACGGCTTTCTCGCAGTGGCCAGACGCCAGAAGGAGCCGGTGAAGAAGGCGGACAGCAGCGTCGTAGTGGACGGGCTGGGCGCTTGGTGCGGCCTGGTGCAGGCGTGGATTTCACGGCAGGCCACTGGGGACAGCAGGGAACGGACTTCTGCCACCAGCGCTGGCAAAACCTCGAACCAGCACCCTAAATTGCCCGGCAAATCGCTGCCGGCACCCGATGGACTTCTGTTGCCGCAAGTCGGTAAGATGCTTGCAGTTAGGCCCTCGACCGCCAGTCTACGGAACCGAGGGTCGCATGTTCGAATCATGCCGGGTGCGCCAACAAGAGATCTAGGTGACCCTAGACGACGACTTCTGGATGGGTGAAGCGCTGGCCGAGGCCGACCTCGCCGGCCAGCACGGCGACGTCCCCATCGGCTGCGTGATCGTCGGCGCCGACGGCCAGGTCCTGGCCCGCGGCCACAACCGCCGCGAGGTCGACGCCGATCCGACCGCGCACGCCGAGATCGTCGCGCTCAAGGCCGCAGCCGCCGTGATCGGCCACTGGCGGGTCGAGGGCGCCACGATCTACGTCACCCTCGAACCCTGCCCGATGTGCGCCGGCGCGCTGGTCAACGCCCGCGTCGCGCGGTTGGTCTACGGCGCGCCGGATCCGAAGGCCGGCGCCGTGGACACTCTGTTCGAGATCGGTCGAGACCCCCGGCTCAATCACCGCTTCGAAGTCACCGCCGGCGTGCGTCGCGAGGCGTGCGCCGGTCGGCTCACGGCGTTCTTCGCCGAGCTGCGTGCGCAGGGCCAGAAGTAAGACGCCGGTCAGTACTCCTGGTGCTCGGACTCGGAGGGCGGCCCGGCCGGCACCGGCCCTTCGGGCTCGACCGCGGCGCCCTCGATCCGGGGCGAGCTCGAGCGCTTGAACCAGACCTGCTCCCCCAGCGCCTCTTCCAGCTCGCTCTCGCTGACGCGGTGGATCTTCGCCGCAATGCGCATCAGCTTGCGGAGGTAGTTCGACCAGCCGGGGCTGACCGCGCCGTCGGGGCCGAAATACTGCCGCTTCGGGTTGGGCAAGATGGACGCGAGGTAGAGCGACTGCCCGAGGGACAGCTGGCCGGCGCTGCTGTTGAAGTAGTGCCCGGCGGCCGGACCGATCCCGTAGATGCCAGGTCCGAACTCGATCACGTTCAGGTAAAGCTCGAGGATCTGGTCTTTGCTCAGCTCTTGCTCGAGCAGGTGAGTGAGCACGGCCTCTTGCAGCTTCCGCGAGAGGGTCTTCTCCCGGGAAAGATACAGGTTCTTCGCCAGCTGCATGCTGATGGTGCTGGCGCCGCGCACGAACCGACCGGCCTTCACGTTCTCGCGAATCGAGTTCCGGATCGCTTCCTCGTCGAAGCCTCGATGGCGGAAGAAGGCACCGTCCTCACAGATCAGCACCGCCGTATCCATGTGCTTGGAGATCGACGCCTTCGGGACCCACCCGAGGGTACCCGGCCCGCTCTGGGTCTGCACCGGGCGCCCGTCGACGTCGAGCACTTCGCGGGTCCACGAGCGCGCGAACCGGCTGGGAGCGATCTCGGCGGGCGCCCCGGTGATCCGGCACTCGTTCGCGCTGGACCACTTGGTGACCATCTTGTCGAGCGCGCGCGTGTCGACGTCGAGCTTGCCGGTGAGCGCGAAGGTGCCGCTCAGTCGGGTGCCGGCGAGCAGGGGCAAGAGCCCCTCCGGCGTCGCGTCCAGCATCGACTGGCAAGACGCCAGAGGGATCCCGCCTTGGAGCCAGATCTTCTTGTGGTCCTTGCTCTGCTCGAGCTCGCCCTCGAGCTCGGCGCGCACCTTCCCGAGCTCCAGCTCGCCGTCGTCGATGCGCAGCTTGGTACCGTCCAGCCAGACGGCGGCGCGCCCCCGGAGCGCAACGCCGAGCCCCCGCACCGGCTGCGGAGCGAGCCACTTCTTCTGGGCCGACAGGCCCGAGAGCTTGCCGGTCCCGGACAGCCCGAGCTCCTTGCCGTCGGCCGAGAGCGTGGCCTTCGCGCGGGCCTCCACCGAGGCCTTGGCCACCTCGATCAGACCGAAATCCCCCTCGCGGATCCCGAGCGCGGCCAGGCTGACGGGGCCGCCCTCGACGCTGGCCGTCACCGAGCCTTCGCCGAGGGGCACCGCGAGCGCGACCTTGAGCGCGTGCTCGGCGTCGGGCGCGGGCAAGAGCGACACCTCGAGCTGGGTGGGACTGCGTTGAAGTCGCAGGCGTGCCGGCCCCACGTTGAGGGTCTCGGTCCCTCGCAGGACGCGTGCCCGCAGCCCGCCCAGATCGAGCTCGGACCCCTCGGGCAACACGTCGGCGACCACGGTCGCTGCCCGAGACAGCGCGCGTCGCAGGCGTGGTCCGCGCTCGGCATCGATCAGCTTCGCGCTGTCCCAGCGCTCGCTCGGCGGCGCTGGCTCGGAGGTCGCCGCGCGCCGGTCGTCCAGAGCAGTGACCGCGGAGACGGACTCGGTCGACACCCGCTCGATCACCCGCCGACCTTCGCGTCGGCCGAGCAGCACGCGGCCGCCGTGGACCTCGAGCTCGACCCCGGCCAGGGTCACCCGCGCCAGGTCGGCGGCGAGCTCCTCGGTCTCGCCGGAGCGAGAGTAGCTCACGCCCCAGGCGTGCTGGGGCTGGACGCCCTGCCACTCGAGGCTCAGGCCGTCCACGAAGTAGCCGGTCGAGCCCCCTCGACCGCCGACGGGTTGCTTCTCGCGCCAGCGCGCCACCTGCTCGCGGAGCTCGTCCGCGGAGCCGTGCACCCGCACGACCCCGCCGTGGGCGCGCGCCTCGCGTACCCCGAGTGACGCCGTCACGCGCACTTCGACCGCCTCGAGGCGCACCTCGACCGCCGGCACGTCCGGGATGCGAACCTCGACGTCTCGCAGCCAGACCCGGCCGAGCCCGGGGCGCACGCTGCCGATGTCCACGGTCGCGCTGCGACGAGCCGCCTGCTCCGCGGCCTTCGCCCGGACAAGCGGACCGAAGGCCAGCGCCGCGCTCAGCGAGCTTGCGCCGAGCAGAGCCAGACCGACCCAGAGAGAGCGCCGTCGCATCGCAGCACGCGGAGGGTAGCGCCAGAGCGCCAGGCGGGCCCAAAAGAGCCCGAACGGAGAACGCCCGGACCGCGCGGCCGACGTCCCGGGGAACCGAGCGTCAGGTGCGGACCGGGGCGCGCGTCGGACAAAAGGCAAAAGCCCCAAGTCGTTAGACTTGAGGCTTTTGGGGTATTAACCCGGCAGCGTCCTACTCTCCCACACGGGGACCGTGCAGTACCATCGGCTCCGAGAAGCTTAACTTCCGAGTTCGGGATGGGATCGGGTGTGGCCTCCTCGATATCGCCACCGGAATCTGTTGGGCGTTTTTGCGTTCAGAGCCAGCTGCTGCCTTCGAGCTCGAGGCTCGAGGAGCGACACATACGTGTGCGTGGCTTCGCGTGACGAGGCGACGTTCAACTTGCGTTGAGGTCGTGACTCGTCGCCCGGACTCCGGGCGCCAACTACAATATTGCCTTAGAGAGATGATCAAGCCGCACGGCCTATTAGGACCGGTTAGCTCCGCGCTTTGCAGCGCTTCCACACCCGGCCTATCAACCTCGTAGTCTACGAGGGGCCTTTAGTGCCTTGCGGCAGGGACACCTAGTCTTGAGGCCGGCTTCCCGCTTATATGCTTTCAGCGGTTATCCGTTCCGTACATGGCTACCCGGCTATGCCACTGGCGTGACAACCGGAACACCAGAGGTACGTCCACCCAGGTCCTCTCGTACTATGGGCAGCTCCTCTCAAGTGTCCTACGCCCACGGAAGATAGGGACCAAACTGTCTCACGACGTTTTAAACCCAGCTCGCGTACCGCTTTAATCGGCGAACAGCCGAACCCTTGGGACCTGCTCCAGCCCCAGGATGCGATGGGCCGACATCGAGGTGCCAAACCGCGCCGCCGATG
>JACPVJ010000187.1 GCA_016191785.1 Myxococcales bacterium | reverse complement strand
GCCGCCGAGCGCGCCGCCGGCCCCGCCGACGGCGCCGCCGGCACCGCCGACCGCGCCGCCCGTGCCGCCGGAGTTACCAGCGCCGCCGCCGCCGCCCCCGCCCGAGTCGCCGCAGCCCGACGCCATCGAGAGCGCGATCACGCTCGCGCCGATCGAGCCAGCCAAGTAACGACGAGGAACCCTACCGATGGACGTCTTCATCTCTACACCCGATGATCTGTGGACCCCCGTCCGGAAAAACGAGCGGGGACCATAGCGCAAGACCCGTCGGCTGGCACCGCCGCCGGGTTGAGCAAAATCGCGGCGCCCGGCCAGCGGGAAAGGTGCGGGCCGCACGGCAGTTCGTGGACGCACTTGTGTCCAACGCGATCTCGCTGAGGCGAAACCGTGATAGCTCTGCGCGGCCATGATCCCACACCTTTACAGCGTGGTGCTCGCCGGCGGCAGCGGGACGCGTTTCTGGCCCGCGTCGCGGAAGTCGATGCCGAAGCAGCTCCTGGCCATCGGCCCCGATCCGGATTGCTTGATTGCCGCCACCGTGCGTCGGATCGAGACGCTTTGTCCGCCCGACAGCACGTTGATCGCCACCGGCGCCCACCTGCTCGCCGCGACGCGCCGCGCGCTCGCCTGGCTGCCGGACAGCTCGTTCCTGGGCGAGCCCGTGGCGAAGAACACCGCGCCCTGCATCGCCTGGGCCACGTGGGAGGTGCTTGCGCGGGATCCCGACGCCGTGATCATGGTGCTGCCCAGCGATCAGCACGTCGGTGATCCCGAATCGTTTCGCCGCGCGCTCACGACGGCGGTCGAGACGGCTCGTGGCGGCGTGATCACCACCATCGGTCTCGAGCCCACCCGCCCCGAGACGGGGTACGGCTACATCGAAGCGGGTGGCGAGCGAGGGCCGGGCGTGCGCCGCGTCGAGCGCTTCGTCGAAAAGCCCGATCGCGCCCGCGCGGAGCAGTACCTGGCGAGCGGCCGCCATTTCTGGAACAGCGGCATGTTCTTCTTCCGAGCCGACGCCATGGCCAGTGCCGTCCGCCGCCACCTGCCCGACGTCGCCGCTGCCCTCGACGCCATTGCCAGGCTCCCCGTCGGCGAGCGCGCTCGAGCCACGGCCTCGGCCTTCGAGGCGTTCCCGTCGGTCAGCATCGACTATGCCGTGATGGAGAAGGCGGACGAGCTGGCGGTGGTCGTGGCAAGCTTCGGTTGGAGCGATCTCGGCAGCTGGGAGACGGCGTGGGAGCTGGCCGACAAAGACCCTCGGGACAACGCCGCGCCGCCCGAGGCCGTCCTGATCGAAGCCCGTGGCAACCTGGTTCGCGACCTGCGCAGCGACGGCCGCCGACGGGTGATCGCGCTGGTCGGCGTGGAAGGTCTGTGCGTGATCGAGACGGACGACGCGCTCTTGGTGCTGCCGCGCGAGCAAGCGCAGGACGTGCGAAAAGTGGTCGAAGAGCTGCAGCGGCGCGGCTCGAGCGAGCGGGTCTAGGGCCCTCTGGGCGGGGAAAACCCGCGACCCAGGAAAACGGCTCTAGCCCCAAGAACCGCGGCCAAGGTATGACGGTGTCTCGGAAGGAGTGCCCATGCGCCAGCGTTTCGTCCTCGCCACCGCGTTCGCGTTCGCCGTTTCGGCCGCGCTCGTGTTGCCGGGCTGCGGCAAATTCAAGAAGACGAAGGAGTGCAACGCGTTCATCGACAAGGTGAACACCGCGATCAAGGAGATCGAGCAGCACTCTGGCTCCAAGGGCAGCGACGACGCCCAGGTGATCGCGTCGATGAAGAAGCTGGGTGAGCTCTACGACCAGCTGGCCAAGGACGTCACGGCGCTCGAGGTCACGACGCCCGAGCTCAAGGCCCACGCCGCGAACTACAAGGAAATGTGCACCAAGGCCGCGTCCACTGCGCGTCAGGTCGCCACCGCCATCGAGACCAAGAACCCCGAGCAGGCCGAGACGGCGCAGAAGGAGTTCGACAAGATCGTGAAGCAAGAGGACGACCTGGTGAACCAGATCAACACCTTCTGCCAGGCGCCCTGAGTCGGTTCGGCTCAGCGCCGTCGCCGACCGGGCGGCGCGCTCGGCCCCGCCGACTTGCGTGCGCGCCCGGGCGGGCTCGACTTGGCGCCGGCGCGGGGAGGGGGCGGCGTCAGTGACTCGCGCACCTCGACGGGCAGCCCCGCCTGCAGGCGGTGCAGGTCGTCGCGCAGCCGAGCCGCGGTCTCGAACTCGAGGTTCTCGGCGGCGGCGAACATCTGCTGCCGGAGCGCCTCGAGGCGCTCGGCCAGCTCCTCGAGCTCGTCCTTGAGACGCGCGGGCCTGACTCGTCCCTCGCCCGAGGCCTTGGGCGTGCGCGGCACGGCGTAGTAGTCGGTGGTCCCGCTGGCGGGGTTGAAGTCGAGGATGGCGCGCCGAATCGTCTCGGGCGTGATCCCGTGGTCTTGGTTGTACTTCGCCTGGATGGTGCGACGGCGCGCGGTCTCGTCGATCGCGAACTTCATCGCGTCGGTGGTGCGATCGGCGTACATCAGCACGTGCCCGCCCGCGTTGCGCGCCGCGCGCCCGATGGTCTGGATCAGCGACCGGGGGCTGCGCAAGAAGCCCTCTTTGTCGGCGTCCAGAATGGCAACCAGGCTCACCTCGGGAAGATCCAGCCCCTCGCGCAGGAGGTTGATGCCCACCAGCACGTCGAACTCGCCGGCGCGAAGGTCTCGCAGAATGTCCATCCGCTCGAGCGTGTCGATGTCCGAGTGCAGGTAGCGCACGCGGATGCCGAGCTCGGCATAGTACTCGGTCAGATCTTCGGCCATGCGCTTGGTGAGGGTGGTGACCAGTACCCGCTCGTCGCGCGCGACTCGGATCTTGATTTCCGCCAAGAGGTCGTCGACCTGACCCGAGACCGGGCGGATCGAGATCTCGGGGTCGAGGAGGCCCGTGGGGCGGATCAGCTGCTCGACCAGGTGCGACCCGCTCTTGGCGATCTCGAAGTCGCCGGGCGTCGCGGACACGAAGATCACCCGGCGCATGTACTTTTCGAACTCGTCGAACTTGAGCGGACGGTTGTCGAGCGCGCTGGGCAGGCGGAACCCGTACTCGACGAGGGTCTCTTTGCGCGAGCGATCGCCGCGGTACATCGCGCCGATCTGCGGCACGGTCTGGTGTGACTCGTCCAGGATCAGCAGGAAATCGTCCGGGAAGTAGTCGATCAACGTCGGAGGTGGCTCACCCGGGGCGCGGTTCGAGAGGTGGCGCGAGTAGTTCTCGATGCCCTGCACGAACCCCATTTGCTCGAGCATCTCGAGGTCGTACATGGTGCGCTGCTCGACCCGCTGCTTCTCGAGGAAGCGCCCCTGCTTGTCGTAGAAGTCCAGCCGCTCGCGCAGCTCGAGGCGGATCGCCTCGATGGCCCGCTGCAGCTGTTGACGTGGCGTGACGTAGTGCGACCCGGGGTAGACCGCGTAACGATCGAGCTCGGCGAGCACGCGCCCGCGGACCGGGTCGACCTCCGAGATCCCGTCGACCTCGTCGCCGAAGAACTCGACCCGGATCGCGACCTTGTCCTCGTATGCCGGGAAGATCTCGACCACGTCACCACGCACGCGGAACGTACCGCGGTGGAAGTCGACGTCGTTGCGCTCGTACTGGATGTCGACCAGACGCCGCAAGAGGTGGTCGCGCAGCAGCTCTTCCCCCTTGACGATCTCGATCAGCAGGCCCTCGTACGACTCGGCGGAGCCGATGCCGTAGATGCAGCTCACGGAGGCGACGATGATCACGTCTGGTCGGGAGAGCAGGGCGTGCGTGGCGGCGTGGCGCATGCGATCGATCTGGTCATTGATGATCGCGTCCTTCTCGATGAACGTGTCGGTGGTCGGGATGTACGCTTCGGGCTGGTAGTAGTCGTAGTAGCTGACGAAGTAGTGGACCGCGTTCTTGGGGAACAGGTCCCGCATTTCACCGTAGAGCTGGGCGGCCAGCGTCTTGTTCGGCGCCATGATCAGCGTGGGCCGCTGCACGTGCTGGATCACGTTCGCGACGGTGAAGGTCTTGCCGCTGCCGGTGATGCCGAGCAGGGTCTGGTAGCGGTCCCCCGCGTCCAGACCGTGCGTCAGGGTTGAAATGGCAGCGGGCTGATCCCCCTTGGGAGAGAACTCGCTGCGCAGCTCGAAGCGGCGCGTCATGGAGAGCCCCGCATCTTCTTTCGGCTCCCCCGGGGTTTCAATCGCCGAATTTCAGTGGAGCGTCGCGGTGAGCGAGAGGGAAAAGGTCGTGGTTTTGTGGCGCGTGACCACGCCGTCGGCGTCGTGCTTCACCGTCGCCCAGCTGACGCGGGCCGCTGGACCGAGGCTCCACTGATCGCCGATCCACAGGTCGTAACCCGCGCCGAGTCCCACGCCGATCCCCGAGAGCTCGGACTCGCGCTCCGTGCCCGCCAGCGGGTAGCGATAGGACTCTTCTGCGGCAGCGACCAGCGCTTGCACGTGGGCGCCACCTTCGGGGTTGAAGTACAGCTGGCCGAAGAGAGCGAGGTAGGTCAGGCCGAGCTCGGTGTCCTCGAGGCGCGTCGACGTTCCGTCGACCTCGTAGTCCGGCTCGGTGAAGGTGTGACCGATGAGCCCCCCGCCGAGAACCAACCCGGGCGCAGGCGTGCCGCCGAGCAGCAGCTCGAGGGTGCCTCCGCCGCCGCTCAGGTCCCCGCCCTCGGTCGCTTGGCCCAGCGTCGACTCCGTCTTGGTCATCATCGCGGCGAAGCCGAGACCCATCCGCAGGAAGAAGCCGTCGTGTTCGTGCGCACCGCGGCGCGCGGTGTCCGGAGGCGGCAGAGGGGGCGGGAGAGCGGGTTGGTAGAACTGAGGTGGCGGCGCGCTCGGAGCCGAAGGGGGTGGCACCGAGCCGGGGCCTGGAGGGGGCGGTGGCGCGGGTAAGGGCGAAGGCGCGCCCCCTGGCGCGACGGGCGGCGGAGGCGGCGGTGCCCCGGAGGCCGGCGCCTGGGCGGCCGCGTGCGCCGCGAGCAGGGCCGCGAACAGGCCGGCGAGCGCGGGAGATCTCGGCATCGAAGGGGCGGTAAGCAGAGCGCGCACGCCGCCTTTGCGTCAATCGGTCTTCGATGTGAGGTAACCTGTGTGCATGGCCCGCTCGTTTCGATCTGCACTCCTGGCGACGTTGCTCCTCGCGGCGTGCGGCTCCGACGACGCGTCGACTCCGGGCGGCGGAGGCAGCGCCGGGGCCGGGGGCGGGGGCGCGGGCAGCGGTGGTGCCGCCGGGGGCTCGTTCGGCGGCCAGAGCGGAGCCGCCGGCGCACCCTCCGGTGGCACGGGCGGAAGCGCCGGCGCGGGCGGCGGCGCGGGCGCGGGCGGAAGCGGGAGCGGCGGAGGCAGCGGCACCGGGGGCGGCCCGAGCGACGCCGGCGCCGACGCCGCCAAGCCTGCCCCCGGTCCGTCGCTTGGGTCGTTCCAGCTCACTTACTACTGGGTCACGACCGAAGAAGAGTTCACCGGGACCAAGGACACGAAGCTCTACGACAAGAGCTGCAAGCTCTTGGCGACGGTGGCCGCCAAGTTCGCCGCGGCGCTCAAGGTCGAGGGGACCGGCAGGCTCTCGGACGGTCGGATCCTGAACTACTCCGGGAGCTGCAGCTGCCCCACTTCGCCGTGCTATCTGGTCGCCGACGCCCAGCACCCTTGGGGCTATGGCGTGCAGAACAAAGCGTTGGTTCCGTTCCGGTCGTTCGCGGTCGACAAGTCCGTGATCCCGTACGGCAGCAAGGTCTACGTGCCCGAGCTCGACGGTGTGGCCGTCCCGGGTGACTCACCTTGGGGCGGCTTCGTACACGACGGCTGCTTCAGTGCCGACGACACCGGCGGTGCGATCCTCGGCAAGCACGTGGACTGGTTCGTGGCGTTGAAGACCCACTACGTCAGCCTCGACGCGAAGCTCGGCTTGGCGAAGATCACGGTGCATCAGGGCGGCGCGCGGTGCCCCTGATGTGCTAGTGTCGTCGGCGTGGGCTGGCTGGGCCGCATCGCACCGATCGCACTGGTGTGGTGCGTGGCGTGCGCGCACGTCGACGAAACGCGGGTCCGAAGCGTGATCGACGAAGAGAGCCTCAGGCTCTCCGAAACGCCGCGGCCCGACCTGGCGCGGGCGCGGGTGAGCGCCCGGCTCTCGGGCCCGGAGCTCGAGCTCACCGTGCGCAGCGAGCCCCGCTGCCTGGTGCAATTCGCGGAGCGGGTGAGGGTGCGCGAGCGGGTGCGGCGCACGCCCAGCGCCGCGGCGCTGGGCGCCGAGGCGGCGCTGATGGCGCTGGGTCTGGCGGCGGGGATCGGGCTTCGCCGAGGCTCGAGCGACGGAGAGGTCGGCGCCCGAGACGTGCTCGGCGTGGTCGCCCTCTCGGGGGGCCTCGGGGCGGGCGTCGCCCTGGGCATCGACGCCAGTCGGTGGTCCGACACCGAGATCGAGAGCACCGAGACGGTACCCGACGACGAGCCCCGCGTCGCGCCGTGCAAGGTGCCCGTGGCGCTGGCCGTCCGCGCGGTGCTCGTGAACCGCGCCGGTCGCGCGCTGGTGGTGCCGCTGGACGGGCTCGGGCGCGGCCGAGCCCGCGTGCCGGACGACTTCTGGGAGCAGGCCCAGCTGGATCTCGACGTGAAGGTCGACGGGGTCGTGGTCCAGCGGTTGGTGCTCGAGAGGTCGCCGTGAAGAGGCGGTCGCTCGCGCTCGTCGTGCTCTGGGGGGCCGCCGCCGGCTGCATGGTGCACGAGCGCAAGGTCGAGAGCACCCCTGGCGCGGTGAGCGAGAAGCGGAGCCCGCCACTGTCCGGCTCCGAGCGCATCTACGCGCTGGTGTTGCCGCGCCGCGACCTGCTCGAGCTCAGCGTCCGAAGCGAGTCGCTGTGCGTGATACGCCAGCTGCGCAGCGTGCGCCGCGAGGAAGTGCTCGAGCGCCGTCCGGCCCCCGCGCGATTCGTCGGCGCGGTCGCGGCGGTCGTCGGCGGGTCGATTCTGATCGGCGGGGACGGGTCGGACGAGCTCGGAGGCTCGTTGGTCGCTGCGGGTGCGGCGATCGCCGTGGTGCCGATGCTGCTTCGAGGCGCCGACCGGCGTGCACTACCGGACCTGGAGCAGGCCGAGCCGGGCGCGCGCTCGATCCCGTGTGGAGACCGCCCGTTGCGCGCGCCGCGGGTGGCGGTGCGCGCGGGCTCTCAGACCTTCGAGGCCCGGGCAGACGTCGCCGGGCGCGTACGCTTCCGCGACGTGGCTCAGCGCTCGGAGTTGGTCGTCTTCGTGAACGACGTGGCGGTGCCGGTCAGTGTCGCCGATCCGATCAAGGGAATGTCCCCACCTGCGGAAGCCCCAGTGCGTCCGGATGACCCAGACACACGTTGAGCGCTTGGATCGCCTGTGCCGAGGCGCCCTTCGCCAGGTTGTCGATGGCGCACATCGCGACGACGACCCCGGCGCGCTCGTCGAGCGCGTAGGCCACGTGAGCCCGCGCCGACCCGCGCACCCACAGCGTGTCGGGCAGGCGGCCGTCGCGCAGCACCGTGACCAAGCCCTCGCGGTACTGACCCTCCGCCGCGTCGCGGCACTGCTCGGCGGTGGTCCCGGCCCGCGCGCGTGCGTAGGCAGTGGTCAGGATGCCGCGCGAGAACGGTGCGAGGTGAGGCGTGAAGACCACCGTGATGGGGGTCTTTGCCGCACGCGACAGCTCTTGCTCGATCTCGGGCAGGTGACGATGCGTGCCGGCGACCTTGTAGGCCCGCATGCCCTCCGACGTTTCGGGGAAATGAGTGTTCGCCGCGGCGCTGCGACCGGCGCCGCTCACGCCGCTCTTGCTGTCGATCACGATCCCGCTCGGCTCGATCAGCTTCGCTGACAGCAAGGGCGCGAGCGGCAAGATGCTGCTGGTCGGGTAGCAACCAGGTGCGGCGATCAGCCGAGCGCCCCGGAGCTCGGCCCGGTGGAGCTCCGGCAGGCCATAGACCGCCTGGGCGAGGAGCGCCTTCGCGGGGTGCTCGCCGTACCACTCTTCGTAGACCGCGGCGTCCGCGAGCCGAAAGTCAGCGGACAGATCGACCACGCGGATGCCGGCCTCGAGCAGCGCCGCGCCCGCGCGCGCGCTGGCAGCGTGGGGCAGGGCCGTGAACGCCACGTCGATCCGGCCGCGGAGCTCGCTCGCTGCTCCAGGTTCGAAGGCCTCGAGCCGGCGATCGGAGAGACCGGCGATTCCCTCGGTCCCCGGAAGGGCCTCCCCGAGGCGTTGTCCAGCCTTCTCGCGGGCGCCCAGGTACCCGAGCTCGAGCTCGGGATGACCGAGCACCAGCCGCACGAGCTCGGCGCCGGTGTAGCCGCTGGCGCCGACGATGCCGACCCGAACCCTCAACGCTTGCTGTACTGGAAGCGCTTGCGGGCGCCGGCCTGACCGTACTTCTTACGCTCCTTCTTTCGGGAGTCGCGGGTCAAGAAGCCGGCGCGCTTGAGCGACTTTCGCCGCTCGGGATCCTCGGTGATCAGCGCCCGAGCGATGCCGTGGCGCATGGCCTCGGCCTGGGCGCTGTGCCCACCGCCGGCCACGGTCGCATCGACGTCGTACTTGTCGAGGAGCTCGAGCAACTCGAGACTCTGGCGCATGATCATGCGGCTGGTCTCGCGTTCGAAGTAGTTGTCGCCCGCGCCGCCGTTGATGCTGATCTGCCCGGTGCCCGGCTTGACCCAGACGCGCGCGACCGCGGTCTTGCGCTTGCCAGTGGCGTAGATGGAAGTCGTTTCGGCCATGTTCGAAATCTCTGTCAGACGGCGAGCGTCTCGGGCTGCTGCGCTTTGTGGGGGTGCTCGGCACCCGCGTAGACCTTGAGCTTGGTGAGCATCTCGCGGCCGAGCACGTTCTTGGGGAGCATGCCCTTGACCGCCTTCGTGATCGGCAGCTCGGGGTGGCTCTCTTTCACGATGTCGAACGTGCGGCTGCGGAGCCCGCCCGGATGACCGCTGTAGCGGTGATAGAGCTTGGTGGTCGCCTTGTTCCCGCTGAGCTTCACGTCGCCCGCGTTGACCACGATCACGAAGTCGCCCGTGTCGATGTGCCGCGTGTAGGTCGGCTTGTGCTTGCCCGAGAGCAGGGTCGCAACTCGGCTCGCCAAGCGTCCGAGGGCCTGTCCTTTGGCATCGATGACCCACCACTTGCGGGTGGCTTGCGCTTCGGCAGGTTTTGCCGAATACGTCCGCTTCGTCTGGCGCATGACCGAGAGTTCCTGTGAAGGCGAGCGGATGCCCGCCGAGAAAGGGGCGGCACTTCTAGCTTCGGGCGCCTAGTCAGTCAAGCGCGGGCTCGGCCGGGCTTTTACAGGGGGCTTGCCCCCGCAAGATCGCCGGGGTTTTCTCGCCCGGGGCCAGCGGAGCGCCGGGCCCCGGGCCCCGGCGCCGTCCGCTATACTCCTTCGGACCCCCCTTACCCAGCGCGCTTCATGAACCCCGCCGCAAGCTTGCGACTCGTCGAGCGGATGGTGGCCGACGGCCTCATCACGCGCGAGCAGCAGGAGGCGTCCATCTCGTTCGTCCAGCGCACCGGGGAGCGGGTGGAGGAGTGCCTGCTCGAGCTTCGGGCACTCGACGAGGTCTCGCTCCTCAAATACCTGGCAGGCCTGCACCGCACGCGCTTCGTGTCGACCGAGAAACTCTCGAAGGCAGAGGTCGATCGCTTCGCCGTCGAGAAGGTGCCGAAGCGCTTGGCCGAGCAGCACCAGCTGTTCCCGGTGCTGTACGACGCCCAATCGGGGACCCTCTCGGTGGTCACCGCCGACCCGGACAACGCCGAGGCGCTCCACGAGGCGCAGATCGCTTCCGGGGTGAAGCTGGTGCGGGCCTTCGTCGGCCGGCCCCGTGCGGTCAAGGCGGCCATCGCCAAGGCCTACGGCGGTGACATCCACGCCTTCGCCGTGCTCGATCGGCAAGCGCAGGCCCAGTTTTCGAGCATGCTCGACGTGTACGAGCGCAACCTCATCAACCCGGAGACGCTGGCCGCGGCGCTGTCGGCCGAGCGCCCGGGGCGCGAGCGGATCCTTTCGGGGCACGATCTGACTGGCGGCACCTTCGGAGTGGGTGCCGAGTCCGTCGCGACGACTTCGTATCTCGAGACACTGAACGTGCTGATCTCGCTGCTCGAGAGCACCCGGGCCGACATGCGGGGCCACTCGGCGTACGTCGCGCGCTTGATGCGGAAGATCACCGAGCGCATCGGCCTTCCCGAGGCCGAGCGGGTGGGCGCGGTGATCGTCGGGTATTTGCACGACCTGGGCAAATTCACCGAGTACCACCTGACCGCGTTCAACGTGGCGCAGTACGACCAGCACCGGGCCGTGGCGGCCAAGCTCTTCCGCGCCCCCTCGAGCCTGATGGAGGCGGTGCGGCTGCCCCGCGAGGTGACCACTGCCGTCGAGACCATGTACGAGCGGTACGACGGCGACGGCCTGCCGGGGTCGCTGCACGGCAAGGAGATTCCGTTGCTCGCCCGACTCTTGGCGGTGGCCGACACGTACGCCGACCTGACCCAGAATCCGAAGAACCCATTCCGCCAGCTGCTCGACCCTGCAGCCGCCTGCGACGTGCTCGCGCGCTACCGCGGCACGGTGTTCGACCCGAACATCGTTGACCTCTTCCGGCTGATCATCACCGGGGACGATCTGCGCGCCCGCCTCCTCGCCACCCGTCACGTGGCCATGATCGTCGACCCGGATCCGGAAGAGACGACCGTGCTCGAGCTCCGCATGCTCGAGCAAGGCTTCGACGTCAGGCCAGCGCGCAACACCGACCAGGCGATGGAGCTCCTCGAGCGAGGTGACATCCAGATCGTCATCGCCGAGATGGATCTCTTGCCCATGGATGGCGTGTCGCTACTCGGCTGGGCGCGGCGTCGGCAGTGGGGCGTGAAGCTGCCGTGGGTCTTTCTCACCGCTCGTACCGCCGGCTCCGATGCGCAGAAGGCGTTCGAGGCGGGGGCCAACGACTACTTGACCAAGCCGGTCAGCCCCGACCTCTTGGTCGCGAAGATCAAGACCATCCTCGAGCGCTCGGCGACTGCCAGCGCCGGCGGCGTGTCGGGCGCCCTGGCCGAGATGGGTCTGCCGGAGCTGGTGCAGGTCCTCTGGCAGGGGCGGAAGACCGGCTCGCTCAAGCTCCGGACCGCCAACGAGGCGGGCGAGCTGCACTTCGTCGGCGGGAACATCTTCAACGCCTTGTACGGCGGGATGCGAGGCGCCGAGGCGGTGTACGCGATGCTGCGCCTGAACGAAGGCAGCTTCATCTTCGACCCGAGCTTCGAGGCGCCGCAGCGGATGATCGGCGAGAGCCCCGAGGCGCTCTTGCTCGAAGGCATGCGGCGAATGGACGAAGGTGTCTGAGCGCCGCCGTGGCCGGGCCACGGGCGAATGAGTGTGCTGGCCCGCCGGCCGTGGTACGCTCGTCACTGACTCGGTCGGAGCTCTGCGTGCCCATGACCCCGCCCCCCATGCTCGGGTTCAACAACAACGTGCGGCACCACGGGCGCGTGTTCCACATCCAGACCGAAGACAGCGGCATCAAGCGCCCGCACATCATTACCCACTTGTTCGGCGACGGCGGGCGGATCCTGAAGAGCGTCCGCACCGACTACTCCGAACACATCGGGTCATCCGACATGCCGGCCACGGTGAAGCGGATGATGAAGGAGCAGCACAAGGCGATGTTCGTCGCGCTCCGCGCCGGCGAGCTCGACGCCGCGATCGAGGCTGCCTTCGGTCCGCTGCCGGCCTCGGCTCTGCCGCGTGCCGAAGCGACCGCCGCGGAGAGCCCCGCGAAGGCCCCGTCCGCGCCTCCGCCGGCGACCACGCCGGAAGAGCTGGCCGCACGGATTGCCACGCCGATGCCCGCCGAATGGCGGGAGCAGGCCGCGGCGGCGGCGGTTCAGGCGGTTTCGCCCGCTCCCGTCGAGCCCGCTCGCGCGCCCCCGGGGCGGCCGCGCATTCCCACGCCGCCGCCGCCGTCTCACTCGATCGGCTCCGCGGTCGAGGCCATGGCGGCCAAGTTCGCCGGCGCGCCGATCCCGCGCTCAGCGACTCCGATCGGCACGCCGCTCAGTCAGCCGTCGCCGCTGACGCGGCGGCGCTCGGAGCTCGGGGCCGAGGCGCCCCCGAGCCGATACTCGATCTCGCGTCCCCCTTCGATCTTCGGCGACTCGCCGGCCGCCGAGAGCCGCGGCATCTTCGGCGATTCGCTGATTGGCGAGAAGTCGCTGGACGAAGTGATCCTGTCCTACCTGGCCGAAGACCTCGACGGCTCGTCGCAGAAGTAGCGGGTCACTTCAGCTTGGTGGCCGTCTGCAGCGCCAGCGCCTTCACGGCGTCGACTCGCGTGGTGGCGTCGGGGACTTTGCCCACGGTGAAGTACGACAGGTCGTAGACCCGGCTCGCCTGGAGCCATTGGATGTCCACGCCCACGAGGCCGCCGCCCACCTCGATCACGCCCTTGTCGCCGATCGCGAACGGGGTCGCCTTGGCGCTGGGCTGATAGTAGCTCTCGCCCTCCCACGCGCTGAACTGCAAGAGGTGGCTGTTGGCCTCGGCGTCTTCCCACTGCCACACGCACTCACCCAAGAGGGCCGGGTCGGGCGACGCGCTGGGCTTGCCCTTCTCGGCCGGCTTGCCGAAGAGCTGGTCAGCGTCGCTCTGGGTGACGATCGCGCAGGCGTCCAGCACCTGGCCGCCGCCCCCCGTCCCGCCCGTGTTGCCGCCGCCGCCGCCCCCGCTGTCGCCGCCGCCGCACGCGGTGGCGAGCACGAAGAGCCCTCCGACGAGTGCCCGGCGCAGGAACGTGTCGCTCATGAATGACTCCACCCTCTTCGGAGCTCGGAGGCGAGGACCGGATTCGAACCGGCGTGTGACGGTTTTGCAAACCGTTGCCTAACCGCTTGGCTACCTCGCCGCGGGGCCACGGTGGATAGCGCCTGCCGCCGGGGCGGTCAACTTCCCTTTGCACGAGGAGGTTTCTCCGAGGCCCAGGAGCGTGTTAGCTCGGCGGAGCCCCATGTCCGGGACCTCCGCCACGGCCGCCGCACCGTTCGTGAAGCACACCGACGCCTTTCGGCGACGGCGCTTCGTCAACTGGTTCCCGCTGGGCGTGACCTACGCGCTCTTGTACATGGCCCGGTACAACCTGACGGTCGCCAAGAACTCGCTCGGCGAGCTGATGACCAAAGAGGATTTCGGGATCATCTTCGGCGCGGGCACGGCGGTGTACGCCGTCGCGTTCTTGCTCAACGGCCCGCTGATCGACCGGCTGGGCGGCAGGAAGGGCATGCTGGCGGCGGCGGCTGGGGCCATGGTCGCCAACCTCGGAATGGGCGCCTACCTGTACCATGTGGTGGCTTCGGGCCAGGCCACCTCCGCGCCACTGCGGCTGGTGTTCGGCGTGCTGTACGCCGCCAACATGTACTTCCAGAGCTTCGGTGCGGTCTCGATCGTGAAGGTCAACGCACACTGGTTCCACGTCACCGAGCGAGGCGGCTTCTCGGGCATCTTCGGCACCATGATCTCGAGCGGGATCTTCCTGGCGTTCACCGTGAACGAGCTCTTGCTCAAGGCAGCGCAGCGCGTCTGGCCCGACGCCCAGGGGCCGAACGTCGCCTGGGTCGTGTTCGTGGTTCCGGCAGCGCTCCTGGGGCTGTTCTTTCTGGTCGAGCTGTCGGTGCTCCGCGACAAGCCCAGCCTGGCGGGGCACACCGACTTCGACACCGGTGACGCGTCGTCCGGTGACACCAGTGACGCTCCGACCCCGGTGCTGACGCTCTACAAGCGCATCTTGACGCACCCGGTGATCATCACCGTGGCGCTGATCGAGTTCTGCACCGGTGTGCTTCGCAACGGAGTGATGCACTGGTTCCCGATCTACGCGAACGAGATCTGGGCCCTGCCGAACGAGCACGCGCTTCGCGGCGGCGCGCTGCTTCTGGCCATGCGCGAGGGCGCCTGGGGGCCCCTCTGGCCGGCCTTGCCTTGCTTCGCGGTGGCGCTGGTTTCGGGGCTTCTCGCCCGGCGGGCCAGCGGCCGCCGGCGCGGAGCGTACGCGGTGGGCGCGGCGTTGGCCTTCCTCGCGCCCTTCATGCAGGGCGGCTGGGGCGGCCTCTTGATGGCGGCGGGCGTGATCGGGGGCAACCTGGCGGGCTGGGTCAGCGACCTCTTGTTCCAGAGTCGCCGCGGTCCCGCCGCAGGATTTCTGTACGGGGTGCTCGCCGTTTGCGTGCTGGGGATGGGCTTCTCGTTGGCGTCGCCGACCAACGTCGTGGCCTGGGCCGATGCGAAGAGCGGCCTCGTCCCCGGCGACAAGATCCTGGCCATCGCGGGTGACAGCCAGGTCAGCGGCTGGGCAGAAGTGCGCAACGCCGTCGCCTGTGCCCCCGCGCAGTGCAAAGACTCGGGTTGGGATGCGAAGAAGTGCATGTGCGTCTCGGCGCTGGCCTCGGCCCCGGCCGAGAAGCGTGAGCCGGTGATCGCCGCTCGAATCGAGCGCGGCGGCCAACCCGCCGACGTCGCCCTGCCGGATCCGAAGGCGACGCAGCGCGCCGGGGACATGCGCATGCTCAAGGCCCGACCGGTGCTGCCGCTCTCGCCCTATGTGCTCGGCCTGATCGTGTTCATGGTCAGCCTGTGCGTGATCGGCACCCACGGGCTCTTGAGCGGCACGGCGACCATGGACTTCGGCGGGCGCAAGGGCGCGGCCACCGCCGTAGGAGTGATCGACGGCTTCGTGTACCTGGGCACGGCCCTGCAGTCGGTGGCCCTCGGGTTTCTGACCACGAAGTCTTGGGCCTATTGGCCGTGGTTCTTGCTGCCCTTCGCGGTGATCGGGTTCCTGCTCACGCTCCGGATCTGGAACGCGAAGCCCAAGGGTGGCGGCGGGCACTGATCACGAGATGCGTTCGACCCGTCGGATCCCCTTGCGCGACACGACCACGCGCAGGCGATGCCAGACCGCGGTCGGGTCGTCGGCCCGCCGCAGGCGGAACACCACCGCCAGGTTGTAGACGCGGGGCGCCTTGGCCGCGCCGATCTGGTTCGCGACCGGATCGGCAAACACGATGTCACGCTTCGGATCGTCGGTGTGCGCGAGCCAGCGGCTCACGTCGAGGCGGAAGATCTCGGTCAAGGCCGAGAAGCGCGGGTCGGCCAGGGCCACGCGCTGGGCCTGGACCTCCACCTCTTTCTTGTGGAAGAGCACGGTCTCGGGACGCGCCTGCTCTTCGAGCTCGTGCCCGCGGGTGACGCGGCGAGCGGCCACCACCGGCGCCGGCAGGTCGCGCATCGGCACGAAGCCGCTTTGCTCGTTCATCTCGCCCAGCACCACCGCGCGCTCGCGATCACGGATGCGCCAGCGCCGGTCGGGGAAGTGACGATCGACCACGCTCGACAGCTTCGACTGGAGCAGCGCCTTGATCCGGTCTTTCACCGCGTAGGCGACCACGCCGACCAGCACCCAGGTGATGACCCCCTGCGAGCCGACGGCGAAGCCGTTCCAGATGGCCGCGCCGATGGCGAAGGCCATGGCCACCGACGCCGCGGCCGCGTACGAGATCTCGCGGACCCACGTGGCGGCGGGGCGCACCTCGGGGCTCAGCCAGAGCACCGACGAGGTGAAGCGTTTGAGCAAGTGGCGCCGGAACTCGAGAGCCTCGATCTCGCGCCCCTTCATCTCCAGCCGACCGGTGCGCCCGATGCCGATGTCGTCGCGGTAGCGCGCCTCGGCGATCGCTGCCTGCGCGACCAGCTCCACCAGCGAGCGTGGGGCGCCCGCCGAGTCGAGGTGCCGCGAGACGGTCGCGAGCAGGGTCTCGATCAGACGCGAAACGTCTTCGTCCACCCACTTGGCGGCGGTCTCGAGCGGATCGCCCCGGCCGGCCGCGGGCGCCAGGGCATCGCGCAATTTCTGCCCGATGCGCTGGCAGTCGCTGACCATCCGCGCAGCCGCCTGTTCGGCCCGGTGCCGCTCGCTCTCGCTCTTGCCGAGGGCATCGATGATGCGTCCACGGAGCTCGACGCCCGCCGCTCGCACCTGGCATGCGAACAAACGCATCTCGCGGACGGCACCTTTGTCGCTGCCTTCGAGGGCGGTGCGCAGCTTGTCGATGGGGTCGCCCGCGAGGTCGGCGAACTCGACGTCGGGCACCTCGAAGCGCACGTAGGTCTGAAGGTCGGTGTAGATGTCCGTCTTGTCGTAGGTGCGACTGTCGAGGCGCAGGCTCTCGGGGGCGAAGAAATACGCCTCCCACACGAACGACTCGACGGCGCGGCCGGGCCGCAGCCGATAGTCGATGGCGAGCTCGAGGTGTGTCTTGTCGTGAACGTGGACCGTGGGCTCGTCCCGACCGCGAGAAAGATCGGCGACCAAGGACCCCCAGTCGCTCGGGCGGTCCGGCGCGCGGAGCGAGGGGCGAGGCTCGGATGTCGGGGACTCGCCGGAGCGGTGGGCAGAGGTCACCAATTCGTCATCGAATTGTCACACACGGGTTTCGCGCCGTCCAGTGAGTCACGGTGACGCCGACAGCCACTCCATGGTGCAGCGCCCACGCTGGCAGGCGGCGCGGGTGAAGCAGCCCCGCTCGGTGCACGCCACGCCGCCGCAGCTCTGGGGGTACTTTGCCGCCACTTCCTTGGCGTGGGCGCCGTTCACCGCCACGGCCTTACCGCCGTTGCACTGATCGCAGCAGGTGGTGACGACCAGCGTGCAGTCGGTCGCGGCGGAGCACGTCTGCCAGGCATCGGGAACGGACACGCCCATGTCCCTTGGCGCCCACTTCGATCCCGGGAAGCCCGGTTCGCTGGGCTCGGTCGCGTCGGGCGGCTCAGTGGGGCCCGGGCTGCCCGGAGCGGCGCCCGGCTCGCCGGGCGACGGCTCGGAGACCGCGGGCGGGGGCGAGGAAGCCGCCGGCGGTGAGCCGGCGGCGCAGGCGACGGCCGAGACGAGCAGAAGAAGACAAGCTCTGGAGGTCATGGGATGGCTGAAGAACGCGCCCCGGGGCGAGAGCTTTCACCCCGCCGAGAGCCGGACATAGCCTGCCACGATTCTCCGCGCCAAGACGAGCCAGACCACCACCAGCCCGACGTTCACCAGCGAGAAGGCTCGCACTCCGAGCTCGAGCTGACTCGCCAGCAGGAACACGACCAGCGCCGAGCTCACGTCGCCCATGCGGACGAAGAACGTGTCCACGGCCTGCTTGGCCTTGTACTTCATCTCGCGCGTGGTGGGCAGCCAGAGCATGTTGCGGAGCGTGTTGTTCAGCGAATAGTCCGTGGCGTTCTCGGCGACCTTCCCGACGAACACCACTGCCAACACAGGCAGTGCCGCGGCACCCAGGGCGTCGAAGAGCGCGATCATGGGCAGCACGTAGAACGCACGCTCGAACCCCCAGACGCGAACCAAGCGCGAGACCACGAGCGCCTGGATCGTGACCGTGGCGACGTTCGTGTACAGGTAGAAACGGCTGTAGGCGTCGCCCACCCACTCTTTCACCGCGTCGGGGCTGAGCGTGCCGGCCTGCACCGCGTGCTCGGCTGCCGCCTTGACCAGTCGTCCGAGCACGTACTCGCCGTTGCTATTGACGAAGGTGAAGAGCAACGCGAAGGCCGCGACGTGGCGCAGGTACCCGGACTTCAGCACCAGCTCGAAGGCGCCGCCATGGTCGCCGGGGTCGGCTGCCCTCGGCGGCGCCGGCGATCGCTGCTCGCGCGCGTGCACCACCTGGGTGAGCGTCGCCGTCACTCCGAGCAGCCCCGCCCCCACCAGCAGCATGTTGAACACCCCCACCCGCGCCAAGAGCCAGACCGAGAGCCCCGCCCCCAGCACCGCTCCGAGGGTTTGGCCCACGCCGAGCAAGGCAAAGAGCCGCTTGCCCTGCTCGGCGCGGTACAGATCGTTGGCAAAGGCCCAGAACTGGGCCACCACCATCATGTTGAAGATGCCGAGCCAGAGGTAGTAGACGAGGCCCAGGCGCGCACGCACGGCTTCGACCGTGCTGCCCGCCCAGAACAGCACCAGGTTCGCGGCGAAGAACAGCGTGACCCCGACCACCAAGCGGTTGCGCGGGAGTCGATCGGCGAAGCGCGCGTAGGCCGGCACTGCGAACAGCAGCGCCACCGCGATGGCGCCTCCCATGTACGCCTTGTATTCGGCGCCCGACGCCATCGCCAAGATCAGGCCCTCGCGCACGGGCTTGATGGCCGAGTACGCGGTCATCAGCGTGAGCACGTTCAGCGTCATCAGCAGCGCCGACACGCCCTCGCCCGGCTCGACGCGGGTGACCACGCCGAGCACGCGCTCGAGCGTGGAACGGTCACGGGGTGGAGTCGGCTCGGTCAAGTCAGCTCGGTGGGTCGTGGGAGTCGGGGCGCTCGAGCCCGACCACACGATAGCGGCGCTCGCCGAGCGAGTAGAGGTGCACCCGCGCCGGGAACGTCGAACGGCCGTCGCGGGTGGCGGCGGTCACGTCCACCAAGAGCGGCGCGCCTGCCGGCGCAGGCGGCAAGGGGACGCAGACGTGGCGCGCACCAGCCCAGCGCGAGGTCGCGATCGGCTCGGGCACGAGCGATGGGCCGACCCAGCCCCGGGTGGCGTAGCGCCGCGCCTGCCGCGTCGTGACGCCCGCGCCGAGCGCCAGGTCTTCGAGGCAAAGCTCGGCCCCGCGAGCCTCGGGCCAGCCGAGCGGCGACAGGCGCTCGAGGTAGCGCCCGAGCAGCTTGTCCCGCCGGCCGATCAGCACCTCGAGCAGCCGCGCCTCGTGCTCGGGCAAGAGCAGGCCGGTCTTCACCACCGCCCGCAGGTGGGCGTCCGACAGCCGCGCGACGATGCGCGCCATCCACGCCGCGTCGCGCTCGCTCTTCCTGACGAAGGCTGGGTTGGGGTAGCCCGGCCGGAAGCGATCGGGGTCGAAGTCCTCGACCCGGAAGTAGGAGAACACCTTGCCGGTGCGACCGAAGCGCGCACGATCCCACGGCCGCTCGAGGGCACCCAGAGTGACGAAGTCTTCGAGCAGGTAGGGAAAATCGAGGTAGTAGCTGTGACCGATGCGCCGCCCCATCATCGGCGGCTCCCAGATGCTGCCGTAGGCGTTGCCGACGTCCAAGAGGTAGTGACGGACGTACCCCGCCTTCCCGTCGTTCACCCAGGTCGCCATCGTGTTCTGCTCGCGAGTGTCGAACCACGCGAGCCACGCCGCCATCACCTCGAGCCCCCGGAGCTCGCGGCGGTCTTCGTGGGCGATCACGTCGTTCGGATCGTCCGCCCGGCGCCCCTCGTACGTCCAGGGGCCGAGGGGTTTGCCCTCGACGAACAGGCTCATGCTGGCGCGGTATCGGCCGTCGGCCAGGCGCAGCGCCTTTTCGAACACCCTGTCCAGCTCGGCTTGGTCGAGCTTCACCTTCTCGCCTCGCTCGTTCTCGCTCTTGGCGTCGGGGTCGATCTGCAAGATCGAGCGATCGAAGTAGGCGATCCGATTGCAGGGGACGAAGTAGCCCGCGGCGTGGAACAGGCGCGTGCCGATCACGTCGGCTGCCGTCGGGCGCATGCCCTCGACCACGCCGTCGAACTTCACCAGGTAGCGCTTGCCGTCGCTCGCCTTGATGAAGAAGCCCGGGTTGAAGCCGTTGGGCTTGGCGGCCTTGACCACCCACGGCCCCTTGCGATCGGGCAGAGGCGACGCGCAGGGGCCCTGGGCCGCGGCCTCGGGCGTCATCCCGAACCGCCCGATGCGGTTCTCGAACCAGCTCGAGTCCGGCACCTCGTCCAGGGCGTTGACGTTCACGGCCTCACCCGCCGGGTCGACCGCGAAGAAGCGCGACACCGGTCGGAACACGGTCTGGTTGGCTGCGTCCCACGCGAACGGGGACTCGTACTCTCCGGGCTGGCGATCGAAGGGCCGCTGATCGGGATCGCGCCAGAGCGGGTCTGCCGCCGGGAAGAAGCGCGTGCCGGGCGCGCAGCCCAAGGTCGCGACGAACCCGACCGCGAGCACGAGCCTAGAACCCACTGGTCGCCCCCACCACGAAGCGTACGTGCTCGACCTCGCCGCCGCCGCGGAGCGTGTCCGTGCCGAACGCCACGAGCAACTCGAAGGCGTGGTCGCGATTGCCGGTGGATCGCAGGCCCATGCCGAACGACTGGCGGCAGAGCCCCAGATCGAACCCGCTCAAGTGCTCGCCGAACACGTTGCCCACCGCATAGTGCACTGCGCCGTCGAGCCACACCCAGACCGGGTACTGGTAGTCGAGCTGGGCCACCGCCGAGCTTCGCCCCACCAGGCGCCCTTCCAAGAAGCCTCGGAGCGGGCGCGGCCCCCCGAGCGACGCCTGCTCGGTGAACGGGATCTCCCCCCTGGCTTCGATCGGATCGGCGAAATCCGCGATGAGTGACAGGCCGACGACGCGCTGAGTCCCACTCAGATCGACGAAACCGCCGACCGTGCCGCCGTACTCGACCCAGTGGTGGCGCTCGGGGTCGCGAGCGCTCGAGCGCGGCCCGTCGCGCAGGCCGGCCGCGTGCTCGCCCCGCAGTTGCAGGCGCAGTCCGCTGCCGGGCGGGGAGACGTAATCGCTGGCTTCGGGCAGATCGTCCGGAGCTCGACGGGGGCGCGTGTCGAGCTCGAGCGTCAGGTTCTGAACGAACACCGTGTAGCCGTCGGCCATCCCCGGCGGGGACGGGTAGCGCCCGCGGGCGATCTCTTGCGCCACGGTCGGCTCGTCGTCGTACGTGCCGACCGTGGGATCGAAGCTCACGTCGCGGACGCCCACGAAGCTCGACGCGGCGCTCGAGCGCCAGAGGTCGGCGTCGTAGCGCCCGCCCGCCTCGGTCTTGCGCATCTTGAAGCGAGCGGCGCCGGCGCCGGACTCGGGCCCGAGACCGTGGAACACCCAGTCGGGTCGCGTGCTCCACTCGGCGCGCACCCCCAGCTCTTGGTCTCTGGCGACCGTGAGCCGATCGCTCAGGTTCAAGAGCCACCAGTCGGTGCCGCCGGTGGCCGCGCGGGCGCGGAGCTTGTTGTCGTCGGCCAAGAACTGGTTGTACCGGAAGTACACGCCCACGCTCGGCCGGAAGCCGAAGTCGACGAGCCCGGTGGGGATCACGGCGATGTTGCCGTTCGGCCCGAAGGTGAAGACGTCCACCAGCTTCTGAGGGATGTCGTTCTTCTCGGCCTCGGATACCACCCACCCGAGCGGTCGCCGGACCACGTATTCGCTCACCAGGTAGAGCGGGGACAGCACCACCCGGGGGATCCACAGAAGCACCTGGCCGGGGGTGACCGGGTCGTCGCCCCGACCGTCGTAGTCGGGAACCTCGCGCTTCGCGTCGCGATCGATGGGCGGGTCCGGCGTCGGCGCGCGGGACGGCGCCGCCGACGCGTGCGCGGCGAGGGTCAGCGCCAGCGCGAACGAGTGGACCCTCACGGTCGGGACGCTAGCCCGACTCCGGCGGCCAAATCCAGGGTAAGCTCGGCGTCGTGAGCGCAGAGGATCGTATCATCGACACCGTGCTTCACCTGGACGCTCTCGCCGACCTGCCGCGCACCGGCTGGGCGTACGATCGCCTGTGTGAACGCAGCGGGCGGCAGCGGCCGGGCGGGTAGGCGACGTCGTGGCAACCGACCATCCCGTGACGCTGGCGGTGCGCGCCCTGCGGGCGGGGAACGTGGTGTTCGAGCCCCACGTGTTTTCCTACGAGCCGCGCGGCGGCACGCGGCACTCGGCCCAGGTGCTCGGCGCGGACGAGCACGTCGTGATCAAGACCCTGATCTTCGAGGACGAGACGCGCGCGCCGCTGTGCGTGCTGATGCATGGCGATCGCGAGGTCTCGACCAAGCGCCTCGCGCGTCAGATCGGGAAGAAGCGCGTGGCGCCCTGCGAGCCCGAGGTGGCCGAGAAGCACTCGGGCTACCTGGTGGGCGGTACCAGCCCCTTCGGTCTGAAGAAGCGCATGCCGCTCTACGCCGAGCGGACCATCGGCGAGCTCGACCGCCTCTTCGTCAACGGCGGCGCGCGCGGCTTCTTGGTGGCGATTTCGGCGGCGGACCTGGCCCGAGTGCTTGCCCCGGTGTGGGTGGACGCTGCGACCGAGGGCGCGTAAGCTATTTGACTCTCGAACTCGCGGGGAGGCTCGTCGCCACCCCGGTGCCACCATGAGCCCTGCCGCGGCCAGCAAGAAGCCCTTTCCTCCCGGCATGCCGGTGGGGGAAGGCGACATCATCGCGGGCAAGTACCGGGTCGAAGAGCTGGTCGCGGTGGGCGGCATGGGGGTGGTGGTGTCGGCCCGGCACCTCTCACTGGGCCAGACGGTGGCCATCAAGGTCCTGCTGCCGATCGAGGTCAGCGACGACGCTTCCTCGGCGATCCCGCGGTTCTTGCGCGAAGCTCGGGCGGCGGCGGGGCTGAAGAGCGAGCACGTGGTGCGCATCTTCGACGTCGACACCCTGCCGAGCGGCCTGCCTTACATGGTGATGGAGCGGCTCAGCGGCCAAGACCTGCGCCGCGTGGTCAAGGGCGGGGGCCCGTTGCCCGTGGAGCAGGCCGTGGACTTCGTGCTGCAGGCGGCTGATGCCATCGGCGAGGCCCACTCGACCGGGATCGTGCATCGCGATCTGAAGCCCTCGAACCTGTTCCTGACCCACCACACCGACGGCCGGCCGTGGGTGAAGGTGCTCGACTTCGGGATTTCGAAGGCGTCTCACGACCCGACCACGGACACCGCGCTCACGGTGTCGCGCGCCATGATCGGCTCGCCCATGTACATGTCCCCCGAGCAGGTTCGTGACGCCAAGAGCGTGGACGGTCGCTCCGACATCTGGTCCTTGGGCGTCATCTTGCACGAGCTCTTGACCGCCAAGCCCGCGTTTCGGGGCGAGTCGCTCCCGGCCATTTGCGCCGCGATCGCCGCGGATCAGCCCCAGTCGCTCGCCGCCGAGCGCCCCGACGTGCCGCCGGCGCTCGTGGCCATCGTCGAGCGCTGCCTGGAGAAGGCTCCCGCACGGCGCTTCCAGTCGGTAGACGAGCTCCGCGCTGCCCTGCAGCCCTTCTTGGGCCGCTTCGCGCCGACCGTGCCGGTGCCACCGCCGTCGGTGCGGTCCGGCGTCGCCATCTCGGCCCCGATCTCGGGCCGCGTGCCCCTCGGCTCGAGCGGCAGCATCGACGTGGCGAGCGGGTTGGTCAGCTCGGGCGCCTCGTCGTCTCCGACGTCGATTCGCATCGACGGCAACTTCGATCGCGCCTCCGACCCCGACGCCCCCACGCTGCATCGCGACGTGGCCGTGGCCCCGTACGTCCCGTCGGACGCGCCGTTCTCCGCCACCGGGGTCGCGCCGGCGCGGCGCTCGCGTCTGCCCTTGGTGCTCGGGATCACGGCGGTGGCGCTCGCCGTCGCGCTGGCGCTCGGGGTCGGCACGCTCGTGTCGTCGCGCAAAGACGCCGCGGCCAAACCTCCGGCCGCGAGCTCCGACCCGGTGCGCTCGGGGCCGGGCCCCGCGGTCTCCGAGCCGATGCCGGTCGACGTCCCCCCCAAGGCCGCCGAGAGCGCGGCCCCGCTCGCCAGCGTCGAGCCCGCCCCGTCGGCCGTCGCACCCCGGCCCGTCGGTGCCAGCCGTCCGCGCGCGCCCGAGCCCAAGCCCACGACCAAGAAGCCCGACGCCGTCACCAAGCCCGGGGACATCCGGCTCAGTCGCTGACGCTCACAGCTCGAGGGTCTGACCTTCGATCGCGACGCACAGCTGGGTGACCGGTGAACGCTCGGACAGCCAGGCCGCCGAGCGGGCCTTGATCGCGTCGAGATCGTCGTCGGTGCGGTTCGGATCGTGGTGAAACAGCGCCAGCCCCCGCGCCTCGGCGCGCACTCCCAGGGTGAGCACGTCGTCGATCACCGAGTGCCCCCAGCCGTATTTGGCAGGCATGTCGGAGTCCAGGTACTGCGAGTCGTGGATCAGCAAGCTGGCGCTGGCCGAGAAGCGCGCCAGCGCATCGAGCGCGGGCTCGCCGGCCTCCCCCCGTACCAGCTCGTTGTCCGTCAGGTAGACCAGCGATGCGCCACTGGCGTCGTCGATCCGGAAGCCCTGCGAGCTCCCCGGATGGTTGAGGGCGATTCGCCGAACGGTGGCCGAGCCGATGCGCCACGGCTCGGCGCTGGGCTTGGCGAACTCGACCTTGGCCGGGATGTCGTTGACGCTCACCGGGAAGTGGATGTCGTCGAAGATGGTGCGCTGAAAACGCTCTTGGGCGTCGGTCGGCAGCGGGTAGACGAGCAGCTGCGACTCCTTGCGCCAGAGCGGCGCGAAGAACGGCAGACCGAGCACGTGGTCCCAGTGGGTGTGGGACAGAAGCAGGTGCACCGTCTCGTGGCGGTTGCCCTCGAGCAGCGTCGCGCCGAGCGCGCGCATGCCCGTGCCGGCGTCGAGGATCAGAGTGGTGCCGTCTTCGAGCACGACCTCGATGCACGACGTGTTGCCCCCGTAGCGCGCCGTGGTCGGGCCCGGGGCGGGGACGGAGCCCCGAACACCGTAGAAGGTCACCCGCATCGAGAGGCACTCTATCGCAACGATCGCCGACCGGCGATAGCGCTGCGATCGCGCCGCTTTGGCCCCGGGGTCTCGCGGCTGGGCCGCGCCGCGCTATCCTGCGCGGGCATGCTCCAGCCAGCCCGCCCGCCCGCGGTCGCGGGGCGATTCTACCCCGGCGAGGGGCGTCGCCTGGACGCCGAGCTGCGACGCTGCCTGCCCCAAGGCCCGCCCGCCCCGGTCGCCGCGCGCATGGTCATGGTCCCGCATGCCGGGTACGTCTACAGCGGTCCCATCGCCGGTGAGACCTTCGCCCGCGTGACCGTGCCCGCGACCGCGCTGGTGCTCTGCCCCAACCACACCGGCCTCGGAGATCGACGTTCGCTCTGGGGCGGCGGCGACTGGGCGTTCCCCGGATTCTCGCTCGGGGTCGATCGCGAGCTGACCGGCCGGCTCGCCGCCACCGGCCTCTTGCATGCCGAGGCGCGCGCCCACGCGATGGAGCACGCGGCGGAGGTGCAGATGCCGTTTTTGCATGCTCGGCGCAGCGATGTGAAGGTGGTGCCCATCTGCCTCGGGCAGCTAGGGCTTCACGAGTGCCGCGAGCTCGGGGCGGGCGTGGCGCGTGTGATCTCCGAGCACGAGCGCGAGCACGCAGGGCGGGTGCTCTTGGTGGCGAGCACCGACATGTCTCACTACGAGACCGCCGCGCTCGCGCGTCACCACGACACGATGGCGCTCGAGCGGGTCCTGGCCCTGGACCCTGCGGGCCTCTTCGAGGTCTGCGAGCGCGAGCAGATCTCGATGTGCGGCCGCATCCCCACCGTGGTCAGCCTCTTCGCCGCGCTCGAGCTTTCGGCTTCGCGGGCCGAGCTGGTACGCTACGGCAACTCGGGCGAGGTGTCCGGTGACTTCGACCAGGTGGTGGGCTACGCCGGGGTGATCGTCAGCTGAAGGGAGGCCGTCGCCAATGTCCGTACTCGCTCCTGGGTTGTTGGTCGCCGCGCCGCCGCTGGGCGATCCGAACTTCGACCGCTCGGTGGTCCTGCTCGCGGCCCACGGCCCCGACGGGGCCTTCGGGTGGGTGGTCAACGGCCGCGAGGTGATGAGCATGCCCGAGCTCTTGGTCCAGGCGGAAGTGACCGAGAGCGCCATCACCGTGCCTGGCCTGGTGCGCGTAGGCGGGCCGGTGGCGCAAGAGCAGGTCTGGCTGCTCTATCGCAGCGAAGAGCGGTTCCCCGAGATCGAAGGTCAGTTCGACGTCGGATCGGGGATCACGGCCTGCGCGTCTCGCAAGGCGCTGGAAGCGGTCGCCAAAGGTCACGCGCCGGGCAGCTTGATGGGGCTGATCGGCTACGCGGGCTGGGCGCCGGACCAGCTCGAGAACGAGATCCGTGCGGGCGCGTGGCTGCCGGTCGATCTCGATCCGACCGTGGTGTTCGACGTGGAGAACGCCGAGGTCTGGACGCAGGCGTACCGCCGGGCAGGCACGAGCCCGATCGCCTTCACCACCCGCACGGTGGGGAGCGCCTAGCCTTCCACCAGCGGCACGAACACGCACGGCACGTCGCGGCGCATCCGCACCCGACCGTCCGGTCCGCGCTCGCCGACCAGCAACACCTGGTGATACGGGTCCCCGACCGGGATCGCGATGCGGCCGGCGGGGCCGAGCTGGTCGAGCAGGGCCGGCGGGACGCTGCGTGGCGCCGCCGAGACCAAGATGCGATCGAACGGGGCTTGCTCGGCCAGCCCCTTGCTGCCGTCGCCCACGTGGATGAACGCGTTCTCGATGCCCAAGCCGAGCAGCGTGGCGCGAGCTCGCGCCGCCAGCGCCGGACGAATTTCGATGGCGTCGACTCGCGCCGCCAGGCACGAGAGCAGCGCCGCAGCGTAGCCGGAGCCCGCCCCGACCTCGAGCACGCGTGAGCCCGGATCGCACTCGAGCGCGTCCAACATCATGGCGATCATCGAGGGCTGGCTGATGGTCTGGTCCTCGCCGATGGGCAGCGCGCGGTCCTCGTAGGCCGCGACGCGCGTGGGGTCGGGCACGAACAGGTGCCGTGGGATGCGCCGGAATGCGTCGAGCACCCGCGGGTCGCGAGGGGCCGCGGCCAGCTCCACCGAACGGACCATCCGCTCGCGCTCCACGCCCCATTCGTCGCTGCGAACCACCCACGGACCTTGCCCCGGGGCCGACCTCGGGGCAATCGGTTGCCCGGACTCGGGGCGGCGTGTCAGGGTCGGCACGTGCTCTCGGTGGCTCGCGCGACGGCTGTGGTCTCGATCGGGCTCGGCTCGATCTCGCTGGCCCGTGCCGAGCCTGCGCCACGCGGCGCGGTGCGCGCGACCCAGGCGCGGGGCTGCCCCGCCGGCATGGCCAAGCTCCCGGGGTTCTGCGTCGATCGCTGGGAGGCGTCGCTGGTCGACAAGAAGAGCGGGCGCGCGCTCTCGCCGTACTTCCCCCCCCAGCCCGCTGCCTTGTCGCGAGTGCGCGAGGTGTGGCTGGTCGAGCGGACCCGGACCGGCGATGCCGGCGCGCGGGCCTTCCCTTTGCCCGACCCACCCTCGTTCCAGCTGCACGAGCGCTACGAGCCGATGGCGGTGTCGCGGCCGGGCGTCGTGCCCCACGGGTACCTGACCTATCACTCGGCCAAGGGCGCCTGCCAGGCGGCAGGCAGGCGGCTGTGCACCGAAGCGGAGTGGACCCTGGCCTGTCGGGGCCGAGCGGGGACCAAGTTCCCCTACGGCGCGCATTACCTCCCGGGTCGCTGCAACGTGCACCGCGCGGTTCACCCGGGCGCCGTGCTGCACGACAACGCCTCGATGGGCCTGGTCGACCCGCGGCTGAACCTGGTGATCGAGTCCGGAAAAGATCCGCTCTTGCGACTGACCGGAGCGACCGCCGGGTGCACCAGCACCTGGGACGATGGCGCCTTGTACGACATGGTCGGCAATCTGGACGAGTGGATCGAAGATCCGAGCGGAGTGTTCGTGGGCGGGTTCTACGCCCGCATGACCACCAAGGGCTGCGAAGCCAAGATCACCGGGCACGCCCCGAGCTACTACGACTACTCGACCGGAACGCGGTGCTGCGCCGATTTGCCGTGACGGGGGGACTGCACTCCCGATTGGTAGTCGGGCCGGCCCGGTGGTGAAAAGCGACGCGTCATCGATCAGTTAGGCGCTCTGGCGGGTGGGGCTGGGGGGGAAGCACAAATTCGAGAGCGGCGTTCGAGCGGGGTGCCCCCGCCTCG
>JACPVJ010000186.1 GCA_016191785.1 Myxococcales bacterium | reverse complement strand
GGTTGTCGATGAAGCAGCGGCGCCCATCGGGGCCGTCGCCCGCGAGGGAACGGTGTTTCTCTACCGCTACGACTACGGCGACGACTGGGAGCATACCATCACCGTGGAGAGCGTCTCCGAGCCCGGCCCAGATCCCGCGGTTGGCGAGTGCCTCGCGGGCGCCCGTGCGTATCCACCGGAGGATTGCGGTGGTCCACCCGGCTACGAGGACCTCTTGCGCGTCCTCGCCGACCCCACCGACGCCGAGTACCGAGACGTGAAGACGTGGGTCGGTCCGCGCTTCGACCCGGAGCGGTTCGACCTCGACAAGGTGAACAAGAAGCTCGGCACCATCGCGCGCCGGCTACGCAAACGGCGACGCGCCGCGGGTAAAATCTGGACGCGCTGAACGCGCAATGGACGCGCCTCGGGCCATACGCATGCATCGTGTGTCGGGCGACACTCGACGAGCGACTGCATACTCTCGGACGGCACGCCGAAGTTCCCGACGTCGAGGGCTCGGACGCTGTCGTCTCGTGTCGCAGGTTCAAAGCGAGGTCGAAAAACAAAGGCCCTGAAAATTCAGGGCCTTCCGGGTTGCGCGGGCCTGCAACTCGACTTTCCTGCCGAGCAAATTCAAGGAGTTGCGGAGGTCTGGGTGCCGTTCGACGAGGTGGTTGCCGTCGGGTGGACATAGCTCAAAGCCGTTCATTGCCCGCTCCCATTCGAAGGCTCCTTGCTGGGGCCTTGTGGTCGTCGACAGCAGCGTCAAGTCGATGCTGGAGCTAGGCGGAGCCGGCGGGACTGTTGGGCCGGCCGCGAACCTGACCGATGACGTAGTGCCAGGCGAGTCGGCCGGGAACCACGCGCCGCGCCGGCGTGTCAGGGCGACTGCCCGCGATGGCCCTGACTCCGCCCGCTTGCGGGGATCGCGCGGACACCAACCACATGGAAATCCTGGATGTAATCGCCCTGGCCGGCCTGGTGAATTCAGAAACCACGACCTTCGCTTCGCGCCGCTAGAAGCCCGTGGGCTCCCCGTACGCTGCCCGTGACGGTTGCTGAAGTGGCGCAGTGGCTGCCCGTACCGAGCGCTACGCGGCTGGGCCGTTTGAGCAGCGCATTCAAGCACTTAGGGAGCAACCCGTGCACTCCGTACCGCGCCGCCACCGGCGGAGCGCTCGAAAACGGCGAGCCGTTGCCAGGAGTGTCGTCCACGCCGCGGCCCGGAAACCGGGCTCTTCGCAGACCTTGGTGGGCCAATTGGCACCAGGGTAGGGGCCTTCTCCGCGAGTTGTCCTGCTCATCCGCGTCGTGCGCCTGGCACGCAGGATGGCAAGGCTCCCGACGTGGAGCCCGACCGTCGTAGGCGTCGAGGACCAGACGTGCGCCTGGCACGCAGGATGGCAAGGCTCCCGACCCTGAGCCTGGAGGTACCCAGCGAATTTCGAAAGCGGAACCGTTTCGACTTTCCACACGCACGTTGCCTTGGGACTACTGCACGCATGCGGGTGCAGCGCGGTGGTGAATCCACTCCTGCACCGCCGTGTCGAGCTTCAGCCGCGCTAGAATCTGCGTCGCCCGCACCGCCGACAACGCCGCCGTGCGCGCGATCCCGGCCCGCGAGAGGACCCCACCCGCGCCGAGCAGCCTCTGCCACCCCTCGGCCTGCGCCAGCAGCCGGACGATCCGCTGCGGCTCCGTCGGCGCCGTCCTCGGCCTTGCCCGCCTTCGGGTCCCGTCGACCCGAAACCGACTCCAAAAGTTCGTACTTGTGTCGGGGTTGGGGCGCCAACCTACGACGTGTGTACGAACTTTCGTCGTGGTGGTTGAGACCGGCGGGACACCGCGGGATTCGGCCATCAGCGCAGCAGCGGCCGAGGCCTTACCCTCGACCACCACGTCAACCGTCGCTGATCACGATGCGGTCCACGAGGCGCCGGAGGTACTCGCGAACCACGCCTGTGTCAGGGTCGCTCAGGGTCGCCTGAAGCCGTTTCCGAAAGCGCCCGACCACCTCCGGCTTGAACAGGTGGGGAGGCAGCGGGGCGGGCACCTCCACGGCTGTGGCGGCGAGCTGGCGCTCGACGTCCTCTCGCTCCTCTCGGAGGGAGCGGAGGCGGTCAACGCCGAGCGCCGCGAGATCGCCGCCCTGTTCGAAGGCCTCGCACCACCGGGCGATCCGGCCGTCGAGGTCCCCCCGGCGTTCCTTTAGCTCGCCGCGGCGGTCGGCAAGGCGCTGGCGAAGCACCGACTCCGAGCCGATGACGTCTCGGAGTGTCAGCGCGAAGGTAGGGGCGCTGTCATCTTGGGAATATTGTGTCGAGAGCCTGGTTTGCTCAGGAAATGCTCGGCCTCCGTTGGACCGCCGGGGGTCGAGATGATAGAAGTCAAGAAACGGTCTTCGTGAAGCACCGCCTACTCGCCTTCCTCATCGCCCTGCTCGCCCTGCTCGCCCGCCCGGGCGCGAGCGAGGTTGTCGAAAGCTTCGCGCACTCCGTTGCCGAGGGGCACTCGGCGCGCGCCACCGCCGATTTACATTGCGACGGTGGTCCCATCGACATCGAGCACGGTTGCGGCGGCGGTACGCATGTCTGCCCGTGCCATGCCCCAACGGTCGCGGTCCAGGGCTGGACGTTGTCCGAGCCCCGACACCCGGGCGACGCGACTTTACTCCTGACCGGTTCTCCCGATCGAATCGCGTGCTGTGGCGTGCGGCAGGCCATCTTCCGTCCGCCGACCTCCTGAGACTGCTGTCGTCCACATCGGTGCATTGCGCCTCCGCGAGCCTTCACGGCGCGCGCTGTGGCGCCTGCGCTGCCCGTTGCAGTCGTCACCTCAGGAGGATTCCGTCGTGTTTTCCCGATCAGGTCTGGGAGCGATCGCGCTGGCGATCCTGCTCCGCGCGCCCCCAACCATTGCTCAAAGTGCACCTCTGCGCCCACCCAGCTCGTCTCGAGCATCGCTCGCGGAGATCCTGCGTTGGGCGGACAAGAACGCGCCGGAGCTCGCGATCGCACGCGCCGGGCTCTCACGCGGAAGGGCGGAGATCGCCGCGGCGGAGCCGCTGTTTCCCTCCGATCCAACCCTCGGCGCCAGCTTCGGCCGGCGCACGACCGGCGCGGGCTCGGGCATCGACTACGAGGTCTCGGTGGAGCAGGAAATCGAGGTGTTTGGCGAGCGCGCCGCGCGCCGGCGCGCGGCGCGCGCGACCATGGACTTGGCCGGCGCGAGCGTGGAACAGTCGCGCTGGCGTGTCCGCCGCGAGGTTCATGGCTCCTTTCACGACGCGCTCGTCGCACGCGCAAAGGTCCGGTCGGCAGACCGGTTCGTCAAGTTTGCGGAGCACTTCGTGCAGGTCGCCGAGCGTAAGCTGGCCGCGGGCGAGACCTCCCCGCTTCCGGTGCCGCTCGCGGAGTCGGATCTCGCCGAGGCACGCCAGGCGCGGATCGCCGCGGCGCAGGCCGAGCGCGCTGCCGTGCTCGAGCTGAAGCAGGTGTCCGGGTGGCCCGCGGAGCGAGACCTCCAACCCGCTGGGGAGTTGGGGGTGCCGCGCGATGCCCCGTCCGTCGCCCGGCTCGTGCAGCTCGCCCGCAGCCAGGATCCACTCTTGCGCGCGCGCACCGCAGTGGTCGACCGGGCGCGCGCGGTCTTGGCGGCCGCTCGGCGTGAGCCGTGGCCGAATCCGAGGCTCGGCCTCGCGTACGCTCGCGAGTCCGAGCCCGGAGGCTCTGCCGCGACCCTCTGGCGCGGCACCGTCACCGTTCCCATCCCCGTGTGGCAGGCAAATCGTACCGAGCGCCTGCGAGCCCAGGGCGAGCTCGACGTCGCGCTCGCCGAGCTGGGCGCGCATCGGCGCACCATCGAGTTGCGGGTCCGAAAGGCGGCCGACGCCGTCAACGCAAGCGCGGCGCGCGTGCGCGTCTACACCCAAAAAGTCCTCCCGGGGCTGGAAAAGAACCTGTCGCTGGTCGAAAAAGCCTTCGAGCTCGGGGAGATCGACGCGACCGAGGTTCTCGTCGCGCGCGAGCGTTTTCTGCGCTCCGAACGCACCGCTCTCGACGCTCGGGAAGAGTACTTCCGGGCGCGCGGCGCGCTCGACGAGGCCGTCGGGACGGAGCTCGAAGACCACCACGAAGACCACGCCACTCCGCAGGAGGAGCGCAAATGAAGACCAGACTCGCCGCTTCGGGACTGGTCGCGCTAGTGGCGCTCTCGGCCTGTCGCGAGGCCCGCCAAGAAGCGCACGAAACGCACGGAAAGGGCGACGCGGAGGCGAAGCACGAAGCAGAGAAGCCGGGAGTCGTCCACCTCTCCGCCGCCGCCCTGGCGCGCAGCAACATCCGTGTCGGCGAGGCGATCGTCCAGCCACTGAGTGGTGCGCTGGTGGTTCCGGCCGAAGTGCGCCTCGACCCCGATCGGACCGCACACATCACGCCGATCGTGCAGAGCCAGGTGGCCTCTGTCCACGCGAAGCTCGGCGACGACGTGGAGAAGGGACAGCTGCTCGCGCAGCTCCGCAGCGTGGAGCTGGGCGAGGCGAGCGCGGACATCGAGAAGGCGCGCGCTTCCGTCAAGGTCAGCGAAGATCGCATCGCACGCCAGCGCCAGCTCGCGGACGCAGGGGTCGGCGCCCAGCGCTCCCTGGTGGAGGCCGAGGGCGAGCTCAGCCAGGCGCGAGCGGCGCTTCGAGCGGCCCAGTCACGCGCGCGAGTTTATGGCGGAGCGGGCGGCGGTCGGGTGACGAGTCCGATCAAGGGCACAGTGATCGAGCGACACGCGACCCCCGGCGAGGTGGCATCGAGCGACCGGCCGTTGTTCGTGGTGGCCGACATCGCGGCGGTATGGGTAGTCGGTCGGGTGTACGAGAAGGATGTTGGGGCAGTGCGGGAGGGCGTCTCCGCGACCGTACGCCTGGGCGCGTACTCCCACCGCTCCTGGCAGGGCACGATCGACTTCGTCTCCCCCGTGCTCGACGAAGCCACCCGTTCGGCCGACATACGCCTCAAGCTGCCGAACCCTGAGCGCCTGCTCAAGCCCGGGCTCTTCGGCACGCTCGCGGTCGGGAGCCCCGACGCAGGCGCACCGAGCTTGGTCGTTCCTCACAACGCGGTGCAGGAGCTCGAGGGCAAGTCCGTGGTCTTCGTGCCCGAGGAAGACGCGGGCGACTTCCGCGCGGTACCGGTGGTCATCGGGGCGCAGGCGCGCGACCTGATCGAGATCCTCCAGGGCCTCGAGCCGGGCCAGAAGATCGTCGCGGAGGGAGCCTTCACGCTCAAGTCCGCGCTGCTCGCGGGCGAGCTCGGTGAAGGGCACGCGCACTGATGCTCACGCGCATCGTCTCGTTCTCGGTCAAGAACCGCCTGCTGGTCGTGTTTGCCGTGCTCCTCGTGGGGGCGCTCGGCATCCGCGCGATGCAGAAGCTCCCCATCGACGCCGTGCCCGACGTCACCAACGTGCAGGTGCAGGTGCTCACCACCGCGCCCGCGCTCGGGCCGCTCGAGGTGGAGCAGTTCATCACCTTCCCAGTGGAGTCGGTGATGAGCGGGCTGCCGCGGGTGGAGCAAATTCGCAGCATCTCGCGCTTCGGGCTGTCGGCCGTGACCGTCGTGTTCGAAGAGGGGTCGGACATCTACTGGGCGCGCCAGCTCGTGTCCGAGCGGCTCGCCGCGGCGCGTGAGAAAATCCCCGAGGGCTACGGCAGTCCCGAGCTCGGCCCGATCACCAGCGGGCTCGGTGAGATCTACCAGTTCGAGGTCAAGGGCGACTCGATGTGCGAGCCGGGTCAGGACCGCCCGGACTGCTACACTCTGATGGAACTTCGCACGATCCTCGACTGGTACGTTGCGTACCAGCTGCGCACCGTACCGGGGGTCGTCGAGGTGAACACCTTCGGTGGCGAGCTGAAGACCTACGAGGTCGAGGTCGATCCGGGACGTCTGAGCGCGCTCTCGCTCTCCCTCGAGGACGTGTTCCAGGCGCTGGAGCACAACAACGCCAACGCCGGCGGCGCGTACCTCGCGCGGGCAGGCGAGCAGTCGCTGATCCGCGGTGAAGGTCTCGTGCAGTCCCTCGCGGACGTCGAGCGGATCGTGGTCACCACGCGGAACGATGGCACGCCGATTCGGATCGCGGATCTCGCCCGAGTGCACTTCGCGCCCATGGTGCGGCAGGGCGCCGTGACACGCGACGGCCGCGGAGAGGCAGTGTGTGGCATCGCAATGATGTTGCTCGGGGCCAACTCGCGCGAGGTCTCGGCTGAGGTGAGCCGGAAGATCGAGGAGATCCGGCCGACCTTGCCGAAGGGAGTCACGATCGAGACCTTCTACAACCGCACCGAGCTCGTCCAGCGGACAATTCGCACTGTAGTCACGAACTTGATCGAAGGTGGCGTCCTGGTCGTGGTGGTGCTGCTGCTGGTGCTGGGCAACCTGAGGGGCGGGCTTCTGGTCGCCTCGGCGATCCCGTTGAGCATGCTCGCCGCATTCATCGGCATGCGGGCGCTCGGGATTTCGGGCAACCTGATGAGCCTTGGCGCGCTCGATTTCGGGCTGATCGTCGACGGCTCGGTCGTGATCGTGGAAAACGCCATGCGCCGCTTGGCCGAGGAGCGCGCGCGTGGAGACGACGTCCCGGCCGCGATGGAGTCCGCCGCCGGCCAGGTAGCACGGCCAGTGGTGTTCGCCGTGGCCATCATCATGATCGTCTACATCCCGATCCTGACGCTGGAGGGCATCGAAGGAAAGATGTTCCGACCGATGGCGATCACCGTGGTGCTGGCGCTCGCGGCGTCGCTGGTGCTCGCGCTGACGTGGATGCCGGCGGTGGCGTCGTGGATCTTTCGCAAGGGCGTGGACGAGCGAGAGACCTGGCTGGTGCGAAAGCTCGGGACGATCTACGACCCGGTCCTCCGCCGCGCCGTGGCTCGGCCGCGGCTCACCGCGGCCATCGCCGGCGCCGGGTTCGCGGCGTCGCTCGTGGTGGTTCCGTTTCTTGGTGCCGAGTTCGTCCCGCGCCTCGACGAAGGGGCGATCGCGATTCAGTCGATCCGGCTGCCCTCAGTGTCGCTCGAGCAGTCGCTCGAGATGAACGGGCGGATGGAGCGAGCCATCCTCGAGCGCTTCCCGGACGAGGCGGCCACGGTCGTGTCCAAGACGGGACGCGCCGAGATCGCGACTGATCCCATGGGCGTGGATGTCTCGGACGTATACGTCATCCTGAAGCCCAAGCAAGGCTGGAAGCGCGCCACGACTCAGGCCGAGCTCGTCGAGGCGATGGAGAAGGTGCTCCGCGACGAGGTGCCGGGGCAAAACTACTCCTTTTCACAGCCCATCGAGCTGCGCACGAACGAGCTTATCAGCGGCGCGCGGAGCGACATTGCGATCAGTATTTTCGGTCCCGACCTGGAAGAGCTCCGGAAGACGGGCGATCGCGTCGTGGATGTAGTGCGCCGCGTCCCGGGCGCCGCCGACGTGAAGGCGGAGCAGGCCGCGGGTCAGCCGTACATCCGGGTCATCGTCGATCGAGAGCAGATCGCCCGCTACGGAGTCAACACGCGCGACGTCCTCGACGCCGTCTCGGCGATGGGAGGCCGCGCGGTGGGAGAGGTCTTCGAGGGGCAACGTCGCTTCGCGCTCCAGGTGCGATTCGCGGAGAGCGCGCGGCAAGACGTGGATGCCATCCGGCGCATCCCCATCGCGGGGCCCGACGCGAAGCTGGTACCGCTGGGCGAGCTCGCGCGCATCGAGCGAGAGCCGGGCCCGGCGCAGATCAGCCGCGACCGTGTGCAGCGCCGCCTGACCGTCGAGGCCAACGTGCGCGGCCGCGATCTGGCCGGCTTCGTCGCGGAGGCCAAGCAAGCCCTCGGCGGCGCCAACGTCGTGCCGGCGGGCTACTTCGTCGAGTGGGGCGGGCAATTCAAGAACCTGGCCGAGGCCTCGGGGCGTTTGGCCATCGCCGTCCCTGCGGCCCTGGTGCTGATCTTCCTCTTGCTCTTCATGACCTACGGCAGCGCGCGGCCCGCGCTGATGATCTACGCCAACGTCCCGGTCGCCGCGACCGGCGGGTTGATCGCCCTCGCCCTCCGGGGCATGCCGTTCTCGATCTCGGCGGGAGTTGGCTTCATCGCGCTGTTCGGTGTCGCCGTGTTGAACGGCGTGGTCCTGATGTCGTACGTGCTGGAAATCCAGCCGCTTCATCCCACGCCCACCGACGCGGCGCTCGTGGGCGCGCGAGTGCGGCTCAGACCCGTGATGATGACGGCGCTCGTCGCGTCGCTGGGGTTCCTGCCGATGGCGATCTCCGGCTCGGCCGGCGCTGAGGTGCAGCGACCGCTGGCGACGGTGGTTATCGGCGGCCTGCTCACCTCGACGCTGCTCACCCTCCTGGTTCTGCCGGCAGTGTACGCCTGGCTCGGGCGGCCAAAAGCGGGGATTTTGGCACAGGGGCGATGAGCGACCACGGCAGAAAGCACGACCACGCTGGTGGCGTGGTGGCGGACGACAGGCCGGCACGCACCAAGCCCGCCGAGACGGGGGGAACGGCGGCCCAGCTCGATCTGATCCTGCTGCTCCCCGAGGGGGAGGTCGATGTCCGGTTCGCCGAGCTCGGGAAGGAGCTCGAGGTGAAGCGCGGGATCTCCGGTGTCCATCTGCGCGAGGACGGCGGCACCGTGGAGGCGTGTATCCATTACGACCCCGGGCGGGTCTCGCTCGAGCAAGTGGTTTCCATCGCGCGCAGGTCGGGTGCGGAGGTCCGTGAGCGGTACATGCACCAGGCCTACACGGTCCGCGGGATGGATTGTGCTGCATGTGCCCCGGCGCTCGAGCACGCGATCGGCCGGTCACCGGGTGTCATCAAAGCCAGCGTCGCGTACTCGACGGAACGGCTCGTCGTGGACTACGACAAGCGGAGCGCGAAGCCGCGCGATTTCGAGGCTCGTGCGCGAGCTCTGGGGTTCGTGCTCGAAGCAGTACACGTCGGTGGCGGCTGTGACGGACAAGCACATGGTGGCGGCGCGGCGGAGCTTCCGCTCGCAATCTGCGCAGGCGGGTTGCTCGCGGCGGGGTACGCGGCGGAAAGACTGGCGTTCGGCCCGGCGTGGGCGCCGACCGCTGCGTACGTTCTCGCGATGCTGGCCGGCGGCATGTTTTCCGTTCGGGATGCCTTCAATTCCGTTCGGCAGCTGCGGTTCGACATCGAGACGTTGATGGTGGTCGCCGCCATCGGGGCGGCCGGACTCGGGGCGTTCTTGGAAGGCGCGCTGCTGCTCTTCTTGTTCTCGTTGGGGCACGCGCTGGAGCACCGCGCGATGGAACGTGCGCGCAACGCCATCGAGGCGCTCGGGAAACTGCGGCCCGAGGCAGCTCGCGTCGAGCGTGACGGGAAGCTCACCGAAGTGCCCGTCGCCGACGTCGCGCGGGGTGAGGTCGTCGTGGTGCGTCCCGGCGACCGCGTCCCGCTGGACGGTGTGATTCGCGACGGCCGCTCCGCCCTCGATCAGGCGGCAATCACCGGTGAATCCGTCCCCGTCGAAAAAGGCCCGGGCGATCAGGTCTTCGCCGGCACGATCAACACACGGGCGGCCCTGGAGGTCGAGGTGACCAAGCTCTCCGGCGAGTCTGCCCTGTCGCGGGTCGTGCAGATGGTGTCGGAGGCCGAGGCCCAGAAGAGCCCGACGCAGAGGTTCACGCAGCAGCTCGAGCGGCGCTTCGTGCCGTTCGTCCTCTTGCTCGCGCCGGCGCTCGCGCTCTTACGCATTTTCGCTCAGGGCGCGAGCCCGAAGGACGGCATGCTCGCGGCGATGTCGTTGTTGGTCGCGGCGTCGCCTTGCGCGCTTGCCATCGCCACGCCGGCGGCCGTCCTGTCAGCGGTGGCCCGAGCGGCGCGGAGCGGCGTTCTGATCAAAGGCGGCGCGCACCTCGAGGCGCTTGGGAGGGTCGCAGCGATCGCGTTCGACAAGACGGGCACGCTCACCGAAGGCAAGCCGAAGCTCGTGAGCGTGCGCCCGCTGGACGGCAGCGACGCGGCCTCGCTGCTCGCCGCCTGCGCCGGCGCCGAGGCGCTCTCGGTCCACCCGCTCGCCAGGGCCATCGTCGAGGGCGCTCGCGAGCGTGGCATCGAGCCCGAAGCCGCGTCCGACATGAAGGCCATCCACGGCAAGGGCCTGCGAGCACAGGTCGGCGGCGACCTCGTGGAGATCGGGAACGCGGCGCTATTCGACGTCGCGCTCGGCGATGCCGTGACGACCGCAGTCGACGAGCTCCAGAAGCAAGGGCAGACGACCATGATCGTGCGGAGGCGCGAGCGCTTCCTCGGAGTCATCGGAGTGGCCGACACACTGCGGCACGACGCCAGAGCCACCATAGCCTCGCTGCGCCAAATGGGCATCGACAAGACTGTGATGCTCTCGGGCGACAACGAGCGCGTAGCGAAAGCCATTGCTGCTGAGGTCGGCATCACCGAGGTCCGAGCACCGCTGATGCCCGAAGGCAAGGTCGAGGCAATCCGAGCACTGGCGCGGAGCGGAGGCGTCGCCATGGTCGGCGACGGCGTCAACGATGCGCCGGCGCTCGCCTCCGCGTCCGTCGGCATCGCGATGGGCGGAGCCGGCAGCGACGTCGCCCTCGAGACCGCCGACATCGTCTTGATGAGCGACAGCTTGGCGCGGCTGCCGTTCGGGGTCGGGCTCGCGCGGCAAGCGACCGGTGTCGTGCGCCAGAACCTGATCATTTCTCTGGGCGTGAGCGCGCTGCTGATGCTGGCCGCGATCTTGGGATGGGTCCGCATCTCGGAGGCGGTGATCGTCCACGAAGGCAGCACGCTCTTCGTCGTGGCGAACGCGCTCAGACTACTCGCGTACGAGGCCCCTTGACGGGCGTTGACCGAGCACTGGAGCTAGCAGAGGCTCAATGCGCCGCGCCACATTTTGCGAAGTAATACCCCGGCTCGCACTCGCAGAGGCATTTCAGGAACCTCGAGCCGGGGTTGCACTTGGGGACGACCCTGACGGTGACGGAGCCCTCGTACCGGGGGTCATCCATCCAGATCTTCAGCGTCCAGTCGAGCCCGTGGACCATGCGTGTTCCGTAGTTCGGGCACGCCACCAGGTGGAGGAAATTCGCGTTGCTCTGCGGATCTGGCTCGATGCCGGCGGGGACCGCGAGCGTTTCGATGGTGCGCGTGTCGCTCACCAAGGTCTCGTCCGTCGTCGGGTCGATCAACGCGGCGCCCATGCGAACGGGAGACGGCTCGAGATCCAGAATGCGTGCCCCGGCGAACATCGCGTAGCCGCCCTGCGCGGCGAGCCGGACTGGAACGGGATCGCCGTCCTCGAGGAGCTGGAGCGGCTCTCCTTCGTAGGTGAAGAACCCCGGCAGCAAGACGACCGCCTGGGGCGGCAGCGGCGCCGCGTCCGGTTCGGACGCAGCCTTCACTGGATTTTCGCCGCATGCCGTCAGCGAAAGGAGCAGCATCACCGCGACCGGTAGCGGCGCGCCGCTTCGCCGGCTCATGCTGCACCTGTCGCTTCCAACGCTGGCGCGCGCAGCAGTCTGAGACCGCTGCCTATGACCACTAGCTCGCTGAGCTCGTGGACCAGAACCGCCACGGGCAGGCTGAACGCGCCGGCGAGCGCACCGGTGGCCAGCGTGCCGATCACGAGCACCGAGAGCACGAGGTTCTGCCGCACGACCTGCCGAGTGCGCTGCGCGAGCGCGAGGGCGAAGGCCAGCCGCCGCAGATCGTCGCCCATCAGGGCCACGTCGGCGGTTTCCAGCGCGACGTCGGTCCCGGCCGCTCCCATGGCGACCCCCACAGTGGCCTCAGCGAGGGCCGGGGCGTCGTTCACGCCGTCTCCGACCATCGCCACCGGCGCTCGCAGAGCCAGCGCGCGGATCCGGGCGAGTTTGTCCTCGGGGGACAACGCCCCGTGGAAGCGCCGGATCCCGAGCGCCTTGGCGACGCGCTCCACGGCGAGCCGCTGGTCCCCCGACAGGACGACGAGCTCCGTCCCTCGGGCGTGCAAGAGCTCCACGGCCTCCCGCGCCTCCGCGCGCACGGCGTCCTGCATCGCCACTACACACCAGATCCTCGACCGCGTCCCCGCGACGATGACGGTCTTCCCTTCCGCTTCAAGGCGCTCGACCTCCGCTCGGACGCCTGCGACGTTGTCTTCGAGGCTCTCGAACAGGCCCAGGCGCCCGATCTGGATTTCTTCCCCGGCAAAGCTCGCCACGACGCCCGCGCCGGGCACCGCCCGAACCTCGGACGCCTCTCCGATCGGGACCCCGCGGGCGCGTGCGTGCTCCACGATGGCTCGCGCCGCGGGATGCTCGCTGCGCGACTCGATCGCGGCAATGCGGGACAGAGCCTCGGTCTCGGTATGAGGGCTCGAGGGGAGCACGACGAAGTCCGTGACAGCGGGCTCGCCGCGAGTCAAGGTGCCGGTCTTGTCGAGCGCAATGGTCCGGACCGTGGCCAGGCGCTCCAGGATGACGCCACCCTTGATCAGCACGCCGTTGCGCGCGCCGGTCCCGAGCGCAGCCACGAGGGTGATCGGCACGGAGATCACCAGCGCACACGGCGCCGCCGCCACGATGAACACCACCGCCCGATGGAGCGCAGCCGTCCACGTGAAGCCGAAAGCGAGCACCAGCCCCACCGCGATCAAGACGCCTGCCGCGAGCACGGCAGGACTATAGCGCGCGCCGAAGCGCTCGATGAAGCGCTGGCTCTCGCCCTTCTTCTCCTGCGCCTCCTCCACCAGGTGGATGATCTTGGCGACGGTGTTGTCCTCCGAGGTCTTGCTGGCGCGGACCTCGATCACGCCGTCGGCGTTGATGCTCCCGGCGAACACTCCGTCGCCGACACCCTTCTTCACCAGCACGCTCTCTCCGGTCACCGGAGCCTGGTTCACGGCGGTCTCTCCGCTCACGACCTCACCGTCCGTCGCCACCGACTCGCCTGGGCGCACGATGAAGACGTCCCCGACGCCGAGGCTCTCGACCGCGACCTCCACGTCCACGCCCTCCCGGCGCACCAGCGCCACCTTCGGCACCAGCTTCATCAACGCGCGCACCGCGGCCCGCGTCTTCTGCTCGGTGAATCCCTCGGCGGCCTCGCTGATCGAGTAGAGGAAGACGAGCATGGCGGCCTCCAGGGGCTCGCCGAGCGCGGCCGCGCCGACCGCCGCGATGGACATCAGCAGCTCGATGCCCACGACCTTCTTCTCGAGCAGCTTCTCGATGGCCTCGCGGGCGAAGAAGTAACCGCCGATCACGATCGCGGCGCCCTGCGTCAGCAGCGGCGCCCAGCTCGGCACGGGCGCATGCGAGAGGGCCCATCCGGTGCCGAGGAGCACCCCCGAGGTGAGGGAGGTGAGCACCTTCGGGCTCGCCCAGGACGGGGCAGCTTCCTCTCGGGCCCCCGCCGCCGGAAAGCCCAGCTCCGCCAGAGCAGTTTCGAGCGCGTGTCGAGAAGTCGCGTCTCCGTCGAACGTCAGCCGGACCTTGCCGGATTTCGGGAAGGTTCGAACCTCGACCACTCCTCGGTGCTCGCGAAGCCCAGCCTCGATCTTGGCTGCTTCGTTCTCGCAGTCGAGGTGCTTTACGCGAAGCTCCAGATGGAGAGTTTCACCGGCCATGGCGTGCCCTCATGGTGTCGCCCCGAGCTTTTCCACGCCGCTCCGCGCGGCCGCCGAGCGCCAGTCGCGTGGACCCTGCATCCGGGCGACGAAGCTGCCGCGCTCGAGGACATACGTATCGGGAAGCGTCGTGACGCCATACGCGCTCTGGAGCGCGCCCGTAGCATCGCGCACGACCTCGACCGGCACGCTGTCGCCGAAGTAGTGGCGCACCGTCGCCCAGCTCTCGTCCACGCTCACGAGCACCACGACCACTCGGCGCCGACCCGGAGGCTCTCTCGCCAGCTCGAGCAACGTCGGCAGCTCCGTCCGACAGGGCGCGCACCAGGTGGCCCAAAAGTGCACGATGACGCTGTCGCCCTCGTGGTCCTGAAGGCGAGTCGAGCTGCCGTCGGGTCGCTCGAGGGGTGCTTCGCCCGCCGGGGCTCGGCCCGAGAGTGCTTGGTAGGAGAACGAAGCGGGGCCGGGCTCGCCCGCGCGGCGACGCTCCACGGCGCGATAGGCGAGCCACAGGGCGAGCTGAACGCCGGCCAGCGCGGCCAGCGCGACGACGACCCGGCTCCCGCGACGCACGCTCACGCTCCGGGCTCACGGATCGCCTCCGGCGTGTCGGGGAGCGCTGGGGGCGCGACGACCGGGTCATCTGCATCGGCGCTCTGCCTTTTCGCGAACAGCACGTACAGGACCGGGAGCACCACGAGGGTGAGCAGCGTGGACGAGAGGATGCCGCCGATCACCACCGTCGCCAGCGGCCGCTGCACCTCGGCGCCGACGCCGGTGTTGAGCGCCATCGGAACGAAACCAATGGCGGCGACGCTGGCGGTCATCAGCACGGGCCGGAGCCGGCCCACCGCTCCCGAGACGACCGCGTCGTAGAGAGCGGCGCCGCGCTCGCGCAGGGTCTCGATGAACGTGACGATCACGAGCCCGTTCAGCACGGCGACCCCCGAGAGCGCGATGAAGCCGATGGCCGCGGAGATGGAGACGGGCAGGCCCCTGAGCCACAGCGCCGCGACCCCACCGGTCAGCGCCAGCGGCACACCGCTGAAGATGAGCAGCATGTTGCGGGCGCTCTTGAGCGACACGAAGAGCAGGAACAAGATCAGGGCGAGCGCGAGCGGAACGACCACCGCGAGGCGGGTCCGCGCCCGCTCGAGGTGCTCGAACTGCCCTCCGTAGCGGACGTAGTACCCAGGCGGGAGCTGCACGTCGCGGTCGATGGCCGCCATCGCGTCGTGCACGTAGCTCCCGACGTCGCGCTGGCGCACGTTCGCCTGAACGACCACGCGGCGCTTGGCCCACTCTCGATTGATGGCGGTCGGCCCCTCCGCGAGCGTGATCTTCGTGAGCTTGGCCAGCGGGACGCGGTCGCCGTTGGCGGCGGTGACGGGGATGCGGCCGATGGCGGCGGCGTCGAGGCGATAGCGATCGTCGATGCGCAGCGTGATCGGGAAGCGGCGCTCCCCCTCCTGAAGCACGCCGACCTCCCGCGTCCCCAACGCCTCGACGACCTCCAGCACTTCGCGCGCGGCAATGCCGTGGCGGGCGATCGCGGCGCGGTCGACCTCGATCTGGAGCGTGGGCTGCCCGGTCAGCTGCTCCGTCGAGACGTCCGCGGCGCCGGGGATCTTCTTCAACACCGCTTCGACCTCCTTCGCTTTCACCTTCAGCACCTCGAAGTCTTGGCCGAAGATCTTGACGGCCACGTCGCCGCGTACGCCCGCGATCATCTCGTTCACGCGCATCTCTATCGGTTGCAGAAAGGAGGCGCGCATCCCCGGCAGCGTGGAGATCTCCTCCTGCATCTCGCGGACGAGCTCCTCCTGGGTCGTCGCCCGCTTCCACTGCTTCCGCGGCTTGAGCGTGAGGAACACGTCGGAGACCTCGAGGCCCATCGGATCGGTCGCCACCTCGGGTGTCCCCGTCCGCGTCCAGGCCCGCTCGATCTCGTTGGGGAAGGCCTCGAGCAGGCTGCGCTCGATCTGCATGCCGTACCGGGCGGACTCGTCCGCAGACACGCCCGCCAGGCGTACGGTGTTGATGACGATGGTGCCTTCTTGCAGCTTCGGCACGAACTCGGAGCCCAAGCGGGTGGCCACGAAGGCGGCGTTTCCCAGGAGCAAGAGCGCGCCGCCCAGCACGACCCAGCGGAAGCGGAGCGCGGCCCGGAGCACGGGCGCGTAGACCCGCCGGAGGGCGCGCATCACCGCGTTTTCGCCCTCCTTCACCCGCCGCGGCAGGAGCAAGCTCGCGAGCACCGGCATCAGCGTGAGCGAGAGCACCATCGAGCCGAACAGCGCGAAGATCACCGTCAGCGCCATCGGTCGGAACAGCTTCCCTTCGACCCCCTCGAGCGCCAGGATCGGCAGGTAGACGATCATGATGATGAGCTCGCCGAACATCGTCGGCTTGCGCACCTCGAGCGCCGCGTCGCGGACGACGGCCAGCTTGTCGCGCTCGCTGTGGTCCTCCGCCAGGCGCTTGACGGAGTTTTCGACCATGATCACCGAGCTGTCCACGACCAGACCGAAGTCGATGGCGCCCAGGCTCATCAAGCTCCCGGCGATTCCGGCCCGGAGCATCAGGTCGAACGCGAACAGCATCGACAGCGGGATGGCCGCGGCCACGATCAGCCCCGCACGCAGGTTACCCAGGAAAATGAAGAGCACGGCGATCACCAGGAGGGCGCCCTCGAGCAGATTGGTGCGCACCGTGCCGAGGACGCGGTCGACCAGCGTGGTTCTCGCGTAGACGGGCTCCACGCGGACGCCCTCGGGTAGCGTCTTCTCGATCTCGGCCAGGCGCACCTGAAGGCGTTTCGTCACCTCGTGGCTGTTCTCGCCCATGAGCATGAACCCGAGGCCGAGCACCACCTCACCCTTGCCGTCGGCGGTCACCGTCGCTCGGCGAATCTCGCGACCTTCGACCACCTTGGCCACGTCACGGACGCGAATGGGCACGCCGCCGTGGGCCGCGACGACGATCTCCTCGACGTCGCTCGGCCGCGTGACGATGCCGAGCCCCTGGATCAGGCTGGACTGCCCGGCCTGATCCAGCGTCCCGCCGCCCACGTTCATGTTGTTCTGCTCGAGCGCCTCGGCCAGCTCGGCCAGCGTGAGCCCGCGCGCGTGGAGCTGGGCGGGATCGACGACGACCTGAAGCTGGCGCTCGTCGCCGCCCCAGGCGTTCACCTCCGCCACGCCACGCAGCGGTTTCATCTGCGGTCTGATGATCCAGTCGTGGGCCGCGCGCAGCTCGACCAGGGAACGCTCACCCGTCACCAGATAGTGAAACACCTCGCCGAGCCCCGTGGCCACGGGCCCGAGCTGGGGCTGGGCGATCCCAGGCGGCATCACCACGCTCCGGAGGCGCTCCGACACCACCTGGCGGGCGAGCCAGATGTCGGTGCCGTCCTCGAAGATCACCGTGACCTGGGATAAGCCGAAACGCGTGAGCGAGCGGACTTCCTCGAGTCCGGGCAACCCCGAGATCGCCTGCTCGACTGGGAACGTGACCTGCCGTTCGAGCTCGAGCGGCGAGAGCGCTGGGGCGACCGTGTTGATCTGGACCTGGATCGGCGTGGTGTCCGGAAAGGCGTCGATCGGCAGGCGGCGAAAGGCGATTGCACCCGCGACCACGACCGCGAGCGTCCCGAGCAGCACGAAGAACCGGTGCCGGAGCGAGAGATCGATGAGACGATTCAGCATCGGCGGTCAATCTCCATCGCAGCAGCCCGCGCCGATGCTTTCCTTGGACGTCTCCGTCTTGAGCAAGAAAGCTCCGGTCGTGACGACGTCTTCGCCGACTCGCACCCCCTTCAGGATCTCGACGAAGTCGGGATCCGTGGCGCCCACCTGTACTCGGCGGGTCTCGTACTCGTCCTCTGCGATCTGCACGAAGACGAGCTGCACTTCCTTGGTACGCTCGAGCGCGGCACGCGGCACGAACACGCTCGAACGCGACTCGCCCGCGGCCACCCGCGCCTGACCGTACATGTTCGCGCGCAGCACTCCGTCGGGATTGGCCAGCGGAACGCGGACCTTCGCCGTGCGAGTGTGCGGGTCCACGGCGGGCGCGACGTAGGTGATGCTGCCAGAGAGCTCGCGCTCCCCCAGGCCATCCAGCCGCAGGGACACCGCTTGCCCGACCGCCACCGCGAGCAGGTCGCTCTCGGCGACGTCGAGCTCGGCCCACATCGAGCGCGTGTCCACGATTTCGAGCAGGACTTCCTCGCTGCTCACGAGCTTACCGATCGTCACCTTGCGCTCGGTCACGACGCCGTCGATGGGCGAGCTCAACGTGTAGCTGCCCGCGCCACCGCCGCCCGCACCGAGCACGGAGAGCGAAGCGCGCAGGGCGGCGTATTCGGATTTCGCCTGATCGTGCTCTTGTTGCGCGTCGAGCAGGCTCTTCTTCGACCCGATGCCCTCGGCCTGGAGCTTCTTCGCCCGGTCGTGGTTCTCGGCGGCCACCTGAACGCGCGCCTTGGCGCCAGACAGCCGTGCTCGGTCCGCCCCGACATCCGGACTGTCGATGACGACCAGCGGCTGGCCCTTCTTGACCGCCGTCCCGACATCGACCTTGAGCGCACGCACAACGCCGGGGGAGCGCGGGTTGACCTGGGCGAGCTTCATCGCGTCGTAGGTGAGTCGCGCCGGCGCCGTGAGCGCGGCGGCGTTCGGCCGCGCCGTCGCCTTGACCGTGACGATGCCGGCGCGCTTGGCCGTGTCCTTGCGCTTGAACCGGATCCGAGTGCCGTCCGCGGGCGCCCCGTCCGACTTCACCTCGAGCGAGGGCTTTCCACCGCGCTCGGGGTGGCAGACGGGGCAGAACGACTCGGGGAAGCCGTGCTCCGCGCACCAGTCACCTTTGGCCTGGAAGACCGGCGCGAGCTTCGGGTTGCACTTGGTGCAGACCGCCTCGAGGACGCCGTGCTCCTTGCACATGGCGCCCTCGGCAGGCGCTTCGCTCTTCGTCTCCGTGCGCTGCTCGCCGGCGCTCGCCTCCGGCTTCGAGCGGCAAGCCACGGCCAAGCCGAGCAGTGGGATGAGCAACATCGAGAGTCTGAGCCGCATGACGAGCCCCTAGTTTGCCTTGGGCGGACGCACGATCTTCAGGTCCGGCTTGCACTTCTTGCACTGCGATTCGGGCAGCCCGTGCTCGTTGCACCAGTCCCCGGTCGCCTTGAACGCTGCGGCGAGCGACGGATTGCACTGAGTGCACTGCGATTCCGGAACTTGGTGCTCCTCGCACCAGTCCTCGTGCGAGCCTGGCTTGACGGTTGCAGCTGCATGGCCCGCCTTCGCCGGCTCGGCCGACGGTGCGGCGCCAGAGGCCGACTCCTTGGAGCAGCCGATGGCGAGGAACAGGAATGCCCAAATGACGGGACGAAACATGACGAAGTCCTTTCTGGTCGTCTCGGTGTGTGGCCCGAGAGACATCTGTGCCGTGCCCCCCTCGAGGCGTGCTCCAGCACCACGCTGGAGCCGCGGAACCGCTCAGCAGCGAGCTCAGGCGCGCGGAGGGTGAAAGACTTCGCTGGCGTAGTCGCAGAGGACGAGCGCCTCAGGAGCGGCGAGCACCGCGAAAGCAGACTCTGGCGGCGGAGCCACTGCCGCCTCCGGACCCGGAGGCACCGCTTGCGGGACCTTGGCGCACGCGCCGTAGGGGCAATTCGGCGGACAGCTCCCTCGTTCATCCGAGCCGCCGCAGTCGCACTCGCAAGAATCCCCGGCGACGCCGAGGAGCTCCGCCGCGTACACCGGCAGACCGGACACGAGCACGAGCAGCAACGCAGCGAGCAGCGGCCACAACGAGCGGCGAAGCGAGCGCCTGCCCCTGCGCATCACCGGCCGTCCTTCGCCCGGCGCTCGAGCGCTTCCCGCACCAAGAGGCGCGCCAGCGGGCTTTCGAGGCGGTAGATGGCCAGCTTGCCGGACATCCGAAAGCGCACCAGGCCCATCCGGCGAAGGCGCTGGAGCTGCTGGGAGGTCGCCGGCATGGAGCGCCCGAGCAGCTGCGCCAGATCACAGACGCAGAGCTCGCGCTCGGAGAGCGCAAACAGGATCTTCAGCCGGGTCGGATCCGACAGCGCGCTGAACTCCTCCGCGACCTGCTCGAACGCCTCCTCGCCTGGCATCGCGGATTGCACCTCCGCGACGTGCGCTCCGTCGACGCAGTAGACCTGGCACTCGCCCTCGGAGGCGTGGGTGGCCTTCACTTCCACGATTCCGAAAGCTAGCAAACGTCGTCTGGCTGTCAAGCGTCGAGAATTTGGGGCTCAGTAGCATTTCCCGGGGTCGTAGGCGGGAGCGCACTCGCACTCGCACACGGCCAGCTCCCCGGCGGTTCCTGCCGCGCAAGACGGAGTCACCGTGAGCTCCGCGCTGGCGCCGCGGCGTTCGGCGTCCGCGGTCGTCACCTCGAGCACCAGACGGAGCTCGCGCCGGAAGACCGGCAGGGCGTCGTTCACGGGACAGGCCGGCACATGGACGATAGCCCCACGCAGATCCAGATCCGGCTCGAAGAAACCCGGCGCGCCTTGGCTCGGCACGAATAGGCCCGTGCGTCGCTCGGCGAACACCGGGTCGGGAGAATCGGTCCCGTAGAGCCTGGCCCGCACTTCGACTTCGCCGCCTTCGATGCCTCGAACCCGCGCGCTGACGAAGGCCCAGTGTCCGCCCTGCGGTGCCTGGCGCAAGGGCAGAGCACCGCCGTCTTCCAGCAGCCGAATCGGCAGGTTCAGCGATTCGTACCAGCCCGGAAGGACCTCGACCTCCTCGAACGTGGGCGGCAGGCGCTGCTCGGGCTCTTCAGCCGAGCACGAGAGCGCCGCGAGCGCGAGCAGCGCACAGGCCAAACGCAGCGGGGTCACCGCGGTGCACGCTCGCGCTGGCGCTGCGGCCCACCATATTTCCACGTTTCCGAAGGCTAGCAAGCGTCGTCGGGGCGTCAAACCCAGGCGAACACGAGCGCCGCGGGCTCACCGTGGCGCGCGCTTGCGCTGTCGCTCGACCTTGGCGATGAGGGCGTCCACGGCTTTGACGTCGGCGCCCGCCGCCGCGCGCTCGCTCTGCAAGAGGTCCAGCGTCTGCGGGTGCTCCACCAGGATCACGGACTCGCCTGCCAGCGTGCGCAGGTTACCCTTGGCGCGGGCGTAGCGCGGCACCAGGGCGTCCGCACAGACCGTGCGCACCTGGAGACCCGTCGCGGCCGCCTTCGGGCCGAGCGACTTCCAGGCCCAGCTCGACCCCAGGCTGCCCAGGGCCGTCGCTGCGGCTTCGGCCACGGCGACGTCCTTGGTGGTCGCCAGGACCTTCGCCACGTGCTTCGCGCTCTCCAAGCGCATCATCTCGCCCAAACCGTGGATGGCCGCCAGCTCCAGCGGATCGCCGCTCTTGGCGTGGGAGGTGAGGGCTTTCAGCTCTGCGTCGCCGCCCAGCCGGCCGGCAGCGCGCGCCGCGGCCAGGCGCACGCCGTTGCGGACGTTGCCCGACTCGAAGATGGCGATCACGACCGCGCTCGCGCGCGCGTCCTTGAGCACCCCCACCGCCTCGAGCATGCCGATGGCGAGGGCGTCCCACTCGGCGTCGTTCAGGCCCCCGCGCTCGGGGGCTTTGAGCGCCAGTGCCTCGAGCATGGGCAAGAGCGCCGGCGCCCCGAGCCCGCGCAGCTCGCGCGACACGGTCGGGTACGGGTTGCGGTTCTTCCCGTAGTGCTCGGGGCGATGTCCCTTCACGTTCTTCACTGCGAGGAAGGCCTTGGGCTGCGCGGCGCGCGCCGCGGCGATGTCGTTCTCGAGCTTGGCCCGCGCTTCGCTCGGCAGAGCCGACGACGCGACGCTGATCCCGTTGGCGAGGGCGGAGGGCGCGACCAAGAGCACGCTACCCACGATCGTCGAGACCAACAAATTCCTGAGCGTGCTCATTTGCCACTCTCCCACCAGAAGCTCGGAGCAAAGGGCGCCGGAGCGCTCTCGTTCGTCGCGCAGTGAACCTCCCCCAAGGCCTCGTGATAATACCAATCGTCGGTGAAGAAGATCTTCAGACCTAAACCGTCGGAACCGAGCTCGCTCGCCGGCGAGCCGATTCGAGCGAGCATGTCCTCCTCGAATGGATCCTTGCCGCCGATGTCGGGCCCGAAGGGCTTGGCGACGTCGGCGATGTTGCCCAGCATGCGCATGTTCACCATGCCGGGGTTCCACGCGACCTTTTCGTTGACGCCGAGGTCCTCGAACCAGGTCGGCATCTCGATGATCTCGGCGTCGGTGATCCCCGTCTCGGCCTTCATGATCTCGATCTGGCCCTGGATCTTGGCATCGGCCGTCTGGCTCCACTGAACGAGTTGCGTGTCCGCCAGCGCCTCGTCGACGGTCTTCTCGAAGTTGCCACCGGCTCCCTGGTGCAGGCGGCCCGAGCCGTTACCCTTGGCCTTCATGTCCTCGAGCATCTTGGTCATCAGCGCCGGGGAGGCGACCAGGAGCTTCCAACCGAGCGCCGTCTTGGCGGGAACCCAGTGGAAGAACTCGTCCACGTGCTCGACAGCGAGCCAGGTGGTGTCGACCACGATGGGCGGTCCTTGGACGCCCTGAGCGGCATAGAAGTCCTGCGTCGTCTGCTTCATTTTGCTGCCGATGATGATGCGCCCCAGTTTGTAGTCCTTGTGGGGCGGGACCACATCGTGGTTGCCGTGCGAGTCCTGCGTGTTGCCGCTTTGGCGCTCGGACAGGTTGTAGAACTCGGCAGCGCCCTGGTCGGGCCCGAAGGCCGCGGGCGGCCGCGACTGCTCGGGGTTGCCCATGATCCAGTGGATGGGCCAGTAGTCCTCGACCACTTCCGCGCTGGCGTTCTGCGGCGGCCGGCCCCAGGGGCGCGCGTTGTAAATGCGCATGCCCTGCACCGTGCCGTTCGGGCCGGGGAACGCCGTCCAGCCGGTCTGGAAGAAGTCCTCGGTCCAGATGTCCTGCCAGCCACCGGGCTGCTGCGGGCTCGTCGCGTAGGGCGTGTAGGCGACACCGGCGGCCTGCGCCGCGGTCGAGTTGCCTTCGACCAGCGCGGAGGACGCCTCCGACGAGTACATGACGTCGTGCGCTCCCATGCTGCCGAACATCACCCAGGGCGCGACGCGCAGCTTCACGCGATCGAAGCCATCCGGCACCTCTTTGGTGGCATACCGCTCGGCGGTGCCGGCCTTCTCGACCGCGTAGGTCAGATCGACGAAGCCCGTCCAGAGTAGCTTCTTGCCATCGTCCGCTGGGCTCAGCGTGGGCATGTCCATGCCCTTGAAGCGCCGGGCCTCGATGCGGAAGGTGACGCCGGTGACGACCTCTGCGTTCGGGAAGCGGTACTCGAGCGCGTAGCTGCAATCCGACGCCGACGTGCAGGCGCCCATGCTGCCCAGCACGAGCTTGGTGGTCCCGTCGGGGTTGTCGCGGAAGATGCGCACGCTCTCCGCGGCCTCCGGGTCGATGCGCAACACGCCCTCGCCGTCCTTCGGTGCCGAGGGCCAGGGCGTCACCTTGAACACCGCGAGGTCGAGCAGGTCGGCTGGGCCGTTGACGATCTCGTCCTCGCAGTCGCGCTTGCCGTCGGAGTCGTCGTCATCGAGGTTGGCGATGAAGGACGCACCGACGGTCGCGTCCCACTCGGCCTCACGATCTTGATCTTTGGGGTCACCGGCGTTGACGACGCCGTCTCGATTCGTGTCCGCCACGATGTCGAGCACGTCTGTTTGGGCGGGCGACCCACCTCCGCCCGGGTCGTCGCTCCCGCAAGCGACCAGACCAAGGCCGACGACTCCGGAGGTTAGCCAACGGTATCGGGACATAGCGCGCTCCTTGCGTCGAAGGCCGACGCTGTATGGAGCGTATCCCGCGACCGCCACGGCGCGGGGACGGGCCACGCGCCTCTCCATTCTGGGGACGTGCCTGATTCAACTCAGTGCGAAGCTGCGCGGGCGCCATCCGAGAACGGCACCGTTCGCTCCCATCGGTTCTTGTCGACCTCAGCGCGGATGTGCATGCTCACCGCGCATGGACCCGTAGCAACAGGCGTGCCACAGGTGTTAAGGAGGGAGACTATGTCAGGGTCGCCGCTCCGAACGCTGATCGTGCGCTGGCGTGAGGATCCGGCCGGGGCGTACCACGCCTGGTTCCTGTGGGAAGAGCGGCTGAAGAACTTCCGCTCGATTCGGCGGGGGATCGCCGAGGTCATCCACGAGATCGAAGCGGGGACGTTCGGCAACGTCTACAAGGGGTCTTCACTCGAGACGGTGGTTGGCTCGATCGCCGAGCAGCGTCAGATCTTCCGCGGCGCCGACCACGCGTTCTTGTGGAAGCCGAAGCTCCGGATCCCCGACATCTACGAGGCTCCCGAAAATCAGCGAGCGTTTGGCGCATTCCTGGCGACCTGCGCTTGTTGCGCGGGCGGCGACCCACTGGTGCTTGCGATACGGCAGCTCGACGCAAAGCGGATCAAGGGCCTCGGCCCGGCCGTAGCGAATCTCCTCTACTTCTTGCACCCGACGCTGATGCCCCCGTTCAACACGGCGATCGTCAAGGGCTACAACGCGCTGACGGGGGCGCGCGTGAAGCTCGGTTCATGGGAGGAGTACCTCGCGATGCGAGAAGGTATCCTCCGGCTGAACGCTGACCATCGCGACCTGTTGTCGAACGACCTCGGAGCGATCGGCGGCGTGCTGTTCGACGTGGGCTCGGGGCGGTACCTTGCACCACCCCGCGAGAGCGACGCCGAGGCGCGCGCCGCGTGGGCAGCGGACCTGCTGAAGGTCCGTGAAGAGACGGCGACACAGCGCAAGGCGAGCGCGGCAGCGCGAGACGGGGACAGGACGCACACCGAGATCCAGGGCTGGCTTCGCGATCTGGGCCGCTCGCTGGGATTCGGCGTTTGGGTTGCTGCCAACGACCGCAATCGTCCCTTCGCGGACGGCAGGCTCGCGGACGGGTGCGTGGAGTCGCTGGCCGCCGAGATCACGAGCGCTCCGGGTGCCGACGCCGTTCGACTCATCGACGTCTTGTGGTTGGATCCGGAATCGGGCGGTGTTCAGGCCGCCTTCGAGGTTGAGCACACGACCTCGATTTACTCGGGGATCGTCCGATTGCTGGACCTGGCGCTCGGAGCTTCCGGGGAAGCGACGCGCGCGCTCTACCTCGTGGCGCCGGACAAACGCGAAGACGAAGTACGCGCTCAGCTTCAGCGTCCGGCGTTCCATCACGTGAGAGAGCTGCAAGTCCGGTTTCTGCCCTACAGCGAGCTCGAGCAGAACCGTGGGATGATGGCGCGGTTCGGCGCGGGCCTAAAGGCCATCGAGGCCGTTTCGCGGGTCTTGGTCTGATGTGACCGGCTCCGTCACTCTCGCGTCGGAGTGTCACACGCAATCACCGCGCAGGGGCCGTGAGCCTTTGAGCGCGCGCCAAACCCTCGCGCGCCGTCGCCCCATCGCTCGCCCGAATGCGGACCGCGAATTCGCTGCCAGTGGACGAGACCCGCGCTTCGACGCCTTTCGGGACCAGCGGGCAGTCCGGCATCTCTGGCAGGAGGTGGCCGAGCGAGGAGTTCCGCGCGAGGTGGCAGTCAACGATGCGCTGGAGCCACTCGGCCGTCATGCCTTCGACGGCACGGAAGGTGACGATCGCGCCCGTGGTCTCCGTGGCCGGGGACTTGATGTTGCCACTCGGGCCGGTGAGGGGCTCCACGCTCTCGATGTCCTCGACGTGGGAAAAGGGGCTCATGGCCCGGTCATTCGCGCCGATGCCCCCGCACGCCCGCATCTCGGCTTCCCGCAGGGCAGCTGAGGCGTTTCGATGGTCGGCCGCGTGGCGGCGGTGCTCTTCTGCCATCCGCAGATGCGCCACCGTCGGATTGCGCGTGGAACTCCAGCAGGCGTCGACCTGGGACTCTCTTCGCCGCGGCCCGGATGCCGCACAGCGCTCGGCGGGTTCCTGCGCTTTTGGATCGTACTGTGCCGCGTGCCCGGCTCCGACTTGCTCGTGCTCCTTTGCCTGGGTCTCGTGCCGTGCCGCGCTCATGTCGTGCGGCTGTGCTCCGGGAGTCGCTGCAGCGCAGCCGAAGAACACCAGCGAGATCAAGGTTGCTCGAAATGAGGGTGCCATGAGCTGGCTGAGTGCATGCGTCGTGCCATCAGTCGGCCTCGTTCACGTAGCGATCGGGCGCCGCCAAGAATGCGTCGCGGCAGCTCGCCGAGCAGAAGACAACGACGCGATCGCCCGATTCGCAGTGGAACGAAGAGACTCCAGCCGGAACGCGCATGCGACAGACCGGATCGACCGCGTAGACGCTGATCGGCGCGCCGGCGTCTGAGACCTCGAACAACTCGACGGGATCCAGGACATTCTTGAGCCTGACGGGTCCGAGCGGAGCCAGAGCGACCCAGGGGCAGTCTCCCAGTGCATCGCGAAAGCGCGCGGTGCACAGGGTTTGCCCGGAGCGACTGTACGCAGCCACGCGTGCAGCGACGTTCACGGTCGCGCCGAAGACGTCGCCGTCGCGCTCGACGACCGGACCCACGTGCAATCCGGCACGCATCGCGGGGTAATCCGGCTCGGCGTCGATCGCGGCGCGGAGGCGTAGAAGCGACTTCAGCAACAGAGCCGGCGCCGGCCCTGCCAGCATCACCGCATCGCCAATTGGCTTCACGAACCGCGTCGGGCCACGGAGACTCTGGCGCGCCAACAGGTAGAAGCGCGCGGCGACGTTCGCAGCGTCGTCGTCGCCATGCGCCTCGGTGAGCGCGGTGTAGCCGGCCAGGTCGGCGAACAGGATCCCGAGCTCGACGTCTCGGCTCATGTTCGCGAAGGTAGCATCAACCAGGCCACCAGCTAAGCGGCTCGGGCGCAAGGGTCTCCCGGTTTGACCCCGAGCCAGATCCGCACGCTCTCGCGGTACTTCGCTCGACTCTCGCACGCTCGAAACCCGGCGCCGTCGATCAGCGCGGCCACGTCCCGCCGGACGAAGTCGGCGTAAGCGTCACGCTCGTACAGCTTCACGAAGTGGTAGACGACCGAGCGAGTGAGCCTGCCAGATGGAAGCGAGTAGTCGACCACGATGAGCCTTCCGCCCGGTTTCGTGACGCGAGCCATCTCGGCGAGGACCCGCTCGCGCACGCTCTCGGGCATCTCGTGGAGGGCGAAGCAGATGCTGGCGACGTCGAAGCTCGCGTCCGAAAAGGGCAGCTCTACAGCGTCGGCACGCAGGAAGCTCGCGTCCGGGAAGCGGTTCTTCCGCCGGGCGACGCGCAACATGTGCTCGGACAGGTCGACGCCAACCACCTGGGCGCCGGTTTCGGCAAAGGCCAGGGCCGCCTCGCCGGTCCCGGTCGCGACATCCAGCACCTTGCTACCAGCGGCGATTTCCGCCAGGGACGCAACCTCGCGTCGCAGCCGCCGGAGTCCGTATACGACCAGGTCGTAGAACGGCGCGAATTTCGCGTAGACCCGCTCGCTGAGCGAGTAGTACTCGCGCTCTTCTTTCGTTAGGCCGCGCTGCTCGTGCATCTCCATCTCCCCGGTACGAGCATGCGACGTGCCAAGTCCGATTCAGTCGGCCACTTCGGTGACATGGAGCGTGAACGGGCCCGGGCTGGTGTCGCCGTCGACGCCCACCAGGTACGCCTCCGTTTGAGGGGGCTCGAGCTCGAGCGCGGTCTCCGTGTTGGGATTGGCGATCGGTGAAACGTCGCCGAGTGCCCCGTGACTGGAGCACGCAGCTTCGATGGCGCCGAACGAGCATCCGACCCGCTCGGCGAAGGCGTATACGAATCCGTAGAACGTCGGTGTGAGCCGCATCCGGTAGCGCTGATGCGCGTGCAGCTCCAGGCGATAGTAGAGCTGAGGTTGGTCGAACGTGAAGGCCACGTTCGGACTCTCACACGTCAGCTCGACATGCTCGTCCGTGCCGACCGACGTGTCACCCATGATGATCACGCCGCCGTTGCCGAGCTCGACGGGGAGAGCGCGTCCGCAGCGATCGTTCAGCCCGTTCGAATCGGCGACGGGCGGGACCTCGCCCCCAGCCACCTCGCCGTCGACGGAAACCCGACCGCCGCAGCCTGTCATGACGGCCAAGAAGCCCAGCAAACCCGAAAACCGCATTCCGCGAGGGTAGCGACTCGCTGCTGCGCGACCATCACAATGATCGGATGGCATCGTTGCGCGCACCAGAATGGTCCAGCAGAGCTCGGATCTTGCTTCTCGAGGCCACATGCGACCGCTCGACCTCGCGAAAGTCCTGTGGCGACGCTGGCGCTTCGCGCAGCGTGATCGCTGGGGCAAGGTCCGGCTGGAAGCGCACAAAACCGAGCAGCTTCGCCGATTGCGCGAGCACTCGTACGCTCGTTCGCCCTTCTATCCGAAGTTCCACCAGGGCCTGGAGGACCGTCCGCTGGAGGAGCTGCCGGTGCTCACCAAGCGAGAACTGATGGCCTCCTTCGACGAGCTCGTCACGGACCGCTCGTTGAGCCGCGAGCTCGTCGAGGCTTCCGTGGCAAATCTCCCGGTGGACGAGCTCTTGTTCGATCGCTACCAGGTGGCGCTGACCTCGGGCAGCACGGGCCTGCGGGGTCTCTTCCTCTGGGATCGCGATGAATGGTGCACGGTGCTGGCGAGCTACGCCCGGGCGAATGACTGGGCGGGCGTCCGCGCGGGCCTGACCCGTAAGATCCGCATGGCGGTGGTGAGCTCGCGAACGCCCTGGCACCAGTCCGCGCGAGTCGCGGCGAGCCTGGAAACGCCCATCGTCGACGCGATTCGACTTGATGCGACGGCGCCGCTCGCAGAGACCGTGGCCCGCCTGAACCGTCACCAGCCGCAACTGTTGGTCGCGTACGCGTCCATGGCGGGCTTGCTTGCCCAGGAGCAGCTCGCTTGTCGCCTGCGCATCTCGCCCGAGGCGATTATGTGCGCGTCGGAGGTACTCACCGAAGACTCGCGGCGGCGCATCGCCGCGGCTTGGGGCAAGCGGCCGTTCAACGTGTACGCGGCGACCGAGCCTGCCGGTATCGCCTCGGAGTGCGAGCAGCACCGCGGGCTGCACTTGTACGAAGATCTGGTGATCACGGAGGTCGTAGACGAGAAGTACCGGCCGGTGCCGCCTGGGGTTGTCGGGGCGAAGATCCTGGTGACCGTGCTCTTCAGCCGAACGCAGCCTCTGATCCGCTACGAAATGAGCGACCGGGTGTGTCTGGCGCAGGAGCGCTGCCCCTGCGGTCGTCCGTTCGCGCTCCTCTCTGCAATAGAAGGACGAGCGGAGGACGTGCTCCACCTGCCAGCGCGAGGCGGGGGAACGATCGCCGTGCACCCCAACCTGTTTCACAACACGCTCGAGGGGATCGGCGCTTCAGAGTGGCAGGTGGAACAGACGCATGAAGGGCTCGCGGTTCGGGTCGTCGATCCCATCGCGGCGGTCGACATCCAGGCGCTCCGGCGTGCGGTGTTGGACGCACTCGACGCCCATGGCGTCGCGCCGGTCGGCGTGCGGGTTGACCGCGCGCAGGCCGTGTCGCGCACCCAGATCGGCAAAGCACCGCTCATCCGCGCGCTGGCTCCGCCGTAGCAATGCCGGTCGCGCAAGGGTTGCGTTCACCCGCGAACGTGCGTGACGCGCGCGATCACGGCTGATTGGATCCGTCACGCTCGCCGACGGTCGCTCTGCGATTTCTCGTCCACGCACAGCGGCACGCGGTGTGCACTGGGACGCGCGGATCGGGAGAGGTGTCGATGAAAAGAGTCTTCGTTGCGGCATGGCTCGCCGCACTTCTGGCTTTTCCAGGCTGCGGTTCGAGCGATGGCAGTTCGCCCGGCAAGCAGCCGCCGGCGCCCATCGTCAACCTGGTCGCGGACAGCAATCGCAACGGGACACTGGACTTCGACGAGCCCAGCGAAGACGCCGGCGAAGACGCCTGGAGCCGGAACGCCGGCGCGGTGTTTCTCGTGAACCTGGACGACGACGACAGCGACGGCGTGGCGGACAACCAGGACGAGCTTGTCAATGGTGGGGCAGACGAGCTTGATCTAGCCCGCGTCGCCATCCAGGCGTGGCCCGCGGCGCCCGACAAGGCGTTCGGCAAGCTCGAAATCGACGTCGCGGCGCCGGGCTTCGTGCGGCTCTTCCGCCGCACGGCGGCGGGCTGGGCGCTGGTCGACGTCGCCCAAGCGCTGCCGCTCTCGGTGGAGGACCTTCGCGCCGGAGTCGAGCTCGGTCTCGAGGCCACGGACTTCGTGCGCTCCGCGACTCAACCGTGGCAGGGCCTCGCCACGCTCAGGCTCTCGGTCAGCGACGACGCTGGCCCCATCGGTGACGATGCCGTTCAGCTACGCGCGGCGCCGTGGCTGATGAACCACAACTTGCGGCCGTTCGACACCGTGTACTTCAGCGAGTTCTCCCCGACCTTCGTGGAGACGATGACGAGTGCCGTCGAAGGCGCCGGCCTGGGCGCTCAAGTCATTGCCGGCAACTACACGGACGGCTGGGGCGACATCTGGTTCGAGGACTGGTTCCAGACGGGCTGGACCGCCATGCCGGCGGCGAACGGCGGGGTCCACGGGATGATCGTCTTCAATCCGCGGCCGTGGGGCCGCGACCCGAACCCCGACCATCTGCCCTTGTCGTTCCTCAGGAATCGGATGCTCGGCCCGGACCGCGCGGTCGCCGTGCTGTTCAACGAAGCGAAGGAGCTCGGAACCGGCAATACCTACGATTCCCACGGCAACCACGAGGCGCTGCCGCCGTATGCCAATGCTCCGGCGGGGCGCTTGCTGCTCGGGTCGGGCATCAAGCAGAGCACGCGCGACTTCTACGCGGCCCAGCAGGTGCAGCCGCCGATCTACCTGGATACGAGCTGGCTGATCGTCGGGCACATGGATGAAGTCTACGCGGCGGTGCGCGCTGCGACCCCGCGCGGGTTCAAGATGATCCAGAACACGCCCTCGCTGTGCAAGAGCCTGTTCGAGAAGTGGCAAGCGGATGGGCACGGTGACGCGCCGATCTTCGAGGGGAAGGTCGACTTCGATTCCAAGCAGTGGAAGACGACCGTGGGTGAAGTGCTCGGCGACGCGACGATGATGGCGTGGAACCAGGAAGCGCAAGCAGCGATCGACCAGATGCACGACGCCCTGTCGGCAGAGGCGGGCCTGACCGACGAAGACTTCGTCGAAGTACCGGTGTTCTACGAGGAGATCGACGGCGGCAAGATCGCGTACCTTCCGGACACCGCGAACATTCGAGTGCTCGGCGCGGGGCAAACCACGGTCTTCGCCCAGACCTTCGGGCCGATGATCGCCGGCGAAGACGTCTTCTCCAAAGACCTGCTGGCGCGCCTCACAGACCCCGCGCGAAGCCTCGGGACCGATGGCAAGGGCCTGAGTGTCCAGTTCGCGGACTCGTGGGAGTACCACGTGCTTCTCGGTGACGTTCACTGCGCTAGCAACTGGACCGCGCTGCCGACCGGCGCAGAGCCGAAGTGGTGGGACGCGGCGAACTGAGGCCTTCGAGGAGTAATCATCATGCGCACATTCGGGAAGTGGGTCTTCGGTAGCGTGGTCGCGCTCGCGGCCGTGTTGGTGGCGCGTCCGTCGTTTGCCGAGGGCGCGGTGCTGACGCCGGGGGCGTTGGAGCCGGCGGCCCGCTCCGGTCTGGAGGCCCAGATCGCGGCAGCCCGCGCGCGTCGCCCGGCGACGTTTCGCGCGGTGCGAGCCGTCGACACGTTCCGTGGTCCGGCCCTTACGCAGTCTCGACACAACCAGCCCACGGCCGCGCGGGCGTTCATGCGCCTCGGCCGAGATGCGCTGCTGCCGATGCTCGAGGTGATTGCCTGGAGCGCGGACCTGCGTGGGCTCGATGAAGCACAGAAGCGTGCGCTGGGCGATGGCCTTCTCCAGGCGGTTGCCGTCGCGCGAGACCCGAGGGCTGCTCCGGTGCTCGGGGCGGTGTTCTCCAAGTCGCAGGACCCACGCTTCGTCGCGACGGCGGCCGCGGGCCTTGGGATGCTGTGCCGTCCCGAGGATCGAGCGCTCCTTCTGTCCCATGCCGACGCCGGGAGCTCGCGTCGTGCAGCAGCCTTGGCGGGCATGGGTCACTGCCGATCGGTGGACGTGGTCGACAAGCTCACCGCGGCGCTGGCGGAGCCGTTGGACGACGAGACTGCGCAGGTGACCGCCCGCGCCCTCGGCTATGTCGGCTCCACCTGGGCGCTCGCCAGCGTGAAGCTCGATGCCAAACAGGCCGAAGTCATTCGCACGAAGGCCGCGACGGCCTTGGTGCTCGCGTTTTCGCGTGCAAGCGCCCCGGCGCGCCGCGCCATCGCTCGCGCGCTCTTGATGGTCGAGCATCCGTCGGCGCTGCCTCTGCTGCGCGAGGCAGAGCGGGCTTCATCGCCCAGCGTGCGTACCGAAGCGTCAGCGCTGCGGGCGCGTCTGGTGAAGAACCTCGCGCGCCCACGACGCTGAGCCTGTCACATCCCTCCGTCCATCATGCCGCCGCCGCCGGTACCCATGCCGCCGCCGGTACCCATGCCGCCGCTGCCGCCCCCTCCCATGCCGCCGCCGCCGGAGCTGGCCTCAGCGGGCACGCAAACGTCCGCGGTGGCATGTCCGGCCGCGTCGGGCTTCGGGAGGCACTCGTAGCCGTCCCGGCAATCCGCGCTGCTCGCGCAGAGCGCCAGGCAGGTTGCTTCCGGAGCGAACACGCACTTCCCGCCGGTCTTCGCGGTCCCGCCGAGCCCGGGGTCGTTCGGGCAGTCGTGACCGTGCACTTCGCAGCTCGACACCGCGCAGTAGCCACCAGGCCAGTCCGTCAGACACACTGGAGCCCCGGAACCCCCGGCCGGGCATTGCCCCACGTTGGTGCAAGGGTCTCCAACTTTGCCTTGCCCTGCGTCGGTGGCGGCGCTTCCTCCAGCGCTGGCGCCGGCGCTTCCCCCGGCGCTGGCGCCGCCGCTCGCTGTGGCGCCGGAGCCGCCCGAAGCCTGCTTGGCTTCCGAGCTCTCACCTCCACACGCGGTGCCCATCGATGCGGCAAGCAGGGCGCAGATCGTCTTTTTCAGCACGGTCGATTCTCCTGGCCCGCGCGCGCGTGCGCGGACCGGGGGCTGGCAAGTGCAATCTCCGTACCGCAAGCCTCAGGGCATCCCGCCGTTGCCGTGCCAGTGCGAGATCCCGTTGGGCTTCGTTCCGACCGCGATGGTCGCCACCGTTTCCATCTTCGCCGTGTCGACCACCGACACCGAGTTGTCGGACAGGTTGGTCACATAGGCGAGCCCGCCGTCGTCGCTCAGGACGACGCCGTGCGCTCCCTGGCCCACGGTGACCGTGCCGACCACCTTCGCCGCCTCCACGTCCAGCGCGTAGAGTCGGTTCGAAGCGGGGCGCCCGAGCAGGAGCCCCTGGTCGCACACCCAGAGCGTCTTGCCGTCGGGGGACGGGTAGAGCTGCACTGGGCCCTGAGACTCGGCCGGCAGCGCGATGCGCGTGAGCTCCTGCGTGTCGATCTCGTAGCGCACGACCTCTTTCGTGTCGTAGAGCGACACGAACACGTATTTCCCGCTCGGCGCGCAGGCGGTCTGCACGGCGACGCCGCCGACGTCGATCTCGCTGACGGTTGCGGAGGCCGGGTCCAACCTCGCGAGGTTCTTCGCCGTCATGTTGGCGATCCAGAGCTGGTCGCGACACCACCGCATCCCGTGGGGTCCTCGGTCGGCCCCGAGATCGATGCTGCGCAGGAGCGTCCTGCCCTGCGCGTCGAGCTCGAGCACGGCGTTGCCCTCGTTCGCGCTGATGTAGGCACGAGACGATGACGGATTGAACACGACATGAGCGACATGGAGCTCGGCTCCGAGCTCGATTTCGCCGACGAGCTGATTGGTCTCGGGATCGATGACGAAAGCCTTCTCCATCCCGCCTTCAGTCATCGGCGCCGCGGCCACCCAGACGCTCTTGCCGTCGGGGGCGACTTGCACGTTGTGCGGCATGTACATGCCGGGGCTCGTGGGCAGCACGATGCTGGTCGAGAGCGTGTTCTTGGTCTCTTCGATCACCGATACCGTGCCGCTGTCCTCATCCGCAACGAAGACGCGATCCCTCGCGCTCTCTCGTCGGCGACCCGCATCGTCTCCCCCGCACCCGGCAACCGACCAGGCCAACACCACCGCGAATGACACTCGAACCCGTTGCATGCGTTACCTCCGCGGTCGGTATAGCCAACGGCGCCGAGCCCCGCTCGCGCGCGAGCACGCAGGCATGATGCCCGTCACACCAGCCTGCGATTTGTGACAGACTCGGTCACAGGGTGATGTTCCAGGTCACGACACGGAGAACGCGAAGCCGCCCAGCCAGGCTGCGCAGCCCGGGCACGTGCATTGCACCAGCGACGGCAGGCACGCGATGACTCGAGTACGAGGGATCTTTTCGGGCACCTCGGCGCGGCTCACCGCGGCGTTCATGGCAGTGCTGGCGCTGTTCGGCGTCGCCCTGTGGATCGCCCTTTCCACCTTCGAGCGCCTCGGGGTCGCAGAGGGGGAGGTCGCGGAGCTCGAGGACGCCAAGCACGCGGGGCACGCCGTCGCTGCTGCGATCCGCGAGCAGTACATCCACCAAGCCCACACCATCATCACCTGGGACCGCTCGCACCTCGGTCACTACGAAGACGCCGCGCGGAACACGCGCGCTGCGACGCGGCGACTCCAGGAGATGGCCCAGAGCGACGAGCACCGCACCCGGACCTTGGAGATCGCCCGGCTCGTCGCCCAGGTGGACGAGGCGTTCAAGACGCGGGTCCTGCCCGGGGTGGACGCCAACGACAAGGCAGCCGTCGCTCGTGGTCACGAGGAGACGGAGCGGCTCGTAGGCAAGGTCGTCCAGATGAGCGAAGGGCTCAATCGAGAGCTCGAGCGGTTCAGCATGGAGGCGCGAGAGCGCGAACGTGGCATGCGGGAGCGCGCGCGACTGGCGTTCATCGGTTGCTTCGCGCTCGCGATTGCCCTCGCCGCGCTGCTCGGCTTCGTCATGATCCGTTCGATTCGCACTCGCCTCGGACGCTTGAGCGAAGGTGCGGCTCACATCGCGAGTGGCGATCTGTCGACCCAGATCCGCCTCGAAGGCGCCGACGAGTTCTCCGACCTCGCGGACGCTTTCAACCAGATGGCCGCCGACCTGCAACGTCATCAGGACAGCGCCGTTCGCTCGCAGAAGCTCGCCACGGTCGGCCAGGTCGCGGCCGGGGTGGCGCACGAAATCAACAACCCGCTTGGCGTGATCCTCGGGTATCTGAAGCTCATGCGCAAGAACGCGGCCCTGACCGAGCTTGCCGGCGAGGAGCTCAGGATCGTCGAGGACGAGGCTCACCAGTGCCAGAGGATCGTGCGGGAGCTGCTCGATCTGGCGCGGCCGCCCCGCTTCGAAGGCTCCCCCGTCGATCTGGGCGAGCTCGTGAAGGAGTCCGTCGAGCGCCTGGGCGAGTCCAAGAACGGCGCCTCGGGCGTCGACGTCGAGTGCTCCGGCGCGCCGCTCGTCCGCGGCGATCAGACTCAGCTACGCGAGGTGGTCGCGAACCTCCTGACCAACGCGCTGGAGGCCGGCGGCGAACGCGTGGAAGTGCACGTCGTGGGGCGCGCGAGTGGCGTGCAGCTCGAGGTGAGCGACACGGGGGAAGGGATGGACGCGGCGGTGCGCGAACGCGCCTTCGAGCCGTTCTTCACCACCAAGCCCCGGGGCACCGGGCTCGGCCTCGCCGTGACCCAGGCCATCGTCCACGCTCACGGCGGGGAGATTTCCATCGACTCCGCACAAGGCGGAGGCACTCGAGTGCGCATCGACTTGCCGGCGGCAGCGCGTTCACCGGAGGTTCGCGCGTGAAGAAGCCGCGCGTGCTCGTCGCCGACGACAAGGACACGATCCTCGGGCTCTTCGGCCGTATCCTGGCGGACCGCTTCGAGGTCGTGACGGCGACGGACGGGCAGCGGGCGCTGGCGCTCGCGCTGAACGACGACTTCGACGTGGTCGTGTCCGACATCCGCATGCCTGGCGCGGATGGCTTCACGGTGCTGCGCGAGGTGAAGCGCGCCAAGCCCGACGTGGAGGTGGTGCTGATGACCGCCTTCGGCTCCGTCCAGAAGGCCGTCGAGGCCATGAAAGAAGGGGCCTACGACTACCTGGCGAAACCCTTCGATCCCGACGATGCCCTGCTGACCATCGAGCGGGCGGCCGAGCGCAAGCGCTTGCGCGAGCAGGCGCGCGACCTGAGCGCGGCCCTGGGAAACGTCGGGCACTTCGACCGCCTGGTCGGCAAGAGCGCATCCATGCAGCAGCTCTTCGAGCTGCTCAAGCGCGCCGCGGGCACGGACGCGACCGTGCTGATCGCGGGCGAGAGCGGGACGGGCAAGGAGCTCGCCGCGCGCGCGGTGCACGCGGGAAGCGCGCGCAAGGGCGCACGCTTCGTGGCGGTGAACTGCGGAGCCATCCCCGAGAACTTGATCGAATCCGAGCTCTTCGGCCACGTGAAGGGCGCGTTCACGGGCGCGCTCAGCGACCGCAGGGGCCTGTTCGAAGAGGCGCACTCGGGAACTCTGCTCCTGGACGAGGTGGGGGAGCTGCCGCTGCCCATGCAGGTGAAGCTCACGCGCGCGCTCCAGGAGCACTCCATACGCCGGGTCGGCGAGTCGCAAGAGCGAAAGGTGGACGCCCGCGTCGTCGCCGCCACCAATGTCGACCTCAAGGCAGCCGTCGCCGCCGGGCGCTTTCGCGAGGATCTGTTCTACCGCCTGAACGTGTTCCCGGTGCGCCTGCCCCCGCTGCGCGAGCGGCGCGACGACATCCCGGTGCTGGCGGCGCATTTCCTGGAGCGGCACCGAGGTCGCTACGGCGGCGGCGTGGACGGGTTCAGCCCGGAGGCTCTGTCTGCGCTCGTTCGCTACGACTGGCCTGGCAACGTGCGGGAGCTCGAGAACTCCATCGAACGTGCGCTGGCCGTGGTCGACGGGCCGCGTATTCCCCTCGAGGCGTTGCCCGACGAGGTTCAGACCCAGGGTCGCCCTCGCCTCGCCAGCGACCTGGGCCGCCTCAGTTACCGCGAGGTCGTGGACATCGCCCGGGACCGCGTCTCGCGGGAGTATTTGATCGCGTTGATGCGGGAATTCGAGGGCAGCGTGACCCACGCGGCCGAACGCGCGGGGATGGAACGGGAGACGCTGCACCGGTTATTGAAGCGCTACGGGCTGAGGTCGGATGAGTTCAAACCCTCGAGGTGACGCAGTACCTGCGCCGGCCGCCCGTGGACGCGCCGGGGGTCGCGAGCTATGTAGAGGGTACGTGCGCCGTCTAGTCGCCCTCCTCGTCAGCCTGTTGCTGCTGCTCCCCGCGGGGTCAGTGAGCGCCCAGGCGTTCTTCTGCAGCATGCGGGGGAGCGTCACGAGCAAGTGCTGCTGCGGTGAGAAAAGCGCGGACGAGCTGGAGGCCGAGCGCTCCGAGCGAGCGCCCGCCGCATCGCAGGGTAGATGCTGCGACGAGCTCACGCTGGCGGGCTCGGCCGAGCGCCGCAGCGTCAGCGCGAGCGACGACCTTCCGCAGCTGCCGCCGGCGGTGATGCTCGCCGAGCTGCCGCTCGTGATCCATGCCGACCCCCCAGCGCTGCGCGATGAGCGCGCGCCCGCTCGAGCGCGAGCGCCGCCCTCGGCGAAGCCCGCGCCGTTCTACATTTTGCATCGAGCCTTCTTGAGCTGAGCCTCGCCTTTCGTCCGAGACTGCGCGGGCGATGGTGCGCCCGCGCGTGACCGGTGGTCGTGCGTCCGCACGACCGCGCAATGGGACGCGAAGGAGTCGTGGCGCATGTTCGAGAAGAAACTGGGTGTCCGAGGGCTCGTGGTGCTCGCACTGGCACTCCTGGCGAGTAGCGCGAGCGCCGAGCCTAGAGCCGGTGGGCGAGACGCGTTGGCCGAACGGGCCTCGCGCTCGAAGCTGGTGCGCGCCGCGGTCGAGCGGAGTCCGGCGATGCGTGCGGCGAGTCACCGCGAGAAGGCGGCCAAGCTGAGGGCCCGCGCTTCGAGTGCCTTGCCCGATCCGGAGCTGATGCTCGAGGTATGGCAGGTGCCCATCTCGCGACCCTATGCGGTGCAGGACGCGGGCATGATCATGCTGGGCGTGAAGCAGGCGATCCCCGCGCCTGGCTCGCTCTCGCTCCGCGAGACCGCGACGGAGTCGGGCGCGCGCATCGCGCGGGCCGAGCGCGACGAGGCGGCGCGGATGCTGACCCGCGAGGTCGGTCATGCGTTCGCCGACTACCTCGAGGCTTGGACCCAACACCGCATTCACGAGAGCCACATTTCCCTGGCGGATCGCGTGCTCAAGGTGGCTCGCGCGCGCTATGCGGCCGGCGGGATGGTCACCGACGTCTCGCAATCGGAGGTCGAGCTCAGCCGTTCCCGGGCCGACGCGGCGGGCGAGATGTCTCGCTTGCGCTCGATCAAACGGCGGCTCAATGCGCTCCTGTCGAGAGCGCCGGACGCCCCGCTCGGCCCACCCGAGGACACCGGCGCCCAGACTCTCTCGCTTTCGGCCGACGAGATCGGCAAGCGTGCGCTCGCCCGCCGGCCGGATCTCGAAATCGCGCGCGCCAAGCGGGCGTCGGAGCAAGCGGAGCAGCGCGTCGTCGATCGGGAAGCGGGGGCACCCTCATTCTCGGTGGGCGGCTTGTATTTCCCACCGACGAGGGGGGCCACCGAGCACGGTTACGGCGCTTCGCTCTCGGTCTCGCTTCCCTGGATCTGGGGCGGGGCGCGGAACCGCAAGGCGGCACAGCGCGAGAGCGTCGCGGCGGCGGCGGCGGAGATCGATCAGGCCCAGCTCGGCATCAACTCGGAGGTGGCCAACAGCATGTCCGCCGTCGAGAGCGCGGTCGAGCGGCTGAAGGTGCTCAAGGGAGAGACCCTGCCCGCGAGCCGGCGCAATCTGGAATTTTCCCTGACCGGCTACGAAACGGGCGCCACGAACCTGATCACGCTGCTCACCGCTCAGCGCGACGTCGTGGACGTCGAGCTCGAGATCGTCATGGCTCGCGCGATGCTGGACCACGCGCTGACCGAGCTCGACTTCGCCGCCGGCAGCGAGCTGCCGCGACGCTCGCTCCCGCTCGACGGCAACTGAGATTTTGGAGGAAACCATGTCCGAGACCCAAGAAACGAAGCCCGAAGACAGGGCGCCGGATTCCGAAGCCGAACCGCCGCCGCGGGGTGTGCACACGATGGCGATCGTTCGCTGGGTGCTGATCGCGCTGATGGCCGTCGCGGCCGGGTTCACCTGGTGGTCCTATGCGCACGCCGACGGGCAGGCGCTCAACACGCCTCGTTACCACTGCCCGATGCACCCCGAGATCACCTCGCCGGATCCTGGCGAGTGCCCCATCTGTCACATGACGCTGGAGCCGATCCCGAAGGATCGACAGGCTGCCGCGGCAGCGCCGGCGCCCACTGCCTCGCAGACCCCGCCACCGCCGAACGCCGCCCCGGCGCCGACGGCCGGCCAGGGCAGCGTGTACACCTGCCCGATGCACCCCGAGATCACCTCGCCGGTGCCGGGCCGCTGCCCGATCTGCAAGATGAAGCTCGAGCCGAAGAAGCCCGAGCCGAAGGACGACCCACACGGCGGGCACGGCGACCCTCGGGCCGCGCCGGGCTCTCCTCCGCCCGGCACCGTGCCCATCGAGCTGACGCTAGATCGGTTGCAATCGATCGGCGTTCGCACCTCGCCGGCGGTGGAGACCCCGACCAGCGGCTCGGTGCGCGTGGCCGCCAGCGTGGAAGCCCCGGAGAGCGGCGTCGCCGAGGTCCACGTGCGCGCCCCGGGGTTCGTCGAGCACATCGCGGTTCGTGAGACGGGCGTGCGCGTGCGCCGCGGGCAGAACCTGCTGTCGGTCTACAGCCCCGAGGTCTATCAAGCGCAGAGCGAGCTGCTCGCGGTGAAAGACTGGCCCGCCCTGGGCGAAGGCAAGAGCTCCGGCGACCGCACGAAGAAGAAGCTCGAGCTCCTGGGCATGTCGCGCGGCGCCATCGACCAGCTGCTGAAGAAGGGCGAGCCGATGCGCGCGGTGGGTGTCGGTTCGCCCATCTCCGGCTACGTGACCAAGAAGAATGCCGTGCTCGGCTCCTACGTCTCGCCCGAGACGGTGCTCTACGAGATCGTCGACCTCTCCAAGGTCTACGTCGTCGCCAGCGTCTTCCAGCGCGACTTCGGTGTGATCAAGCTGGGTGAAGAAGGCAGCTTCAGCGCGCCCGGGATGGCGGCGCCAGCCGTGGCCAAGGTGGATTTGATCTACCCCAAGGTCGAGAGCGAGGCTCGTACCACCCGCGTCCGCTTGCAGGTCAAGAACCCAGACATGGCGCTTCGGCCCGGGCAATACGGCTGGGTCGAGTTCAAGCAGGCGTCGCGCACGGTCGTGGCTGTGCCGCGTGATGCGCTGATCGACACCGGGCTCCATCGCTACGTCTTCGTCGAGGAGAGCGCCGGCCGCTTCAGCCCGCGCAGCGTCGAGGTCGGGGCGGAGCTCGGGACCGATCGCATCGAGCTGATCTCCGGCGTTCGGCCGAACGAACGCGTGGTCTCCGGGGCCACCTTCCTCATCGACTCCGAGAGCCGGCTGAAGGCTTCCCTCAGCGGCAAGGGAGCGACGGTCGCCGAGGATCACTCCAAACACGGCACGCAATGATCGGTAGGCTGATCGACCTCTCGGCGCGCCACCGCTGGCTCGTCATCCTGGCATGGGTGGCGATCGCCGTGGGCGCAGTGAACGCGGCGAAGCGCGTGCCGCTCGACGCCATTCCCGATCTCTCGGATCCCCAGGTGATCGTCTTCACCGAGTGGAGCGGCCGCTCACCCACGCTGGTCGAGGACCAGATCACCTATCCGATCGCCAGCTCGCTCCTGGCTGCGCCCAAGGTCAGCGCCGTGCGCGGCTTCTCGATGTTCGGCATGTCCTTCGTGTACGTGCTGTTCGAGGAGGGAACGGACCTCTACTGGGCGCGCTCGCGCGTGCTCGAGTACATGGCGACCATCCGCGAGCGCTTGCCCGAGGGCGTGAGCCCCACGCTGGGCCCGGACGCGACGGGGATCGGCTGGGTGTACAGCTACGCGCTGGTCGATCGCACCGGCCAGCAGGATCTGTCCCAGCTCAGGTCGATGCAGGATTACACCCTGCGCTACGCGCTCGAGAGCGTCCCCGGGGTCGCCCAGGTGGCGGCGGTGGGCGGCTACGAACGGCAATATCAGGTCAACGTCGATCCGGAGAAGCTCAGATCTTACGGACTTTCGGTGGACGAGATCGGCAAGGCCATCTCGGCCTCCAATCGCGAGGTCGGGGGTCGCGTCATGGAGCTGAGCGGGCGCGAGTACTTCATTCGCGGCCGCGGCTACCTCGGCAGCCTGGATGACATCGGGCAGATCTCGCTGCGCGCCGGCCCCGGGGGCGAGCCGCTCAGGATCCGCGACGTGGCCGAAGTGCGCACCGGAGGCGAGAGCCGCCGCGGGCTCGCCGAGCTCGACGGCAAGGGCGAGACCGTGGGGGCGATCGTGATCGCGCGGCACGGCGAGAACGCCCGCGCCGTCATCGAAAGCGTCAAGGAGCGGCTCGACGAAGTTCAAAAATCGCTGCCTCCGGGCGTCGAGATCGTGGAGACCTACAATCGCAAGAGCCTGATCGATCGAGCCATCGACACGCTCAAGAGTGCGCTGATCGAGGAGGGCGTCGTCGTCAGCGTCGTCATCCTGGTGTTCCTGCTGCACATCCGCAGCGCCCTCTTGCCGATCCTGAGCCTGCCGCTCGCCGTCGTCACGGCCTTCATCCCCATGTACTTCCTGGGTGTGCCGTCGACCATCATGAGCCTGGGCGGCATCGCCATCGCCATCGGCGCCACCGTCGACGCCGAGATCGTGATGATCGAGGCTTGCCACAAGAAGCTCGAGCACGCGCCGGCCGATCTCGGCCCGAAGGAGCGCGCGAGGCTCCTGGGTGAGGCCGCGAAGGAGGTGACGCCGGCCATCTTCTTCTCGCTCCTGATCGTGGCGGTGTCGTTCATCCCAGTCTTCGGCCTGACGGGTCAGGCGGGCCGGCTGTTCCGCCCGCTCGCCTACACGAAGACCTTCGTCATGCTGTCGGCAGCGATCCTCAGCGTGACCCTGGCGCCCGCGCTGCGCGATCTCCTGTTGCGCGGAAAGTTCAAGAGCGAGGCCAATCACCCGGTCTCGCGCACCATCCTCAGGTTCTACGAGCCGTTCGTCTACATCGCCCTCAGGCGCCCCATCACCACGCTGGCCATCGGTGTGTTCGCCATGGCCTCCGCCGTTCCACTCTACCTGCGCCTCGGCAGTGAGTTCATGCCGCCCCTGAACGAGGGCGATATCCTCTACATGCCGACCACGCTGCCCGGGATCTCCATCGAGGAGGCCAAGCGTCAGCTCGAACGACAGGACGCGGTGCTGGCGTCGTTTCCCGAGGTGAAGCGCGTCTTCGGCAAGGTCGGGCGCGCCGAGACGCAGACCGATCCCGCGCCGCTATCCATGGTGGAGACCGTCGTTCAGCTTCATCCACCGGACACCTGGCCCAAGGTCACGCGCCAGCGCTGGTACTCGAGCTGGGCGCCGTCGCCGCTCAAGCGAGTGCTCTCTCCGGTCTGGCCGGAGCAGCGTCCGGAGACCTGGGAAGAGCTGGTGAGCAAGCTCAACGCCAGCCTGCAGATGCCGGGTTGGACCAACGCCTGGACGATGCCGATCAAGGCGCGCATCGACATGCTGACGACCGGAGTGCGCACGCCGGTCGGAGTGAAGGTGTTCGGCAGCGATCTGCCCGACATCGAGAAGGTCGGTGAGAAGCTGGAGTCGGTGCTGAAGACCGTGCCAGGCGCGCGCAGCGTGCTCTACGAGCGCTCGCTCGGTGGAACCTACGTGGACGTGGTACCGCGGCGGGACGTGCTCTCGCGCTACGACCTCCGGGTCGACGACATCGCCGGGGCGGTCGAGGCCGCGGTGGGAGGCGAGCCCGTCACGGTCACCGTCGAGGGGCGGCAGCGCTACACGGTCAACGTCCGCTACAAGGAGGACTTCAGGTCGACCCCGGAGAAGCTGCGTCAGGTGCTGTTGGCGTTGCCGACGAAGTCCGAGGGGCCGCGCACCCTTCCGCTGGGCGACGTGGCGGACGTGCGCATCAACCATGGCCCTCCGATGCTGCGCAACGAAGCCGGGTTGCTGGTCGGCTACGTCTACGTCGACGTGGACCCCTCGCGTGACATCGGCGGCTTCGTGGACGACGCGAAACGCGCGGTGGATGCCGCCAAGGAGCGGAACGAGCTCGCTTTGTCCCAGGGCATGTACCTGAAGTGGACCGGGCAATACGAGCTCCTGGAGCAGATGCGCGAGCGCATGCAGGTCCTGATCCCGCTCGCTCTGATCATCGTGCTGCTGCTGCTCTACTTCCAGTTCAAGAACCTGACCGAGGTGTTCATCGTGATGCTCTCGATCCCGTTCGCTCTGGTCGGTAGCGTCTGGGCGCTCTACCTGCTCGACTACCGGGTCTCGACCGCGGTCTGGGTCGGAGTGATCGCGCTGGTGGGCCTCGCTGCCCAGACGGGTGTGGTGATGATCGTGTACATCGATCACGCCTTCGAGCGCCGGCTACGCGCGGGCCAGATCAGGAATCTCGAGGACATCATCAAGGCGCACACCGAGGGCACCGTGCAGCGCGTGCGCCCCAAGCTCATGACCGTTGCGACGATGATGATCGGGCTAGTGCCGTTGCTCTGGGCCACCGGCAGCGGCGCCGACGTGATGAAGCGCATCGCCGCGCCGATGGTCGGAGGTCTCGCCACGAGCGCGTTTTTGACCCTCGAGCTCATCCCGGTCATCTACACGTACTGGCGCTATTCGCAGCTCAAGAAGGCAACGCGAACCGGCAAGCCGCTGGCCGAGGTGTGCGGGTACGGCGAGGTCCCTTGAGCTGGCGGCGTGACCTTTTTGGTCACGGGTCGCCCCGCGCGCGACCGTGGACATGCCGAGCCATCCTCGCTACGTGAGTCGACATGGTCAGCCGACGGGACATCCTCGTAGCCGGCGCCGTCGCGGGCGGCGCCTCACTTCTCTCTCGCGCCGAGCGCGCCGCTGCCGCGCAGGCGCCGGGGACGGGACGCGGCTGGGAGAAGTCCTACAGCGGCGGCCCGCTCGACGCGGCGCCCGAGCCTCCCGGGATGCCCGGCAAGGACTACACACCGGTGATCACGCCGAACGGCGCGGCGCTGCCGTGGAAGGTCGTGGACGGCGTCAAGGTTTACCATCTGATCGCCGAAGAGGTGCTGCACGAGCTCGCGCCCGGCATCAAGGCGCACTGCTGGGGCTACAACGGCCGCGTCCACGGGCCGACGATCGAGGCCGTCGAGGGCGATCGCGTGCGCATCTACGTGACGAACAAGCTCGACGCGCCGACCTCGGTTCATCCGCACGGGGTCTTCCTGCCGAACGGCATGGACGGCGTGGGTGGGCTCACTCAGGGCGTGATCAAGAAGGGCGAAACGTTCAAGTACGAGTGGACGTTCCGCCAGCACGGAACGCTCATGTACCACTCGCACCACGACGAGATGACGCAGATGGCGATGGGCATGATGGGGCTCATCGTCGTCCATCCGCGCCGGCCGAGCCCTGCTTACCGGGTCGATCGCGACTTCGCGATCATGCTCAGCGAGTGGAAGATCACACCGGGGACGATGCGCCCCGATCCCAACGAGATGACGGACTTCAACATGCTCACCATGAACGCCAAGGCGTTCCCGGGTACGGCGCCGCTCGTGGTCAAGAAGGGCGACCGCGTCCGGGTCCGCTTCGGCAATTTGAGCGCGATGGACCACCATCCGATCCATCTGCACGGCCACTACTTCAAGATCACGGCGACCGACGGCGGCCCGATCCCCCTGTCGGCTCAGTGGCCCGAGACCACGGTGCTGGTACCGGTGGGCAGCACGCGTGACATCGAGCTCGTGGCGGACAACCCCGGCGACTGGGCCTTCCATTGCCACATGACGCACCACGTGATGAATCAGATGGGCCACGGCGCGCCCAATATGATCGGCGTGAAGGAGGGCAGGGTTGGCAAGCGAGTCCAGCGGCTCCTCCCCGGCTACATGACGATGGGACAGGCCGGGATGGGTGACATGGCGGAGATGGGCATGCCGGTCCCGAAGAACAGCATCCCGATGGTCGGTGCGCGAGGCCCCTTCGACTACATCACGATGGGCGGGATGTTCACGCTGCTCAAGGTGCGCGAGAACCTGAGCAGCTACGACGGCGACCCAGGCTGGTACGCGCACCCGAAGGGCACTATCGCGGAGCGTGCGACGCCGGCCGAGCTCCAGCGCGACGGCATCGGGGGGAAGCGATGAAATTGCTGTCGACAGCGCTCTCGGCCGTCGCGTTCGTTGGGTGCGTCTCGACGACCCTCGAGGTCTCGCAGAACGATCCCGCTAACCCCGACGCGCCGGGCGCCTCGCCGGCGGAAACGAGCCGAGCGCTGGCGGCAGGGTTCGATCCGTTCGAAGGTGAAGCAGCCTCGGGACACGAAGGCCATGCCGGACACGGAGTTGCCCCTCCGCCCGACGCAGGGGGCGCAGTCTGGTCGTGCTCGATGCATCCGGAGATCGAGCGCTCCGGTCCGGGGAAGTGTCCGATCTGCGGCATGCGCCTGATCGAGAAGCCACGGGCCGGCGGCGAAGGCGGAGTCGGCGCGAAGCCGAAACCCGCGCCCGACCACACCGGACACGGAGGCAAGCCGTGATCCGATTCGCTGCGATGTCTGTGTTCGTGCTCTCGACCGTGGCGTGCGTCGGACAGGACGCCGGCTACTCCGACGTTCGCCGACTGGTTTCCGAGCGCGCGCGGGCCGATGTGCGCTGGCGCCACGTCGATGGAACCGCGACCTCCGACCAGGTCCGGCGCTTGCTGGGCGCGCCGCTGACGGCGGACGCGGCGGTCAAGGTGGCGTTGCTCAACAACCCCGCGATCCAGGCGAGCTTCGAGGATCTCGGCGCGGCGCGCGCGGGCCTGATGCGGGCGCTCCGGCTGCCGAATCCCTCCGCAGATGCGGCGTTGTTCTATCATGGCGCGGACGGCGATCCCGAGGTCGACCTGTCCGTGACCCTCGACGTCACCGACTTCTTCTTCCTACCCGCGCGCCAGGGCGCTGCTCGCACCGAGCTGGACGCCGCCGTCCTGTCCGTCGCCGGCGGCGCGCTGGATCTCGCGCTCGACGTGCGCCGCGCCCACATTCGCTACGTCGCCGCCAAGCAGATCGTCGAGCTGAGGCGAACGGTGAGCCAGGCGGCCAAGGCGTCCGCCGACGCGGCCGAGAGGATCCACGAGGCGGGCAACTCCACGGACCTCGACCTGGCCAACGAACGGGCGCTCTACCAAGAGTCGAGGCTCGCGCTGGCCCAAGCCGAGACCGCGCTCACGACGGAGCGCCAGCGGCTCGGCGCGCTGATGGGCGTCTGGGGGAGCGAGACGAAGTGGACCACCCCGGAGCGCTTGCCCGGGCCGCCTGCTCGCGAAATCGATCTGTCCAGCTCCGAGCGCCTGGCCCTCTCCCGCAGCCTCGATCTGGCGCTGGCGCGACAACGTTTCACGGCCGCTGCCAAGCGCGCGAACCTGGCGCGCGTCGAGGGGCTGCTGCCGGAGTTGCGTGCAGGCGTCGCCGCCGAAAAGGAGATCAACGAGGGCAGGTGGGGGGTCGGTCCGGCCGTCGGCCTCGAGCTCCCGCTCTTCTATCAGGGCCAGGGAGAGGTCGCGGCGGCGCGCGCCGAGATGCGACGCCAGGAACGCCTCCACGACGTGACCGCCATCCAGATCCGCTCGGCCGCGCGCACGACAGCGAACACGCTCTCCGTAGCGCGAGAGCGTGTTCGCTTCTACGAGACCGTGCTCTTGCCTCTCCGGGAGCGCGTCGTCGCCGAGACACAGCTCCAGTACAACGCGATGAACGCGGGCGTCTTCCAGCTCATCGCCGCGAAGCGGGACCAGGTCGAGACCGGCAGAGCCTACGTCGAAGCCCTGCGCGACTACTGGCTCGCGCGCGCGGAGCACGAGCAGCTCTTGGCGGGGCGCGTGGTCCGGGAGTCGACGGCGCTCGGTCTCGAGCCGCCGATCGGGCAAGAGGCTGGCTCGTCCGCGCGTCACTGATGCGTCGCATGAGCGCCCTCCGCTTCAGCCGAATCAGGGGCGTTTTTCCAGTCGATCCTGGAACGCCACGAGCCGCAGCGCAGCTTGCTCGGTGAGTCGTGAGTCGTGAGTCGTGAGTCGTGAGTCGTGAGTCGTGAACGCACGACTACGTCTTGGTTTGATTCCTGATCGCGACAACCAAGAGGACTACCAGCAACACCGCGATCACCGGACCAAACCACATCCATCCGCCCATCCAACCACTCATCCATCCGTCTGCATGATTCATGTCGAGCTCACTTTCTCAGTAGCGCGGTGCCGACCAAGGCTTCCTGGCGGTTCGCCAGAGACAGAAGCGCCTCACACGCCAGTGCGCCACACGCCGGAATGACGAGCGAAGCGCGAGGCCCGTTGCCGTCCGAGTTCAGTGTTGGCCGGACATCTTGGTGCCGTCAGGCATGGTGTGCTCCCCCGCGCCGCCGGCGTCAGCGCCCTCGGGTGGCGTGGGCTCGCTGGTCGGTCCCGGCGCCGCGGGCAAGGGCTCGGGAGCCTCGGGCTTGGGCTGCGATTGCCCCCCGCAGGCGCTCGCGCTCGCGACCATGGCTGCGGCAACGAAAAGGGACCGGAGCTTCAGTTCATTGAACATCCAGGCGACCTCCAGAAGTATCGGCTCATTCAGCTTCGCCGAGCAAAGTGCACGAACCATGCCGTTGTGGCCGCCAACGAGACGCCGAGCGCTGAGCTGCGAGTAGCGCCAGTAGGTGTACGCGACCGGGATCAGCTCGAGCGTCAGGAACGCGCTCGTGGCCAACGCCGCCGACCACGGGCGCGGCGATGTGCTTCATCACGTCGGCGACGCTGCCGTGGCCCAAAGCAGCGGAACGAGGCCGATCATCCAGGGCTGGCAAATGCCCCGAGCGCGCAGAAACGTGTTCGCTGCTGCAAACCCTGCACCCGGACGCTGTGACGTGCGCGATCACGTCGGGCGCCAAGCTCACGTTCTTCAACAGAGTCAGCCGCTTGGCATGCCACATGCTGACAGATCTTGCGATGCATCGAGCGATGCTCCTCGCCGTCGGCTTCCTCCTGGCGCTCTTCCTCTGCGCTGGGCGGGCCTTCGCCGCGCCCTCGCCGATGGACGCGTTCGTGGCGGAGGTCGTGCGCAACAACCCATCGCTCAGCGCCCGAGCCCTGACCCGGGCGGCCGTCGTCCGAGAGGCGTCCGCAGCCGGACTCTGGCCCGACCCGTTCGGGGCCGTGATGCTGGACAACGTACCCGAGCGCGAAGGAGGGGGAATGCCGATGATCCGCTATCAGGTCAGCCAGATGGTACCCTGGCCGGGCAAGCTCGGCCTGATGCGCGACGCGGTCACCCGGCGCGCGGACCGGGCGCAAGCGGACACCGAAGCGCGGCGCCTCGAGCTCGTCCTCGATGCGAGCCGCGCCTATCTGATGCTGGCGCTGAACGCCCGGCGGCGCGGGATCAATCGGGCCAGCACGGGTCTGCTCGACATCGTGCAGCGCGCGTCGATCGCTCGCTACGGCGCCGGTGTCGGAGAGCATCATGACGTGTCGCGTGCCCAGGTCGAGCGCAACGCGCTGGACCTGGCGTTGATCGATCTCGAAGGCGAGCGAAGCGCCATCGTGGCGATGATGAACGCCCTCCGGAACCGGAGCTCGGAGGATGCGATCGCCGATCCCGCGCCCTCGAAGGGCGATGTGCCGGCGCTGCCCCCGCGTCGCGACCTCGAGGCCCTGGCGATCGCCCAGCGACCCGAGCTCAAACGGATGCGAGCGATGCAGCGCGAGGAGAACGCAATGGCTTCACTAGCTCGGCGCGAACGCTATCCCGACATCATGACCTCGGTCTGGTACAACCAAGTGCTGGGGGCACCCGACAGCGCGGGCATGATGCTCGGCGCGACCCTGCCCGTGTTCGGCGTGCGGAGGCAGAACCGCCTGGCTGGCGCGGCGGATCTCCGAAGCCAGAGCGTGGACCGCGACGTGGAAGCCATGCGCGCTATGATCCGTTTCGAGATCGCAGACGCCTCCCGCAAGGTCAGCACCGCCGGCAAGACGCTGGCGTTCTTGCGCGACGTCGCACAGAAGCGTGCCGAGGACAGCTTTCAGTCTGCGATCGCGGGCTACTCGGCAGGCACCCTCGCTATCGTCGGTGTGCTCGATGCTTGGCGATCACTTCTGGCGGTCGAGCTGGCTCGTGCCGAAGCCACGGTGATGCAGAGCATGGCCTGGGCGGAGCTCGAGCGGGCCGTGGGAGCACGGGTGGGAGCAAGTGTCCGATGAAACACGCAATGCGCTGCCTGGCTGCAATCTCCGCGCTGCTTCTTACGTGGGGGTGCAAGGCGGCCCCTCATGCGGGCGAGCGCGCAGGAGCGTCCGCCGAGCCGCCGCCGAGAGCGGCGCCTGCCGGGGAAGCGCACGCGGGGCACGACGCCGGGCAGGACGCAGGCGCTGGACCACCCGCGGGGTATGCAGCCTTCAAGCTGTCATCGGACAAAGCACGCGCCGTGGGGCTTCAGACCGCGCACGTCGAGCAGCGGGATTTCACCCGAGCCGTGCGCACGGTGGGAGCAGTCGTGCTCGACGAGACGCGCACGTCCCACGTGCACTCCAAGGTGCGCGGCTGGATTGAGAGCGTGAGCGCAGATTTTGTGGGCAAACGTGTTCGCCGGGGAGCACCGCTCTGCAGCATCTACAGCCAAGAGGTCTACGCAGCAGAGCTCGAATTCCTGTCCGTGCTCGAGCAGAGCACGCCTCGCGCCCCGCTCACGGGGGCGTTCGCAGATGCCGAGCGAAGGGCCCAGAGCCAACTGTTAGGCGCCGCCCGGCGCCGGCTTCAGCTCTGGGACGTGCCGAAGGCCGAGCTCGTGCGTCTGGAACGTAGTCGCGAGGCGCGGCGAACCTTCACCCTGGCAGCGCCCCGCGCGGGAGTGATCCTGGCCAAGCAGTCACTCGCCGGAATGTTCATCGAGCCTTCCGTCGAGCTCTACGTGATCTCTGACGTCGAGAAGCTCTGGGTGCTCGCCGACATCTACGATACGGACGTTCCCTTCGTTCGCATTGGTGAGGAGGCGAAGCTCACGATCGGCGGCTCGTCGGAGGAGCGCAAAACCACGGTGGCGTTCATTCCGCCCACCATCGAGGAACGGACGCGCACTTTGAAGGTGCGTTTCGAGGTCGACAACAAGGACGGGCGGCTCAGGCCCGGCGCGTTCGCCACGGTCGAGATGAACCTGCCCATGGGACGCTCGCTCGCGGTGCCCGAAAACGCGGTGATCCACGCCGGCACGAGGAAGCTCGCCTTCGTCGTCACGGGCGACCGGATCGAGCCGCGCGAAATCGTGCTCGGTGCCGTCGTCGGTGGCTTCTACCGGGTGGAGCGTGGCCTCTCCGAGCACGACCAGGTCGCGGTCAACGCGCAGTTCTTGATCGATTCCGAGAGCCGCCTGCGCGCAACGAGCAGCCCAGGGGGCGCTCATGCCGGGCACTGACGAGGCCCGGGAGCCCGCAAAGACCGAGAGCCGCGAGACCTTCGTACAGCGCATCATCTCGTTCTCGGGCAAGAACCGCTTCATCGTCTACGTGCTCGCGGGAGTGCTCACGCTCGCAGGCGTGTTCGGGGCGCAGCAAACACCGCTCGATGCCCTGCCGGATCTCTCCGACACGCAAGTGATCGTCGCCACCGAATGGATGGGTCGAAATCCGACGCTGATCGAAGACCAGGTCACGTACCCCATTGCGACCACGTTTCTCGGGGCGCCACGGGTCAAGACCGTGCGCGGGTTCACGATGTTCGGGATGTCGTTCGTCTACGTGATCTTCGAGGACGGCACTGACCTCTACTGGGCGCGCTCTCGTGTCGTCGAGTACCTGTCCAAGGTGCGCGAGAAGCTGCCGGCGGGGGCTTCGCCTCAGATTGGACCGGACGCCACGGGTGTCGGCTGGGTTTACCAGTACGCGCTGGTCGACAGGACGGGCAAGCACAACCTGCAGGAGCTTCGCGCGCTCCAGGACTGGACCCTTCGCTACAAGCTGCAAGGGGTCGACGGTGTCGCGGAGGTTGCGAGCGTCGGTGGCTTCGAGAAGGAGTACCTGATCGAGATCGACCCAGTTCGTATGAAGGGCTTCGGCTTGTCCGTCGGACAGGTCGCCGGCGCGGTGCGCGGCGCGAACGCCGAGGTCGGGGGGCGCGTGGTCGAGCTCGCGCAGCACGAGTACGCCGTGCGCGGCCGCGGCTACGTGAAGGACAAGCGCGATCTGGAGCTCGCGGTGGTGTCGACCGACAGTCAAGGCACTCCGGTCCGCATCGGCGACGTCGCCACCGTCTCCGTGGGAGGCAACATTCGCCGCGGCGTGGTCGAGCTCGACGGGCAGGGCGAAGTCGTGGGTGGGATCATCGTGATGCGCTCGGGCGAGAACGCGCTGAACGTGATCGACGGTGTGAAGGCCAAGCTCGCCGAGCTAAAGCCCTCGCTGCCCGAGGGTGTGGAAGTCGTGCCGGTCTACGATCGCAGCGTCTTGATCCGAGACTCCGTCACGACACTCGGCTCGAACCTGGTCTTGATCCTCGGCGTCGTTGTGCTGGTGATCGGGCTGTTCCTGTTTCATCTGCGCTCTGCGCTGGTCAGCGCGATCGTGTTGCCGGTCGCCACCGTGGCGTCGTTCGGCGCTTTCTATCTGTTACGCGTGAGCATCAACATCATGTCCCTGGCGGGCGTCATCCTCGCGCTCGGCGACATGGTCGACTCCGCGGTCGTGCTGGTCGAGAACGCGCACAAGAGAATCGAACAAGCGGAGCGCTCTGGCAGCGGAGAGTCACGTGCGTCCATCGTGCTCGGCGCTGCGCGCGAGCTCGGCGGGCAGATGTTCGGCGCGCTCTTGGTCTTGACCATCGCGTTCTTGCCGGTCTTCGCGCTGGAGGGGGAGGAGGGCAGGTTGTTCCGACCGCTGGCCCTGGCCAAGACGTTCTCGATGGCGTTCGCGGCGGTGTTCTCCATCACGCTGGTACCCGCGCTGATGGTCACGTTCCTGAAGGGACGCATCCGTCCCGAGGCGAAAAATCCGATCAATCGCCTGTGTATCGCGGCCTACAGGCCGCTCTTGCGGGTTTGCCTGCGCTTTCGTTGGCTGGTGATCGCCGGCGCGGCGGGGCTGGCCGTCGCGACCTACGTTCCGTTCTCTCGACTCGGATCGGAGTTCATGCCGCCGCTCTACGAGGGCGATCTCTTGTACATGCCGATCAGCGTGCCAGGCATGCCGATCCAGGAGGCCAAGCGGCTGCTCGAGTGGCAAGACGCGCAGATCCGCCAGGTGCCGGAGGTCGAACGGGTCTTCGGCAAGGCGGGGCGCGCCGAGACCTCGCTGGATCCGGCACCACTTTCGATGCTCGAGACGATCGTGCACCTGAAACCGCGCAAACAGTGGCGCAAAGGCATGACCACGGAGGACATCGTCAGCGAGCTCGAACGGAAGGTCGCGCTGCCGGGTCTCCAGGGGGCGTGGACCATGCCGATCAAAGCGCGCATCGACATGCTTTCGACCGGCATCCGAACGCCGATTGGCATCAAAGTCTTCGGTCCCGATCTCGAGCAGATCAGCAAGATCAACGATCAACTGGAGAGCGCTCTCGGCCGTGTTCCGGGCACGCGGAGCGTCTACGCGGAGCGTGAGCTCGGCGGGTTTTTTCTCGACTTCACCCCCGATCGCGAGACGATTGCCCGCTATGGCCTGTCGGTGCGCGACGTGCTCGACGTCGTGGAGAGCTCCATTGGCGGGATGGACGTCGACACCACCTACGAGGGACGTGAACGCTATCGGGTCAACGTTCGCTACCCGCGCGAGCTCCGCGACAACGTGGAGGAGCTCAGGAAGGTGCTGGTGCCGATCCCGAGCTTGGTCGCGCGACGCCTGCCCAGCGCTGGATCGGCGAGCGCCCCGGGCGCCCCGGCGATGGCTCCGGGCGGGATGGGAACCACTTCGGCCGGAGCCGGCATGTCCGGCGCCGGGAGTCTCGAGGCATTGCTCCCGCCCGGCGCGGCGCCCGCGTCGCCAGGCGCTCAGATGCCGTCCGGGAGCGGCGCGACTGTCCCGGGCGCTTCCGATGCACAGCCCGCGTTCGTTCCCCTTGGCCAGCTCGGCCGGCTCGAGACCGTGATGGGTGCGCCGATGATCAAGAGCGAGATGGGCTCGCTCACCGGCTGGGTCTACGTGGATATCGAAGGTCGTGACGTCGGCGGCTACGTGCGAGCCGCAAAGACCGTCGTCGCTCGCGATGTGAAGCTGCCTGCGGGCTACACACTCAAGTGGACGGGCCAGTACGAGCTCCTGGAGCGGATCCAGAAGCGATTGGCCTGGATCCTCCCGCTGACCATTCTCCTCGTCTTCTCGGTTCTGTACCTGAGCTTCCGCGGGCTCGGTCAGACCTTGATAGTGATGCTCGGGGTTCCGTTCGCGGCGGTCGGGGCGATCTGGCTCCTGTACGCCGTGAAGTTCAACACCTCGATCGCGGTCTGGGTCGGCATGATAGCGCTCTTGGGCGTCGCCGCTGAGACCGCGAGCGTGATGGTCGTGTACCTGGAGCAGGCGTGGACCGCGGGGCGCGCCTCCGGCGCAATTGCCAGCGTGGCCACGTTGATCGATGCCGCCGTCGAGGCCGGCACGCAGCGCGTCCGTCCACTGCTCATGACCGTGATGACGAACATCTTCGGTCTCTTGCCCGTCCTGATCAGCGACGGTGTGGGCGCCGACGTGGCCAAGCGCATCGCCGCGCCGATGTGGGGAGGCCTAGTGTCGCTGACGCTGCTCACCTTGTTCGTGGTGCCGGCCGTCTACATCGTTTGGAGGAGCTTCAGCTTGCGGCGACCCAGCGCGGCGCTCCCCGAAGACGCTTCGCACCCGGGTTCCGAGTCTGTCGCCGATGCGCGGCCGGTCACGTAGCCTGGACCAATGAGCGCGACGTGCGGTGCCGGCGAACCCGGGTGCTGCGCAAACCCAGTTTCGGCCGCAAGCGGCACACCAACCGACTTGGCGTGGGTCTTGCTAGGCCCGGCGTATGCGAGTCCTCGGTCCAGGGCTGCTGTCCGCCACCGCACTGGTCTTGATTGTCGCTTGCGAAAGCGAAGAGCCGCTGCCATCGCCGGCCGCCCCGGCCGGCGTCCAGGCGACGAGCGCGAACGCGCCGCCCAGCGCGATTCCGCGGGCACCGGCGGCTGCGAAGGCCAATCCGGAGTCCGACCACGCGGCGTGCTGCGGCGCCGCGATGTGCCGCAGCGTTTCGGGCGGGTGCGGCTGCCGCAAGGCGAATCCCAACGCGAACTGTGGGGGCTGACGTTCGATGGCTGAGCTCACGAACCCTGTGACCGCGCCGGTCACGGCCGAGTTTGCCTTTGTGACAGGGACCGCTCTCGTTTTCGTACTCGGGTTCATCGCCATCGTCGGGTGCGCCGACGTGCTCGGCTATGACGACGTCAGCTTCGAGGACGGCACCGGCGGGGCCATCTACGGCACGGGCGGGTCGAGCGCATCAGGAGGAGCCGGAGGCTCGGGCGGAACCGCCGGTCAGCCCGCTGGTGGAGGAGGTCCGAGCGGCGGCGGTGGAGCGCCGAGTGGCGGCGGTGTCTCGAGCGGTGGCGGAGGCGTGCCGAACGGGGGTGGTGGTGCTCCCAGCGGCGGCGGTTCGCCGGGCGGCGGCGGTTCGCCGGGCGGTGGCGGCGGCACGACGGGAACCGGCGGAACTACCGGAAGCCATTACGAGACGCTCACGAATCCGAACGGTACTGGCAATGAGGCGGGCGGTGTCATCCCTGTCTGCTGCGTCCCGAGCTCGACCGAGAAATCCGAGATCGATCAGGTCTTCAACTTGCTGAACCAACATCGACTCGCGAATGGCAAGAGCGCGCTTGCATACGACGCCAAGCTCGAAGCCGCTATTGAAGGACATGTCCATCACATGGCCGTGCACAGCTTCTGGGGACACGACGCGCCTGAGAGCGCAGTGGGCAGTCCCTGGGTGCGAGCATCCTTGTGCGGCTCGAGCGCAAATGGCGAAAACCTTGGTAACGGCTACAGCAGCCCGGCGAGCGTGATGGATGGTTGGAAGAACTCCCCCGGACACAATGCCAACATGCTGGGCGACTTTAGCCGCGTCGGCATTGGTAAGTACAGCGGCTACTGGGGCCAGCTATTTGGTAACTGACCCAGTGCGCCGGTTCCGCTCGAGAGCAGAATCCACGTGACTGCCGGCCGGCGAGCGCCGAGCTGGCGGCGCCCGCCTGGCTAGTAGCAGGCGCCGACCTGCGCTCCCTTGGCTCCGAAGGGCAGGCATGTCTTGGGTGGAGCGCACTGGGCGTTCGCCGTGCAGATCTCGACCTCGTCCGAACCGCAGCTTGACGCGCACTTCGTTCCCGTGAACCCCGTGGCGTAGTTCGCGCAGAGCGGGTCGGTGTTTTTCACCACCGTACCGCTGCCGCAGCACTTCTGGCCTGTCGGGCAGTCGGCGACAGGATCCTGGCACTGCCAGTCGGTATCGCCGGTTGCGCAGGGCTGGCTCAGCGGCTGGCACTTGGACACGGAGCCGTACGCCTTTGGCTCGCAGCAGTGCTCGCTGCCGGACGCGCAGTAGTCGTTCATACCGCCGTCTGCTCCGCTGAAAGGGCAGTAGATGTTGCTCGTGCCCGCGTCGGACTTCGGCGGATGGAGCTTGGTGGGCGTCTTGCAGGTCTCGCCGCTCCCGCCCATGCCGCCGCCGCCCATGCCGCCGCCGCCCATGCCGCCGCCGCCCATGCCGCCGCCGCCCATGCCGCCGTTGCCGCCTGGGGCAGTGCCGCCGGCTCCGCCGCCGCCCCCGCCAAAGGAGGCGCCGCCGTATCCGGAGCCGCCACCGCCGCCCCCATTGTCCGCGCTGCACGACACGACACCACCGGCAGCCAGGATTGTCGCCGTCGAGAACAACTGGATCACGCTACGATTCATGATTGACCTCCGGAGGCTCGATTCAGGCGCCTTGACCTCGAGTGAGGGTTGATGCGGTCCAACGTCCGCCGCTCGGCGTATCCCGACCGGTGGACAGGACGAGAGCGGACCGCAGGCGGACGTCGGCCGCGCCGTCCGCCGAGCAACATGCATGCCCACCACAGTGCCCTCGAACCGAGCCGAACTACGACGGCTGCGTGTGATCGCGTCCGTTACACGCACCTTCGAGCGTCACGCGCGAGAGATGGCACAACGTGTCCACCGTGCGCACCGCGGGCACGATCGATCGTTCCCGTTGGGAGCAGGTGACGCCCGCCAAAGTGTGTCCAGTGTGCGAGCGGCGACTCAGCGATGAGCCTTCAGCGCGCACGGCGACGGATCCTGTGAACGGACATCCGGTGGACAAGGCACCTGCCGTGATTTGCAAGCTGAGAGACGGGAGGCGAGGGCCAGCGCCGCAAGCAAGCGGTTCAACCGCGTGCGTTTCGGTCACGGCCCCTCCGCCCGGGGCGAGTGCTCGTGGCCCGCGTGCGCGTGACGATCGAAAGTGCGAGTAACGGACGCGGTCACGCCTGCATGCTCAATGTCCCGAGCAAGGTCCGCTCGATCGACGCCGGCACGGCTGTTGCTCCAGGGGCGTCGCGGCGGGCGCCCGTCGAGTTTCACCGCGCTCCTCCGCTCGGCCTGGATCCCCGAGACGACGGACGCTCGACCGCACCAAGCTCCGAATGGCTGCTCCCATCTTCATCAGCGAAAGGACAAAAACATGACCCGCCCGCTCGTTCTCCAAGTCTTGCTTGCGGCACTGGTATCGACCGGCTGTGGAGGTGCATCGACAGCTAAGTCTCCGGAGGATACGGACCCGCGGGAGGCCAGGGAGGGTGCCACGCGGGAGCCGGTCGAGAGGTCCGAGAAATCCGAGAAGGCCGAGCGACCAGACAAGCCGCAGAAAGAGGAGAGATCTGGCGGCGGGCACGAGGGGCACCACTGAGTCGGCACGCACCAGTTGCGCGCCGCGCTCACGACGGGGACCGAGTGCGTTGCGCGCGTGGGCTGCGCGCCGGTGTTGAGAGACGCGGGCACGTAGGTTGCTTCTGGCCCGGCGCCATCGGTTCCCAAAGGAGATCTCATGCAGCCACGTGCCTTGCTCGCGTCCGTAGCCGTTCTGTTGCTGTCTGTCGGTGCTCGGGCTGCGACGGGGGACGCGCTCAAGAGCTTTCCCTCTTCGTTCGCGAGCCCCGACGGTCTGATGTGGGACGGAGCGTATCTCTGGGCCACGGACTGCGAGTCCACGCGCATCGACAAGGTCGATCCGGTTACCGGTCTCGTCGTCGGCAACATCGACGTGGCAGGCGTGCGCTCCGACGAGCTGGCCTGGGACGGCACCTCGATCTGGCTCAGCGATCACACGGCGACCGAGATGCCGAACATGGGTGCGCCGCCGCCCCGCATCTACAAGGTCGACCCCATCTCGCAGCAGGTCATCAGCTACTTCGCAGCGCCGGGCCAGCTGCAGTACCCGATGGGAGTCGCGTGGGACGGCGCCGCGATCTGGAACGTGGACACCTGGGATGAGCGCATCTACCGGCTCGACCCGGGATCGGGTGCCGTGCTGAGCTCCATTCCGTCGCCGGCGAGCGGTAGCTGCGGCATGACCTGGGACGGCGCTTGCCTCTGGTTGACCAACGCGGCGACGGACGGCCTCGTCTATCACATCGATCCGGTGAACGGCGAGGTGCTGCGGTCGTTCGCGGGTCCAGGTGGTGCAGGGCATCAAGCGACGGGTGTGGCCTGGGATGGCGAGCACCTCTGGGTCCACGACGAAGCCAAGGGACGCGCTGCCATCTACCAGCTCGAAGTGGAGGACATCACCGAAGGCGGGCGCTGCGCCGGCGCCCTCCAGATCGGCACGGGCGGTCAGGACGCTGGGCCGCCCGACGCGGGTCCCGTCGAGCCTCCGGCCGCTGCCCCCGGAAGCTCGGAGTCGACGAGCGGGTGCAACAGCGGCGCCCGGCAGAGCTCGACTCTCGGGGCGATCTGGGCCTCGCTGACCGCGTTCTTGCTCGGCATGCAAATCCGCCGGCGCAGGGTCGGTTCGGGCAGAGCGGCGCACCGCTCATGAAGACGCCATTCTACATCTCGACGTTGCTCTTGGCGTTCGGCTGCGGCGAGGGCGCGGGCGAAGCGCCGGCGACGAACAGCGGTGGAACCTCCGCTGCCGGCTCCGCCGGAACGACGGCAGGTGGCAGCGGCGCCACTCTTGGAAGCGGCGGGACGGCGGGCGCAGCCGGCGTCGCGGGCACGCCGACGGGCGGCGCGGACGGCGGCGACGCGTCGAGCGACGCTGGCGCCGCAGATGCCGAGACGCACGTCCCGGACGCCTTCGCCGAGAACATGCCCTTCACCGGCAAGTACGCCGGCGTCGAAGGCCTTGCCGGCGAGGCGCTCGTCCTCTCGCTCTGCGAGCTGGTGACCCAGGGTTACAAGAGCACGAGCTACACGGCGGCTCGGCAGGTCGTCTTTCAGCAAACGGACAACCACGGCGGTCAGGTGCTCGGGGTCTACGACGGGTTCTGGCACGACCCGACGCACTCCGAGGTGAACATCGAGCACACCTGGCCGCAGAGCAAGGGAGCGAGCGCGCTCCCCGCGAAGAGCGATCTGCACCACCTCTTTCCGGTGCAAGCCAACTTCAACAGCGCCAGGAGCAACCTCGCTTTCGGCGAGGTTGTCGTGCGCGATTGGCCCAGCACGCTCCAGGGGGACCCGAATTGCGCCGACGCGATGCCCGGCAACGCTGACGGCTGCTACAGCATCAAGGGGAAGGACGCGTTTGGCATCGAGGTGTTCGAGCCCCGCGACGGCCAGAAGGGCGACGCGGCCCGGGCCGTCTTCTACTTCTCCATTCGCTATGGGATGGGCTGCAAGGTCAAGCCTCTGAGCATCTTCGATCCGGACCATCCAGCGACCAGCGAGTCTGTTCTGAAGAAGTGGAACCTCCACGATCCGCCGAGCGACCACGAGCGCCAGCGCAACGACGTGATCGAGACCGTGGAAGGCGTACGCAACCCGTTCATCGACCACCCCGAGCTCGTGGAGCTGCTCAGCTTTCAGTGACGTCGAGGTCACATGTGACTGGGGCGATCACGGGATGAGAAGCGTGACCGCCGGCGTCACATCCCGCCATCCGACCTCGCAGTAAGATGAGGGTGTGCCGACCGAACGTGGGGAGCCGCCAAGCTGAGATCTCGCCTTGTCATGCTGCGGTCAGCTTGTCGTCGGCTATTGCCTGTCCTCGCGTTCTGGAGCGGCGCTTCGTCCTCCCAGGATGGAGTGCGCTGGGAAGCGGGCGGAGAAGTCGCCGGCTACCACGATACTGACAACGTGCTCGTGGTCACGCCGTCGGTTAGGGCAAGCGCCCGGCAGCCGAGCGCGGGCCTGAGTGCCAGCGGCAGCTACCTGGTGGACATCGTGTCCGCGGCGTCGGTGGACATCGTGTCCGCCGCCAGCCCGCGCTGGGCCGAGATCAGGCACGCCGGAGCTCTGAGCCTGGGCTTGAAGGCTGGTCCGGTGGGTGGCTCGCTCTCGCTCGCGACCTCCATCGAGCCCGACTTCGTCTCGGTCCAAGCGGGCCTCACGGGGAGCTACGATCTCGCGCGCAAGAACGTCGTCTTGTCCCTGGGATACGCGTACGAGCACGACATCGCCGGTCGGACCGGAACGCCGTTCTCGGTCTACGCCCTGCGCCTCGATCGGCACCGGTTGGTCGGACGGGCAGAAGTCGTGGTGGGCCCCGCCACCACGCTAACTCCGGGACTCGAGGCGCAGTTCGAGTCCGGACGCCAAGAGAAGCCTTATCGCTGGCTCCCGCTCTTCGACGCGAACGTCGCGCCCGGTGTGCCGGTGGGCGCATCGGTGGACGAGGTCAACCGGTTGCGGCTGCCGGGACGAGTCGCCGAGCGCGTTCCGGACACGCGGATGCGTTGGGCGGCGACCGCGCGGCTGGCTCATCGATTTTCGCGCTCCACGCTCACCCTGTGGGATCGCGCGTACGTGGACAGCTGGGGCCTCTTGGCCAGCACCTCGGAGGCGAGCTGGGTGTTCGAGCTCTCGCGCCGCTGGTCGGCCTGGCCGCACGTCAGGTTCCACGACCAGTCGGCGGCGTCCTTCTGGCGCCGCGCCTACGTGGGCACGGTCGCGGCGGGCCAAGCGGTCGTGCCCGAGCATCGCAGCGGGGATCGCGAGCTCTCCCCCCTCTGGACGCTGACAGCTGGCCCCGGTCTCGCGTTCTACATGGGCTCTCGGGACCCCCGGAGCCTGAGCGTTACCCTGGAATTCGACGCTAGCTACACCGACTTCCGAGACGCGCTGTACATCGACCATCGCTGGGCTGGCTTCGCCGTTGCAGGCTTCAATGCGAGGTTCCCTTGAAGCCGCGCCTGACTGACACCGGCAGCGTGATCGCCGGTGCCGTGGTGACCGTCGTGGTCACGATCGGCGAGGGGTGCAATCGACCACCCGAGCCGCGCGCTCCGCGCTGATGCAACTGGCGCGGTGATTGCACCACGCGACGCCATGCCAGAGCCAGCGCTGTTGCCGAGCTTGTTCGGACGAGCCACCGCCTTCCTCGAGGAGCACCGAAACCTCCGAGAGACCCTCGACCGACTGCAGAGCTATTGCATCCTGCTGGGGCAGGCCGAAGTTGCGCCGGAGCTCGACCCACAGCACCTGCTCGGGCACCTATGTCGGTTGATGGTCGACCACTTTGCCGGCGAGGAAGCCGACGACTACTTCGGGACGTTTCGAAGGGAGGCACCTTGGCTGAAAGAGCGGCTCCAGCGGCTCGAAGAAGAACATTGGGAGATCGTGGAGGTCATCGGCGAGCTCCAGCGGGTCGCGCAGAGCACCCATCGGCGAGATGAGCTAGTCGATGGCTTGGCGCGGCTGCTCGAAAGAGTAGATGCGCACGAGCGCGCCGAAGCCAATCTGGTCCACGGGTTCTTCTTCCCCGTCGAAGTTTCCGCCGAAGCGGGGGAAGTGCCAAACGTAGCGGTGTGATCGCTCCCGTCACAGACGGATCGCCGGGCGCCGAGTAACATCTGGCGACGGTCTCGGCGTGGGGAGGCCAAAACCAGGGAGCGAAGTGGTGAGCTCGTCGACTGCATTCGGGTTTCGTCCGCGAAGCGCCCTGATCGTCGCCGTCGCGCTCTCGACGCTGGGCTGCGGCAAGCGGGCCAACGAGTCGAGCGCGTCGCCCGCGTCGCCCGCGTCGTCCTCGAGTGCTCCATCCGGTGCGGCGCTCGTTTCGCCGCCTCCGATCCCCGCGCCTGCCAGCGCCCAACCCGCCGATGCCAGCGCCGAGGCGCCGCACCAAGGGGTGACTGTCGAACTCGGGACGGGGAAGATCCGAGTGTCGGCCATCGCGGCGGGGTCCTTTCAAGTGTGGCTGATCGACGAGCACGGCAAGTTGCTGAGCCCCGACGGAGTCAAGGCGCGGCTCACGCTCGACGTTCCCGGTTACCCCGCGGTAGTGCTCGCTCCATCAGGCGACCACCTGAAGGGCAAGGGACCGCCGGTCGCGGTGTCACACCGAGACGCGACGGTAGTCGTCGAGCGTTCGGGTAAGGTGCAGCGAGCTCACTTGACCCTACACTTGGAGACCGGGCCGGTCGGCCATCATCACGAGCACGAGCCGCTTGCCGCGTCTTCGGCTCCCACCTCGCCCCCATGACTGCCGATCACGGTCACGTGTGACCGGAGCGATCACCCCGTGGACAGTCGCGAGCGCATCTAGCTTGGGTTTCCTGCCGGCACAATTTTTGCGACATCCCCAGATGTCACAATGACCACCGAGCTGGATGAGCTTCCCAAGCGCTGGGGCCTGGTCCCGGGGGCCGTGTTGCAGGCGACGCCCGAGGGTCTCAGCGTGATTGGCCGGCGCGCCGTGCACGTCGACCTCGGTTCGCGAGCTCTGGAGCGGAGGTTCCTCGAATGGGCGGCCGCCGGCGGCGAGCAGCGTGCCCTCGACCACATGGGGCGCGGCGCTCGTCGCGCGGTCGCCGAGCTGGAGCGGTTGGGCGCCCTTGGCTGCTCTCCCAGCGCATGCGTGGCGGATCTCTTACCGGGTGCGGGACCCCTTCCGCTCGCGAGCTCGCTCCGTCCTGGGAAGACGCTCGCCGTGATCGCCGATTCGGGGGACGTGAGAATCGGCGAGTGGACGAACGCAGCACGCGAGGCGCGCGCCATGACGCTCCTGGCCTGGGTGTCCCAGGGCTCGGTGACCGTCGTTCATGACGATGGCGGGGACGGGCCCTGCGTCGAGTGCGCTCTCTTGTTCGATGCCGAGGTCGCGCGCGCCGCGGCGCTGTCGGGTGCAGCCTACGCGGAGGGTTGGCCTGAAGTCGCCGGTGACGCCGCGCCCGCCCACGGACTTGCTCGCGCCATCATGCACGGCTTGCTCTCTCCCGGAGCGCTGCTGCCGAGGCCGGGTCACGCGATGATCATCGACACCCGCTCGCTCTACGCGCGGCGCGCGAGGTACGTCGCGCATCCGAGCTGCGGGTGCCGGCGTTTCGTCCCGACGCTGCGCGCGCTGCCGGGGCGGATCAGCTGGAACCGCGCCCGCAGCGAGCGCTTCGCGCCCCTGGTGGCCCTCAGCAACACCCGCGCGAGCGGCCGCGCGGAGGTGGCTTTCCGGGGCTCTCGCTCGCCATGGCCGGATCGGTCCGGCGGCGTCGGCACGGCGCTCGCTTGCGGACCAGCCGCGCGCAACCGCGCGCTCGCGGAAGGCGTGAAGAGGTTCTGTGCGCTCCACACGCCGCCCGACGTCGTGCACGTCGCAGCCAGCGACCTGAGCGAGCCCCGACTCGCCGGCGAGGACATCGTCTCGCTCCTGTACCGACCCCAGGAGCAAGAGACCCCTGGTTTCCGAATGGCGGCGTATCGAGATGACACGCCGCTCGACTGGTCCTGGGCTCGGAACCCCCTTACCGGTGAGCGCAGGCTCGTGCCGACTTCGCTGGTCGGGCGCCCGTCGACCGGTGCGCACCTGACCGAGACTACTTCGAGCGGATATGCCACCGATCGCTCTGCCGACCTGGCTGCGCTGCGCGCGGTGCTCGAGACCGTCGAGCGGGACGCGGTGCTCGCCGCGTGGTACCTGCGTCTTCCCGTCGCCGTCATCGATCAGCGCTGCGACGCAGCCTATCTTCGGCGCGGGATCATCACGCGCGCGTTCTGCGCGACGCAGGACGTCGCCCTGCCCGTGGTCTGGCTGCTCGCGCTGGACGAGCGGGGTGCCTTGACCAGCGCCAGCGCGGCCGGCACTTCCTTCGATTCGGCATGGGCCGCCGCGTGGCGCGACCTCGACACCGGCCTCGGCATGGACCGCGCGACGGCGACCGAGGCTAGCGTGCTGAGCCCAGTGGCGCGCGCCGGACCCGCGGACCACCGCTACTTTTACGCCGAAGCGCTGCGCGGGCGCGCGGGATTCGAGCATCCGAACGCCGCTGGGCATGTGTCCCCGGAGTCGCTCCGACGTCGTTGGCCGGCCCGGAGCGCAGAGGAGCTGAACCTGGCGGTCGCTGCCGTTGCGGGCGCGGGCCTCGGCGTCTGGCTCGTCGAGCGCAGCCTGCCCGCGGTGTTCGGCCCGGAATGGACCACGTTCCGCGCGCTGATCCCTGGCAGCATCGAGCTCTCGTGGGGTCAGCCCTACCGCAGGCTCGCTTCGCCCCGCGTCTCCGAATGGCTCCGTATCGGCTACAACCTGTCGGAGATCCCGCACCCGATCGGGTCCGCGTGGTGAGCCCGCCGCTCACTCCACCTGGATCAAGCCAGCCATGCCCCCTTCGGCATGCTCGAGGATGTGGCAGTGATACATCCACATTCCGGGCTCGTCGAAACGGGCGATCAAGTCGAGCGATCCCTTCGCAGGAACGATGATGGTGTCCTTGTTGGCTAGGGTATCGGCGCCCATCGGCATGCCGTTCTTTGCGAGCACCTGGAAAAAGAACCCGTGCAAGTGGAACGGGTGGTCCATCTCGCTCTCGTTGGACACGCCGAGAACGCGAAGCGAGCCGTTCGGAACACTCAACGTCGCGACGTCGGGAAACGCCTTGCCGTTCACGGTGAACGCCATGTCGGCGCCGACCATCGCTTCATTCAGCACGATCGGGAAATCGACCGCCTGCGCGGGTAGCTTCTCGATGTCCGGGAACGCCGCCGGCAACACGCGCCCCTCGAGGGCCGGCTGCTTGGAGATGCGCAGAGTCGCGACCCGCATCGGCGGGTCCTCAGCCGTGCCGTGTCCGCGCTCGTAGGGCTCGTTGGTCAGCTCGAGCTTCTCGCCTGGCTCGGCCGAGACGACGAGCATGACGTCGTAGCGCTCGCCCGGGGCGATCAACACGCGGTCCGTGTCGTAGGGTTTTGGCACGAAGCCGCCGTCGCTTCCGATCACGCGGAAGGTCTGCCCTGACATGGCCAGATTGAAGAAGCGCCCGTTGGCAGCGTTGACCAGGCGCATGCGCAGGAGCTCTCCGGCTTGCACCTCCACCGTGGGCGAGACGACGCCGTTCACTAGCAGCGTGTCACCGTGGCGACCGAGCATCTTCGACTCGTCGTCGAGGTACTCCGGCCGCGAGCCGTCGGCTTCGAGCGCGACGTCGTCCAGCATCCAGACGACTTCGCGGTCCGCGCTGGGCTCGTTCGGCCCTCGCACCACGATCGGCGCGTAGAGCCCTTTCTCGACCTGCTCGTCGGACCGAACGTGCGGGTGGAACCAAAACAACCCGGCGTCCTTGACCACGAACTCGTACTCGAACGTCCCGCCCGGCTGCGTCGGGTTCTGCATGGCCATGGTGCCATCCATGGCCGCCGGAATGCGCAGCCCGTGCCAGTGAACGGTCGTCTCCTCCGGCAGCGCGTTGCTGAAGTGAGCCTTGAGGCGATCCCCAACTGCGAGCTCGATCAGCGGCCCCGGGGACGTCCCGTTGTAGGTCCATACGGGCGTTGTTCCCGCAGCCACGTATCTGGCCTTGCCCACCCCAGCCTCCAGCTCGAGCTCGAACACACCCGGCGACGGGTCGAGATCCTTCGCGCGCGGCAACTCGACCGCTTCCCATGGATCGGGCGAAGCTCCCTCGGGAGTCTCCTCGCCGCAGCCCAGCAAAGTGAGCGCCATCAGGATTAGCGCCGCTCCGGCCAGCGACGATCTCATTTCGTCGCGCCCCCGTCGGGCTGCACGGCGACCAGCGTCATCCCGCACTTGGGACAGGCGGAGGCCTTCGTGTCCATCACCTCGGGATGCATCGGGCACGCGTACACCGTGGCGACCGGTGACGCCGCAGGCGTCGCGCTGCTCGCGTGTCCATCATGCTGCGGGGGCAAAGTGCTCGACTTTTTCTCACAAGCCGCCGGAAACACCGTGAGGACGATTGCCAGCGCCATACTCGAGAGTCGCTGTTTCATGTGCTCGAAGCTAGCAACAGCCGTGCCGGCAGTCCGTGACCATGACGGTCACGCTCGCTCAGTGGTTGTCGTGGCCACCGGGAGCAGCGTGCAGCGGAAAGCGGGGCCTCATGTCGGGCGGACCACGCTGGCGAACGCGACTGGCGTCACACACCACTCGAAATCGTTGGCCGCCTGGTCACGAGTTTCGGTCAGCGCATTCCGCGCTGGGCGCCGCCAGGTATCCCGCTGGATCGCGCTCGAAGGCCTCGCGGCAGGTCGTCGAGCAGAAATAGTACGTCCTGGCGAGGTGCGACGAACTGGCGCGCGCCCGCGCTGGATGCGTGACCATCCCGCACACCGGGTCGAGCTCGAGCGCGGCCGAAGCCCACGCGCCCGGCACGGTCGCTTCGGTGGTCGCGAGCAGGCGCTCGAGCTTGGGCAGCGCGCGCTCCGCCGCCACGCGACCAGCGCGCACCGCTTCGTCCAGCCGGTCGAAGTCCCGCACCCCGACGTTCCCGACGTCGACGTCGATCATCAGATCCGGCCAGACCATCGACGCCGCGAGCGTCGCCGACTGGTCGAGAGCTATCTCGGCCGCGCGAACGAGGATCTCGAACGACACCTTGGCGGTCGCCGGATTCGGCAGCACACGGCCCAGGCGGGCCAGCCACGAGGTCAGACGCCAGTCGAGCGCGGGCATCCTCCGAGCGGTGTTCGAGCGCGCGCGGACCCCGATCACGAGGTCCGCCGCCGCCAGCGACGCGACGTCCACTGGCAGCATGTTCATGACGCCGCCGTCGATGAGCCAACGGCCGCCGAGGCGGACCGGAGCGAGCACGCCGGGCACGGCACACGTGGCGCGCGTGGCCGGGAGCACCGCGCCGGCGCTCAGGACCACCTGGCATCCCTGCTCGACGTCGACGGCTGCGAGCAGGAGCTGCCGCGGCAAAGCGTCGAACTCCAGACCTTCGAGCGCCTCCGCCGCAGAAGGGAAGATCGAATCCCACGACACGATCGCGCCGGGCACGAACCACCAGGGGAAGCGAAAGTGGCGGGCGATGCTGGCGATCTCGCCGGGCGTACGCCCCGCGGCGCTGAGCGCACCGATGAGGCCGCCCATGCTGCTCCCGACCAGACAACACGGCGCGATACCTTCGTGCTCCAGCGCTTCCAGCACGCCGATGTGTGCCAAGCCGCGGGCCGCGCCTCCAGACAGGACCAACGCGATGCGGAGGGAAGACATCGCTTTCGGATCGGAAGCACGAGCCATACCCGACGACGGAGCAATGCTCTCCGTTGCCGGAGGCGCTACGCCAGATCACGCCGGAGGCCTGCTTCGTAGATCCCGTGTCCAGCGCATGCCGCAGTGCGGGCGGCGACCCCCAGCGTGCTGTGATTCCTTCGGTCACACACCCAGAGCGACTCGGCCGAAACCCGAGCGCGAGCGGTCTTGGCGACACCGCGTCGCTCATGCTACGGCGCGTTCATGCACGGCTGGATCGGACCGAGCGCGCTCGCGGCCCTCTTCGTCTTCACGAGCGCTTGCTCGAGCGAGTCGAGCAAGAACCAGGGCGCGGGCGGCGCGGCTGGGTCGGGAACTGGAGGTGCGAGCGGCGCCGCTGGTGCTGGTGGAAGCGCGGCCGCGCCGGGCTGGCAGCTGGGCGAGGGCGATGGCTCGCCGTCGTCGGTGAAGCTCACGACCGTGTACCAACCCCAAGGGGCGCGGAGCGCTACCGACCTGGCGTTTCATCCGACTCGCGACGAGCTCTGGGTGCTGCTTCGCGAACGCTACGAAGGCGAGCCGTGCACGAGCACGGACAAGACGGGCTGCGCCTCGAACGAGGGGAGCGTCGCGATTGTGAGCGGGGCGACCGGCGCGGCTCCCACCGCGAAGTGGAAGCAAGATCCGAACGCCTGGCATTTCATGCGGCGCCCGACCGCGATTGCGTTCGGTGTCGACGATACGTTCGCGACGTGCGGCGAAGCGCGCAGCGCAAACCTCGAGGACGACCCGACCCCGTACATGGGGGTGACGTGGTGGTCCTCGGACCCCACGATTTTCGCCATTCAGGAGCCAGGTCAGAATGGCTCGCATCTCGACATGCTGCACGCGACGCCATTCGGTATGGGAGTCGCCCACCAGAGTGACGCTGTCTACTGGGCGTTCAACGGCGACGCTGGGGCGATCGACAAATACGACTTCAAGAGCCCGCACGAACCCGGTGGCGCGGACCACTCCGACGGGGAAATCTACCGATACGTGCTGGGTCAGGTGGCGCGCATGCCGGAAGTCCCGAGTCACCTGACGTTCGATTCGGCACGCAAGACTCTGTACATCGCGGATACCGGGAATCATCGCGTGGTCAGCCTCGACACCGCGGCTGGTATCGTGGCGAGTGACCAGTTCGAGGTATTCGATCCCGTCCAGGCCCACGACTACGTGGAGTTGGTCGGCCTGGTGGACGTCGTTCCACCTGGAACGCTCGAAGCGCCCAGCGGAATCGAGTGGTTCGCCGACTTGCTTTTCGTTACCGACAACGCAAGCAGTCGGATCCACGCTTTCGATCTCACGGGTAAGCTCGTGCGGACGCTGGAAACGGGCCTCCCTCCGAGGACGCTTGCTGGGGTCACCGTTGGCCCAGACAAAAAGGTGTACTTCGTGGACATGCTCAGCGGCGAGGTGCGACGCATCGACCCAATCTGACGCGACCTCAGTGCCGGTGCTGCGAGTGGTCATGAGGTGGGACGGCAGGAGGGGAGGAGCCCGAAGCCGCAGGCGCGGCTGCGCTGATGGCGGCGGGCGCCGAAGCCGTGGGCGCTGCTGGGGCTCGAGCCGCAGCGGACCCCACCGCGGGTCCTTCGTCCGGATGCGCGTGCTGTGTGGCCTGGGTCGAAGGCCCGTGGTGGTGGGGCTCGCGCGACCATGGAGCCAGCCCCGGATGCAGCATGTCGGCGCCGAAGTGAGCAGCCACGCTCAGGCCTGTGGCCGCGAGCACCGACGCCACGACGGTCGACCAGCGCTTCGCGTCACGTCGTGAGTCGAGGAAGCTCAGCACGGCGGTGACCAGCATGACGGCCGCGCCTCCGAGCGCGAGGTTGCGATGGATGGCGATCCGCTCGGGGTCTCCGCCCATTTCGATCACATGTGACGCCGACAGCAGGCCGCTGGCCGCCGCGATGACGCTGGCCGCCGCTGCAGCGAGCGCGAGGCCGCGCGCTGCTGGAAGCCAGTCTCCCTGCCTGCGCCATGCGATCAGCCAGCAGGGCGCGGCGATGACCGCGAGCGAGATTGCGAAGTGGACGACGAGGTGGTGGATGTACGCCACGTGAAGGGCTGGCGCCTACGCAAGCATCGTGCCGAGGGCCCGCGCATGGAGAGAAGCAGGTCGCGCTGGTGAGACGACGCCAACGAATGTGACCGGCGCCGTCACACCACGTCGGATCGTGAGCCCAATGGTCACAGACTGCGCCGGACGGTGGTGATAGGTGTGGCAGGGCGAAACATGAAAGCTCATCTCTTGCCCATCGCTTGCCTGCTTTTGCCCCTCGCGTGCAGCTCGGAGGACGACGCGGCGGCCGCCAAGGCCACCGCGCTCGAAGCCCCGCAGCTCACGCAGGTGGTTCCGATGACCGGCGCGCTGCACCTCACCTGGACGAACCACCAGCACGATTGCGACAGTACCGATGCAGAGCGCAAGACCGACACCGAAGCCTACGCGCCAGTCTTCAGCGCGCCGGGCAGCGTGGACAACAAGATGGACGGCACCGCGACCGACACGACCAAGACGTACACGTACCGGCTGAGGTGCAAGAAGGCAGCGGACTACTCGCCGTACTCGAACGAGATGTCGGGAAAGCCTTGAACGCTGGCGTGTGAGTGACTGAGCGGGGTGGCCTGCGACTTGCAGTAGCGCCCCCCAGTCAACATGCGTTTCAGTTTGCGGGCAGCATCGATTGGGGTTGCCACGCTCCTCTTGGCGTGCGTTCCGAGCCGATCGCCCGCGGACAGCGGGAGCGGGCAGCTGTCGGCCCGTGAGCTGGCTGAGGCACCGCCGGCGCATACGGCACTCTTGACCGACCCGGGCTCGCCCGCGTCGAGCGCGAGCGGGGCGGCGGTACCCAGCGACGGCGAGGCGGTCGCGGCACCGCGACCCGAGGGTTCCGGCGTGCTCTCGCGCACGGCGCTGATTCGAGCGGTGATTGCCCGCAATCCGGAGGTCGAGGCCCGCCGTCACGCGCTCCGCGCAGCGCGGGCACGCCGAGCGCAGGTCTCGGCCCTCGACGATCCGGAGTTGGCCTACGGCTTCGCTCCTTTGACCATCGGCAGCGGGACGTTCGGGCAGACAGTTCAGGTGAGTCAGCGATTCCCTTGGCCCGGCAAGCGCGCCAGCCTCGGCGAGAGCGCCGAGCGTGAGAGCGATGCGGCCGGACACGACGTACGCACGACCGAGCTCGAGCTGGCGCTCGAGGCTTCGCTGCTCTTCGACGACTACTACCTGGTCTACCGCTCGCTGGAGGTGAACGAGCACCATCAGCATCTATTGAAGGAGCTCAAGAGCAACGCCGAGGTCCAACTCTCGGTGGGCCGGGCGTCGCTCCAGGATCCGCTGCAGGCCGAGGTCGAGCTGTCGCGACTCGTCGAGCAAGACGCGATGCTGAGCTCGGATCGCGGAGCCATCGTCGCAAGCATGAACGGGCTGTTGCATCGCCATCCGAACGAGCCCTTGCCGCCGCCGCCGAGATCTTCAGCGCTGAGTCTGGACACGCCTCCCTCGGAGGCGGAGCTCATCCGTATCGCGCTCGCCGCGAGCCCAGAGCTCCGCGCGCTGCGCGCACGAGAGCGCTCCGCCGAATCCTTCTCGCGCTACGCAGAGCGGGAGTACTACCCGGACTTCACGCTGATGGCCTCGTACAACACGATGGTCATGCCCGACAGTCGGTTGATGCTGGGGATCTCGGCGCCAATCCCGCTGCAGCGCGGGCGGCGTGGTGGAGCGCTCGACGAGGCGGACGCGCGCGTGGCGGAGGTGCGCGCGGATAGCGCGAGGCTGATGGACCGCGTCCGCGCCGACGTGAGCGTGGCACGCCAGCGCCTGGTCGAGACCATCCGGGTCGTGAGGATCTTGGAGGGGCGAGTGCTTCCGGTCGCCAAGGCGCAGGTGACTGCAGCGCGGGTCGACTTCGCGCCCGGGCGGACGAGCTTCCTGGCGGTCGTGGACGGCGAGCGAAACCTGCGCGATGCCGAGTTGTCGCTCCACGCCGCGGTCGCGGACCTGGGCAAGCGGCGCGCGAGGCTGGAGCGCACGCTCGGTCGCGTTCCGTTCGTCGAGACCATGTCGGGGGTTCGATGAGCACGCCGCCCCCCTCTACACCGCCAACCGTCGAGCCGGAACGAAGCGCACCGATGGAGCCGTCCGCTCCGCCCGAGGCTATGCTGCCCGAGGCTGCACCGCCCGAGGCTGTGCCGCCTGAGGCTCCAGCTGCCCCTCCAGTCGCTCCAGCCGTCAAGCGCCCGGCGCGAACCTTCGGCTGGCTCACGCTGATGCTCGTTGCGCTGGTCTCGGCTGCCATGGCGGGTGCCGCGGGCTACTTCGTCTCGCACCGGACCCACGGCTCTGGCGCCGCGGCAGACTCGAGCAAGGCGCAGTACCAGTGCCCGATGCATCCGACCATCGTGCAGGACCATCCCGGTGACTGCCCGATCTGCGGCATGAAGCTCGTGAAGATGGGCTCCGCGGGCGCGCCGGCGGAGCGGAAGATCAAACTCTACCGCTCCCCGATGGATCCGAAGCAGACCTCGCCCGTCCCGCGCAAGGACGAGATGGGGATGGACTTCATTCCCGTGTATGCGGACGACGACGTTGCGGGCGCGTCGTCGGTCGACGGGCTCGCAACGGTCGACATCGACCCATCGAGGCAGCAGCTGATCGGGCTGAAGACCGTGGCCGTCACGCGCGGCAAGGTGAGCGGCACCTTTCGCACGGTCGGCCGCGTCGCGACCGACGAAACGCGGGTGCGCCACGTCAACATCAAGGTTCCGGTTTACGTCGAGAGGGTCTTCGTCGACTTCGTCGGCAAGCCCGTGCGCAAAGGCGCCGCCCTCTTCTCTGGATACAGCCCCGAGCTCCTGGCTGCGCAGGAGGAGTATCGCATCGCCCTGTCCACCCAGAAATCGCTCAGCTCGTCGTCGGGATTCTCCGTCGACAGCAGCGGATTGGTGGCGGCTTCACGGCGAAAGCTGGAGCTCTGGGACGTCCCGAAGTCGGCGATCAGGCGGCTCGAGCAGAACGGGCAGCCCCTGAAGTCGCTCACGTTTCACTCTCCGATCGCGGGCGTCGTGATCAAGAAGGACGTCGTCGAAGGCATGAAGCTCGACGAAGGAGCCATGCCTTACGAGATCGCGGATCTGTCGAAGGTGTGGGTCCTCGCGGACATCTACGAGAGCGATCTGCACCGCGTCAAGCTCGGCATGCGCGCCAAGCTGACGCTGAAGGCGTACCCGAATCGCGTTTTCGAGGGCAGCGCCGTCTTCTTGGATCCGGTGCTCGATCCGGTCACGCGCACCGTGAAGCTACGGCTGGAGTTCGCCAACGCGAATGGGGAGCTCAAGCCGGCGATGTTCGGCGAGGTGGTGCTCGAGAACGCCGAGCGGGAAGGCCTGCGGATCCCCGAAGACGCGGTGATCGACTCGGGCAGCCAGAAGGTCGTGTTCGTCGCTCTGCAAGACGGCAAGTTCGCGCCACGGCAGGTTTCTCTCGGCGATTCGGACGGCACCGGCGTCGAGGTCGTCTCCGGTCTCTCCGAGGGCGAGAAGGTGGTGGTGCGCGCGAACTTCCTGGTCGACTCCGAGTCACGGCTCCGAGCCTCGCTCGCCGCGCTGTCCGCCCCGGCTCCGGCCGCGTCGGCGGCTCCCATGCCGAGCGCCGCCCCCTCCGTCGCGGTGCCGGCGGCGGCGGCCACTGCCCAGCGCGCGCCCGCCAGCGCGAAGCCCAGAGTGGCCCCGACACCGCTGTACTCGTGTCCGATGCACCCCGAGGTCACGGACACGAAGCCGTCGCGCTGTCCCAAGTGCGGCATGTTCCTCACGCCCAGCGAACGCAAGGCCGAATGACGCGGGAACGCCTCGGGCCATGATCAAAGCCATCATCCGTTTCTCTGCGGAGAACAAGTACCTGGTCGTGGCCGCCGTGCTGGTGGCGCTCGTCGGCTCGGTGTGGTCGATGCGCAGCATCCCGCTCGATGCGTTGCCCGATCTGTCCGATACGCAGGTCATCGTCTACTCGCGCTGGGACCGCAGCCCCGACATCATCGAAGATCAGGTCACCTACCCGATCATCACGTCGCTTCTGGGCGCTCCGAAGGTCAAGGCCATTCGGGGCTTCTCCGATTTCGGCTTCAGCTACGTGTACGTGATCTTCGAGGACGGCACGGACATGTACTGGGCGCGCTCGCGCGTGCTCGAATACCTTTCCAAGATCACGCCGCAGCTCCCGCGCGACGTGAGGACCGAGCTGGGCCCGGACGCGACCAGTGTCGGTTGGGTCTTTCAGTACGCACTCGTAGACAAGACCGGCCAGCACTCACTGGACGAGCTCCGCTCGTACCAGGACTGGTACCTGCGTTATGCCGTTCAGAGCGTGCCGGGTGTCTCCGAGGTCGCCACGGTCGGCGGGCAGGTGCGCCAGTACCAAGTGACGGTCGACCCCAACGCGCTCGCCGCCTACAAGCTGCCGCTCGAGTCGGTGGTGGCGGCGGTCAGAAGCGGCAACAACGACGTAGGGGGGCGCCTGGTCGAAATCAGCGGTCGCGAGTACATGGTCCGCGGTCGAGGCTACGTCAAGAAGATCGACGACATCGAGCGCCTCGTGCTCCGGGCCGAAGGTGGGACCCCGGTGTTGGTCAAGGACGTCGCCAAGGTGACGCTCGGTCCCGAGCTTCGTCGCGGTATCGCCGACCTGGATGGCCAGGGTGACGTGGTGGGTGGCATCGTCGTGATGCGCTCCGGAGAGAACGCGCTGAACGTCATCAATCGTGTGAAGGCCCGGCTCGAGGAGTTGAAGCCGTCGCTGCCCAAAGGCGTCGAGATCGTGACGACCTACGATCGCTCCGAGCTGATCGAGGCGGCCATCACCACAGTCGAGGAGAAGCTGATCGAAGAGATCATCGTCGTCTCCATCATCATTCTGATCTTCCTCTGGCACATTCCGTCGGCGGTGATCCCGATCGTCACCATCCCGGTCTCGGTCGCGCTCGCGTTCATCCCGATGTACGCGATGGGGTTGAATGCAAACCTCATGTCGTTGGCGGGCATCGCCATCTCCATCGGCGTGCTGGTGGACGGGGCGATCGTCGAAGTCGAGAACGCCTACAACAAGATCTACCATTGGATAAAGGACGGCAAGAAGGGCAGCTTCCACCAGGTGCGACTGGATGCGCTGCTCGAGGTCGGCCCAGGAGTGTTCTTCTCCCTCCTGGTGATCGCCGTCGCGTTCATGCCCGTCTTCACGCTGGTCGATCAGGAGGGACGGCTGTTCCGGCCGCTCGCGTTCTCGAAGAACCTGGCGATGGCCATCGCAGCGTTCCTTGCCGTCACGCTCGATCCAGCCATGCGCATGATGTTCGCTCGGATCGACGATTTCACGTTTCGCCCCCGCTGGCTGGCTGGACTGGCGAACCGCGTGCTCGTGGGTAAGTACTACTCCGAAGAGAAGCACCCTATCTCGCGAGTGCTGCACCGCCTGTACGAGGGTCCTTGTCGGTGGGTCCTGAAGTACCCGCGTCTGACCATCGGCCTCGCCCTCGCGGCGATCCTCACGTCCATTCCGGTGTACCTCAAGCTGGGTTCGGAGTTCATGCCACCGCTGCGCGAGGGCACGATCCTCTACATGCCGTCGGCGGTGGAACCTGGCATGTCGGTGGGCGAAGCGCAGAAAGCGCTCCAGGTCCAGGACAAGATCCTGATGCGCTTCCCGGAGGTCAAGCGCGTGTTCGGCAAGGCAGGGCGGTCCAACAGCTCGACCGATCCGGCTCCGTTCACGATGATGGAGACGACCATCATCCTACAGCCCGAGAGCAAGTGGCGGGAGAAGCCGCGCTGGTACTCGAGCTGGGCGCCGACGTGGTTGAAACCAGCCCTGCGCCCGTTCTGGCGCGATCGGATCTCCCAGGAAGAGCTGGAGAACGAGATGAACGCCGCGCTCCAGCTGCCAGGCATCTCGAACGCCTGGACCATGCCGATCAAGGGCCGTCTGGACATGCTTTCGACGGGCATCCGCACGCCCATCGGCATCAAGGTGAGCGGCGCCGAGCTCGGCACGATCGAACGCGTGGCCCAGGAGGTCGAAGCGGTGATCAAGAAGCTGCCGGGAACGCGCAGCGTGTACGCGGAGCGCGTAGCAGGTGGTTATTTCGTCGATTTCGTGCTGAAGCGCGACCAGCTCGCGCGCTACGGGATGAGCGTCGACGACGCGAACATGATGGTCATGACGGCGGTCGGCGGCGACAACCAGTCGATCACCGTGGAGGGGCGCGAGCGGTACGGCATCAACGTGCGTTACGCCCGGGACTTCCGCGAGGACCTGACCAGCCTGCGCCGGGTGCTATTGCCGCTACCGAACGGTGCCGGACAAATCCCGATGAGCGAGATCGCCGACGTGATGCTGGCCCACGGACCCGCGATGATCCGCGACGAAAATGGGCTCCTCGCCGGCTACGTGTACGTGGACTTCGACACCTCGAAGTACGACGTCGGGGGCTACGTGACCGAGGCCAAGAAGGCCGTGGCGGCCGGGGTGACCCTTCCCACGGGCTACAACATGGTCTGGAGCGGACAGTACGAGAACATGCTGCGCGTCAAGGAGCGGCTGAAGCTGATCCTTCCGCTCACGCTCGTTCTGATCTTCGCGCTGCTCTACCTGAACACGAAGTCCACGGTCAAATCGCTGATCGTCATGCTCGCGGTGCCGTTCTCGGCGATAGGTGCGGTGTGGATGCTCTGGGCCCTCGGTTACAACGTGTCGATCGCCGTGTGGGTGGGCATGATTGCGCTGATGGGGCTCGACGCCGAGACTGGCGTTTTCATGCTGCTGTTCCTCGACCTGTCCCACGACGAGCACAAGGCCAAGGGGCTGTTGCGGACGCGCGAAGAGCTCGTCGAAGCGATCATCCACGGCGCAGTCAAGCGAGTCCGTCCAAAGGCGATGACGGTCTTCGCCGCGATGATCGGCCTACTGCCGATCATGTGGTCGACCGGCACGGGCGCCGATCTGATGAAGCGCATCGCGGCACCGATGATCGGGGGGCTGGTGACGTCGTTTCTGATGGAGCTGCTCGTCTACCCTGCCGTGTACTTCCTCTGGAAGAAGAGGCACCTCGAACCGCAGCCCGCGCCCGCCGCGGCGTCCGTTTGAGCGCCTCGAGGCACGCATCGTGCTTGTCCGCCAGCATGTGTCCTCCAAGCGTCCGGGCGGCGTCACCCTCACTCTTCGGCCGGGGGCGTACGATCGCGGCCCAACACGTGGAGATAACCGGGACGCTCGAGCGTATGCGAGAGCTCTTCGTCGCTCTCGGGGATGACCAGGACGAACCAGCTCCAGGTCCGCGCGCGCTGCTCGACGCTCTCGCGAATCAGCTGCGTGCTCATTTCGCCGCCGAAGAAGATCCCGAGTATTTCGGGACGATCGCCGCCGAGTGCCCCGCCCTGGGCGGGCAGGTCGAGACCTTGCAGTCGGCACATGCAGAGCTGCTCCGAGCGGCCGAGCACCTGCGCTCCATGGCCGAGGCGCCGGGCGGTCGTCGCGTCCTGGCCTTGCTCGTCACGCGCCTGGGGGACGAGGTGCGGGCGCATGAGGCTGCAGAGGGTCGACTGCTCAGTGAGTTCTTCGGTCTGCCGTGACCGGGTCGGTCACACCACGTGCGCTGGAGCAACCGTTCGCAGGTGATCGTCCGGGAGCCCCTCGCGATCTTGGTGACGGCACGCATGTTGCTAAACTGCCGCCGTGGGGGAGCGGCCGCTTTCGTCCCGCCTCCCGGGACCTCCCCAACCGGTGGACGCTCCTCCTCACCAACTCGATACTCGCACACCAAGGACGGAAGGCATGACTCGAGCAGCTTGGATTCTGGCCCTGCTGGTTACTTCGCTAGCAGCGGTTGCAACAACGCGCCCGCCAGCGCAACGCCGCGTGAGGCGCCGCCAGTCGCGAGCGCGGCGAGCCCCGAGCCCGCCACCCGCTACGCTTGTCCAATGCACCCCGAGGTGACCGACACGAAGGCGTCCGATTGTCCCAAGTGCGGCATGAAGCTCGTGCCTGCCCCTGCCGGCGGTGGTTCGGCGCATTGAGGCGCGGCTCCCTCACGGTCGCGGCTGCGCTGACTCTCGCCAGCGCCTGCAAGGATCCGGTGCTCGAAGCGCGGGTCGAAGCGCTTGGGCCCGACACCGGCCCCTACCCAGCCGGTCCCAATCACCGCGCCGGAGCCCCGTGCACGCTGTGCCACATGGAGGGCAGCGCCGCGAGCTCGCCCTTCGACCTCGGCGGTACGGTGTACGCCCGCGTGAGCCCGAAACAGGGCCTTGGGGGCGTGAAAGTCCGGCTCTTCGACAACGAGGGCGACGAGCTCGGCGTCGTGACGAACGAGGTCGGCAACTTCTTTCTCCGGAAGGGTGAGCTCGGCCCCATCGACTTCCCGATCTGGGTCGAGCTCGAGTACCAGGGAGAAGTCACCGCCATGCAGGCACCCATCTTCCGCGAGCGGTCGTGCGCGTCCTGCCACACGGATCCGGCGGGCCCGACCAGCCCCGGTCACGTCTATTTCCGAGAGGAGCCATGAGGCGCGTCGCGGTCGTCGCCGTCGCCGCGGCCTGCACGGTCTCGAGCGCACAGAAGTCGTTCGATGTGCCGAGCTCGGACGGCTTCAGGTACGTGAGCGACATGCTCGGCGCGCGTTGCGGTAGCCTCGATTGCCATGGCCAGGCTGGGCGCAACCTTCGACTCTACTCGAGGTTTGGCCTGCGCCTGTCCAGCGACGACGTGCCCGGTCAGGGTCAGGTCACCGCTGCCGAGCACGAAGCGAACTACGCATCTGTGGTGATGGGCGAGCCCGAGCTCCTGTCGCAAGTGTTTGGCGAAGGAGGTCGCGATCCGCAGCGACTGACGCTGGTACGCAAGGCGCGCTACCAGGAGAGCCACAAGGGCGGTCGCGCCGTCGACGCGCATGGGGACCGTTGCATCGTCTCGTGGCTCGAAGGCGAAATCGACAAGAAGGCGTGCTTCACGGCGTCCACCCTGAGGAAGCCGCCGGGGTTCGGCACGGCCGGCGGAAGTGGTGGAGCAGGCACTGGCGGTGCCGGCGGACAGGGGGGGCTCGCAGGGTCGCCCTCCGGTGGTGCCGGCGGTACGGGTGGCGCTGCCGTCGGTGGCACAGGCGGTACCCTCGCTAGCGGGGGGACGACCGGCAGCGGCGGTTATACGTGCGGCATGGAGTTCTGGCCGTGTGCCCTCGACGTCTACGCCGATTGCTCCGCCGCAAAACCGTCCCCGCCGGGCCACCAGGTCTACGCAAAGGCCGACTGTCAGAGCTGCCACGGCGCCACCGGGCCCGGGCAGGAGTTCCTGCTCAGCGGCGTGGTCTGGTCGCACGACACGAAGGCTGGCGCGGAGCATGTCCAGGTTGCAGTGAAGAGCGGAGCCGACTTCTACCTCACGTGCAGCGACCAGCTGGGCTTCTTCTTCGTCCCAACAGCGGAGCAGCCGGCGCCGAACTGGCCGAAGGCGGAGACCCACATCCGGGCCGTGCTCGGCGAGAAGATCATGCCGGCGGACAAGGAGCACAAGCCTTCGTGCAATTCATCGGACTGTCACGCGCACGTCGAGCATACGTTGTGGGCGCCGTGACGCGTGCGTGACCGCTGCGGTCACGGTGCACGAACTGCGCAGGCGCGCTCCTTGGATGACGGGAAGCTCCTCCGCTGGATCGCGTAGCATCGGGGAGATAGGAGCTTCATATGTTGTGGCGACTCGCACTGATCTCGACCTCGTTCGCGTTGTTCGGAGGCTGCATGATGGGTCACGAATGCGGAGGGAAAGGAGGAATGTGCGGAGGCGGAGCAGACACTGCGGGAGCCTGCCGCTCGAATCACGACTGCCCAAACGGGACGCGCTGCGACTCGAGCTCGACCTGCGTCTCCGATGACGGGCCAAGCGCATGCAGCGACGACAGCCAGTGTGCGACGGACGGCTACTGCGACTCGAGCGAGGGATTGTGCCGCCAAGGCACTGCCTGCCAGGACGAGGGCGACTGCGAAGCCGGGTTCAACTGCGACCCGACCCGCGCGCGGTGCTTGCCAGCCGCCGACCCCACCTGCGCTGAGCTGAAAGCAGAGGCAGAGTGCGCCGCGCGTACGGATTGTCTGCCCGTGTACGCGGGAATCGAGTGTTCTTGCGGCGCGGACTGCACCTGCCAAGGTGGAGAGCCGGGCTGCGTCTGCAAGAGCTTCGAGTTCTTCCGCTGCGCGCCCGCGTCATCGGGTTGAGCTTCCTGCTGCCTTGAGCAGCCGGCGTATTGACGCCGCGGTGGCACGGGGCCCCCCGAGCTTTTCAGTCTGTCGTGACGGAGTCGGTCACGTCGCGCGGCCCCGCTGCAGCGGGCTTTCTCCCCACAAGCAGCTCTCGCGCGGCCGGCACGCTGCTTGCTCCAGAGGCCTGCCGTACTTGCCCTCGCGTGCGTGCGCGGTCCGCTCCACCTCGGGTCGCGCCGTACGCGAGGGCGAGACACCTACTTGTGCGCCTGCACGGTGAAGGGGTCCGTCCACCGGCGGTGGTTTCCGACCTGAAGCATGAACGCCCAGTCGCCCTCGTCGTGTTCGCCGTAGACCGGCCGGGCTACGCCCACACGTAGCTGCCAGCCCGTCCTCGGCCACCAGAGGCTCAGTCCGGGGAGCAACGCGACGGTCGTGGCTCCCGCGTCCTCCCCCGCGATCGCCGCACCACCGATGACCTCGAGCGAAAGCGCTGGCACGAGCGCTTGGTCGGGAACCGCCGCGGCAGCGCCGTCGCCCGTCCCGGGTATCAGCGAATACGACACGGCGAGTCCGTATTCCGAGCCCACCGCCTCGGTGCCGAGCACATTCGGATGGCCCCAGAGAACGGCGCCCCAGCCTCGTGACCAGACGCCTTGTTCGGCATGCCGAACAGCGCGGTCGCGCCGACGAACACCGCGACGAAAGCCGCCGTCTCATGCTGTCGTGCCGTCGTGACTGCCACGCTGCCTCAGCGTCGAGCGTCGCTCAGTTTCTCCCCTCGATAGGCAGCGAAGGTTTCGTCGCTTTCGAAGTAGAGCACCTTCTTGCTGCTCCCGGTTCTGAGCTTGCCGATCACGGCGCTCGCTTTGTCGACTCGATGCCCGCTGACTGGATCGGTGGCGCTACGGGTCGCCGGCTCGTCGTTCAGCCGCTTCTCACACATGGGGCAACAGCCGTAGTAGGTCTTGTTTTCCACCACGACGGCGCTCTGGTCTTGGCCCATGTAGCGGTTGTTGACCATGCAGACCTTCTTGGATTCGACGCGCTCGAGCACGGTCTGGGCGGTCGCGCCCGGACCGGAGCCGCTCGTGTCAGAGCCGCCCGCAGGTCTCTGGCAGCTCGCCATGACCATCGCTGCAAGGAAGACCATCACCGGTTTGGTCATTCTTGGCTGCGTTGCAACCACCATGCCGGCATGCCGCATCGACGTGAGCCCTTCCTGGCGAGGCACTCGAGATCGGGCTGGCGCGCAGACTCGTGATCAACACACGCCGGCGTGATCCACGCCGTCACTGAGCGGGGCGCGACCGTGGCAGCTCGCTGCGGGGGCGCATCGGACCGCGGAGGTCGAAGTTGCATTGATTCGCACACACTTAGCTGGAGGTTCGAAATGTTCGACGAAATCGCGAAGACCTGTCGGCCACGAAGCTTGGTGCGAGGCAGGGTGGCTCGCATCGATCTGTGCTCGGACTGCGGCTGCGTGTCCGTCCACGTGGGGCCCACGACGCTCAGGATGGACGAGCACACGCTCCGCTCGCTCTGGCTCACGCTCAGAGAAGCCGCCGAAGCGCTCGACGAGCCCGGGTCGGGCGTGCGCGCCGCTCTACCGATCCGAGGCAACGCATGAGGGGCGCGGCGTGGGGCAGTGCCCTCGGTCTAGCGCTCCTCGTGGCCAGCGAATCCGCGCAAGCTGGGAACTACGGATACAACGTCACCTACAACTCCAAAGTGGAGGGGGGCGAGCTGGAGCTGATGTCGATGAACGACATCACCGAGCCCTCTTCGGCGCGTCGCGAGGAGGGGTTCGGCACGTATCTCTCGCACATGGTCGAGCTCGAGTACGGCATCAGCAACCAGCTGGCGACCGAGTTCATGATCGAGTGGTTCGAGGATCTCGAGAGCTCCGACCGCCGGTTCACCGGTTTCCGTTGGGAGACGCGCTACCGGGTGTTCGAGCGCGAGGTCCCGCTGAACCCGATGTTGTACGCGGAGTTCGAGGACCTGGATCCTGCGACTCGATTCAAGATGGAAACTTCGGGCTGGATCAAGCCACCGTACCAGGAAGCTGAAGAAGAGGAGCCCGATCGCGAGCGCATCCTCGAATCGAGGCTCGTCCTGTCGCAGGACTTCGGACCGGTGAACGTCGCGTTCAACTGGATCAACGAGACCGACGTGACGAGCGGCTACACCGCCTTCGGCTACGCCGCCGGCGCGATGTGGATGGTCGGTCACCATGCCGGCCACGCCATGGAGGGCGCGGACGGCGGCGAAGAACACTCGTCGGAACACGCTGGTGGTGTCGGCGTGGGTCTCGAGATGTACGGGGCGCTCGGCGACACCAGGGCGTTCGGCCTGACGCCGGCCCGCCAGGAGCACTACCTCGGCCCCATCCTCATGCATCACCTGAGCCGCAGGTTCATGATGCATCAACAACTCGCCATCGGCCTCAGCAAGGCGAGCGATAACCTGGTTCGGCTCAACTTCGGCTACGACTTCTGACGGGCTTCACTCGGGAACGTGAGCGTGCGCGCCCGCTTCGGGCTCGTCGTGATGATCCGCGGCGGCTCGGCAATGGTGCTTGTCCTCGCCGGGAAGGGCGCCGCAGCCTTCCTTGGCGGCGCAGTGGTGTTTCGCCGCGCTCGCTTCCGGAGCGGCCGCGGGCGCCGGCTGTGCCCCGGCGCAGCCGGCCAGCGCCCCGGCGACCAGGCCGCCGCTCGCGAGCCGCGCCAACATGCTTGTACGTGCCATCTGCCTCAGCGTGTAGCGCAGCTCGCAACCTCCTTCAAGTCCGCTCTCGCCACCAACGTCTGGCGCGAAGCACCCACAGCACGACACCGCTGAATACGGTGAGCACGGCGAGCACCGACGCGCCCCGGATCAACAAGTGGTTGAAGCTCTCTCGCTCGCGGTAGTCCATGATGTGGAGCGACCAGAGGAAGTCGTAGGCGCGCCAGAGGTCGCTGCGCCGCGCCGTCACCTCCCCCGAGGTGGCGTCGACGTAGACGACGGTGTGCGCGGCGTCGTCCAGCTCGATTCGCCATGCAGGCAGCGGCTTCCCCCGAAGCTCGACGGGAGCCGCTTCGAGCCGGCGCGCTTCGCGTACGGCCGGCGATGCGGGTTGATCGCGGCGCGCGGTTGCTTCGGCCTCTTCGCGCGTGACCGGGGCAGCCTGCCCGCTCTCGGCGGAGAGGCGTATCGCGCGGTTCTTGGCGCGAACCAGCCAAAATCGGCCTGCAGGTGAGGCGCGAAGCTCGAGGCTGGTCGGCGCGTCGAGGCCGAGCGCTGCTGCGCGGCCGAGAGCCACTCCGGGCGCGACGACCTCGCCAGCCTCCAGCGGACGGACATTGGCGTCCTGGACGAAGGGGCCACGCACGGTCTCGATCGGGACCATGGCGAAGAACGCGCCGCTGAGCGTCCAGATCGCGAGCTGCAAGAACGCCGCTGCCGAGAGCCAGCGATGCAGCGCGTAGAGTCGCCGGTTCATCGGCGGCCTTCTAACGCGATTCGCTTCGGGACCGCGTGATCGAATTGGTCACAGGTGACGCTCTCCGTGTCGCGTGCCAAGCTCTGGCGGGATGCGCGGCGGGTCGGGGGTAGGACTGCTCTTCGTTGCGGGCATGGCCCTGGCGTGCGGAAGCGAGGCAGACGGCGTGGCCAAGGAGCAGCCGAAGCTCCCCGACGCGGCGCTCGTGGACGCGTTCAACGACGGAGCCGGGGCTGCCGACGCTGGCAAGGACGCCGCAGTGCCGTTCGCGGGGCCGGCGAGCCTGTCCGAGACCGGCATCTTCAGCGACATGCAGAGCCGGACTCTCGCGCCGGGAGTCCTGGCCTATGACGTACGCTTTCCGCTCTGGTCGGACGGAGCCGAGAAGCAGCGCTTCGTGAGCGTCCCGAGCGGCACCCAGGTGGACACGTCCTACATGGACGTTTGGAAATTTCCCATCGGCACCAAGACGTGGAAGGAGTTCCGCGTCGCTGACAAGCTGATTGAGACGCGCTTCTTGTGGAAGCAAGCCGAGGGTGCCGACGGCTGGCTCAAGGTCGCGTACGTCTGGGACGACTCGGGAATCGACGCCTATCCGAAGCCCGAAGGCGTGCCCGACGCGGCTGGCACGAAGCACGACGTGCCCAGCGTCGAGCAGTGTGAGCAGTGTCACAACGGCGCCGGGGATGTGCTGATCGGCGTGAGCGCGATCCAGCTCAGCAAGGAGGCCGGCGGAGGAGCGCTGGCGGCTTTCGTCTCGAAGGGCTGGCTGTCCCAGCCCCCCGCGGCGGAGTTTCCCGTGCCCGGAGACGGCGTGGTCGAAAGCACGATCGGGTACCTGCACGGCAACTGTGGCCATTGCCACAACGACGAGAGCTTCCTGGCTCAGAAGCGCGCCCTGCGTCTGAAGCTCCTCACCTCCGCCAAGACGCCCGAAGAGACTCCGCTCTACAAGACGGCTCTCGGCGCGCCGGCCTTCCACGACCTCTACGGCACCCAGGTCATCGTCACGCCGGGCGCCCCGCAGACGAGCCAGCTCTATCAGAGGATGAAGGTCCGCAACCTGGATCAGATGCCGCCGCTGGGGACCGAGCTCGCCGACGACGCCGCGCTCGCAACGGTCGGCCAGTGGATCACCGGGCTCCCGCCTTGAGCTCGCACGATGCGCTGCCGGCCTTGTGCTGCTGCCTCGTCCTCCTCGGCTGCGACGGCGACACGGCAACCGGGCGTCCCGGTCTGACGTTGGTGCACGGCGGTGACGATGGCGGCGGCGGGACTGCCGCGGTCGGCTGGGACGCCGGGGGCGCCACCGGCTGGGAGTGCGAGGCGCAGGATGCGACTGCTGACACGCCGATCTGCGCTTGCACGATTTCCGAGGCGGTCGACCTCACGGCGTCGAGCGCCGTCACCGTCCAGTTTACCGGCAAGTACACGCCGCGCTGTCTGAAAGTGAAGGTGGACACGACCGTGACGTGGAAGGGGAACTTCCTCGCGCACCCGCTCTGGCCCAGCGCGTGTGCCGGGGACGTCGCAGACAACCCGATCCACGACATCGGCGACCCGGAGCAGACTTCGCTCGGCATCACCTTCCCAAAGCCGGGCTTCTTCCCCTACTACTGCCCCGACCACGCGAGCGACACGCCGTCCCCGAACGGCATGTGCGGCGTCGTCTACGTCGTGCCGTGACCCTGGCCGCGGGTGCCCTGGGTGATGCCGAGCGATCTCAGGTTGGCGATGAGGCGCCCCAGGCACACGTCCTCGCAGTCGTCCAGGGCGCACGCGTAGTCACTGCGATGCCGCACTTCGATCACCAGCTCGACCTCGCCTGGCGCGTCCGGTGAGGCGGAGTAGTGGAGTGAGTGGTCGAAGGGGCGCACGGCGAAACGCGTTCGCCATTCCGGGCGCGGCAGCGCCGCGTGGGCCAGGGCGCCGAGGTCGATCCACATCGCCTGGCATTTCGTGCACCCCGGGTTCACGAGCGTCTCCGTGTCGGGATGGCGGCCGATCAGCGCCACATCGTAACCCACGGTGCGCAGCCCACCGCTGACGCAAATCCGCGCGGGCCAGACCTCGCACACGACCGAGTGCTTGCGGGCGAGTGCGCGCAGGCGTTCTTTCCGCTGCTCGTGGGCTTCGGCAGGTGGATCCGATTCCATGGCCAGATTCCGTTCGGCGCTCACGTGCACGGTCGGTGCAAGGTCGGTGCCGTTCGCGCGGTTCAGCGCTTCGGGCCGCAAGCGGCGTTCGCGTTGCCTGCCGAGCGGCACCCGCACCCGCCCGGAACTCCCTGGCACATCGATGAGCCGCAGCAGCTCGCCCCGCCATCGGACGGAATGGCCGGGCGCGCCGGCAGGGAGGCCTGGTTGCGCTGCGGCTCCGGAGTCGCGCTGAGATCGGGCGGGTCGCTCTCGCAAGCGACGACGAGGACGAGCGGGGCAAAGCGGGAGAAGCGGGTCAAGGGATTCACAGGGCTCGCCGCGTGCAAGACGTGCGCCGTCCTAAGGGAGCGGCAGCCGGAAGTCGGGAGAGACGGTGGTTGCGAGGTCCACGTACAGCCCCCCGTCGCAGCCCAGCGCGACTGCGACGGGACGGAGGTCGAGCTTCGCGGGTTGGTCCGGGAACACTACGCCGTGGTTGTCGAAAATCGAGCCATGACAGGGGCAAGCGACGCCTTCGGGGATCACCGCGTCGAGGCTCGCGAGATTGCAGCCCTGGTGCGTGCAGATCGCAGAACGGGCGTAGTAGCCCAGCTCGTCGCGGCCGATCAGGGCGCTATCGAACATATCCACCCCCGGCGCAGGTTGGATGCGAAAGCGCGCGAAGTCACACGGCTGGCCGACGTTGCGGCCCGCCGGTGCGGTCGAGCAGCTCACCGCTCCGGATCCGGAGTCATCGCAGCTCGTCGCCGTCAGCGTATCGTAACCTGCGTCGCTAGCGCTGCCGCCGCGGTGCTCGGGAGTATCGCCAGCGCCGCCGCCGCACCCGAAGGGCGCAAGCACCGCCAGCGGCGAGCCCCCGAGCACGAGCAGGGTCTGGCGCCTGGAAAGGACCAAGCGGCTGCTCGGAACGATGACGCCCCTGGGCGAGCGGGAGCAGCTCACCACTTCGAAGCTATCTCAATCGCCCATCCGACGCTGTGACCCGGGCGATCACACGAACCCCCCAACGCGGGCCGGCAGCTTCGGGCCGGCCGGCCCGCGGAGCCTTTTCGAGTCCTGCTCGGGACTAGCGAGGATGTCCCTCCTCGCAGTGAGCAATCGGGCGCAGCTTCCATCGTTGCATGCTTCTCTCCTCTCTTCGGTCTGCGCCGGACGGCGCACGGGCCCGGCTTGCACGCACTGTGCCGTGCAGTGGGCCGGCACGCGGGTTGCCCTGGAGAGTGTGGGGCGCTTTCCGTGTCGCAGCCGGAATCACCAAAGCAAGCCTTTACCCGACCGAACCAGCCACATTTGCCTTGGCCTCGGTGAGTGGGACCGAAAGCGCCCCGACTTTCTCCGCGTGATCGAGAACATCACGAGCACCGAGAAAGTGACCTCTTCGGTCACGCAGATTCAGATCACTCACTCGGCTTTGGTGAAGGCGACGACGGCAGCCGCGCGGTGCACGGGCACATCGTCGACCACCACGGTGAAGCCTGCCCTGCCGGCCAGCGTCACCGGCTCACTGCCGGCGAAGGTGTCGCCGTTCCCGGCGACGAAGCTGATGATTGCGGTGAACTTCCCTGGCCCCGCGTACTGGTGGGGGGTCGACTCTCATCGTGGGTGATGAACCTCAGAGCTTGCGAAGCCCTTGAGGGGTCAACGCGAGCCGGGACGGCTTGAACGCATTCGAGGTGCGATCGATGACCTCGGCGCCAGCCGCGCTTGGGCGAGCCCATCGTGACCACGGGCGGCTTCGACGTTCGCCTCGGCTCGCTGATGAGCAGCGTCGAGTCACATCGGCACTGAGCCCGACCTGCGGGGCGGTTGCCAAGGTCCAGAGGCGAACCGGGGCGAGATGGCGAGCAGCTGATCGGGGGGCGCTCCCGCGGCCCGCCGGCGCGGGACAAACCCCGCAAGACGCCTTGCCTGAGCCCGCTTCGCGACTCATCTTTAGCCGTCGGGCTCGACCTCGCTGCGCGGGGCCAGCGCGCCCGCGCTTTGCAGGAGGATATCTTCGATGCCGACCGACGCTGATCACCCCACCGTTCCAGGAGGCGAGGAGCCCGGGGGCGTTGCCGTCCCCGCTGGCGCGTCGGCAGCGCGCCCAAGGCCTCGGGTAGGGGACGCCCCGCTCAGCGTCGCCGACGTGCAGGCGCTTCTCGAGGTCAAGAGTCGCGCGACGGTGGTCAATTGGATCAAGAGCAAGCGTCTTCCCGCCACGATGGTCGATGGCAAGTACGTCATTCACTGGGCCGCGTTGAGCGTCGCGCCGCTGCTGACTCGGAAAGCGGTGCTGGCTAGGAGAGACGTATCGGAAGCCGGTATCAAGGTGGCAGAGTTGAGCAAGGCGATCGCTGACCGGCTCGTTTCTCCGGCGGATCGAGGCATGTTCTCGCTCGATGACGTGAAGCGGCTGATCGCCCATGCGAACGGCGAGCCCATCGTGGCGCCCGTCGAGCCCGCGCTGCCGGTAGAGCGGGAAGCCCCAGCGCATGCGAAGCCCGCGCCCTCGGCAACGCCCGCAAGTCGCGGCACCAAGCGCTGGCACGAGCTCCTTGGATACGTCATGGAACACGGGGACCCCGCGGGTCTCAGCGACGAATTCTGGGCTGCTCACACGCAGCCGCCGCGGTTCATCCCGCCTGCGGAGGTGTTCCTGTACCGGTTCATCGGCGAACCGTTCGTCTATCAGGGGAAGATCTACACGGCGGTTTCGCGCTCGGAAGGGTGGCAGCGCGGGTCCGACGGGTCGGCGGTGGCTGTCCCGTGGATTGAGCGCTACCAGGCGGTCGAGGGCGTTCACATCGAAGACGAGGATCCGGTGCCGTTCTTGACGGCGAACGCCCTCTACCGCGAGTGCGAACGCGCCTGGGTGCAGGCCTGGCGCGAGCATTGCGCCCGAACCGGCCGGCCGCTGAAGGGCGAGGATGGGCGCCGTGACCGGCGCGCAGTGCTCGAGCGCTACATCGTGGAGCAGTGGAGCCCTTCGGACCTTCCGCCGTGGTTCTGGGCCGTGCCGCAGGAACCTGAATTTGTCGCCCCTTTTGGCGAAGCGACGTACTCCTGGGGCCAGGTCTACATGAAGCTGTGGTCCGACGGGATCAAGTACCCGTACACGAAGATCCAGCGCTCGGAAGTGTGGGCCTGCGGCAACGACGGTGAGCCTGTTCTGCTCCCGCCTGGGAGGGTCGACGAGGTGGCCGGCGCGCACGAGGGTGGGGATCCGCTGCCCGAAACGTGGGCCGCAGGAAATCACCGCTACGAATGGGCGCGCCACGAGTGGGCGCAGTGCTACCAGCTGTTCGGTCCGCGGCCCGAAGCCGCAACGACAACGACAACTCAGCGAGGAGATGCTGGCGATGTCCAGGTGGATTCGACCGCGGATCCGTCGGTGAACGGCCCCATTCAGCACTAGCGCAGGCTCGCTCTAGCGGCTGATGTGACCCGATATTGGACGCGGACGGACGTCGCCCCGACGGCGTCGTGCGCGCGTCGAGAGCGCAGCCTGGACGGGGGTTGGCGGTTCTCGTCGCTGGTTTGACCGAGTATTGACGGCTGCTGCCGCTGTCGTGGTCGCGGATTGACGCGGCAGTGGCGCCGGTTTGCGAGGCGAATTTCCGGGCGCCGCGGGGGAAGCTTCCTCTGCCGAAGTGCGAAACAGAGCCCACGACCTCGGAGCCGGACTGGCCGCTCGCCGTGAGGGCGTTGGGCGAGCTGCCGATCTCGAATCGGCGTCGCCGGAGCTGTCGGATATACTCGCGCTCGTGGACGAGATCGCTGTGCTCGCCGCCGACCTCTGGTTCGCGGGCGAGCTGGACCATTTTCGCGTCGAAAAGGAGCTGCCTGGTGCCGAGGACGACTGAGGACGGAATCGCGGTTGCGGTCTACTCTCGGTTTTCTACGGACCGTCAGGACGCGCGTTCGATTGACGATCAGATTCGCCGCTGCCGAGCCTATGCAACGAGCTGGGGGTACCGCGTCGTCGCCGAGTACAAGGATGCCGCGATCTCGGGCGCCCACGTCGAGCGCGCAGAGATGCAGCGCCTGCTCGCCGCGGCGCGCTCGAGAGGTGGCCCGCCGTTCCGAGCGGTCCTGGTCGACGATCTCTCCAGGCTGTCGCGCGACCTCGGAGACACGTGGCAAATCGTGTTCCGCGACCTCGCCTCGGCGGACGTGAAGGTGGTCGACGTGACGACCGGCTTGGCCTCGGATGGCGCCGGCGCGCGGCTCACCTTCGGCGCGATGGCGCTGGTCAACGACACGTTCCTTCAGCTCGTGCGCGCCGAGACGCACCGCGGGCTTGAAGGGCGTGCCCTTGGCGGTTTCTGGACCGGTGGCAGATGCTACGGTTACTCGACGGTCACCGAAGAGAACCCGCCCGACCCCGAGCACCCCAGGAAGCGTTCCGTGATCGAGCCCGTCGAGGCGGCGCTGGTCGTACGGGTGTTCCGCCTCTTCGCCAACGGCTCTTCGTTGAAGAAGATCGCGTCTACGCTCAATGAGGAGGGACTCGCGGCGCCGAACGATGGCGGGCGTGGCAACAAGAAAGGCCACGGCTGGGGCCACACGACGATCCGGGCAATGCTGTGCAACGAGCGGTACCTTGGCCGCTTCACCTGGAACCAATCGAAGTGGGTCCGCGTTCCCGGACGCAAGAGCCGCCGGCGCGTGAAGCGGCCCGAGACGGAGTGGGTCTCGCACGAGTACCCCGAGCTCGCGATCGTTCCGAAGGATCTGTGGGACGCCGCGCAGGCTCGCTTCCGCCGCGTGTACGCGATGGCGAGGGGTCGCCCCGCCGGTACAGGGCATCACGTTCACCTTGTCTCCGGCCTCATGCGCTGCGGGGTCTGCGGGGGCAGCATGACGATTGTCGGACGGAAGGCGAAAGCCGGCGTCTCCTACGCCAGATTCGGCTGCACTGCCCACGCCTCGCGAGGCGCCTCGATCTGCGCGAATTCGCTGTCGGTCTCGGAGAAGAAGGCGTCCCGAACGCTGGTCAACGCGTTGAAGGAGAAGCTCGACCGGCCCGAGGTCATGGAGCGCTTCGTGTCGACGTTCAAGCAGCGGGCGGCGAGCCTGCGCAGCGGGGCGGGCGTGAACGGAGCGGACGACGTCGAACGCCGTGTCCGCGACTGCGAGCGCCGCGTCGCGAACCTGACGGAGTCCCTGGCCAAGCTGGGGTGGTCCGACGCGCTGGCCTCAAAGCTCCGCGAGGAAGAGGCGCAGCTGGGCAAGCTCAAGTCCGAGCGTTCCGTAGCGGCCAAGGAGCCTGGGCCGCGCGTCGTGCCGCATCCGGCCGCGATAGCCGCCTACCTGAAGAACCTCCTCGCTCTCCTCGAGACCGACCCGGTCCGTGGCCGCGAGCTCCTCTCGCGGTTCGTTGCGCCGATTGTGATGACGCCAGAAACCGAAGGCCCCGTCCGCCGCTATCGGGCAACCGGGGCCTTCAATCTTTCGTTTTTCCTGGCCGGTGCTGCTGCCAGCGAAAGTGGGTCAGGAAAGTCGGGTTGCGCGGGTAGGATTTGAACCTACGACCTTCGGGTTATGAGGAGGCGGAGAGAATCTTGCCGGGATTGATGTGCTTTTCAGACGCGAGGTTAGCGCGCAGCGCATCACTGTCAACCTTGCTGGCCTTGTGACGCGTCGTCTTTCGTTGGCCCAAGATTGGCCCAAGGCAAGTCGAGGGTCATCGAAGATCACTCGACCCAAACCATGCGCGTTCCCGAAAACCGGGAGCTCAACGTCGTGCTGCCGCCAGAAGTCCAAGCGGGGAAGGGTTTAGTGTTCGTCGTGTCTCTTGTCCTCGCCGCAAGCGGCGGCGGCCTTGACGATCGCGAAATTCGCCCGCAATATTGAACTGGTAGGCAGCGCGAGTCCCATGGCCAACCCCGCCAGAACGATCGAACTTCCGGAGGATCTGCAAGCCTTCGCCGAAGAGCGCGTGCGCGCTGGCGAGTACGCCAGCGTTGCTGACGTAGTCCGTGACGCGCTGGAGCAAAAGAAGCTCGCCGCGCTTCGCCACGCGCTCGACGAGGGCATCGCCGAGCTCGACGCCGGTCTTGGCGTCGAGACGACGCCGGACCAGCTCATGGCGGAGGTCTCCGCCGAGGTCGGCCTCGAACCGTAGCGCCCGGGGCATGGCACGTGTCGTCCGCTCTCCGCGAGCAAAACAAGACATCGTCGAGGTTCTCCTCTTCACCAAGGAACGCTGGGGCAACGCGCAGGCGCGAGCGTACCGGGACCTGATCCACGACGCGCTCGAGGCCATCGCGGCCGACCCCGAGAGCGGAACGCAGCGGTTCACGGTGAGGCCCGACATCTGGGGCTACCACATCAAGCGTCCAGGACAGAACGCGCGGCACATCCTTTTCTACAGGGTCGGTTCGAGCGGCACGGTCGAGATCGTTCGGATGTTGCACGACTCGATGGACTTCGAGCGGCACCTCCCGTGACGTGCGCGTCACGTCTGGGGTCGCAGTACCCGAACCTTGCGCGGCGACGCGACCACCAAGCAACCTGACCAGCTCTTCGCCTCCTCGTCCGAAAACCAGGCCACGACGTGATCGGCAACGCGCCACTGCTCGTCGTCCGGCACGCGCGCCAGCAGGATGCCATGGTGCGTACCAGGCGCGAACACCCTCGCATCCGAGAAGTCGAGATCCTGGGTGACGAGAAAGCGACCCGCCGTCTGTGCGGCCGCCCAGACATCGCCGTCCGAACGGCCTCCGAGTCCTTCGTCGAGCACCGTGTCAGCGTCGAATCCCAACGCGCGCAGGCGCGTCGCGAGCGTCGCGGGCAGGTTTTCGTCGAGCTTCAGCTTCACGCGCTGCGCAGTTCGCTAGGTACTGGGGGTGGGGAAGGGAGATCCTCGGCTGCCGATGCGGCCGCGAAGGCAATCACTGCGCGCACGTCGTCGGGCTCCAGCGACGGGAAGTCACGCAAGATGGTCTCGGTCGTTTCGCCGTGGGCCAGGTAGCCGAGGATCGTGCGCACCAGAACACGCGTGCCTTTGATCGTCGGTTGGCCATGGCAGATCGCCGAGTCCCGAACGATTCGCTCCGCGAAGGTCATGCTCAAATGGTCATCCGAACTCTGCGCCCGTGCAAGTGGTCATCGCAGAGGGCGTGAAGCAGAGTCGGGTGACGAGCTAAATACTCCCGGTTGTCTTGCCGCCGGACCCTCCCGCGCTCGTGCTGTAAGCCTGCTGCCGGCACGTCACGGTACCCACTCCGCGAAATCGTCGCCTCGGTCGGTCGCCGACTCGTGATCCAGTGAGCGGAGCACGTCGTCATCGTATTCGTAAACCAGGTCGTCCTTGGGCTCGGCGTATCCCAGCGGCGCCTCGCCACGCGCGTAGCCGATCGCCCGATAGCCCCGCAGTCGCTTCTCGAACATGCGGAGCAACATCGGCACTTCGCGATCGACGTAGTCGTAGATGCGCACCTCGCGCTTCCCCGGGTGAAGTCGATGGAGGCGGCCCGTGTACTGCACGAGGGTGCCCTTCCACGAGACGGGCAGCGCGAGGAAGAGTGTGTCGAGCCGTGCGTCGTCGAAGCCCTCGCCGACGTAGCGCCCGGTCGCAAGGAGCAGCCGCTCCTCGTTCGAAGGGATCGCCTCGAGTTGCGCGCGCACCGCCCGATCCGCCTTCGCGCCCATCCCGCCCTGAAGCACGACGAGGTTCCGCGCGACTCGCGCGAGCCGGCTCGCGAAGTACTCGAGGTGATCCTTGCGCTCCGTGAGGACGATCGGTGAGCGCCCCTCCTCGAGCGCGCGCACGACATCGTCGAGGATCATCGCGTTCCGTGACTCATCGCGTGCGAGCGCCGCGTAGAGATCCTGGATGATGACCTTGCCGTCGTGCGCGGCTGTGCGGAACGCCGTCTCTCGGACGCGAAGCCGATGCTCGAACGGGCGAGCGGCCGCGTGCGACTTGGCGTCCACCTTGAAGCGTACTGGGCCGAGCTGCATCTCGGTGATCGGGTGATGACCATCGCGGCGCTGCGGCGTGGCGGTCAGACCGACCACGTACCGGGCCTTGACCTCGCGGAGAACCCGCTCGAACTGCACGGCGGGAAGGTGATGGCACTCGTCGACGATCACTTGGCCGTAGCCGGCGACGAGATCGGCGACGCAGTCCTTGCGCACGAGGCTCTGGAGCATGGCGACATCGACGCGACCCGTCGGCGTTCGCTTCCCGCCGGCGATCTGCCCGACCGCCTTCTGATCGACGCCAAGAAAGAGGGCGAGCTGCGCGAGCCATTGATCGAGGAGCGGCTTTCGGTGAACCAGGACCAACGTGCTGCAGGCGCGCGAGGCGACGAGGTAGGTGCCGATTACCGTCTTGCCGACGCCCGGCGGCGCGACGAACACGCCTGTATCGTGGGCGAGCAGCGCGCGGGCCGCCGCTTCCTGGACGGTGGTCAGCTTGCCGTGAAAGCGATGATCGAGCGGCATCCCTGGCACGCGCTCGTCGGCGACGTCCAGCGCGATGCCGTGCGCGCGGAGCAGTTCTTCGAGGTCGAGCCTGCAACCCCGCGGAAGAGCCACGTGCTTCGGCAGATCCTCGGCGCACGCGATCACGCGCGGCGTCGTCGCCGTCGAGAGACGCATGCTCTGTTTCTTGTAGAACTCGGGGTTCTGGAACGCGGCAAGGCGCTTGATCTGATTCAGGAGCGGCGACGGGATGCCGTCCTTCGCGATGAACAACCGCTGGGCGAGCACCGCCGCGACGCGCGCCGGCATCGGTCCTGGGATTCGGCGCGTTCGCGGAGTGCCCGAAGGCGGACGCGTCCACGGCGCCGCGTCTTCGTCGTCGTCATCCGACACGCCCGCGGCGCGTACGTCGACGATCGTCCCCGTGCGCGTTGCTTCGGTCGCGATCCGCTCGACGGTCGAGGGCACGATCCGTTGCGTAGACGCGAGGACGGACCACTGCTGGTCGTCCGGGTACGCGTCCATCGTTTCGTCGAGAAACACGGAGTTCCCCTCCTGCCGGGGACCATGTTGGAGCGGCAAGGCGATGAGGTTTCCGAATCCGCCTCGCGGCATCGTGTCCTGGCTCGGAAAGAGGCGGTCGTACGATGCCATGCTGAGCTCGTGACGAGTCGCCATCGCTTCGGTGATCACGTGGCAACCCATCTTGCGAGCGATCATCGCGGTGACCGGCGCGGTGAAGAAGAACCACACATGTGCGCCATTTCCGGAGCGCGAACGCTCGACGAGCACGGGCAGGCCGAGCCTTTGCGCAGTCTCCGCGAACGCGCGAGCATCCTCTTTCCACGTGCTCTTGTCGAAGTCGACGGCGAGGAACCAGCACGTCTCGTCCGGGAGCATCGGGTAGACTCCCATCACGTGCTTGCCCCGGAGGTGTGCGAGCACCGCGCCGTCGTCGACCGGGAGAAACGCCTGGTTGGTGCAGTCGCCGCACCTACCGCCGGTCTTGAGCGCGCAGAGGCCGGGCTCCCACTTGTTCGAGCACGCCGGCGCGTAGCCCGCCCTGTTTGTCTTCTTGCTGACGAAGCGCGTCGGGTAGAGGTCGTCGCGGCCGCGGAAGAGCTGGCGAAAGAGCCTGACCTTCTCGGCCGGAGATTGAGGCGGAGTCGCAAGCGGCCGACTTCGCTGCGGTGGGGCGAGCAGCTGTGCATCGAGGGCGGCGAGCTCTGCGCGGAGAACCTCCGCGCGTGCCCTCGCCTCGGCGCGTTCGGCCTCCAGCCGTCGGAGCCGTGCCTCCTCTTCTTCGAGTGCGTTCGCGAGACTCGCGCGCTCCGGCCGCTCCGAATCGGTCATGCGCCCGCATCCGACCTTTCGCGCGGCGGATGAAACGGGCCCTTCCCGGGCCACACGAAATGCCGTGCGTAGATCTTCTCGAGCCGCGCCTCTCCGGTTTTGGTGAAACGGAGCGGCGTGCGCTCACCCTTTCCCCATTTCACGTACGCCGTCTGTGACGGTACCAGCTTCAGGTCGTGACAGTGGAAGCCGAGGATGCGCAGGAGCCGGCTCAGACGCGAAAGGCTGCCCTGGACGATGCGTTCGAGGTATGGCACGCGGCCGAAGCGCCAGTTTTCGAGATCCTTGGGCGCGAGGATGTCCATCCTCACCAGCACGTCCACGGGTGCGACCACCTTTCCGTCAACGAGGATCGCGGCGACAGCGCGCTCGATGCGCGGGAACATCGGATCGCTTCGGAAGTCCTGGACCGTCATGCGCTTGGTCATCATCGCCCCGGCTCGTTCTCGCGCCTCCAGCCATCGAAGAAGGCTCGGCGCTGGTGCTCTCGCTCTGGGTCTCCGCGGCCGCCTACTGGGCGGGTCGCTTGAAGCACCACGTCGAATCCATGTTGCCGCCGGTGTCGACCGTGACCAACTCCCACCCTTGGGTACCGGCGTGTTTCGCCTTCCGGGTGACGGCATCCGCGCCCTCCTCATCGAAACAGAAGTAGTCCCACTTCTGGACTCCGGCTGCTCGAGCCGGTGGAACCATGAACTGCGCCGCGACACAGCCCACCACGAACGCCGCTGAAACCGACAGCCCGATGACAAGACCACGCATGGACTGCTCCTAACGGAGCCCGGATGGGACGACAACTGCCGACGCCCATGTTGAACCAGGGGCGTGGGCCATGGCGGGGGTGGTGCCACATGCAAGTCGAGTTGCCGTGTCAGTTCGGTCCGCGTCATGCTGGATGCCAGAATGACCGAACAGGAAGAAGGCCTGACCCGGGAGGACATACGCGCTGCGCTCCTGCACCTTGCCGAACTCGCGGTGGCCTTCGAGGGCGGCGGCATCGAGGTGGTCGCGCCCGACACCCCGCTGGACGTGCCGGCGGCGGACGAGGAGGCCATGGCCTGCCTGAAGGACGTGGTGGCGCGCCTCGCGAAGCATCGAGACCGGCAGCTAGGTCGGCAGCGCCAAAGGGTGGCAGTGGCGCTCTACAAGGATCTCGCACCAGTCTACGAGCAGCTAAAGACCTCGCCCGAGATGGAGATCGACGAAGCGCTTGCGGCGCTGATCGCGAAGCAGGGATTCCAGCCCTTCCAGGCCGACATCGACGACCTCGTGCCCAACGACGAGGAGCTGAACAAGGGCCCGGCCATGGGCGCTGCCAACTGCGCTCAGGCCGTTCGTGGGGCGGGGGTGGCGATCGCTCTACTACTACCAGGAGGACCGGGCGTCCCTCGAGCTTTGCCGGACGGCTTGGCGCCGCTGGGTGCCCCCGCGCCTGGCACAGGCGTACGTGACCGACGCCCTGCGCGCGGCGATAGCAGCTCGCGACGACGCGCCCGACCCGCCGCTGTCGGACGTCAAGGACCTGTCTCCGCACTTCTTGGCCATGCTCGACCGTCGCACGGAAGCCAAGTTCCGCGACCACCTGCGCGCGATGTTCGAGATGGTCCTGCTCGGCGACCTCGAAGAGCTTCGCTCTCGGGCGCCGGAGTTAGTGGAGACACTCCTGGCGCAGCGGGCGGAAGCTCTATCCATGGCGCGCGAGCTCTACGACGGCGACGAAGAGCGAGCCCAGGTGGAGTACAGGCGCGCAGTCTCCGAACACGTCGATCGCCAGCTCGAAGGCTTGGGTCTGCTGGCACCCAAGCCGCCTCCTGCGCCGAGCGAGCGCGCTGCGCCGAGGAAGCGAATCAAGTTGCGACGGAGGGGTCGGAAGTGGAGGAAGGTGCCCGGCCTTTGAGCGCTGCAGTGCGTTCCGAGAGGCGGCTGGTGGGCAGCTTTCGGCATCCGACCCGAAACATGCGATACTTCCGGGGCAATGAAGACGGCGGCCACCATCGACGTCACCGTTCCCGAAAACCGGGAGCTCAACGTCGTGCTCCCGCCAGAAGTCCCAGCCGGGAAGGCCAAGCTTCTGGTCATGGTGGAGGAACCGGGCGAGCGTTCGGACGAACAGGATTTCGATGAGGTCGAGCTGGTCGAGAAGGACGGAGTCTTGATTGCGCGTTCCACCCAACCGCGGGATTGGCCCCTGGACGCGTTCGACCATCGTAGGCTCCGCGAAGAGCGTATTCGCAGGCTCGCAGGACTCTAGTGTTTGTCGCGTTCGACACCTCGCTGCTCGTGGCGGCGCTCCGCGAAGCGCACCCGCACCATCATCGCGCAGCACCTTGGGTCGCTGAAGCGAAGAGTGGTGGTCTCAAAGCGCTGGCTCCCGCGCCCGTCTTGTCGGAAACATTCTCCGCTTTGACGGCAATCCCAGGCTTGCGCATCAAGCCGAGCGTTGCTCGATCTCTTCTGGCGGCGGTTCTCGACTACGTCGATGCCGGCGCGACCACGCTCAGGTGGCGCTCTCGGAGTGACGCATAGGGCCAAGGCCGCGGCGTCGGGTCACGGCGCAAGGATGGAGCGGAGTGATCCCCGCGTCTAGAGCTGGCCGCCCGCGGGCCCCCGGGAGTCTGACCTTGAATGTCCGAGCGCCTTTCGCGACGCGTGTATCGTCGTCCTCGCGTGTCCCGCCGTGCCCAGAAGACCGACGGCAGAATCTACGGTCCGGAGCCGTGGGCGGTCGTTCGCGGAGTCGAGCTCAGCCACTGGGACCTCTGGTTCGTGGTCGTCATGCGCGACCTCTCCGGCGGAAAGCGAGAGCTGGTCGAGCTTCTGAAAAGCCGCCCGCGCTGTCACGACGTCGAGGGGAAGCTCAGCCACCTGCTCGATCTCGAATCGCGGCTGATCGCCGGCGGCGTGTCCCACGCCGAGGTGCTCCAGGGCGTGACCGTCGACCGGGCGCTGCTGCGGAAGGCGCGCGACAAGGTCATCGAGCAGAGCGCGTGGCGGCCGACGCAGGCGATGATCGACACGCCGCGGAAGCTGCTTCGCGATCGCGCGATGCGCGGCCATTGGCCGAAGTTTCCGGTGGATCCAGCGACCTGCGAGCGAGCGTTCGATCGATTCTGCCGCCCCGAAGGTGACTACGGCTGGCGCTTCACGCCGCTGCTCGCGCACACGGTCGAGCGCACGTGGGGAGATGAGCGGCAGCGTGCAGAGTCGGCCGCCGGCCGGGTCGCTGCCGATCGCGCCACCATGACCCGAATCATCGACCTCATGGAACACGCCGATGACTCCATGGCGGACATGAGCACGCTCTTCGACGATGTCCTTGTGCAGTACGTGGCTGAAGTGTGGGATGCAGGGCTAGATCCCGAGGTTGCCCTCCGCGACGGCATCGAGCTCGGCGTGTGGGAAGACTATGGGCTGACGGACGACATGCGACCGTTCCTGCGCAGCATCCCGCCGGTGCACGTCGAGCGCGCGATCCAGATCTTCTACGAGCCGCCACGTTGAGCATCGTCTTGAGCAGCGTGACGTGGTTGGCGATGGTCTTCGGGCTGAGCTCGTCCTTCTCGTTGATGTAGTCGTCGCCGTCTTCCGTGCCGACGTCCATGACGCGCATCCTTCCGAAGAAGGGCCGGAGGTGCGCCCGAATGATGCTCACGTCGTCCTTCTGGCTCCGCTTGTGCAGGGCGCGCTTGTCGAGCCAGTAGTCGAACAGCTCGTTGCAGGTCTTGTCGGGGTCGAGCTGAGCCAGGCGACCTCGGCGGACGTCGGCGGCCTCGGCTTGGTGCCGGGCGAGCTCGATCTGCGCCGCGCGGAACTCGTCGAAGACGGCGCTCTGCCGGTGGCCGCGGGCGTCGGTCCAGCGGATGCGCCACTTGTCGCCATGTCGAACGGGCTTGGCCACGGGGTACGGGATCCCTTCCCCCGGCGAGTCCCCCCGCGCCCCTGCAAGCCCGAGCGCCGACCTTGCAGCGACTCTGACTGGCCCACGCTTGGCCCAAGGAACGAAAAAGCGGAGTCGCCGATGAGGGCTAACTCCGCGTATCCGGAGCACGGACCCCGTTCTTCCGACCTGCGGCGTAGGTCGGCAGAGTGGGGGGCATGACAGAAACAGAATCGAAGTGGGTTGAGCGGATTCGGCAGTGGAAGGACAGCGGCAAGGGGGCGGAGGAGTTCGCC
>JACPVJ010000171.1 GCA_016191785.1 Myxococcales bacterium | reverse complement strand
GCCGGATTGCTCGCCGAAGCGAACAAAGTGGTGCGGTCAGCCGAGGCACGAGCATCGCGTGGGGAAAGGCCTCGCGTGGGGAAAGGCATCGCGTGGGGAAAGGCATCGCGTGGGGAAAGGCATCGCGTGGGGAAAGGCATCGCGTGGGGAAAGGCCTCGCGTGGGGAAAGGCATCGCGCGGGGAAAGGCATCGCGCGGGGAAAGGCATCGCGCGGGGAAAGGCCTCGCGTGGGGAAAGGCATCGCGCTGGGAAAGGCATCGCGTGCGCGGCCACCCGCTGCCGAGGTCCGCGGCCGGTTCGACCTGGCGCGGGCCGACATCGAGACCCGGGTGCTGCTCGAGCTGGCCCCGACGTGGCGCGGCTGACGGTAACGACGGGGCATCTGGTCCTGTTGGGCGTGCTCTGCGAGCGTGGCGCCGAGGTGCTGGCGCGGTTTTCGGCCGTGGGGCTGTCCGCAGTGGCCCGGGATCAAGAAGACGGCCGGCTGGGGCTCGTGCTACGACCCTCGGCCCGAGCATGACGGAAGAAGACGGGAAACCGGAGGCGTCCGAGCCCGAGGCCCCTGCCGCCGAGGCCCCCGAGCCGGCCGCGCCGAAGGCCGAGCTGACGGCTGCGACGCGCCAGAACCAACCGCGATGGGTTCGTGGCGGCGTCATCGCGCTGCTCGGTGCCGCCGCGCCGTTCTTGCTCATGGCCACCAATCAGCGCTGGTCGTTCAGCGTGCCCGTCGCGGTGATTGGCGGCCTGATCGCGTTCTTTGGCATCGCCGACCTCTTGGGCACCTTCGACGACCCCGAGTCCAAGGTCAGCGCGCGGCCCGACGGCGCCAAGCTGAGGCCGGCCTTACTCGAGCTCGTCACCGCCGGCGCCGCATGGTTCGTGGCGCTGCGTCTGGCCGTGGCCGGCGGGCTCCCGTTCCCCATCCTCAGCGCGGCCGTCCTGGTGACGGGCACCTTCTTGTGGATGGTCACCGCCGGGTTCCGCACTGCGCAGGCTCTGGGCGCGTGGCAGGTCGACGAGTCGGGAGCCGAGCGCCCACTGCTGCGTCGCCACGGGTTCTGGCTGGTCGCGCTCACCACGCTGCTCTACCTGCCCCTGCTCGGAAGCTACTCGCTGTCGGACCCGTGGGAGACACACTACGGCGAGGTCGCCCGCGAGATGCTGGTGCGCGACGACTGGATCAGCCTGTGGTGGGCCCAGGACGGCTGGTTCTGGTCGAAGCCCATCCTCGATTTCTGGATGCAGGGCGTCTTCTTCTCGGCGCTGGGGGTGCGCTACATGCCCGATCAGATGCTCTCGAGCGTCGCTTCGGGCCGCTTTCCGCAGCCCGAGTGGGCGGCCCGAATCGGCGTGTTCCTGCTCACCGTACTGGCGGTGTACTTCCTGTACAAAGGCGTGGCCAAAGCCTGCGGCCGGCGCGCCGGGTTTTTGGGTGGCGTGGTGCTCACCACCATGCCGTACTGGTTCTTGATCGCGCACCAGTCCATGACGGACATGCTCTACGTGGCGCCGCTCTCGGCCGCGATGGGGCTGACGCTGCTCGCCTTCCACACCGGCCCCGACGAAGAGGCTCGCGTCTACGAAGTCGCGATCGGCCGCTGGAAGCTGCGCTTCTCGCTCTGGCACCTGGTGTTCGGCGCGATCGTGCTCTTGGTGTTGCCGCAGGTGCTCTATCTGCTCTCGCGCAACCTCACCCTGCACCTCACCGGCTCGCGCGGCTTTCGCTGGCACCTGGATCAGTTCTTCTCGGGCTCGGGCGGCGGCAACTGCGGGCTGCCCGGCAACGAGGCGTGCAAGAACCAGCTGCCTCTCAACAAGGCCTTTCAACCCTGGCACGCGGCGCTGCTCTGGTCGGGCGTGGCCGGGGTGCTGCTCTGGATCAACCGCGGCGAGCGGCGGCTGTCGCGGCTCTACTTCCTGGCCGCATGGGTCTTCGTGGCCCTGGCCACCATGGGCAAGGGCGCCCCCGGGCTGGTGCTGCCCATCGCCATCATTGGGGCGTACGTCGCCGCCACGCGCCGGTGGCGCGATCTCGAGCGGGTCGAGGCGCTGAGCCTGGGGCTCATCGTGGCCTGTGTGGCGCTGCCCTGGTTCGTGCAGATGTACCTGCGCCACGGCCAGCCGTTCACGGACCGGCTGCTGTTCCACGACATGTACAAGCGGGCCTTCGTGCACGTGCACGACACCAACGTCGGGGACGACGTGAGCTTCCGCTATTACATCTGGCAGCTCGGGTACGGCCTGTTCCCGTGGACGGGTCTGGCGGCCGCGGGGCTGGGCTGGTGGGCGCGCCGCCCGAACGATCGCGACGACGCGCAGGGGGACGCCGGGGCGTTCTTGGCCCTGTGGTTCGTCACCGCCTTCGGCATGTTCACCATCACGCTGACCAAGTTCCACCACTACGTCTTCCCGGTGGTCCCGCCGACCGCCATGCTGGTGGGCTTGATGCTCGACCGCGCGCTCGGTGAGCGCCAGCTCCCGACCGGGCGATCGCTGGCCATCACCCTCGGCGGCATCACCGCCAGCGTCACCTTGGCGGTGTACGGCGCGATGCGCTTCTTCCCCGGTGCGATCAGCGGCCGGCTGGCGGGCGACAAGCCGCCGGCGCCGGTGAAGTGGCTGGCCTGGCTGTGTCTCTTGCTCGCGGTCGGGCTCGCGGTCTGGGTGCTCCGTCGCACCAAGGTCGCTCTGCCCGATGCGCCGCCAAGCGATGGCGGCGGCGCCCCCGGCGAGGCCTTTGCGCTGTCCGGTGCAGCCGAGCCGAGCCCGAACGGGACGGCGACCGCGAGCGTGGTCGACACGCGTTTCTACGACGGGCTGGTGATCGGCGCGGTCGCCATCGCCTCGGCTTTCGTGCTGGTGATCGCCGGTCGCGACCTGTTCTACACCATGCAGGGCGACATCGAGGGGCAGGCGCGGCTGATGCACCTGTTCACCTACAACTACCGCCGCCCGTGGCCGACCTCGCTGGACTTCAAGGCCATCCTCACGGCCTTCACCTTCGTGCCGGCGGCGCTCAGCCTGCTCATCGCCGTCCCGCGCCTGCGCGCCCACGCCACCGTGGGGCTCTTGGTGGTCAGCGTGCTGTGGGCCGCTTGGGGTGTGAACGTCTACCTGTACAAGGCCGCGCCGCACTGGGGGCAGCGCGAGACCGTGCTCGCGTACTATCGCGATCGCCAGAGCCCGGACCAGCTTCTGATCGCGTACCAGATGAACTGGAAGGGGGAGAACTTCTACACCGGCAACAAGACGCCGGCCTTCGTGTCGTCGGGGGCGAAGTTCAAAGAGTTCATCGACGAGCAGAAGAAGAAGGGCGTCACCACCCTCTACTTTGCCACCGAGCACGGCCGGTCGCACTCGCTCAAGGGCGAGGTCGGCGAGCACAAGAGCTTCGACGCGATCACGGACGAGAAGCTGAACAACAAGTTCTTCATCGCCCGCGTGCGGTTCTAGTCAGCGTCACTTCGGCTTCGGAGGCGCGGGCGTCTTCGCCGCGGGCGTCGCCGCGGGCGCGGGGGTCTTGCCGGCGGCCGGTAGCGCGGGCGGCTTCCCAGCCGCCGGCGCGGTCTTGGCGCTCGCCGCCGGGGCCGGGGTCTTCGTGGCGGCGGCCTTCGGGTCGCTCTTGGCCACCGCCGCCGGGGTCTTCAGATCCGGGGCCTTCGGCGCTGCGGGGGCGTCGGCCTTCTCTCCCGCGCTGCCACCGGCCTTGGGCGCGACCCACTGCTTGGCCCAGCCCATCAGCGCCTGGGTGAACTCGGCCTGCTTCACGTCGCGCTCGCTCTTGAACATCCAGATCATCGGGCAGTCTTTGTCCACCTTCAGATCGAAGCTCTTCTTGGCGACTTGCTTGCCGGTCTGGGTCTCGATCACCACCATCTCGTACGAAGCATCTTCGAGGTCGAGGAAGTGCACCGGGGTCTTCGAGTCGAACTTGCACTCCTTGACCTTGGTGGTGCTCTTCGCCGTCACGCAGGCCACCAGCTCGTAGTCTTTCGCCTCGTCGGTCTTCCAGCCATCGAAGTCGCTGTCGTACGACTTGGTGAACTTGTCGGTGTCGTTCTTGCGACTGAACACGATCGTCGGGTGGATGCGCCCGGTGGCGCCGTCGTAGGCCTTGGCTTCCTTCATCGGCAGCTCGTTGCAGACCCGCGCCAGATCGAGGTCACTGATGAAACGACCGGGCGTGGGCGCCGGCTCCGGGGGCGTCGCGGGCGACTCGCCCGGGGTGGCCGGGCCGGTGCCGGTCGCGCCGGTGTCCGTGGGCGGCGCCTTCTTCTTGCAGGCCAGCAACGCAGAGACGACCAGGGCCAGAGTGACGAGCGTGGAAGCGCAACGCATCATGGCCGCGGAGTATCGACCGACTCTGAGGGGTCGCGCAACGGGGTGGATATCCCCTCACTTCTTCAGCGCGCGACCCACGGTGTTGCGCCCCACGCCGAGCCGCTTGGCGGCTTCGGTCTTGTTGCCGCCGCAAGCGTCGACCGTGGCTCGGATGTAACGCTCGATGGCGTCGTCCAGGGTGAGACCCGCCGGGAGGGTCACGCCCGCCTCGCGTGGGGCGGCGCTCGTCGGCGCCGGCTCGCCGCCGCGCCGCGACTGCGGCCACAGCTCGTCGGCGATGCGCCCGTCGGGCGACAGCACCACCGCGCTCTCGACCCAGTGCTCGAGCTCGCGCACGTTGCCCGCCCAGCGGTGGCGTCGGAGCACCGCCATCGCGTCGGGCTCGAGCACCGGCACCGGCCTGCCGTAGCGGTCGGCGTACATCTCGGCGAAGTGGCGCGCCAGGATCTCGATCTCGTCGGGGCCGCGCTCGCGCAGCGGCGGCACGTCGATCACCACCACGCGAACGCGGAAGTACAGGTCCTCGCGGAACTTGCCGTCGGCGACCAGCTTCTCGAGGTCCCGGTGCGTCGCGCACACCACGCGCACGTCGGCGCGCAAGGTCTCGCGGCCGCCCACCCGCTCGTAGCTGCGCTCTTGCAAGAACCGCAGCAGCTTGCCCTGCATTTCCGGGGGCAGCTCGCCGATCTCGTCCAGGAACAGCGTGCCCTCGTGGGCCAGCTCGACCTTGCCGCGCACCCGCCGCTCGGCGCCAGTGAACGCGCCGCGCTCGTGTCCGAAGAGCTCGCTCTCGACAAGCTGCGCGGGCAGCGTGGTGCAGTCCACCGTGACGAAGGGCCCGCCCTGCCGGGGAGAGTTCACGTGAATGGCCCGCGCGAACAGGCCCTTGCCGGTGCCGGTCTCGCCGCGCAGCAGCACCGTGGCGTCGGTCTGGGCCGCCAGGCCCACGCGCTGGTAGACCTTGCGCATCGCAGCGCTGCGCCCGACGATGCGATTGAACGGGCCGCGCAGCATCAGGCCCGGTCCGGACTCGTCGGGGGCGCGCAGCGTGGTCAGCGAGAGAGCGCGCGCCAGCTGCTGCGCCAGCGCTTCCAAGTAGCGCTCGTCCTCGGAGTCGAAGGGGCCATCCTTGCGGTTCAGCAGCTGGATCACGCCGCGCACCGGGGCGCGCCCGTGCTCGCGGATCGCCGCCACCAGCATGCTCTGCGTGTGATAACCGGTGGCGCGATCGGCGCTCGGGTCGAAGCGCGGGTCGCTCGCGGCCTCGTCCACCCGCACCGTCACGCCGGTGCGGGCCACGTGCCCAGCCAGGCCCTGCCCCATGGGTTGGCGCAGCTCGGGCACCTCGGGCAAGAGCGCCACCCGGGTGACCAGATCGCCGCGCTCGGCGTCGACCAGCCAGATGCTGGCGCGATCGGCCCGCAGGGACTCGGCCATGCGCTCGCAGGCGGTGGCGAGCAGGGTGTCGAGATCGACCTCGCGGCCGAGGAGCGACGCGAGATCGATGAGCAGCGAGAGCCGGGACATGGACAGCGGGGTGGCCGCCAGCATACCCGAGGGCGGGCGCCCCCCCGAGCCCGACCCCACCGGCAGTGCGATCACGCAGCCACCGCGCGCGCCGGCAGCTCGATGACCATGCCCTCGCGGGCTGCCACGGAGCCGGCGAAGAGCGACTGCGCCAGCCGTTCGACGTGCGCCACCTGCTCGTCGTTGCGCCGCGGGTCGTGGTGAAACAGCACGTACTGCCCGACGTCGGCCGCGTGGGCCAGCTTCGCGCCGTCCTCGTAGGTCGAGTGGCCCCAGCCCACCTTCGAAGGGCCACACTCGCCGCGGTACTCGGCAGGCGTGTACTGCGAGTCGTAGATCAGCACGTCGGCGCCGAGCGCCAGCGCGCGCAGCGCCGGGTCGACACACGAGTAGTGCTCGGTGTCGGTCGCGTACACCACGCTGCGTCCGGCGTAGTCGATGCGGTACGCCAGCGAGCCACCGGGATGGTTCGCCTTGGCGACGCGGATGCGCGCGCCGCCCAGGTCGAGCGTGTCGCCGGCCATCACTTCGCGCGTGTCGAGCGCGCACGGCAGCTCTTCCAGCCGCACTGGGAAGACCGGGCTCGACATCTGGTGCTCGAGCACGTCGATGTTGCTCAGCCGATCCGTCTGCGGGCCCACCACCGTGAGCTTGGTGGTCGGCAGGTAGATCGGGGTGAAGAAGGGCAGGCCCTGGATGTGGTCCCAGTGGTGGTGCGAGAGCAGCAAGGTCGCCTCAACCGGGCCTTGCTTCATCAGCGAGTCGCCCAGCGAACGAATGCCCGTGCCCGAGTCGAGGATGAAGCGCGACGCGCCACACGTGACCTCGACACAGCTGGTGTTACCGCCCACGGCCGCGGTCTCGGGACCCGGCGCCGCGATGCTCCCACGAACTCCCCAGAACCGAATGCTGAACGTCATCTCTGATGCCTCCTGGCTCGGAGCCTTGCGAAGGACGTGCCGGCGAAAATCTGCGGAAAATGGCCGCGGCACCGCGGGGGCGCACCCGATTGGTGCACCAATCGAGAGCGGGTGCGGGCTCCTCGAACGCCGCGCGCCTCGCCGCGCCTAGGGCTTCTCGACCGAGACGCCGAGCTTCGCCTCGAGGGCACCGAGCCGCTCGGCCAGCTCGGCGCGCTCTTGCTCCGCCCGCAGCCGCTCTGCGCGCTCGTGTTCTTTCTCTGCGCGCTCGCGTTCCTTCTCCGCGCGCTCGTGTTCTTTCTCCGCGCGCTCGCGCATCGCGGCCTCGTCGGCGGGAAGCCACTCGTGCTCGCCCCGGGCGTCGTCGCTGATCACCAGGTGGCGACCGCGAACGCTCACGAAGGCGTCGAGCCCCTCGACGTAGACTGGACCGGGACCCGCGTACACCCGCTCGAAGGCGCCCATCACATCCATGCGCCAGAGCTGGATGGGAACCGGCCCGCCCAGCGACGCCGGACCCGCGAGGAGTGGATCGAAGACCACGAGCTCGGGCGCACCGAGCGCGGCGTAGCGCTCGTGCACGTCCCGGTAGTCCTTGTGGGGGTGAGCCGCGCTCACGATCTCGAAACAGACCGTGGGCGCGTGGTGCTCTTTTCGCCAAAGTCGCAAGCTACTGGCGTCGTCGAAGCCGGGCGGAGGCGGATCGAGCACGCACACGTCGGGGTCGATGCCCACCTGCGGCGTGTCTTCGACCCAGCGGACCGCCAGGTTTCGAGCGATGGCCACCGGCCGATCGAGGCCCTTGGCCCACTCGGACAGCACGGACTCCAGACGTTTGGCGGCTCGATCGTGGGGAACGGACTCCGGCACCTTGCCCTCGGGAAGCACCCAGGCCAGGGCCTGCGGTCGAACCGCGTACCGAAGCGCGACGAAGCTCGAGCTCACACGGCGGATCTTACCGGGTTCTGGGTGCATGCGCGAGCTGGTGCACGGGCCATGCCGTCCGTCTGGCGCTGGTTTGTTCGCAATTTTCGCGGCGGTACGCCGGCGAACCGCCGGCACCGGCCTGGCGATCGCCGCGCTATTCAGCGGCCAGAGCTTGTGCGATCGACTGGTTTCGCACGGCGTAGCCCGCGGTGGTGTGGTGGATGCCGTCGCTGAACGGCGCGCTGCCGGTGGCGGCCACCGAGGCCCAATCGTAGAGCCTCAAGTTGGGCCAGCGGGTGAGCGCGTCGGTGAGCGCCGCGTTCCAGAGCAGCATGTTCGCGTTGGACCAGAAGCCGGTGGTCTTGGTGGTGTACACGTTGACCCACAGCACGGGCTTTTTGCCCTTGGGATCGATCGCCGTCATCATCTGATCGATGGCCTCGGCGCGGGTGTACCAGGCGCCGGCGGCGATGTTCGCGGTGTCGTTGGTGCCCAGGGCGACCACCCAGCAGCCCGAGAACCCGGCGGTCACGAAGTCGAGCGCCGCCTGCTTGCCGGTCTTGGGATCGGCGGGAAGTTTCTGCAAGATCGCGCGGCCGCCATAGGCGTCGACCTGGGCGCTGATCCCGACCTTGGCATAGGCCTGCTTCAGCGGGTCGATGGTGTACGCCGTCAGGCTGTCGCCGATGTGAGCGACCTGAGTACAACCCCACCCTGCATCGACGGCTGCTTCGGTCGGAGCATCGGGCTCGGACGTGTCGCTTCCCGCGTCGACGGCCCCGTCGGCGGCGGCGGTGTCGGCGTCGGCGTCGACTGCGACGTCGGGGGTCGCGTCGGGCAGGCCGGCGTCGTTCCGGGCGTCGCTCGCGTCGTCGGAGCCGCACGCCGACGCGAAGAGCAAGAACGCACAAGCCACGAGGGTCTTCATGGTCAGAGCTGCCCCTGTAACCGTGCCAGCGCCAAGAGGTGCACGGCCACGTCGACGTCGCTCTCGTTCGAGGTGACGACGGTGCGCGATGAGCTGGTGCGTGAGACTTGCAGCGAGCTCGCGGCCCGCTGCTTGAGCAGGCGGTCGTCGAACAGCGCGCTCGGGAGCAGCTGTCGCAGCACCTCGGTCAACGTGTTGAAGCTCACCGTGGTGCTCTTGCCCATCCGCGTGCCGAGCCCGGTGTAATGCAGGCGGGTTTCGCGCAAGAGCGCGTGGCCGCGGCCGGTGCGGCTGAGCACGTAGAGCACGCGCTCGGTCTCGAGCGCAGAGCCGCGCTGGGTGACGGTGGTGGTCTTCGAGCGCACCAGACCACCGCTCAGCGCGGCGCGGGACAGGCTCAGCTTCTTCTCGCGCACCTCGCGCGAGCTGTCTTCCTCGCGGGCGTGCGTGGCCACCAGCAGGGCGAGCACTTCAGAGTGGGCGAGCCGGTGGGCGGGCTGCCCCGGGCAGTCGAAGACCAGCGCGTTGGGTTCGAACCCGAAGGTCTTGGCCGAGTACATCGTGGCCGAGGAAGCGACCGAGGCTCCGTCACAACCCACCGCGCCGTGTCCGCGCCCACGCAGGTCGGCGAGCAGGCCCGTGGCGCGCTCGCGATCGTCGGTCTCGAGCAGCACCACGGGCAGTTGGCCCGAGAGCGCGAGCCGGAGCTCGTAGGCCCCCACGCCGAGCACCGGCGCGAGCACCTGCACCTCGGCGGCCACGAGCTCGGGGCTCGGCGAGCGAGACCAGCGGGTCAGCGCGACCAGGAGCACGCGGGCAGTGTCGCAGAGCCGGGGCGCAGCGTCAGCACATGGCGCCGCGGGGAATGCAGACCAAGACCGGTCCGTCCACGCCCTTGCACTCCTGGCAGGTCTCGCCGGCGCCGCAGCCCGGGGTGCAGGTGTCCTTCTTCGGCACGCAGACCGGCTTGCAGCTCGGGCCCGACTTCGCTTCCCAGCCGTCGGGGCACAGGATGAGCATTTCGGGGCAGGCCTGCGGGGGCCTGCCCACGCCCTGCTCGGTGTCGTCGGTCGGCTCCGGCGCGCTGGGGTCGTCCGTCGCGGCGCTGCACGCGGCGAGCGAAACCCCGAGAAACAGTCCCATACCCCTGAAAACGAGTCCCCGAATCGTCATGCGCGCGGTCCTATCACGAGGTTTTCCCGGCGCGCAAGCCGTGCAACGCTCCCCGATCCATGGCGCTGACGGCAACCATCTATCGCTGGCAGGTCGGCGTCTCGGACGTGGATCGCGGCGTGTATGAGACGTTGGACCTGCGTCTGGCGTGTCACCCATCCGAGAGCCTGCGCTACCTGATCACGAGGGCCCTGGCCTACTGCCTGTCGTACGAGGAGGGCATCGCCTTCAGCAAGGGCGGCATCTCGTCCACCGACGAGCCGCCCATCTCGGTCCACGACCGGACGGGGCTCTTGCTGGCGTGGGTCGACGTCGGCTCACCCTCGGCCGAGCGCTTGCACAAAGCAGCCAAGGCCGCGCCCCGGGTCTCCGTATTCACCACCTCCGGCCTCGAGCCGCTGCGCAAGAACGCCGGCACCATCCACCGCGCCGAAGCGATCCAGGTGTTTCGCATCGACCCAGAGCTGGTCGCCGCCGTCGAGGCGCGGGCCGAGCGGAACCTGTCATTCGAGCTGACCCGAAGCGAAGGCCAGCTGTACGTCACTGTCGGCAGCGAAACGTTTTCCGGCGCCATCGACGAGACACCCCTGGCGAGCGGCTGAATTGTCACGACTTCGCCCGGGCGCGTCGATATGATGCTCGGCTCGTGGTCAAAAGCGGCTCCATCCGGGGGAGCGTGATCCTCTCTCGCCTCGCGTTCGTGCGCGGTGAGAAGGGTGATGGGGCGGTGAAGCGAGTGCTTCGAGCGCTCCCCGACGAGGACCGGAAGCTGTTCGCGGGCACGGTCTTGCCCAACGTCTGGTACCCGTTCGAGGCGGGCGAGCGACTGGACGCGGCGATCGCGGAAGAGCTGGGGGGTGGCGAGGCCGCGTTCAAGCTGATGGGCGCCCGGTCGGCCGAGTTCAACCTGGGGGACACGCAGAAGCTGTTCGTGCAAGGGCGCGATCCCCAAGGGCTGCTCCGCAGCGCCTCGGCCATCTACCGGCTCTACTACGACACCGGGTCGCGCACGTATCACGCATCCGGCGCGCGAAAGGCGGTCTTGCGCACGCTGCAGAGCAAGACCTTCTCGACCTGGGACTGCCTGACGGTTGTGGGCTGGCACGAGAAGGCCATCGAGCTCTGCGGCGGGCGCAATCCCCGCGTGATCCACACCAAGTGCCGCGCCCGCGGCGACGAGTTTTGCGAATACCTCTGCGAGTGGGGCTGAGCGGTCGTGCGTGTGCGCTTCGAGCGGAACGCGGATCAGCGGGGGCCGCGGCACCACGGTGGCGAGGTCAGCGAGTCGGGCGTGGCCCACGCCGCCGGACGCGGACAAGTCGCGAGGGTCACGTGGCGAGCCCCACATGGATTGTCCAGATTCCGGTCAAGTCGTGAGGGTCACGTGGCGAGCCCCACATGGATTGTCCAGATTCCGGACAAGTCGTGAGGGTCACGCGGCGAGCCCCACATGGATTGTCCGAAATCTGGTCAAGTCGCGAGGGTCACGCGGCGAGCCCCGCATGGATTGTCCGTCGCGCGCGGAACGCGGCGAGCCCCGCATGGATTGTCCGTCGCGCGCGGAACGCGGCGAGCCCCACATGGATTGTCCAGATTCCGGATAAGTCGTGAGGGTCACGCGGCGAGCCCCACATGGATTGTCCGATGCTGGCCGCGGCGGCCGGGTCGCGCGTGGCCGGCGTGCGGTGGCGCCACGGCCGAGTCGTGAGGCCTTGGCGCCGGCTGCGGCACAGCGTCAGCGCCGGGGCTTGTCGGCGGCGAGCGCGAGAAACGCCGCGCCCGGCGCGTGGTGTCGGGTCAAGATCGGCTCGAAGCGAGCCATCACCCGGGCGGCGCGCGCGCTCGGGGGGAAGAAGACCGCGCCCCGAACGTCGGCGACGCGAAGATCGGCGTCTCGAACGAGCTCCTCGAGCTCGCGGCGTGACCAGAAGTGCGCGCCACGCCAGGTCTCGGAGCCGAGCCACCCGCGCATGCGGCGTTCGGCGGCCCACACGCTGTGGCGGCCGAGCTCCCCGAGAACCAGGCGTCCGCCGGGCGCGACCACGCGCGCCATCTCGCGCACCGCCAGCTGGGCGGCGGGCACGAAGCAGAGCACGGTGATCGCGAGCACCACGTCGAAGCTGCCTGCGGCAAGCGGCAGATCTTCCGCGCGGCCGCTCTGGAGCTCGACCTGCACGCCGCGGCGTTCGGCCCGCGCCCGAGCCGCGTCGAGCATCCCCTGCTCGGCGTCCAGAGCGGTCACCTGCGCTCCGCGTGCCGCGGCCTCGAGCGCATACGTTCCATCGCCAGCTCCGACATCCAGGACGCGCCGGCCGTCCAGCGGCCCCGCGAGGCCAAAGACGACCTCGGTCTCGGTCCTCTCGACCAGGCCGCCGAGCACGGTCGCTCGCCAGCGCGCGTAGCTCTCCGCTTCGAAGCGGGGGCTCGTCACGACACGGCCCACTCCTGCATCCAAGGCTTGGCCCGGTAACGATCCCAAGAGTCCGGAAGCACCGTGACCACCGGCCCGTCGAGGCCGCCCCCGGCCGCGAGCCGGAGCGCGGCGACCACGTTGGTGCCGGCAGACCCCCCGACCAGCAGACCTTCCTCGCGCACCAGCCGCTTCACCATCGCGAAGCTCTCGGCGTCGGTCACCCGCTCGACCCCGTCGATCACGTCTCGGTGCAGGTTGTCGGGGACGTCGCTGCCGCCGATGCCCTCGACCGCGTAGGCGAGGTCAGCGCCCAGGGTGCCGGTCTCGACCCAGTCGGCCAGGGCCGAGCCCACCGGGTCGGCCAACACCACCCGTACGCCGGGCAGCGCGGACTTCAATCGTCGCCCGACGCCGCTGAGGGTCCCGCCGGTGCCCGCGGCGGCGACGAACGCGCCGACGCGCCCCCCGGTCTGCTCGAGGATCTCTTTCCCCGTCGTGTCGTGGTGGACGCGAACGTTCGCCGGATTGCGAAACTGGTCGGTGAGGAACCAGCCCTGCTCTTCGGCCATGCGCAGCGCGACGTTGCGGAAGTTGTCGGGGCTCGACGGGGGTGCGTTCGGCGTGACGACGACCCGGGCGCCGAGCGACGCGAGCGCGACGCGCTTGTCGATGGACATCTTCTGGGGCATCACGCAGACCAGGCCGTAGCCGCGGGCCGCGGCCACCAGCGCCAGCCCCACCCCCGTGTTTCCGGCGGTGGCCTCGACCAGGGTCATGCCCGGGCGAAGTCGCCCGCTGGCTTCCGCGTCGTCGACGATGGCGAGGGCGATCCGGTCCTTGATCGAGCCGCCGGGGTTCATGTGCTCGCACTTCACGAGCACCGGGACCGGTAGGCCTTCCGCGATGCGCACCAGCGACACCAGCGGGGTGCCCCCGATGTGCTGCAAGACGCCTGCTCGTCGTGGACCGGGCGGCATCGATCGAGCATTCAACTGCATACTTGAATTGTCAAGACGCACGAGGGGGCGCGCGCGCGAAAGGCTCGGGGTGGCGTCGGGCGCGCGCGGGGCCGGGCACGGGTTTCGGTCCGAGGCGACGTGCTGACGCACCCCTGATTGGTAGTCGGGCCGGACAGTAGCGATAAAGGCACGCGTGTTCGATCACTTGGGCGTGTCGGAGTCCAGGCCCGCAGGTGGTGCACAAATTCGCGATG
>JACPVJ010000189.1 GCA_016191785.1 Myxococcales bacterium | reverse complement strand
GCCTTCGAGGCCGAGCTCGAGGGCCCGCGAGCCCGTTGGGCGGATCGCCAAGGCCACGTCGTACGAGCGCTCGAGGCCGAAGCCCAAAGAGTTGGTGGGCCCGTTGATGTCGTGGGCGACCAGCGAGAGCGCCAGGTGGTCGAAGGGCCGCGCGCTGTAGCCGAGCGTGAACGAGCTCAGCCCGTCGAGCGCGGCCGCGTCGGAGTACGTGCGCTGCAGCGACAGCCCCAGCGACGCGAAGTCCGAGCCCGCGGCGATGCCCCACGTGAGCCACTGGTAGTTGTACTGCCCGAAGGGGCCGCTGATGGCCGAATACGGCGGGTCGACCAGATCGAGCCGCACGCCGGTGGCGACGGGCACGAACGGCAGCGGGAAGCCGAGCGCGAAGGCGTGGCCCTGCCAGGGCACCTGGTTCGACTCGTCCAGGAAGACCGCGCTCCACCGGAACTCGGAGCTCGGCAAGAACGCGAGGTTCGCCGGGTTCTGCACCAACGCGGTGGTGTCGTCGGTGCCGGCGATGCTGCGCCCGAACGCGGGCAGGGGCGTGGGCCGCTGGATGGCCTCTTGCGCCGGAAGGGCGCTCGCGGAGAGCAGCACCGACAGACCGCTGACGAATCCAAGTTTGCGAAGCTTCATCGGAGCATTCCTCGAGCGCGAGCGCAGAGCTCGATGGCCGGCCGCTGGCGCTCGAGCTCGTCGTTGTCTTTCACTGGCAAAAATCGTGACTCTGCCCCGTCGCGGGGCAGCCGCACGAAGCGCGTGTCCAGGTGGCTGGTGACCTCGCCGATCAGCCGTTCGAACTGGACCACCGGCGCGTCGTCGACCTTCTTCTGCGCGACGAAGAAGGTCCACTCCATCTTCAGATCGAGCAGGGCGCGCGCCGTGAAGTGAAAGGTGTTGGTGTTGAACACCGGCACGCACGTCGGATCGAAGCCTTCGGGCAGCCGGAACTCTTCGAGCACCACCGGGCGATCGTTCCATCGCACCGGGATCCCGCCGCGATCCGAGGGCAACTTGTCGACCACCTCGCAGCTGACGGGCCTTCCGTGGTCCAGGTGCCAGCCGACCAGCACCGGATCGAGCGTGCCCCCCAGGTTGTCGATGTTGGCCATGGTCACGAGCTTGCCGCCGCGCTCGACGAAGCGCGCCAGGAGGCCGCTGTCGCGCAGGGCGTCGGGCAGGTCGCCGTGGCCGGGGCTGTGGAGGCTGGGCCGGCCGTCGGCGCCCAGGAACAGGCTGCCGTCGGGAGCGAGCCGCAGCGACAGTCCCTGGGTGAAGGTCGCGATGCGCTCGCCGTCGAGGCGCTGCCCCAGCGCCGCGCGGATGGGCCCGTCGGTGCTGTCGCTGGTCATCAACCAGAACGGCGGCGCCCGCCCGGTGAGCTGCTCGAGGTGGGCCACCTCGGCGAGGCGGAGATCCAAGAACGAGTGACCCGGCACCGCATCGACCAGCGCCTTGACCACGCCCCCCATGCGGGTGGCCATGCCGCCGGCCAGCACCACCAGCGCGCACTCGCCGCGCGACAGCGCATCGAGCCCGAGCTGCTCGAGCCGCTGTCGCTCGTCGGAGCCGGGCGGCGGCAAGTCGGTGACGTCACCCGGCGCTGGCGGCGCGACGGTTCCCCCCACCCGGTTGCTCGCCGCGGCGCCGGCGCGCACGCGCTCGGCGAGCCTCGAGAAGCGCGCACGGTCGAAGCGGTGATGGGCGAGCAGGGCCTGCACGTCGGCCGGCAGGTGATCGAGCGCATCCGAGAGCGACGCGGTCATGGCGGGCGAGGGTAACAGAAGATCTCTGGCCCGCTTCACCGAATCCCGGGCGCGCTCGCCCTGTCTCGCCTTGGAGCAATCGGCTAGCCTAGGCGCCGTGCGCTCGGTCATGTTGCTCTTCGTCGTTGCCCTTTCGGGCTGCGTCACGGGCGTCGAGCGACGCCCCACCAACGCCGAGGCCGCGCGCGAGACCCCTCCGCCGCCCGCCGACGAGCCCCACGCGGGCCAGCTGGTGAGCGGGCAGCCCAAGGCCCGCCCCGATCCCACGCCCGAGGCGCCGCTCGGCGCCGACTGGGTCTGGGTGCGCGGCTACTGGCACTGGGACGGCGCGCGCCACGTCTGGGTGCGTGGGCGGTGGGAGCGCTCGCGCCCTGGCTACGTGCGGCCGGTGCCGCGCTGAGTGGACTTTCGAGCGCCGCCGCGGCATGTGCCGGGCATGACGTTCAAGGGTCGAGCCGCGGTGGTCACTGGAGGCGCGCGGGGCATCGGGCGCAGCATCGCCGAGACGCTGATCGAGCGCGGCGCGCGCGTCTTCGTGTTCGACCTCGAGCCCGGCGAGGCGCTCGCGGGCGCCGAGTTTTGCAAGGTGAACATCGCCCAGTCGGCGTCGGTGACGGCCGCGGTCGAAGGCCTGCCCGACGAGGCCACGCTCTTGGTGAACAACGCCGGCATCACCCGCGACAAGAGCTTGGGCAAGATGACCGACGACGAGTGGCAGTCCGTCTTGGACGTCAACTTGACGGGGGCGTTCAACCTGGTGCGGGCGCTCGCTCCGCGGATGCGGGCCGCAGGCCACGGGCGCATCGTGAACCTGTCGAGCATCAACGGGCTACGCGGCAAGTTCGGGCAGGTCAACTACGCGGCGTCGAAGGCCGGCCTCATCGGCCTGACCAAGGCGGTGGCGAAAGAGCTGGGCGGCAAGGGCGTCACTGTAAACGCCATCGCGCCCGGCATGGTGCTGACCGAGATGACTCTGGCTTTGCCCCAAGAGTTCCGGGACAAGGCCCAGGCCGAGGCAGCGTTGCCCCAGCTGCCGACCGCGCGCGACGTGGCCAACGCCGTCGCGTTCCTGCTCTCGGACGACGCGCGCTGTATCACTGGCGAGGTGATCCGCGTCGACTCTGGCCAGTACATTTGACGCAAATAACCCGGGCTTCTGCCCCGGGCGCGGGTATGCTTCCGGCGCGATGAACGCCGAGCCCCGCCGCCTGCAGGTCGTGAGCGAGTACCGTCCGCTGCTCGTGGTCTGGGAGACAACGCTGCGCTGCGATCAGCACTGCCGCTTCTGCGGCACGCGTGCCGGCAAGAAGCACCCGGACGAGCTCACCACGGACGAGGCGATGGGCATCGTCGATCAGCTTCACGAGATGGGTACGGCCGAGATCGCCGTCCACGGCGGAGAGGCCTACCTGCGCGACGATTTCTTGCCGCTCGTGAAGGCCATTCGCGCGCGCGGCATGGAGTGCACCATGGTGACCGGCGGGCGCGGCTTCACGCCCGAGCTGGCGGACGGGCTGAAGGCCGCCGACATCACCGCGGTCAGTGTGTCGGTCGACGGCCTCGAGGCCACGCATGACGATCTGCGGGGGCTGAAGGGCAGCCATCGCTCGGCCCTGCGCGCGATGGAGCTGTTGCGCGAGCGCGGCGTCGCCGTCGGCTCGAACACCCAGGTGAACCGCAAGAACTACCGCGAGCTCGAGGGCATCCTGGATCTGGTGGCAGACCGCGGCGCCTACGGCTGGCAGGTGCAGCTGATGGTGCCGATGGGGCGCGCGGCCGAGGCCGAGGATCTCTGGCTTCAGCCCTACGACATCCTCGAGGTGATGCCCCGCATCGCCGCGGCTCGGCAGCGCGCCGACCAGCGCGGCGTGAAGCTCTGGCCCGGTAACAACGTCGGCTATTTCGGCCCGTACGAGCACCTGCTCCGCTCCGACCGCACGCGCTACGGCTTCTCTAGCGGTTGCGGCGGCGGCATTCGCACCATGGGCATCGAGGCCAACGGCGACATCAAGGGCTGTTCCGCCATGGCGTCGCAGGGCTTCGTGGGCGGCAACGTGCGCGACAAGCGGATCCGCGAGATCTGGGACAGCTCGCCCGAGCTGTCGATCACGCGCAAGTTCCAGCTCGACGACCTCTGGGGCTATTGCCGCGGCTGCTACTACGCCGACACCTGCAAGGGCGGGTGCGTGTGGACCAGCTCGACCTTGCTCGGCAAGATCGGGAACAACCCGTATTGCCACCACCGCGCGCTCGAGATGCTGCGCGAAGGCCAGCGCGAACGGCTGACGCTGGTGTCGCGCGCCAGCGGAGCGATCCGCGATACTGCGCGCTTCGAGCTGTCGGTAGAAGCTGCGCCCGCGGACTGGAAGAGCGCGCTGCCCGCTCAGGCCTGAGTCAGTGTTTGTCGGGCGGTGGGGGCGGCGGACCGTAGAGCGGAGTGCCACCGCCGCCGCCGCCGGTGGCTGCGCCGCCGGTGCCGGCCGTGCCGCCCGAGCCCGCCGTGCCGCCCATGCCGCCGGCGCCACCGATCGGAGGCGGGCCGTAGGCGGCCACCGCGCCGCCGCCGCCATCGCCACCGCTCCCCGCCGTGCCGCCGGTGGCCGCGCCGCCGCTGCCGCTGCTGCCGCCACCGCCGGTGGCCGCGCCGCCACTTCCGCCGGTGCCGTCGGTGTCCGTGTCGCCGCCACATGCCCCGAGCGACAAGCCGACGCCGACCACCAGCGCCGCGGTCACGCCCATGCGGCTGCGGCTGGTGCGACAAAACGGGCAGCTGTGCTCGGCGACCTTCACGTGCCGGCGGCACGACTCGCAGACGAAGAACGCGCTCATGGGTACGGAGTGTCCCACGTTCGCCCGGGGCGCGACCTGATCGAAATCATTTGCCCGCTCGCAGCGCGTTCATGTCGATCGTCACCGTGAACCCGCCGCCGATGAACACCGCGGGGGGAGAGAAGCTGTTCAGCGTGAACCACTCGCGCAGGTCGCCACCGCTGGCTCCGGCGGGGACGGTGAGCTTCTCGTAGCCGACGAAGTCGGCCTCGAGCTGATTTGCCACCAGGTCGAACGTGTAGTGCCGCGGATTGATGCTGCTGCCGCCGCCGCTCTGCCAGGCGTATTCGCCGCCGATTGGCTCGTACAGCACCGGCATGCTGCCGACCTTCTCTTGGGGAATGCTGGCGTGCACCTTCCAGCGCACCAGCACCGAGTCCTTTTGCCCGGCGGCGGGCTTTGGCCCGCACAAGAAGGTGATGGTCCCGCTGAACTTGCCGAAGGCGCACTTGGTCTTCTGAAACCCCATGCCGTAGCCCTGGCATGTCTGAACCGAGAGGGCGTCGGCGAAGGTCACGGGTTTGCCGCAGGGCGTGTGGTCGCCGGCCTTCAGCTCGGTGGCCTCTTTGGTGACGCAGCCGGCGTCGTCGAAGCAGTCGTCGTCGTCGCAGTCCTTGTAGCCGTCCTGATCGTCGTCGACGCCGTTGCCGCACGCTTCCGCGCCGCCGCTGCCACCGCTGCCGCCGCCGCCGCCCGTCGCGCTGCCGCCGGTCGCGCCCGACCCCGCGGTGCCACCCGTTCCGGCGCTGCCCGCGACACCGGCGGAGCCGCCGACGTTGCCGCCGCCGCTCCCGGCCGCTGCGCCGCTGCCCGCGCTGCCGCCGCTCGCACCGGCGCCGGCCGACGCTCCGCTGCCGCCCGTACCGCCGCCGCCACTACCCGCGCTCGAGCACGCGAGCGACAGCGCGGACGCCAAGACCCACCCCCAAGGTGTTTTCGACACGCCGGCGTCTGATGCCAAGCGGGCGTGTCGGATTCAGTGCGACCTCAACCGCCGTCGTTCGGCGGAGGACCGTACGCCGGCATCGCACCGCCCTGGCCACCGGTGCTGCTGCCACCGGTACCCGCGGCGCCACCCACCGGAGGCGGGCCGTAGGCCGGCGCGATACCGCCTTGCCCGCCGGTGTTGCTGCCCGCGGCGCCGCCACCGCCGGCTGCGCCGCCGGTCGCGCTGCCGCCGCTACCGCTCGAACCACCCGTCGACGCGCCGCCCGTACCGCCGCCGCCGTCGCCGTCGCTTCCGCACGCAGCGAGCGAGAGGCCGACGCCGACGACCAGCGCGGCGGTCACGCCCACGCGGCTGCGCGCCGAGCGGCAGAAGGGACACGAAGTTTCGGTTGCCTTGACGTGCCGGTGGCACGACTCACAGACAGTGAAGGAATCCATGGGGCCTCGCCGGGCATGGTCCCACGGCCCCGGGGGACCCGACATGACGCCCGTCAAGTCGGGGTCAGCAGCTGTCGGGAACCAGGGTTACCGAGGCGGTTCCGCCCATCACGACCCAGTTCCAGGCGTTCACCTGGTGACTGAAGGTCACGCTCTTGGTGCCCGGCGGGGCCTTCTTCATGACGGCCGAGAGCGTGCAGCGGGGCGCCTTGATGGTCGGCTGCTGGCAGTTGAACGAGGTGTCTTCGACCGGCGAGGCGAACGTCCCGTACTGCGAGGTGCTGACCGACACCAGGCACTGCTTGCTGCTCTTCGAAGCCGACGGGGAGCGAAAGATGAACGCCATGGCGTGCATCGGGTTCTTCAAGTCGACCGTGCCGTCGGGCCGCACGCCGGTGGCCGAGATCGTGACCAGCTCGGCGTCCGCGAAATGCTTCCGAGCCTGGGTGCGCGCCGTGGCCAGCTCTTCGAACGGATCGGTCCCAGACCCGGACTCGAAGGTGACGTTCACCGCGTCCTTGCTCGACCAGAAGTAGAAGAACACCGCGGTCGCGACGCCGGCGAGCGCGAGCAGCGCGCCCAAGATGCCGACGATGAACCCGACCGGCGACGAACGGTGCTGGACCGACACCGGCGCGAGCGCCGTACCGCCGACGCTGATGCGCGAGCTCGCGCCGGTCTGCGCCGCGGTCGGCGCGACCGGCATCGGAGTCCGCGGCCGCAGCGGAGGCGCCGAGGGCGCGACGTTGCCTGCGTCGGGCAACTGCTGCAGTACCGCCCCCAGCGCTGCGGTCATCTCGGCGGCCGATTGAAAGCGCCGGCTTCGGTCTTTCTCCAGCGCGCGCATGATCACGTGCTCGAAGGCCGGGGGGAGGTCGCGGCGCAGTGCGCAGGGTGCCAAGGGGGATGCCTCGATGTGCTGCCGCAAGAGCTCGAACAACGAGTCGGCTTCGAACGGTCGTCTGCCCGTGGCGCCCTCGTACAGCACCACGCCCAGCGAGTAGAGGTCGGCGCGCGGGTCGACGGGCTGGCCCAGCGCCTGCTCTGGCGACATGTACTGCGGGGTTCCGAGCAGCGCGCCAGTTCGGGTCGAGTCGCTCTGCCCGCCCAGCTCGGGGTGGAGCTTGGCGATGCCGAAGTCCAGCACCTTCACTCGGCCCAGGGTGGTGACGAACAGGTTGTCCGGCTTCAGATCACGATGGGTGATGCCGTGGGCGTGGGCGGCCTCGAGGGCGCTCAGCGCCTCGAGGGCGAGCCGCGCGAGGAAGCCCAGCGGAAACGGCTGATGCGCCTCGAAGTGGTCGGAGAGCGAGGCGCCCTCCAGGTACTCCATCACGATGTACGGGCGCTCGTCGGGCAATACCGCCAGATCGATCACGTTCACGATGCTCTCGTGCCGGATGTGATTGGCGGCGCGGGCCTCGGCGAAGAACCGATCGACGATCCCCGACGTCGAGCTGGCAGCCGCCGACAAGACCTTGATCGCCACCCGGCTGCCGATGGTCGGTTGCACCCCCAGGTAGACCGTACCCATGCCGCCTTGGCCAACCCGGCGAGCGATCCGATAGCTGCCCACTGTCTGCCCCAGCAGCGGGTCGTCCGCGGGCGCGAGCGCCGCACCGTCTTCGGTGCAGAACCCCGCCGCTGATGCGGGAAGGCCGCAGCTCGGACACACGAACATCGCGAGAGGGAGCGTCGCAGGCGCCCCCGGCGCTGGCAAGTCAACTTGGCCGTCTTCGCCCGCTTCTGCTACCCGCCGGAATCATGGCGGAAGCCGGTGAAGCCGAGAACCTGGCCGCGACCTGCGAGCGCTCGCAAGAGCTGGTGTCGTTGCTCTCCGGTCAGCTGGCCGTGCTGCGCACGCAGGCACAGACCTTCCTGGGCATCGCTGGCATCTGCATCAGCGTGACCGGATTCGCAGGCCACAACATGGTGAACGCCGGCCTGCCGTCGGCGCTCGCGATGATCGTGGGGGTAGCGTTCATCCTGGTCGCGATCGTGATCACCATTCGCTGCCTCTCGAGCGTGCGCTGGGTCACCCAGGACCTGGGCCATGGCAACGTCGAGCTCGCTCGCCGCGTGATCGCTCGGCGTGACCGCCTGCTGAGGAAGCTGAACCTGGCCGCGGCGCTGATCGCCGTCGGGCTGGCCTGCTACCTGGTCGCGGTGATGCTGGCGGCGCTGACCAAGGGTGGCTGGACGCCGCCGTGATCGCAGCCGTGAAGAAGGGCTCGAAGCGGTCGTCACGGACGTCGGTCGCGGCCAGCAGCCCAATGCTCACCGAGCAGGCCTTGTTGATCCAGACGGTGCTGAACGCCGTGACCGCCACCAGACCCAGGGCGCGCTGCAGGGCTGCCTGGCGAAGGTGCAAGCGCTTGCTGCGCTGGTCGTTGAACCTGTCGCCCTGACGGGCGTCATGATGGAAAGCGCCAAAGCAGGGTAGCGTGACGGCCCATGCGACGATTTAGCCCTGCGTGTCTCGCCCTGATGCTGTGTCTGCCCGCTTGTGGCTCGGATGACGATGGGGGAGGCGGCTCTGGGGGCAGCGGCACCGGCGGCGCTTCGGGCTCTGGTGGAAGTGGTGCGACCGGCGGCGCAGCTGGAAGCGGCGGCGCAGCTGGAAGCGGCGGCGCCAGCGGTGGAAGCGCAGGTACCGGCGGGTCGGGCACCGGCGGCGCCAGCTCCGGAGGCATCCAGATCACGGGCACGGTCGACGGCAAGGCCGTCAGCTGGAGCTGTGCCAAGTCGTCGCTGACCACCATCGGTTGGCCGGGCTTTGGCACCGTCGGCTGCGCCATGTCGAGTGGCGTTCAGGCCGATCAGTACAACGTCACCGTCTGGCTTGCCGACATGACCGCGGTCGGCACGCTCCCCGCGGTGAAGGCGTCGGCGCCCAACGTCGGCACCATCAAGGGCGCAGGCGCGATGCAAGACTGCACGACCGGTTCGGTCACCATCACCAGCTGGGACGCCACCGCGAAGCGCACTGTGGGGTCATTCAAAGCAGACTGGACCGCGGTCGTCAGCGACGCCAACAAGGCGGTGCACCTGGAAGGCACCTGGGATCTGACTCAGTAGCGCCGTTCAAGAGGCCGATCTGCAGGCCGTTGAAGTCGTGGGCCGCGCTGCCTCACCGCCCCGAGCAGTGTGGTTGGGAGAGGCCCCTCCCTCTACTCGATGCGGGTGCCCTCGCTGGTGTTCGCCTGCGACTCGGCGGCGAAAACCCCGCTCGAGCCCGACCGCTCCCGGCGGAAGTGTCGGACCGCCAGAACGAAGGCGACGCCCTGCAGCAGCGCGCAGAAGAAGAAGGGCGCGCCCATGCGCAGGTCCCCGCGCGGATAGTGAGAGACCAGCGCCATGAGCGGTCCCGCCAGCGCCGGGGCAAAGACCGCCATCAAGCTGTTGAGCGAGCTCACCGCGCCCAGGGTCTGGCCCTGGTTCTTCGCGCTCGCAGCGCCCGAGACGATGCTCTGCATGTTCGCCGAGACGGTGGTGCCGAGCAGGTTCAGCGCGATCACCACGAAGAGCATCCAGCCCTCAGTGACGGCGCCGAAGGCGGCATAGGCGAGCGTCGACGACACCAACCCGACCAGCGCCAAGCGCTGTGACGAGAAGACCCTGAGGAGGCGACCGAGCAGGAAGCCCTGGCCGATCACCGAGGCGAGGCCGAAAGCGGCGAGCGTCCAGCCGTTCTCGCGCGGGCCCCACCCGAACTTGAACTTCGAGTAGAGCACCCAGGTCGTGTAGGTCACGAACTGCGCGAGCCCGCTGAACGCGATCACCGCGACGAGGCCGCCCACGCCCTCGAGCCGAGCGAGCGCCCTGAGCGATGCCAGCGGAGTCACGTTGCCCCACGCGAAGGCGCGCCGGTCCTCCCGCGCCAACGACTCGGGCACGACCAGCACGCCGTAGGCGAGGTTGGCGAGCGCCAGCGTGCCCGCGACCAGGAAGGGGAGCTGCAGGCGGACGGCGCCCAGAAGGCCGCCGAGCACGGGCCCCAGGATGAAGCCGATCCCGAACATCGCGCCCAGCATCCCGAAGCGCCGCGCGCGGTCCTCCGGCGGGGTGATGTCGGCGACGTAGGCGTTCGCGACCGAGACGTTTGCCTGCATGGCGCCGCCGATCGCTCGCGCCAGGATCAGCATCCAGAGCTCTGTCGCGAAGGCCGTCGCGAAGAAGGTGAGCGCCAGCGCTCCGAAGCCCAGCAGCATCACCGGACGCCGCCCGTAGGCGTCCGACAGCGCGCCCAGCACCGGCGACGCGAAGAAGTTGGCGGTCCCGAACGCCAGCGCGACGACGCCGTACCAGAACGACTGCTCAGCCGGTGACGAGGTGAACGACCCCACCAGGAGCGGGAGCACGGGGACGATCACGCCGATCGACAGCATGTCGATCAGCACCGCGATCATCACGAACGGCATCGCGGCGGCGCGGCGGCGACCCTGGGCCAAGGCGCGCGAGCCTAGCAGAGTCGCGGAGGAGGGAGCGCCGACCGGGAGTGAGTTGACGGGTTCGCGCCGCCGGTGCTGGGCAGGCCGGCGGGCGGGTTCGCGCCGGCGACGCTGGAAGAGCGAGCGACAGGCAGGAACACCGTGAAGGTCGTGCCTCGACCAAGCTCGCTCGAGCACGCGGTCATCCCGCCGTGCTGTCGAACGATCCCGTAGGCGACCGACAACCCGAGCCCCGTGCCCGCGGTGCCTGGCTTGGTCGTGAAGAAGGGCTCGAACGCACGCTCGACGACCTCAGGTGTCATGCCGGTGCCGGTGTCCGTGACGGTGACCACCGCGTAGCGACCCGGCTTGGCCCAGGGGTGCGTGGCCAGGTCGGCCGGGCCAATGTCCATCGCCGCGGTCGCGATGGTGAGGCGGCCACCGCCGGGCATCGCGTCCCGCGCGTTGAGGCACAGGTTCATCAACACCTGGTCGATACGGGCCGCGTCGGCTTCGAGCCCGAGCGCCTCGCCGGTCGACCGCAGCTCGACCTCGATGGACCGCGGAAGGACACGCCGCAACAAGTCGACCAGGCGCGTGACGCTCGCGTCGAGGTCCAGGGCGGAGACCGTCAGCTCTTGCTTTCGCCCCATGGCCAGCAGCTGCTGCGTCAGCACGCGTGCGCTCTCGGCCGCTTCGACGATCGCGTCCAGCTCTGCGCTGGCACGCTGCGGATCGACGGCCAGATATTCGCGGGCGAGCTCAGCGCCGGCCAGGACGACGGAGAGCAGGTTGTTGAAGTCGTGGGCGACGCCGCCCGCCAGGAGGCCCAGGCTCTCGAGTCGCTGGACCTGTTGCAGGCGATGTTCGAGAGCCTGCGCCTCTGCCCGCTGCAGCGCGCGCTCCTCGAGCAGGCGAATTCTGCTCGCGGCGACCGAGAGCTGGCTGGCCATGCCGATCAAGTAGTCGAGCTGCTCGCCGGTGGGGGCGCGGCAACCCTCTTCGTCTCCGAAGGACCCGACGCCGAACGCGCCGAAGGGCTTGTCGAGCAGGCGGAGCGGGATGTTGATGATCGTGCGATTGCCAAGGGCGGCCACGATTTGCTTGTCGGTCCGGGGGTCGACGCGCGCATCCACCACCACCACGGGCTCATCACTCGCCACGATCTGCTGGAGCATGGCGTCGCTGTCGACCCGTAGGACGGGCGCGACCTTCCACACCAGCTCGTCACGCGCGCCTGCGACGTCGATCAACCGGAGCTCCCGCGCGTCGGGCGAGTCCGCGACGAACAACCAGGCGTGACCGTACCCGGTGGTCCGCGACACCTCGCGACGGGTGATCTCGAGCAGGTCCTTGAACGACGCTGCTTGCTGAAGCTCGCGCGCGAACGCCAGTAGGCGGCTAGCCGGCCACTTGTCGTCGCTCTGGTCCACGACGCCGAGCCTACCACTGGCAACTCGAGGTGGGATGTGGCTGCCAAAGACCCGCCATCGGCCGGGTAGACCCCACCAACCGCGCCCTTCGCCCGGCAACTCTCGCGGAAGTGCGTCGTGGCGCGATCCCTGCAGAGGCCGCGTCGGAGGTTCCAATGAAACGACTCATGGCAGGCCTGATGTTGATCTCGTCACTTGCGCTGGCGCTCGCGTGCGGCAGCGAAGAAGAGGGCACGTGCTCCGACGGCGACTGCAAGTGCAACAGCGGAGAGACCTGCGACTTCAAGTGTACCAAGGGCAACTGCAGCCACGAGTGTGGGTCTGGATCCAACTGCAAGTCGTCGTGCGAGGGCGGCAACTGCCGGCAGAGCTGCACGTCCGGCGCGCACTGCGAGTTCACGTGCGGCGGCGGGTCCTGTCAGCAGGTTTGCCTCGGCAGCCCCGACTGCACCGCGAGCTGCGGCGATCAGAGCTGCACCAGCGATTCGCAAGTGTCGGGCGGCGGTGACCTTCCCGGGGGTGGCGGGCTACCCGGCGGCGGCGACTCCGAAGAGCCGGAATGACGCGTGCGCTGTCGAGGTGGTATGCATCACGGAGGTGACCCATGAAGACGACGATCCTGATCCAGACCCTGACGGCACTCGCGGTTGCGGGGTGCACCTGCGGAAAGAACGACGACAGCACCGCACGAGCCACCGCGAGCACCGCGCCGAGCGCGGAGAGCGCACCCGTGGGGGCCGCCGCGCCGGGTGCTCCAGCGCAAGCCGCCGGCGCGTCGCCCGCGCCGGTTGCGGCGGGGGGGCCCAGTGGCACCCCCGGCCCCGCGGGCGGTGGGAAGACCATTGCTTCGAACGAGGTGGGCAAGGTCCAGGTGAACGACGCTGGCGCGATCACCGCCAAGCGCGCCGATGGGGACAGCGTGACCAAAGGGCGCGACGGAACGACGAAGGCGAACGGCGTGGTCGTCGACCCCAGCAAAGGGACGGTCTCCGTCCCCGGGAAGGGAACGTTCCAGACCCCGCCGGGAGCGACCTACTAGCGCGTCTCCGGTCGCCCCGGCCCGCGCGGTGTAACCTCTGGCGGTCCCCGATCGTGATCGGGGCATGGAACGAACCGATCTGTTGGTAGTGGGGGGCGGCCTGGCTGGGCTCGCCGCAGCGGCGCTCGCTGCCCGGGCGGGGGTGCGCGTGCACCTAGTCGAGGCGGCCGGCGAGCTCGGCGGCCGTGCGCGCACCCGCGTCTTCGATGGTTTCTCGGTGAACCTGGGCGCGCACGCGCTCTTTCGTGGCGGCGCGGCTCGCCGGGTGTTCGACCAACTCGGTGTCCGCGTCCCCGGCCGACGACCGCCCGCCTCGGGGATCGCGATCCATGGGGGCAAGCTGCACGCGGCTCCGGGCGGGCCCGTCTCGCTCATGACGACGTCGCTCCTCGACACACCGGGAAAGTTCGAGCTCTCGCGCTTCATGAGCTGGCTTGGCCGCGCGCCGTTCGACTCGCTCGCGGGCCACGCCCTGGTAGACGTGCTCGGTGAGCGCGTGCCCACCCCGGCCGTGCGCGCGCTCGTGAGCGCACTGGTCCGCTGTACGACGTACGACGCCGACGTGGACGAGCTGTGCGCGGCTGCCGCACTCGAGCAAGTGCAGAGCGCCATGAAGCACGGGGTGATCTACGTCGATGGCGGTTGGGCGACGCTGGTCGCCGAGCTCGCCGGCGTCGCGCGGTCACATGGGGCGCGGCTCGACCTGGGCGCGCGCATCGTAGCGGTCGAGCGCGACGACGCGGCGGCCCCACGCTTTCGCGCTCGGCTGGGCAACCGCACCCTCGACGCGAGCGCGGTGATCGTGGCCACGCCGCCCGGCGCTGCGGTGCAACTGTTTCCCTCGCTCGCTCGCGCAGCCGCGGCCTGCACCCCGCTCCGAACCGCATGCCTCGACGTCGCCCTCTCGTCGGTGCCGAAACCGCGCCGCAGGTTCGCCCTCGGGCTCGACTCACCGCTCTACTATTCGCTCCACTCTGCCTCCGCGCGGCTCGCCGACGAAGGCGCCGGCGTGGCGCACCTCTTGCGGTACGGCCCGGCCACGGCGACCACCGAGGCGGAGCTCGAGGCGCTGCTGGCGCGCATGCAGCCCGGTGCCCGGATTGCCGACATGCAGTACCTTCCGAGCATGACGGCATCGAACGCGCGGGTCACGGCGGCAGCCGGCGGGCTTCGCGGGCGGCCGCCAGTCGATGCCGAACCGGGCGTGTGGCTCGCGGGGGACTGGGTGGGCCAAGAAGGCATGCTGGCCGACGCGGCGTGCGCCAGCGCTGCCGTGGCGGCCCAGCGCGCGGTCGCCTTCCTGCAGACTGGGGCGAGGCGCGTGGCGTGACCCGCTCGATGGCGGCGCACTTCGAGGCGAACGCGCGCTTCTTGCGGGCGCTGCTCTACCGGATGACCGGCTCCGCATCGGACGCGGACGACCTCTTGCAGCAGACCTTCGAGCGCGCGCTGGCTCGGGCCCCGTCCGATGACCGCCCGATGCGCCCCTGGTTGGTGCGCGTCGCCACGAACCTGGCGAAAGACGCCCTCCGCGCGCGGCGTGCCCGCGGCTATCCCGGCGTGTGGCTGCCCGAGCCCGTGCCGAACGACGACGACGCTGTCTTGGGCATCGAGCCGCCGGACACCGAAGGGCGCTACGAGCTCTTCGAGAGCGTTTCGTTCGCGTTCTTGCTCGCGCTCGAGGCTCTGACTCCGAACCAGCGCGCGGTGCTCTTGCTCCGCGACGTGCTCGCCTACGACGTCGCGGAGACCGCCGAGGCGCTGGGTCTATCGGCGGCGAACGTCAAGGTGATCCACCACCGAGCCCGCGCCGCGATGACGGAGTACGACACGTCGCAGAGGCCGCTCGGCAGCGATGCTGCCCACGCCGTTCTTCGAGAGTTCCTCGCGGCGCTCGCGGCGGGGGACGCCGCGACCCTCGAGCGCCTGATGCGCGTCGACGTGCGCCTGATCAACGACGGTGGGGGCGAGGTCTTCGCGGGTCGCCGGCCGGTTGTCGGGCGTGCCAAGGCGCTGATCTTCTTCCGCAAGGTGGCGGCGCTCCGCGGGGCGCCCCGCTGGGCCGAGATCCGCGAGCTGAACGGCTCCCCTGCGCTCGTCGCGACCCTGGGAGAAGGCCGGCACACGAAGGACGCGCGCCGCCTGGTCGCCTTCTTGCGCGTCGACGCCGAGGGGCGGATCGCCGAGAGCTACTGGGTGGTGGCGCCGCGCAAGCTCGCTCGTGTCGAGTTCGGGGCGGCGTAGTCCCCGATTGCGTTCCGCGAGCGGCGTGCGCAGGTGGCTCGCGGCCGATGCGTGGGATGGGGAGCGTGATATCTTGCGCGCACCTTGCGGGGACCCTGGTTTGCGCTGGTGTTGCTCGGGGCATCGAGCGTCACCACCCCCTCGAGCGCGTCGCCCTCCGGGCTCGTGCTCGATTACGCTGTCGATTCGCGTTGCCCAGACCGAGCTCAGTTCCTGGCCCTCGTCTCCGCCAGCGGCCAAGGCGGCGCCGTCGCCGTGCGGATCACGCGAACGGGAGCGCGGTGGCGCGGCATCGCAGAGATCGCGGGCTTCGAACCGCGCGAGGTGTCGGGCGAGAGCTGCCTGTCTGTGGCCAAGGCGCTGGCGTTGATCATCAGCGTCGCCTTGGATCCCGTTCTTTCCGCCGAAGCGCCGCCCCCGCCGGCGCCCGAGCCCGAGGAAGCGCCGGCAGAGCCCCGCGACATCCCGCCGTTTCTGCCCGATCCGCCCCCGGATCCGCGCGCGCGCCCCGTGTGGGCCGTCGGTGTGAGTCCTTTCGTCGCGAGCGGTGCAGCGCCAGCGGCCCTCTTCGGGTTTGGCGGTTTCGGACAGCTGTCGCTGCGAGGGGACACCGGACCGGCCCTGCGACTCACGCTCTCGCGCGCGAGCACCGGCATCGTGTCTGTCGGAAGCGGTGCGGCCCGCTTCGTGCTCGCCACGGCGCGCGCCGAGGCCTGTCCGGGCACGGCCGCCATCGGTGACGGGGCGCTCACCGGGTGCCTGAGCGTCGAGGGCGGTTGGGTTCGGGCCGAGGGGATCGCACGCGGTCAGGTCGACGCTCCGGCGTCGACCGCGCACTTCTGGCTCGATGCGGGCCTCTCGACCCGATTCTCGTGGTCGGTCCTGCCCGGCCTTCGCGTCGAGCTCTGGGGTGGGGTGAGCGCGCCCGTTACCCGCCGGAGCTACGTCTTCGAGGGCCCGCGGGAGGTCATCCACGAGCCTGCGCCACTGGTCGGCCGGATGGGCCTGGGTCTTGGGGCGGAGCTGCCGTGATCAAAACACGAGCGAGCGGGAATGGGGCACCGTGAATGCCCTGGCTGCCGACTCGGCGCGAGACGCCCCTCTCGTCAGCGCCGACGGCGCCCCGGCGGCCGAGCGGGCAGCGAGAATGCGTGCGCTCGTCGATCGCTATTACGACTTCGTCTGGCGATCGCTGCGACGCCTGGGCATCACCGACGCGGACGCGGAAGACGCCGCGCAAGAGGTCTTCGTGTCGCTGTCCGGCCGCCTCGATGACGTCGAAGTGGGCAGCGAACGCGGCTTTCTCTACCGCACGGCGCTGAACCAGGCAGCCCACGCGCGCCGCACGCGCCTGCGCCGACGCGAGGTCCCCGAAGAAGTCCTTTCGGACTGTCCGGCCGTCGCGCCCGGGCCCGACGAGCTCTTGGCCGGCGCGCGGGCCAAGCAGCTCTTCTACCAAGTGCTCGGGGCCCTCGACCTCGATCTGCGCGCGGTGTTCGTGCTCTACGAGCTCGAGCAGATGACCATGGCCGAGATCGCTACGGTGCTCGAGCTGCCGCCAGGCACGGTGGCTTCGCGCCTGCGTCGAGCCCGGGCCGCGTTCTTGGACCATGCGAGCCGTGTCGCTGACGGCGGGAGCGGAGGCGCAAGATGACCGAACCGAAACGCCTGCTCGATGTCGCCCAGGGCACACCGGCGCACGCACTGATCGTGGCTGGCCTCGACGACCACCCGGCGCCAGGCGCCGCAGGTCGAGCGCTGGCTGCGCTCGCGCTCTCGGCGGCTGCTCCCGGCGCGGCGGGCTCGGCCGGTGGGGCGAGCGCTGCGTCGAAGGGCGCGATCGGCGCCCAGCTGTCCGTGTTGGCCAAGTGGGGAGCCGGAGCGGCGGTGGTTGCATCGCTGGGGGCCATGGCCAACGCCGCGCGCACTCCCGAGGGCGTCGGCGCGCGGCTTCATCCGATCTTGGCCAAGGTGGCGAAGGGCGCCGCTCCTCCCCGCGTCGCTCCCGAAATACCCGTCGCACCCGCGACCCGCTCGGTCCCGCCGCGCGAGTCCACCCGCGCGAGCCCGCGCGAGGGAAAGGCGAGCGTTCCGGCTTCCGACTCGCTCGAGCTCGAGGTTGCGCTCGTGTCTAGCGCTCGGCAGGCGCTGAGTCGGGGTGACTCTGGCGCGGCGCTCGGGTTGCTCGACCGCTACCAGCGCGAGTTCCCGGCCGGGCGGCTTCGTCCCGAAGCGCTCGTACTGCGGGTCGAAGCACTGGTTCGCGCCGGGAAGGCCGACAGGGCGCGGGAGCTCGCGCGTGGCTACCTTGCACAGAGCCCGGGCGGCGCACACGCGAGCCGCCTGCGCGAGCTGGTCGGCCCGTGATCAAAGCGCGTCGAGCCGGGAATCTAGCTCACAGAATGAAGACCTCGACCCGGTTCGTCTGGCTCACTTTGGTCCTTGGCGCGTGCAGCAGCGAGGACTCACTCGGCACGAAGCGGGACAGGACCGCGTTCGGATCGCCGCCCGAGTTCGCGGGGGCCGAGCCCTGCACTCAGCTGCCCGCCTCGGCCGCGGGTGGCAGCGGCGGCGCCTCCGGGATCGCCGACCCCTCGCTCGCGGGCAAGTGGGTCGGGCAGATCGACGAGTACCCCACCATCGGTGAGTCGCGCGCGCTCACGGTTCGTTTCGACACCGGCGTCGTCGTGTTCGGCGACGGCGCGTCGCCGCCCGCGCCGGCAACTGACCCGAACGGCACCTATCCGCCCGGGTACTCGGTGGGCGCCGGCGGCTTCGCCAACGTCCCGTACGACGGGTTCGTGTATCCGCTGCGCGCCGGTACGGTCGATGGCGAGCGCGTACGATTCGCGATCTCGTCGAACGAGCTTTGGGAAAGCTGGTGCGTGCTTCAGACGTCGTACGGCGGCAACGGCACTTGCAGTTGCATTCCCAACCGGTCGATCCTGTTGCCCGCCGAAGGGGGCTGCTATCTCGAACGCCCCGAAAGCGGGGACTGGGACCCGGTCGGGTGCGCCCGCGTTGGCCTCTGCATGTGGCCGGTCTGCAGCTGCGATGCATCCGGGTGTCGCGCCCGCACGAACCCGACCGACCACTTCGATCTCCAGCGAGACGGCGACGAGCTAGTGGGGAGCTACGGAGGCTTCCTCGGCAAGTTCGAGATCCGGCTCACTCGCCTGCCGGAGTGATCACCGCCCGAACGGCCCGGCGCCGACGGAGCCCGAGCAGCGCGACGGCAGCGAGCCACCAGCTGAAGCCCCGCGCGCGAGCGCCGAGCGCGCAGCCCGAGTCCGAGCTGGGCTCGTTCTCGACCCCCGGATCGACGCCCGCGCCTGCGGCCCCGCCGCTGGTCGTGGCGCCCCAGCCGCCGCTGCCGCTCTGGCCACCGCTGCCGCCGCCGCTCGCGCCGCCGCCGCCGCTCGCGCCCCCGCCCTGATAGGTGAGCAGCAGTCGCGGCCCTGCCGTGGCCGAGCCTTCCTTCGAGAAGAAGTGCGTCCCGTTGGTGTCGGTGGCCGGTGACACCACCGCGAAGCTGTAGGTCCCTGGTCCGGTGATCGCGCTGCCCAGATCGAGGGACACGCTCTCGTCGATCGCTGCAGGTCCGATCCGCCCGAGCGAGGTCGCCCCTGGGGTCGGCCGGGCGTTCCAGGTGAGCGTCGACTCCGACCACTGGTGGTTCGCGACGGGGTACACCTCACCGCCCGAGCCGTTGGACGACGCCTCGGTGCGCGTGTGCATGACCAAGCGCGCCTGGGTGACCTTGCCGACGCTCGGCGGTACGACGAACTTGAGGTACGCCTGGTTGTCCGCCGCTTCGACCGCCAGGTCGCCGACGTCCGGGAACACCGTGGTGGGGTAGCTCGGCCCCACGGTCACGTCCTCGAGCACGGGCACGGTCAGGGTCTGCGCCGGCGTGCCGGTGACGGTGTAACAAACCTGAACGTTGCTCGCCTTGGCGTTCGAGATCTCCCAGGTGCTGCCTCCGCCGGTCAGCAGGTACTCGAGCACCGCGACCTGATTGACCACGTTCTTTTCGGGGTTGCCGCCGAGGCCGTCGAACGTGCTCGAGCCGCACTCGAGCTTGTAGCCGACGGAGGCCGGCTTGACCCACATGGTCACCTTGCACTGCTCGCTGCCGTTCGCGAACACGACCGCCGAGGCGTTGGGTTCGGCCCAGAGCTCGCTGCAAGTGCCGGCGGCGCAGCACTGGTTGCCGTACTCCATCTTGAGCGTGCCCGGCGGGTGCGCGGTGTTGAGCGGGTCGGAGGTCCCATAGACCTTGATCACCGCGTCCTGCGCGCCGCCGTTGCAGGTGGTGTTGCGCATCTGGGCCAGCGCGCCCTTGCCGTTGTGGAAGTCGGCGGGGTTCACCCCGACCACGTCGAACGTGAGCGTGACGTCGTCGGAGGTGGCGGCGTGGTCGCTCATGTAGCCGTTGAACTCCGCCACCGACCCGCACACCGGGGCCGCCCCTGCGCGCCCCGCCGCCAGACAGACCACCGCGACCGTCACGCCGAAGCTCGAATGGAGACGCGCCATTCGAAGCAGAGTAGCACGCGACGATCGCGCGGCTCTCAGTCCGCCGACACCGACGCGCTCTTCGGTGGGGGCTAGCCCGGCTTTCGGCCCACCATCAGCTGTTGCGTGTCGAGCAGGGTGATCTCGGGCCCTTCGAGGCCGGCGGCGTGGAACCACTCGCGGCTCTGGCGCAGGGTCGGGCTCGAGCCGTGGTTCGTGTAGAAGAGCATGGTCAACCCGAAGAAGACGGCGTTCTCCGGTCCCTTGCCGTGCTCGTCCAGGAACATGTCCTTGAGCGCGACGTACCCTCCGGGGTTCAAGCTCTTCGCGGCGCGCGCGACCAGCGCGGCGTTGTCCGCTGCCGACTCGCCGTGGACCACGTTGGCCATGAAGATCAGGTCATAGGGCCCGCCGAAGCTCTCGACCTCGTGGAAGTTGCCCTCCTGATAGGTGAGCGCGGTGCCGTGTCGATTCTTGGCGTAGGCCACGGCGTGGGGCAGGTCGAACAGCGTGGTGGGGAAGCCAGCGTCGGCGAACGCGCGGGCGTAGCGACCGTGACCGCCCCCCAGATCGAGCACGCGACCGCCCGCCGGCAAGAGCGGTGAGAGCCAGTCCAGGCTGCTCTGCGCGGCGGCGCCGCTCGAGCCGTACAGCATGTCGAGGAAGCGCTGGGTGTGCACGGGATCGGCGGCGTGCGTGCCGCCCGTCGTCCCCTTCGACTTCCCCTGGGCGTCCTTGACCGGACCGCCGTCTCGGAGCACCTCCTTCATGCGCCCCAGGTCGGTCAGCATCTCCAGGTTGCGCTCGGTGGGCATGCCGCCCTCGTCCACCAGGCGTCGGCCTGCGTCGGTGAGCACCAGGCGCTTGCCGTCCCCGGCCACGAGGCCCAGGTACTTCAGCACCGGCAGCGTGGTCGCGATGGCCCGCGGGTCGGCGCCGAGCTCGTCGCGAGTCGCGGGGCCTTGCCGCAGGCGCGCGAACAACCCGAGGGCGTTCCAGGCGCTGACGACCGCCAGCGCCTTCGCAGCCCACACCCATTCCGTGGCGTCACGTTCGGTCTCGAGCTTCATGCTCGACCCCTACGTCGCCTCGAGGAGCCAGACAACCCCGGGATGCGCGCGGTCGCCACGCTCGCCGCGCCTCGACCGGGCTTGCGGCCCCTGATCGGCACGCTATCGCGTGGACGTACGGTTGCGACGGCAAGCTGGCGGCCGGGGTCAGCCTCGAGCTCGACGCCGGGGCCGAGGGGACCCTGGCCTATCTGCAGGGGAAGGCGATCTCCACCACCGCAAAGCAGACCGACGCCAGCGGGATCGCCTATGTCTTCAACGTCGCGCCCGGCAGCCTGGGGATCACGGCGCGCCGCACCGCGACCGGAGACGTCTTCGGGAAGGTGAAACTACACATGCGTGCCGCCACCGCCGCCACGGTCTATTTCCATCCCACACCCTGACTTCGCGCATCGCCCTTGAGGGCGTCGCGAGATCGCCCTAGCCTTCTCGACATGGGCAAGTGGGGAGCGGCGCTCGTGCTCGCCGCGTGGGGTGCGATCGGACTGGCGAGCGGTTGCTCGGGGGACACGGAAGGCGGCGACGCCGCCGGCGGGGGAGCGCCGGGCGGGTGCACGCCCGGCGACACGCGCGTCTGCACGGGACCGAACGGCTGCCAGGGCGGCCAGATCTGCCACCCGATCGGAGCCTGGGCCGCGTGCGACTGCGGCTCCGCGGGCGGCGGCGGCGGCGCGGGTGGCAGCGGCGGCGGTGCCGGCAGCGGCGGGGGCGCAGGTGGCAGCAGCGGCGGCGCAGGCGGCAGCAGCGGGGATGCCGCCAGCGACGCACCCGGCGACTCCGGGGTCGTCTTCTCCGAGCCGTGCGGGAACCCAGCGTCGGTCACCGGTCAGGGGCTGCAGTACAGCGGGTCCGTGAGCCTCGTGCACCCGAAGCCGGGCAGCCCGTCGCAGCAGCAGCGCCTCTCGGTCTCGGCGCCGATCCACCCGAGCGTCTTCAAGCTGTACCCGGGTGAGGGCCCGAACTACCCCACGACCCTGAGCGGCCAACAGCAGCTGGCGAAGGACAGCTCGCTCACGTTCTGCTTTTTGCTCGGGACGTGCCCCGCCAACTTCCCGCAAATCAAGACGACCGAGCCCCTCTCGCCGGCACAGCTCGCCACCAACTACAGCGCCATCGCCGATTGCGCGTACACCCAGTACGGCGGCAAGCCCTACTGGATCCCACAGCTGATCCAAGACGTGGAGATTTGCACGCTGGTCTACGGCGCGGGCTGGCACGTGCCGACCGAGCAGATGCTGAACGAGATCACCGAAGCCGACTACACCGTGATCCAGAACAAGCTGGCGACGCTCGGCAACGGGAACACCTACTTCAACCTCCACGTCTGGGCGCGCGACAAAAGCGGAGCCATCGCGGCCGGCGACATGACCCCCGGAGTGTTGCCGCGGGTGAAACCGCTGACGGTGAGCGGCTCGCAGCTGAAGATCCACTACGAATCGGACCTCGGGCTGCGTTGCGTGCGGCTCCAGGACCTCTGAAGGTCTCCAGAGGTGATGCCACTCCACGCGAAGCCGCATTCGGCGAGCATAGCGCACGGGTTCGGCCCCGCCTTCGCCGCGACGCGTGCTAGCCTCAGCGAATGCACCGCTGGCCGGAGGTCGATCCCGCGGTCCGGCGGAGACTGCTCGGCGAGATGCGCCGGCGTCAGAACTGCGAGGCCAGCCAGCTCACGCCCGCTGCGCGGCTCGCAAGACTCGATGACCTCGTCGAGCTGGTTCGCGCGGTCGAGAATCGCGCGCCCGGGCGCGCGGATTCCGACGAGCCGCTGGATGTGCTCCGACGAATGAAGCGGCGCTTCCGAGAGGCCGATGGTCGAGAGTGAGCGTGGCACCATGCTGGAGGCGGTCGGGCGTCTGTCCCGCCTGCTCTCCGAGTGGGGAGGGCCCGCGGCGGTAGTGGGAGGGCTGGGCATCGTGATGCGTGTGCGTCCGAGGCTGACAACGGACATCGACCTCGTGATCAGCGTCCAGCCCGGCGACGTCGACGCGCTCCTGGCCCTCGCGGAGCGCTACGGCTGGGCCCACGATCCGCGAGAGCTCGAGGGCCTGGTCGCAGGCGGCCTTGCCAGACTCCAGGCGGCGGGGGACGGCGGATTCGACTTGGACCTGATGTTCGTGGACAGTGTCTTCCTCGAGTCGGTGGTCGCTCGTGCCACACCCGTCGCCATCGGAGGCGCGTCGTTGCCCGTGGCGAGCGTCGAAGACCTGCTGGTCATGAAGCTCGAAGCCGAGCGTCCCCAGGACATCGACGACATCCTGGCAATCAAGGACGCGTTCGCCGGACACCTCGACTGGGCCTATGTTCACCACCACACCGACCGCCTGGGCCTCTCCGACCGGCTGAGGCTCTACTTCGGTGGCGAGCCCTGAGGCGAGCCGCGGAGGCGCCCGTCAGCGCCAGCCCCAGACCTCGAGCTCGCTCAGCGACAGCGCGCCCTCGCCCGGATGGCGCACGCGCACGAAGCGCGCCCGCTGCTTGCCCAGGGCGACCCGCCACCTTTCGGTGGGGATCGGCTCGTGCCGGACGCTCACCTCGCGGAACCGGCGATCGTCGTCGCTCACCTCGAGCACCAGCGGCAGCGACGTGTCGGATCGCACGTGGACTCGCACGCTGTCGATGGCGACGTGGTTCAAGAGGTCGACCCGAGCCCAGGGCTGCTGCTGACGATCGGTGCTGCAGGCTCGCTCGCGGGCGCCGTCGGTGAGCGCCTCGGTGGGCGCGGAGCCCCGAGCCAGGCTGCTCAGCACCGCCGGCTTGTAGCGCGCCTCGTTGGCGGGAAACACCAGCAGCCACAGGGCCAGCCACGAAAGCCCGGCCACCGTCGCAACGAACCCGAGCAACCGCGCGACGCGTGCGAGCACGAGCTGGCGACGCGTGCGCGGCTCGGCCAGCGCCAAGAGCCAGCCCAGGGTGGGCGCGATGGTGAGGCGCGCTCGACGCGGATCCGGCAGTGCGTCGAAGGCGAGCAGGTCGTCGGTCGCGAGCAGCGCCTGCGCGGCGTCGAAGCCTGGCGGACGACCCGGCAGGTCGGCGGCGACGGCGGCCCACAGCGCGCTCGCCTTGGGCAAGGGGTCGTCGAGCTCGCCTCGGGTCGCGGCCAGCGCGGCCAGGGCCAGCGCCGCGGCCTCGTGACAGAGGCGCAACGCTGCCACGTCTTGCTCGTCGCTCGTGAGCGACCGCGCGGCGGCGGCGCGGCGCCGGGCCGCCGCGGCCAGCGAACGCGCCCGCGAAGCGTGCGGACCGTCGAACGCGCGCGCTCGCTCGAGAGCGAGCCCGAGCCAGAGGGGTTCGCCGAGCCGCCGCGCGAGCCCGGCCATGGTCTAACCGCCGGCGTCCGCCGCGCCCGCGTCGGTGGTGCCCGGGGTCAGCGGCGGAGGCGCAGGAGGGGGTGGCGGCACGGGCGCCGGTGCGGGCGTAGGGACGGGCGCGGGGATCGGCGCGTAGGGCACGAAGCCCGGAGGACCCGGAAGGGGGAAGATGGCGCGTCGCTTCTCGAGGTTGTCGTTGTAGATGTTGATCGCGTCCCACTGGTACGGCATGCCCGATGCCAGGAGCGAGGCGCCCGCGATCAAGCCCGCCACGCCGCACAGGAGCCCGCCCGCGGCCACCGCGTCTTTGTCGCTGTGGTCGTCGCGCTGGTCGATGGTGCTGAGGCCGACCACCGTGCCCGTGACCAGACAGCCGGTGCCCACCAGATACAAGATGAGCCCGCTGGTCATCCGCGACTGGTAGCGCTCGGCTGCCTGCTTGGCCTCGGGGTCGTCCTCGACCGCCTCGACCAAGCCCCCGCCCGCGAAGCCGTGCTTGAACCGCCGCCCGTCGCGCTCGTAGGCCACGCCGCCTTCATCCATCAGCACCGAGAGCCGAGGCCCGGTGTGTGGTCGATATTGCGAGCTGCAGCTGGCGGTGGCCATCAGCAGGCCCAGCGCCACCCACTCACGAGCGGTGCATGTTTGCCACGATGCGAGCGCCATCTAGATCGAACCTGAAGCGAAGCGGCCGGAGGCCGCGTTGGACCATGGTTTCGTACACCCGGCGCTTGTCCGCCGGGCGAGCGTAGAACATGAAGAAGCCGCCGCCGCCGGCGCCCATCAGCTTGCCACCGATGGCGCCCGCCTTCCGCGCCGCGTCGTAGTGCTCGTCGATGCGGTCGTCGGTCATCTTGCTCGAGAGCTTGCGTTTGTTCGTCCAGTGCTCGTGGAGAAGCTCGCCATAGCGATCGGTGTCGCCCTTCACCAAGAGGTCGTAGACTTCGTGCCCAAGGGCCTTGATGCGGTGCATGCCCTCGACCGTCGCGCCGTCCTTCTTCTCGACCCGGGCGCCCTGTTCGGCCAGCACGGCGCTGGCCGAGCGCTCCACACCGGACCACATGATCACCAGGTTGTTGGTCAGCTCGTCGAGCACTTCGTCGCGGACCGGCACCGGCTCCACGTGCACCGTGCCGTCGGTCTCCAGCGTCATGGCCGTCACGTTGCCGAAGGCCGCGATGAACTGGTCCTGCTTGCCGATCGGCTCGCCCAGCCGCACCATCTCGAGCTCGCACGCCTCTTCCGCCAGCTGCCGCGACGAGACGAACTCGCGCTTGTAGGCGTGCAGCGCGTTGAGCAGCGCCACGGTGAAGCTCGACGACGAGCCGAGCCCGCTGTTGGCGGGCACGTCGGCCACGCTGGTCAGCTCGATGGCCCGCGCGACGCCCGTCATGCGCAGCGCCTCGCGGAAGATGCGGTGCTGTATCGACTCGACGTTGGGTACGATCTCGGTCTGCGAATAAGCCAGACGAATGTCGTCGTAGAACCGCTTGTTGGCGGTGATGTAGACGTACGAGTCGATGGCGGCGCTGACCACGAACCCGCCGAAGCGCTGGTAGTAGCTGGGCAGGTCGGTGCCGCCGCCACCGAGCGAAAAGCGGACCGGTGCGCGCGAGATGATCACGGGGCCTCGAGTCTCCTGGACAGTTCCGACAGGCCCGCCTCGGACCCGATTTCGAAGAACCTTTCATGGGCCACGAGCGCGCGCAAGCACCCGCGGCGCGCCAGCTCGGCCTGCACCGCGTCGAGGCCCAGCGCCTCGCCCTCGCGCAGCCCGGCCACCACCTCGCGCCGTAGCGCGATGGCGCCATAGTCGATGAAGGTCACGTCGGGGGACGTGGCGCCCTTCTCGTAGCTCACCACCCGGTCGCCCTCGACCCGCGTGTTGCTCGCGTCCCACTGCCCGCGGTTTTCGAACACGCTCATGGTGCCCAGTGCCTCGGGGTGCGCGTCGAGATCGCGCAGCGGCGCCGAGTAGTCGAAGGGCAGGTAGCTGTCACCGTAGGTGACCAGGAAAGTCGGCTCGAGCTGGTCGAGCGCGCGGCGCAAGGCCCCGGCCGTTCCGAGCAGCTTCGGCCCGTCCTCGGAGTAGCCCACCGAGACGCCGAACCCGCGGCCGTCGCGGACGAACGCTCGGAGCTGCTCGCCCAGGTGCCCGATGCAAAAAAGCACGTGGGAGAACCCCGAGCGGGCCAGGGCCTCGAGCTGCCAGGCCACGAACGGTCGCCCCGCCACTTCGAGCATCGACTTCGGGAGGGTGAGCGTGCGTGGCTGCATCCGCGTCGCGAGCCCGCCAGCCAAGATCACCGCTTGCACGCGGTCGCTCTAGCACGCGGGCTTTCGTGATAACAAACCCTGCTGCATGCGCGTGCACGAAGCGGCGGCGGTGGCCTGCACGGGTTGCGGGGCCCCGCTGCCCGTGGACGTCACGGCCCCGTGGTCGTGGTGCCGAGCCTGCAACGCCTGGCGGCCCGTGCCCGACGAGGTGCGGCGCCGCGCGTGGGAGCGCTGGTCGGCGCTGGCCGGAGCGCAGGCGGCGGCCGCGCAAGAGCGGGCGCTGGCCAGTCGTCGAAGCTCGCAGGCGTCGGCCGAGCGGGTCAAAGGCGGCGTGCTCGGCGTCGTTCTGGCGATTGTCGTGCTGACCGTGACGCTGCCGACGCTGGCGTCGTTCGCGCTCTATTTCGTCGCGTCCTTCCTGACCGCGTTCGACGAGCTCGAGCTGTGGGCCGCGGTGCTGGTCACGGCCCTCGGGGGCGCCCTCTCGCTCGGCTTCTTCCTGGCGTTCGTCGGCGCTTGCGTCTTCTTGTACCGTCGCGCGACCCGCCATCGGCGCTGGCAGCGGCTCGCTGCCGATGCCGAGTGGCACGGCCCCGAGGCGAACCGAGCGCTGATCTGCTGCGGCGAGTGCGGCGCGCCGCTCTCGTTCGAGTCCAGCGAGCACGCGGTCGAGTGTGGGCACTGTCGCTCCGTGGTGATCGCACCGGAGGGCCACACCGAGGCCGTGATCTCGGTCGCGCTCTCGGAGCTGCAGTTGGCCCGTCGTGCACGGGCCACCTCCGACCGTGCTCTCTTGCGGAGCAAGGTCGCCATGGCCCGGCGCGCGACCGCGTTCAAAGCGTGGATGTACGCGGGCACCATGGCGCTGCTCGCCTTGCCGTTGCTCGCCTTCGGCTACGCCGTGCGCGCGCTCACCCCCAGCCTGGAAGAGGCCATGCTGTCGCTCAGCAAGCAGCTGCGCGGCGAGTTCGGCGCGGGGCTCGACCCCGCCTTCGAGTGGCTCGATCGCTACTGGCTGGGCGACACCCCACCGACCTTCGACGCCCAGGGCACGTTCACCAGTCGCTGGTCCATCGCTGCTGCGTTCCACGGCCGGCCGGTGTTGATCAGCGTGCTCGCCTCGTGGACCGACCTCAGCGCCAAGGTCGCGGCGGTGGTGCTCGCCTCGCCCCGCCAGCGCGACGTCGCCCGAGTGACCGCGAGCCCAGCCGCCCACCGCGCGCGCGAGCTGGGTTTTCAGGTCTGGGTCGACTACGCCGGCATCGCGCTGGTCGCCCAGAACCTGACCCAGAAGGCCCTCGGCGCCGATCACCTCACGGCGCTGGCCCGCCTGGCGTACGAGCTTGGCGAGGAGCGCTGAGCGCGGAGGGTCAGACCCGCTGTGCCAGCTTCTGCGCGCGCTCCCGCGCCGTGGCCACGATCTGCTTCGCCTCGCCCTCGGCGATGCCGAGCTTCTCGACCAGCTTCGCCAGCACCTTCTCTTCGGCCTTGGTCTGCTTGCCGTCGGCGTGGGTCACCAGCGCCGCGTGCGCGAGCAAGAGCACGCGGTCGGCGCTGCTGAGCGCGTCGATCTCCAGGTCATCATCGAGAGTGCGCTTCTTCGTCGCATACTCCCGGAGCTCGGTGTCGTCGGCGTCGCTCGCGCCGAACGCCCACAAGAGGCCGTCGATCAGCCCCTGCTCCGGCGCCTTCACCGTGCCGTCGGCCCACGCCACGGCGACCAGCGCCTTCACGATGCACTTCTCACTCGGTGTCATGCCGGCGCACGGTAGTCGAGGTGCCGCGGGCGATCCACTAGCTGGGGCTCTTCGAGACGCTCTCGCGCGAGCCGCCGTCCGATCCCAACCACGAATCGGGCGTGACGCAGCTCCACCTGCACGAGGCGCCCCCGAGCTTTGCCAGTCGCGGCGTCGAGCTGTCGACCGAACGCGGTCGCCCAAGGGCTCGGCGAGCTCAGCAACAACGGTCGCTTCTCCGCGATCCTCTCGGCGAACCTGGCGGTGGTTGCGCTCCTCGCGGCGCCGAGGTCGAAGCTGCAGACGGGCTCAGCGCCGAGCCTCGAGGCGACGCAGGGCTAGCGTCGGGGTGCGCTCGCCATTGCACTTGCCCCCCGGCGGGCGCCCTGCTCTGATGACCCCAATGCGCCGCGCAGTGGTCCTCGTTGCAATCGGGCTCTCGGTGCAGGTGGCTTGCGGTCCAAGCAAACCTGCCAACCAAGGCGCGAGCATCACTTGTCCTTCGGGCAAGGCGCTCTTGGACGGGGTTTGTGTGAGCCAGATGGTTGCTGACTATGTCGCCTGCGTCCGAGCACAAGGCGCACAGCTCGGATCGGAGCGCAGTAACCGCTTGTCGGCTGACGTGGGCGCAGTGGGGGTGCGTGCCGGCGGTGCGTACGAAGTGAGCGATGCTCTCAACAAGCAGTACGCGACATCGGACGCCAACGTCGGAGAGATCATCCGCACGTGCAACAAGCTGGCGGGCATCAGCGGAGAGCGGCCGGCTGCGCCGCCGGTCGCGGACGCGCCGCCGAGCGCGACCAAGGCCGACGCCAACTCTCAGATCGGGAACACCTCTCCCAAGTCTTTTCGCTGGTTCTACATGGGCAAGAGCGAGGAGTCGCGGGTCTGGTCTCGAACGGGCGAGCGTTCGTTCCAGGAACGGTATCCAGACGGCACCATGGGAGACTTCACCATCATCGCTCGCGCCGAAGTCGATGGGGACCAGGGCGTGATCCTGCGTCGCGTGCCCGACAATCGACAGGAGTTCTTCGTTCCCAACAAGGGAAGCAAGCGCATGGTTCTCCGGATGCGGAACAAGAGCGCGGAGAACGATCAAGGCATCGGCACGGCTGCCTGGTTCGACCTTGGCGAAATGTCGGCGGTCGAGTAGCGCCTGGCGTGAGTCACCAGCGCCGCGTGCGCGAGCAAGAGCGCGCGGTCGGTGCAGGAGCTCTTTGTCGTCGGCGTCGCTCGCGCCGAACGCCTACAAGAGGCCGTCGATCAGCCCCTGCTCCCGCGCCTTCGCCGTGCCGTCTGCCCACGCCACGCCGACCAGCGCCTTCACGATGCACTTCTCACTCGGTGTCATGACGGCGCACGGTCGCCGAGGCGCCGCGGGCGATCCACTAGCAGGGGGTGGGCGCCCCCCGCACCGGTGAGGGCCGCCGTGACTCAGCTGCTGTGCAGCGCCTCGAGTCGTGCCGTGAGCTCGACGATCAGCGCCTCGACCCCGTCGCCGCGCCCATGCCGAGCCAAGGTGAGCTCGGTGGCCAGCAACTCGGCCAGCTCCTTCAGCTCGTCGAGCGCGGCGAGATCTGCGTTGCGCAGCGCCTGAAGGCGGGTCACGCGTCGCGCTGGGCCGGGTGAAGCGGCGAGCTCGGCCTCGATGGCGTCGAGACGGCGGCCGATCCGGCGCACGGCGCGGAGGATGGCCTCTGCGTCTCGCGCGGTCAGCGTGCCCTCGAGCTCGGTGCTCCGCACGGCGGCACGTGCGCGCTCGATGGCCAGCGCGATGCTGCGCTCTGCGTCTCGTTCGGGGCGTTCGGCGTCGCGCCCGCGGACCGGGCCGAGAGCGAATGGCAGCCACAGCGGCCAGACGACCAGGGCTGTTGCGGCCGAGCCGAGGCTCGTCCAGCTCCGAGGCTCCGAGCGCAGCAAGACCAACGCGGCCGCGATGAGACCGGCCGAGAGATAGGCGGCGAGCAGGGAGCCAGCGGTCATGGCCGGCGCTCGAAGAGCGCACCAAAGATCCCGCCTTCGACGCGACCGTGCGCGAACACCGGAACGGTGGCGTCGCGCGGATCACCCAGGAAAGGCCGGAACAACCAGGCGCTCTGGACCCCCACCGCCGCGAACACCGACACGAACGCCAAGAGCGCGGCAACGCGACCGGGCGCGTCCCCGAGGGCGACCGCGAGGAGCGTGAGTCCCGAGAGCCCCGCGAGCGCGTACCCAGCCAGAGCGAGGAGGCGCAGCGTCTCGCAGCTGACGCCGCAGTCGACCGCGAGCCCGAGGGCGGGTGACAGTGCGAGCAGCACCAGCGACGAGCGCGCACCTGCCGCGAGCATCAGCGCCAGCGAAGAGCGGTACTCCCACCTCTGCCCGATCGCCGAGGCCAGGGCCACGAAGGCGGGGCCCGCGATCGCGAGGGTGAGCAGTGTAACGCTGGGCAGCTTGAGCGCCGCGAGCAGCGCTTGGCCGGCACCGCGAAACGAGCCAGCGGCGGCGCCGAAGCTAACGCCCCCGGCCACGATGAGCAGCAACGAGGCGCGAGCAGCCTGCACCCGCGCGCGGGGATCCAGACAGAGTGCGACTGCGCCAGCGGGCGATCGCAACACCACCGAGACGAAGCCCATCATCGTGCGCCCCCTCCGAGCACCGGCAGCGCGAGCCACCACACGCGCGCCGTGAGCAGCGCCACGAAGGGCAAGAACACCCAGAAGAACAGCCCGTCGACCACGGCGAGCTCGGCGCGCAGGGCTCGGACTCCCACCAGGCTGCCCAGGACCAGGCCCAGGGCGGCAAAGGTGGACGCGGTGAGCTGCGATTCGGGCGTGACCGTCAAGAGCAGGGCCGCCGGAGCCAGCCCGGCGAGCACGCGCCCCGAGGCCGCGACCGCGTGTGAGATGGCCATCACCACCACCCGCGCATCGACGGCCAAGTCGAAGTGTGCGACGCCGATGCACAGCGCCGGCGTGCCGAGCCCCGCGGCCACCGCGAATCCGAGAGGGACCCCGGCGGCGTGCAGTGCGGCCGCGGCCGGGCCGTGACGGGCGGCAATGGCCGCGCCGAAGAGGGCGGAGAGCGCGAGACCGAACGCGGCGCGCTCCAGGGTCGAGGCCAACGACGCGGGGCTCACCACGACTCCGGTGCTCATGTGCCGACCCTAGCGAGCCCACGTGCAGGGCGGTTGGCGGCGGTGAGGAGCTCGTGTGGAGACTCGATGGGTCGAGCGCCTGCGACGACGCGCCCTGCGTCGCGTGATAGCTTCGCCCCATCATGGCACTGACTCGTTACCCCGGAGACCAGGTGCTGGCGGGGCTCGGGCTCGCGACCGCGCACCCGGCGGCACGATGGCTCTCTGCGGCGAGCGTGGCCCTGGCGCTCGCGACGGCGTGTGGCGACGACAGCGAAGAGCCCGCGCCGAGGCCCGGGATGTGCATCGCCGGGGCGACGCTGGCCCTCGAGGCGATCAGCGCGGACGTCACGGTGCACCTGGACGCGCCAGCGAGCCCGGGTATGGACCTCGTGAAGGCGGATCTGGGGCGCTACCTGAGCGAGCTGTGGGGGCGCCCGGTGAGCGTGGCCTCGGGTGCGCCCGATGCCGGAGTGCCCGTCGCGATCTGGCTCAGCACCTCGGATGCGGCGCGGGACCGCATCGGGAAGAAGGTCGCCGACGGGTTCGCGCTGCGCCGGCTCGACGACGGCGGCCGCACCACCTTCGTGGTCTATGCGCCCGACGCGCAGAACCTGGCCTACGGCGCCTACGCGTTCCTGGAAGAGCTGGGCGTGCGCTTCTTTCACCCGATCGCCGAGCTGGTGCCCAAGTACGAGGGGGCGCGACTGCCGGCCGCGCTGAACGTGACCCGCAAGCCGGCGTGGCGCCTCCGCGGCATGCAAGAACACACGCTGCACCCCATCGAGACGATGACCGCGCTGAACGAACCGGGCGCCGAGAACCTGGCCGAGGCCAAGCGCTACGTCGACTGGCTGGTGAAGACGGGCCAGAACCTCGTGCAGTGGCCGCTGATGGACCTGCCGTTCGAGCCGTTCCAGAAGCACGCTCAGGCCATCGCCGACTACGCCCACGCACGGGGCGTGAAGGTCGGTGCCAGCGTGGTGGTGTTCGGCAAATCGGCCCTGCAGGACAACTTCGTGCTGATCGAGGACACGAAGGACTGGCAGCCCGAGCTCGAGTCGCGGCTGGCGACGCTGCTGAAGGTCGACTGGGACGTGGTCGAGCTGACCCTGGGGGAGTTCATCGCCGAGGACCCAGGCAGCGTGGTGACCTGGCTCGACCATGCGACCGCGCACGTCGCTGCCAACCACCCCGAGGTCGAGGTCTCGGTCTCGGTCCACGTCGGCAACTACAGCGATCTGTGGGTCGACTATCAGGGCAAGAAGACCTTCTTCTATCACCTGGCGGGCATCACCGACCCGCGCCTCACCAGCAGCGTGCACACCGTCGCGTTCTTCGACCTATATCGACCGTGGGGCACCTACGCGCACGACGACTTCTTCTTGCAGAAGGCCTACCTGTTCGACGAGCTCGGTGAGCGAAAGGTCCGCTACTTTCCCGAGTCGGCGTACTGGATCGGCGCGGACGTCGACGTGCCGCAGTTCTTCCCGATGTACGCCTACGCGCGCTGGCTCGACATCAGCTCACTTTCGCGCGACATCCGCGACAAGAAGCTGCCGCCGCTGGACGGCCACGTGCTCTTCTCGTCTGGTCGCGAGTGGGGCTATTGGCTCAACGACTACGCGACGGCAAAGGCGCAGTGGAACCCCGAGGGGTCGTTTCAAGAGCTCATCCGCGACGTCACCGGCGTGTTCGGGGACTGCGCGACGGACGTGACCCAGAGCCTAGAGGGCCTGATCGCGCTCCAGAACGAGTACCTCTTCGATCGTCGCCTGGTGGCCTACGTGCAGGGCGAGGACACCGTGCTCGACATGGGCTACATGGCGGGCATCGAGAGCCACCCCAGGCGCAAGCCGTTCCAAGAGGTGGCGGCGATGGCGGCCGGTGAGCTCGACGCCTTCGAGAAAGAAGTGATCGGCGGCCTCACCGAGATGAACGCGAAGCTGGCCCCGCTCGAGACTGCCCTCGCCCGGCGTTGCGCGAACACCGACGCGACGCTCGCGCCCTGGTGCAACGAGTGGGTCGACGGCTTTGCCATCGACCGGCTGCGCGCCGAGCATTCGGTCTGGCTCTATCGGGCGGTCATCGATCAGGCCCGCGGCGGCAGCAGCCACGGCTCTCACCTGGCGCGCGCGCGAAAGGTCACCGCCCAGGCGGCCAGCGTGATCGCCCGGCGCGAGCAGGGCTATCGCTACCCCGTCAGCCGCCTGACTGACGCCTACGTGAACCCCACCAGTTACGACTTCGGCTACCTGCGTCAGGCGCACACCAGCTGCTTCTGGGAGCGGCAAGATCTTCAGGTCGAGATCCTGCTCACCGAGGGCGTCGCGGCCCCCGTCTCGCAGCTTCCGACCTGCCTGGACTGAGGTCGCTGCCCGCCTCGGCGTCGAGCGCCCGTGAACGGTGTAAGCTGGTCGTGATGTCGCACCCCGTCACCGTGCCAGGGCTGATCGCCGCTCTGATGGTGCTCTGGTCAACGAGGGCCCTCGCGCAGCCTGCGCCTGCGGGCCACGCCGAAGCAGACGCCACGGCGCGGACCCACGACGGGTTCTACTTGCGACTGGCCCTGGGCGGCGGCGCGCTGAAGGCCAAGTTCAGCGGCGGCGAGAAGGCGCCGGACACGGAGGTGAGCGGCGGGGGCGCGATGCTCGACGTGCTGCTGGGTGGAACGCCCGCACCTGGCTTGGTGGTCGGCGGCGGCTACCAGTTCGAGATGGCGCAGGACGCCGAGTTCGACGCGGGGTCGAGCACGGGCACCGGCAATCTGGCGCGAGGGACCATCGGCCCGTTCGTGGAGTGGTTCCCCGATCGCAACGGGGGCTTCAGCGTCGGGCTGCTCGCGGGCTACACGCTCTTGGTGCTCGACACCATCGACCTCGAGATCTTCGGCACCGAGATCGGCAACGATCTGAATACCTCTGGCATCGGCGGGAACTTCTGGGTCGGGTACGCGCACTGGTTGTCGAGCCAGTGGTCCCTTGGCCTGATGGCGCGCGGCGGCCTTGCCGGCACCAAGAACCGCGACGACTCGAGCCAGTCCGGCACCGCGACCAGCATGGGGCTGCTCGTCACCGGCGTGTACCACTGAGGCAGAGCGAGCGTCGTCCCGCGCTCGGGCTCACGCCCGGGCGCCGAACACCTCGACCGCCAGCGCGTTCACCGCGCTGGAGACCGCCTCGTCGCTGGTCTTCGAGACGCGCCAGCCGAGCGCCGCGAGCTTGCTCGGGTCGATCCGAGACTGGGGCACGTCCCCCGGCCAGCCACGGGTGCCGCCGGCATAGCGGATCCGCGCCTGGGGGTTGGGTGACGCGGCGATGCACAGCTCGGCGATGCGCCGCACGCTGGTGAAGTCCGGTGGCGCGATGTTAAAGATGTCCAGCGGACCGGTCGTGTGGTCGAGGCCGAACAGCATGCCGTCGACGCAGTCGGTCACGAACACGTAGGGCTTGGCCTGGGCGCCGTCCCCCAAGACTTCGAGCTCGTCCGGCGTGACCTTCAGCTTCTTGAGGAAATCCAGGGCGGCGCCGTGGGTCCCTCGGGGGCCGACCACGTTGCCGAAGCGATAGATCAGGCCGCGCAGCCCGAAGCACTCGACGTACGCGCTGATCAGCGCCTCGCACGCGAACTTGCTCGCGCCGTAGAGCGAGATCGGCAAGGCGCCCAGGTCACCTTCGGCGCACACCTCGGCGGTGTCGCCGTACATCGTCCCCGACGACGAGAACACCAGGGACTTCACCCCGCCACGGCGCATCGCCTCGAGCACGTTCCATGTGGCGATCGTCCCCTGCTCGAGGTCGAGGCGTGGGTTCTCGAGTCCCCATCGGGCCTCGGGGTTGGCCGCCAGGTGAAAGACCACGTCGTGGCCTTTCACGACCTCGCAGACCTGATCGAGCTCGAGCAGCTCGCCCTCGACCAGGCGCGCGGCGCCCGAGCTCAGGTGCTCGGCGACGAACTCGCGCTTGCCCACGCTCATGTTGTCGAAGAGGGTGACCGGGCCGCGGCTCACCAGCCGATCGACCAGGTGGCTGCCGATGAAGCCCGCGCCGCCGATGACCAGCGTCTTCATCGCGTGCTCTCCCACTTGGTGGCGGCCTTCTGCAGGGTTGGGTGCGACACCAGCAGGTGCCACACCACCGCTTGAAACGCCTCGGTGTGCGGGGTGATGGCCTCGGAATTCACCGTCGGCACGATCACGCAAGCATCGGCCACTTGCGCGGTGTAGCCGCCGTCACGGCCGACGATGCCGCCGACCTTGGCCCCGACCTTCTTGGCCAACCCGAGCGCTCGGACCAGGTTGGGGCTGACGTTCTTCTCGAGGTTGCCGCCGCCGACCGACAAGACCAGCACCATGTCGCTTTCGCACAGCCGGCTCACCTCGAGCCACCGCTCGAAGGTGGTCTCCCACCCGTCGTCGTTCACCCGTGCGGTGAGCTCCGAGACGTTGTCGGTCGGTGCATAGGTCTCGATCCCGCAGAGCTTGCGGAAGTCGTTGACCGCGTGGGAGGCGTTCGCGGCGCTGCCGCCCACGCCCAAGATTAACAGCCGCCCACCGCGGGTGCCGAGCGCGTGCAGCTCGGCAGCAAGGCGCTCGATGGCCTCGGTGTCGAGCAGCTTCAGGATCTCGATCGCTTCGTCACGGAACTTCCGGGCGTGGGACATCGCCCGGGACTTCTACACGCGAGACAAAAAAAAACCACGGCAGGCCGGACGGGGGGGGACGTTCCGACACTGCCGTGGGTGAGAAAAACACGGTGACGCCAACGGAGGGGGGGGTACGTCGACGTCACCGTGCGTAGTGACCGGCGGGAGTGAGGTCCGTCTAGCAGTCCGTCGCTGCCGCCGATTACGCTAGATTGCACGGGCTGTGCCAGGTCATTTTATCCGGGTTTCAGCGGGTTACGAGCCAGGGCTCCTGCGGGGCATTGCAAAACTGAAAACGCCGCAGTGCGTCGCCGAAAAATTGGCCCATGCAGGTGGGGGCGGCGTCGAGGGTGTCGGTCCGGCGCCAGGTCGGGCCCGACTTTGACCTAAGCTGCCGCCCCCCATGACCCCTCGGCGCTTGCTCTGGCTGGCCGTGCCGCTCGCCGGCGTGGTGGAGCTCGGAGCCTACTACCACTTCGCGCGCCGAGCGCCCCGCGCTGAGGAATGGGCGCGCTTGCGCGAGCCGGTGGCGGCGCTGCGTCAGGCCCGCGAGCTGGTGGTGGTCGCGCCGCGCTGGGCCGATCCGCTGGCGCGGCACGCGCTGGGTGACGCGCTGATGCCCCTCGCCGACGTCGCCCGCTCCGACGAGAGCCGCTACCCGCGGGCGATCGAGATCTCGGCCATGGGCGAGCGGGCCCCGGAGCTCGCGGGCTGGCGCACGGTGGGTGAGCAGAACCACGGGCGCTTCACCGTGCGCACCCTCGAGAACCCCGCGCCCGAACCGGTGAGCTTCGACTTCGTCGATCACGTCACGCCCGAGCACGCGCAGGTGTTCGAAGGCGTCGCGCCCTGCGGGTGGAACCCGAACGCGCCGGTCAGCGCCGGCGGGCTCGGTGGCAACCCGACCTTCCCCGCCCAGCGCTTCATCTGCAAGAGTGGGGACTGGTTCTTCGCCGGCGTCACCGTGATCGACGACGACCGAGAGTACCGCCCGCGCCGCTGCATCTGGGCCCACCCACCTCCGGGCGGCCCGCTCCGCATTCGCTTCGAGCGCGTCCCGCTCGGCAAGACCATCCGCGGGTGGGGTGGCCTGCCGTGGCTTCTGTTCCGCGACAGCGTCGGGGCCACGCCGGTCGAGATCGAGGTGCGCATCGCGGGGGCCAGCATCGGCAAGCACGCGCACCGTGACGAGGAGGGCTTCGCGCCGTTCCGCTTCGAGACCGGGCGCGCCGGCGAGACCCTGGACGTCGAGTTCGAGATCAGCGCGGCGAACGTCAAGGACCGGCACTTCTGCTTCCAGGCGGACAGCCGATGAGCTGGGCTCGACGCTTCCTGTCGGCGCTCGCGGACCCGACCATCGGGCTGGCGCTCGCCGTGGCCTACGTCGCGCTCCTGCTCGCGACCAACAACGACCTTGGCTATGCCCGCGACGAGGGCTTCTACTTCCAGGCCGCGAGGAGCTACGAGGGCTGGTTTTCGCTGCTCTTCGAGTCGCCCACGGCCGCCTTCGAGCGCGCCAACATCGATCGCTTCTGGGCGGCCAACAGCGAGCACCCGGCCTTCGTGAAGTCGCTGTTCGCGCTGTCGCATCACTTCCTCTTCGCCAAGTGGAAGCTGTTCGCGGAGGAGGGCACCAGCTTCCGCTTCCCGGGCATGGCGCTCTCGGGCCTGGCCGTGGCGGTGACCTACCTCTGGGGCCGTCGGGTGAGCGGGCGCGTGGCGGGTCTGGTGGCCGCGGTGTCGTTCGCGATGATGCCGCACGTCTTCTACCATTCGCACCTCGACTGCTTCGACATGCCAGTGGCGGCGATGTGGCTGGTCACGACCTACGCCTACTGGCGCTCGATCTCTGGCGGCGGCTGGGGGTGGGCCCTCGCCACCGGCGTGCTCTACGGCCTTCTGCTGAACACCAAGCACAACTCTTGGCTCCTGCCGCCGGCGCTGATCGTGCACTTCGTGATCGCTCGGGGCGAAGGCTTCTGGCGCGAGCTTCGCGCCGGCAGCGTACGCGCTCCGCTGGCCCTGGTGGCCATGGCCGTGATTGGCCCCGTGGTGTTCTATCTCGGGTGGCCTTGGATCTGGCACGACACGGGCAAGCGCCTGGCAGCGTACGTGGCGTTCCACACCGGCCACGAGTACTACAACATGGAGTTCCTCGGGCGGACGTACTGGAAGCCGCCCATGCCGCTCGGCTATGCGTGGGTGACGACCCTCGCCACGGTGCCCGCGGTCACGCTGCTCTTGTTCTTGATCGGGCTCGGCGCCGGCGTGAAGCGCGGCGGGGCGGTGCGCCTGGGCTGGCTCGCGCGGCGCCTGGGTTTTGGCGACGCGCCCACGCCCCTCGATCGCGACCTGTTCTCGACCGAGCTGCTCTGGCTCGGGTGCATCTTGACCAGCTACGCGCCGTGGATCTCGAAGGGCACGCCGATCTTCGGCGGCACCAAGCACTGGATCACGGCCTATCCGTTCCTCGCGCTCTTTGCCGCCCAGGGCTTCGTGCTCGCGGCGCGCGCGCTCACCGCCGAGCGCGGCCGCGCGGTGAAGCTCGCCACGACTGCTGCGCTGGCGCTCGCGGTCACCGCCGCGCCCATTGCCATTGCCATCGGCTCGCACCCCTGGGGGCTGGCCGCGTACACGCCGTTGGTCGGTGGGGCGCCCGGCGCCGCCAGCCTGGGGCTCAACCGATCGTTCTGGGGTTACACCACCGGCGCCGTGCAGGGTTTCTTGAACGAGCGCGCACCGCCCAACGCCAGCGTGTACGTCCACGACACGGCGATGCAGAGCTGGGATCAGATGGTGAAGGATGGCCGCCTGCGCGGCGACCTGCGGCCCGTGTGGTCTCCGGCCGGCGCGAGCTTCTCGCTCTACCACCACGAACCCCACATGCTGCGGGTCGAGTACCAGATCTGGGTCGACTACGGCACGGTGGCGCCGGCGCGCGTCGGCACGTACGACGGCGTGCCGGTGGTCTGGGTCTACGAGCGACCACCGCCGCCGAAGTGACCGGGGCGGGGCGGCCGCGTCAGGCAGCCACAAAAACGAAACGGCGCCCCCGAAGGAACGCCGTCTCGTCCGAGCCTCGCGCTCACGCCACGGCGCCCCCGAAGGAACGCCGTTTCGCACGAGACTCGCTCTTACGTTACGTCACTTTGCGAGCTCGGCGCTCATGCTGCTGAAGAGCGCCATCTGCTTGCCGACTTCGTCGCCGGTGATGGCAGTGATCACCCCGAAGCGCTCGACGATCAGCTCCGCTCGCATGGTGGCTCGACGGATCTCCTCGCCCGTCGCCAGCTCATTGAGCTTGGCGGCGTTGCCGGTGATCAGAAAGAACCCGGCGAGCTCGCCACCGCGCGGCGTCAAGAAGACCGGCGTGAAGCTCTCGATGGAGCCCTTGGTCTTCCAGCTGCCGAGCATCTCGACCCACTCGCCGAAGACCTTCGTCGCGACCTGCTCGCGACCCCGGACCGGCTCACCCCAACCTACGAACAATGCGTTTTGGAACATGTTTCGATACCTCCCCTTCGTGGGAAACGACAGGCGTTTCATGGCGCCCCGGCTCCGTCAACCGTCCCCCGCGCCCCAGGAATTGTGGTGGAAATCAGCTCGGTTCGAGCGCGCGGACCGGCGGCGCGAACGGTAGCGCTTCGGCGAGGGGAGCTGGACTCGACGCTACTTGAAGCTCACTTCACAGAGCCCCAGAGTGCACACCAGCGTCGGGGCGGCGCACTTCGGGGAGCTGTAGCCGCAGGTCGGAACGAACGCCTTGCAGTAGTCCGTGTCGAGCTTCGAGAGCGCGGCCTGGAACGCGGCCTCGCCGGACTTGGCCACGGCCACCTGACACGAGCCGGAGCAGGCGGTGCTGGCACCGGTGAGAACACAATCGGCCTCGGTGCCACAGCTGGCATTGGCCTTGCGCGCGGCCTCGATGCTGCTGCCCAGTTTGGTCGATGCCTCTGTGCAGGTCAGGCAGCCGTCCACGGTCTGAACCTTGCCGCTGTCGCAGCCGGCGTCGGGGCAGTTGACCTCTTCCGGGCAGGTCCACGTTCCGCCAGAGCACACCTTGAGGGCGTACTTCCCACACACGACGCAGTCGCCCGTGATCGGTGGCCCGCAGTCGTTCGTGCCGCCGGTGCCGCCCGAGGCCGAGCCGCCGGCGCCGCCGGTGCCGCCCGCGCCGCCGGTGTCGTCGTCCGTCGAGCTCTCACCGCCGCAGGCGAAGGGCAACAACCCGATGAAAGCAACGAACGCGAAGGCAGCGCGAAGCATGTCCGCATTGTGTCAGAATATCGGAGGAGATCGAGCAGGCGTGCAAGCCGGCTGGCGGGTCGCGCACGCGCGGCGCGGTGTTGGGAGGGTGGCGCGGCTGGCGGGTCGCGCGCGTCGGCGTGGTGTTGGATGGCGGCCGCGGCTGGCGGGTCGCGCGCGTCGGCGTGGTGTTGGATGGCGGCCGCGGCTGGCGGGTCGCGCGCGTCGGCGTGGTGT
>JACPVJ010000188.1 GCA_016191785.1 Myxococcales bacterium | reverse complement strand
GCTCGCGCCGCCGGTGGGCCACCCGCCGCCGCTGCCGCCCCCGCCGCTCAGCCCGCTGCCGCCGTCACCCCCGCCGCCCGCCACGCCCGCCGCGCCGGCGAAACCCTCTTCGCCCACCTCTTCCGCGGTCGCGCACGAGAGCGCGAGACTCGAAAGGAGCCAACCGGCGTGACGCACGACCATCGCGGGCATCGTACGCGAGACCCGGGGCGCGTGCCACCTCAGAGCCGGCTGTGAACCATTCGGGCCGCGCCCCGGGTGCGGGCCAACCCGTGAACCGACAGCGCGCGGGCCTCGCCCCGATCGCGCGCGCGAACCAACGCTCGGCCGAGCTCGACGGCGTCGCCGGGCAAAACGCGCGTAGCATCGTCCACCACGCGCCGTGCCGCGTCGAGGCACGTCGGATCTTCGATCGGACAGCCGAGCACCCACACGGTGACGCGAGCGGCGGCGGCTCTTGCGTGGAGCGTTGCCAGCTCGACGCGCTCGTCGCCGTTCGGCGACAAGAGCGCGCCGGCAGAATCAGCGGGCAGGTATCCGACCACCACGATCGGCCGCGGCGCCGAGGAGCGCACGACGGAGTGAAGTGCGTCGGGCGTGGCGGGCAGGGAGTAGCCGGCGAACCCGCGGGCCGAGGTCGGCGGGACCAGCGCCACCCGCGCGGGGCTCACCCCAGAGGCGCGGACCGGCGGGCGCGGTGCCGCGGCGTCATCGGCCTCGCCCGCGTCGAGCAACTCGCCGAGCACGTTGGCGCTGACCTCTTGCCCGACCTCTTCGGCGACCGTCTTCCAGGGCTTGGCTCCGCTCGCGACCTCGTCTCCGAGCGCAGCGAAGCCGAGCTCACCCTCGAGGCCCCCTGCGCGCGCGCCCACGCGACTCAAGTCGTCCACCGGCGCGAGGGCGGCCACGCGCGGGGTCGCGTTCTTGGCCCCGGCGCGGACCCCGGCTCGCCCGAGATCGTCACCCACGTTGCCCGCCGCGCGGACGCCGACAGCCTCGACGGCGGCGCCGCGTGCGCCGAGGCGCGCGCAGTCATCGGCCCCGTGGGCGACGATGCCGCCCAGGGCGGCGACCACCGCCCCGATGACGCCGACCTTCTTGCCTTCGTCACTCACCGCTCTCGAGCCTCGTACGCCGGGACCGGGCGAGGACTTCCCCCGATCTCGCATGCTAGGCTCCGACCATGGCGAAGAGCCGCTCGACGATCGTGCTTCGGAGCTTGTTGCTGGTGATCGGCGCGCTCGCGCTGCTCTCGTGGGCCCCGATCGCCGCGGCGCTCACCTCCCCGATCAGCGGCGCCGTGCCTTTCCCCTCCACCGGGCCGAAGCTCGTCATGCCCTTCCCCGCGGGCTACAAGATCAAGGTGCTCTCGGGCTACAGCCCGAGCGGGGGCTCGGGGCTGCACGCGGACACGAACGCGCCCAGCAAGGCGAACGACTACTACGCGCTCGACCTGGTGATCGACGGCCAGCCCAACTTCGGCAAGGGGCTGCCGGTCGTCGCACCGCTACCGGGGAAGGTCGTGAAGGCCGGCTGGGCGACCTCCGGCTGGGCCAACTACGGCCAGCGCGTGATCTTGGAGCACGATCTCGGCGACGGCCACAAGTACCACAGCCTGTACGCGCACCTGGACTCGGTGACGGTGACCGAGGGTGCGAGCGTGACCACGGGGCAGAAGCTCGGAACCCTGGGGCAGTCGTGCCAAGGGGCGCTCTCGTGCGGGTCTTTCTCGGCGCCCCACCTGCACTGGGCGCTGCACCGCGACAGCCTGATCGGCGGCAGCGGCACCGGCGGCTCGTACGGAGGGAACGCGGTCGTTCCCGAGCCGATGGACGGAGCCGAGAACCTGAAGCAGGGGATGATCATCACCAGCACCAACTCCGAGAACCCGGCGTGCGGTGACTCGCTCTGCAACGGGACCGAGACCCCAGCGACCTGCCCCGGGGACTGCAAGGTGTGCGATCCGATCCCTGCCCAGGGTCGGACCGTCAGCGAGAGCGAGTCGCTGTGTTTCAAGACCGCGGGGTCGCCTCAATTCTGGCACACGGCCGCCGCTGGCCACGACGGCTCCCTGATGTGGACCTATGGCACGAGCGATCCGAACCCCGACAACTACGCGACCTGGGAGCTGACCTTCGCCGAAGCCGGCGACTACGGCGTCGAGGTCTACACCGCGAAGGCCTACGCCCAGTCGCAGCAGGCGAAGTACACCGTGAAGCACGGCACGCAGTCGTCGCAGAAGGTCCTCGACCAGTCCGCGAAGGACGGCTGGCAGTCGCTCGGCACCTTCGCGTTCGCCAAGGGTGCCACCCAGTCGGTGCGGCTCGACGACAACACCGGCGAGGCGACGAGCCTCAAGCGCCAGCTGGTGTTCGACGCCCTCCGATTGACTCGCATCAACGGCACCGGTGGCACGGGCGGCACCTCGAGCGGTGGAGCGGCGGGCACCGCCGGAGCGGCGGGCGCAGCGGCCACCGGCGGCAGCACCAGCACCGGCGGCGCCGGCGGCGGCGGAAGCCCAGGCAGCGGCGGCTCGATGACCACCGAGGACGAGGCCGGGGGATGTCAGTGCCGCGCGGCGGGACCGGACCGGAGCGGCGGCCCGCTGGCGATGGCGGGCCTGGCGCTCGCGGCCCTTGCGCGGCGGCGCCGCCGCCACGGGTGATTCGTCGGCTCAGCCCACGTCCCACACCGCGAGCGTCACCGAGAGATCTCCGTTCTTGAGCCGATGACGCTCGGCGACCCGAGGGGGGCTGTAGGGCACGTCGGGGCCGAGCAGGACCGCGACCCGATGCCCGGGTGCGAGTCGATCGAAGGCATCGCTCAGCGCGTCGTAGAGCGCGCGGCCGCCGGCGAGCCGCTCACCGTAGGGCGGGTTGGTGATCACGAGGCCCGGCGGCGAGCTCCCTTCGAAGGCATCGAGCTCGGCGCGCTCGAACTTGGCGTGCGCGCCCGCGCGCCGCGCGCCCTGCCGCGCCTGCTCGATCGCGCGCGAGTCGCGATCGAAACCCGAGACCGGGGGGCCGGCCTCTCGAGCGCGCTCGCGAGCGCGACTCCGGAGCACCGCCAGGCGCTTCGCGAGGCTGGGCTCGAAGCTCGCCCAACGCTCGAAGCCGAAGCGCTCGCGCGACAGACCCGGCGCCACGCCTCGCGCCCAGAGATCCGCTTCGATGGGTAGAGTGCCCGACCCGCACATCGGATCGGAGAGGGGGCTCTCTCGATCCCAGTCGGCCAGGCGCAAGAGGGCAGCGGCCAGGTTCTCTTTCAGCGGCGCGGGCGCCCCGGGCTCGCGGTAGCCCCGGCGATGCAGGGACTCCCCGGCCAGATCGAGCGCCAGCGTCACGCGGCCGCGCGCGAGGCGCACGAACACGCTCACGTCCGGATCCCTGCGATCCACACTGGGGCGAGCCCCGGTGAGCGCGCGCAACCGATCCACGATCGCGTCTTTCGTGCGCTGGGCGACGAACATGGTGTTGTCGAGGCCGGGTGCCACGCCCACCGCGCTCACCGCCAACGTGGTCTCGGGCGAGACATGGCTCTCCCAGCCCACCTCCCGCGCCGCGTCGTACAGGTCGCGCTCGCTGCGACACGGTGCGTCGGCCAGAGGCAAGAGCACGCGCAGCGCAATGCGACTCTCGAGACAGACTCGATAAGCGTCTTCCCAACGCCCAGACAGCTCGACGCCCCCGACGACGGCGCGAGTGCGGCCGATTCGGAGGTCGGAGAGCTCGTCGGCGAGCACGCCCTCGGTGCCCATGGGGGTGGTGACGAAGAACTTCATCGGACTTTCAACACGGGGAGAGAACCCCTATCCTGCCCCGATGCTCGGACGGCTGCTCGCCGGCTCGCTCGCAGCAGCGCTCGCCTCGGGGTTTGCGCTCGCGCCCTCCGGGGCGCAGCCGAGCGGCCCGGCGCGCACGTCGAGCCGCTGCGGCCCGGACATGGTCGACATCGGTGGGCAGTTTTGCATCGATCGCTTCGAGACGTCGCTGGTCGACCGCACGAGCGGCCGCCGGATGTCTCCTTACTACCACCCCAGCCCGGCGCTGGCAGCGCGCGATCGCCGGCAATGGGAGCGGCTCGCACGAGACAGCGGACCCTTGGCGGCGCGCGCCGTGCCCTTGCCCGAGCTTCCAGCGTGGCAGCTCGAGCCGGGCGTGGTGCCGACGGCCCGGAGCGAGGCCGGACGCGTGCCGAGCGCGTACCTGGACCTGGAGTCGGCCCGGCTCGCCTGCGAAAACGCCGGCAAGAAGCTGTGCCAGAAGCGGCAATGGCTGATGGCGTGCCGATCGCAGCACGCGACCCGCCACCCCTACGGGGAGACCTTCGACCCGGCTCGCTGCAACCTGGCGGCGCCGCTCCATCCGGCGGTGGTGCTGCACGGCAAGCAGAGACTGGACGGGCGGGACCCTCGCCTCAACTTGGTCGAGCACGCGGGTCGCGCCCTCTTGCGCCCCACGGGAACACTGCTCGGGTGCGCCAGCCCCTGGGAGGGGGACGCGGTGTGGGACATGGAAGGCAACCTGGACGAGTGGATCGACGACCCCGCGGGCACGTTCGTCGGCGGGTTCTACGCGCGCGACACCCGCTGGGGGTGCGACGCGCGCGTCGAGATCCACTCGGCCGACTACTACGACTACAGCCTGGGCGCGCGGTGCTGCCGCGTGTGACCGCCGGGGCTACGGCTTGGCGCGGTCCCGCAGCGCATCGAGGCGCAAGCGCAGGCCGGTGAGGCGAATGAAACCGGTCGCGTCCCGCTGGTCGTAGACCTCGTCTCGCTCGAATGTCACGAAGTCCTCGCGGTACAGCGTGTAGGGGCTCTTGCGGCCGACGATCGTCACGTTGCCCTTGTAGAGCTTGAGGCGAACCGTGCCCGTGACGACCTCTTGGATCGAGTCGAACATGCCCTGCAGCATGACGCGCTCTGGGGCGAACCAGAACCCGCGATAGACCAGGGTCGAGTACTCGGGGATGAGGGCGTCCCGCAGCCGGATCTGCTCGCGGTCGAGCGTGATGGACTCCATGGCCCGGTGCGCACGGAAGAGTACGGTGCCGCCGGGCGTCTCGTACACGCCACGGCTCTTCATGCCCACGTAGCGGCTCTCGCAGAGGTCGACCCGCCCGACGCCGTGCCGACCGGCGATCTCGTTCATCCGCGAAAGGAGCATGGCGGGGCCGTAGCTCTGCCCATTGATGCTGACCGGGTTGCCCTTCTCGAAGCCGATCTCCAGGTACTCGGGCTCGTTCGGCGCATCCGTCGGATCCTGCGTCAGGATGAACATGTCCTTGGGCGGCTCGTTCCACGGATCTTCGAGCACGCCGCCCTCGAACGAGAGGTGGAGCAGGTTGCGATCCATCGAGTACGGCTTCTCGGCGCTGGCGGTGATCGGGATCCCGTGCTTCTTGGCGTACTCGATGCAGTCGGTGCGGCTCTTGATCGACCACTCGCGCCAGGGCGCGATCACCCTCACCTCGGGGTCGAAGAACATCGCACCGAGCTCGAACCGAACCTGGTCGTTGCCCTTGCCCGTGGCGCCGTGCGAGATGGCGTCGGCGCCAGTCTCTTTCACGGTCTTCATCATGCCCTCGATGATGCACGGCCGCGCGAGCGACGTTCCGAGCAGGTACTCGCCCTCGTAGATGGCGTTGGCGCGCAGCGCCGGAAACACGAAGTCCTTCACGAACGACTCGCGCAGGTCCATCTGCACGTACTGCACGGCGCCGGTGTCCTTGGCCTTCTTGTCGAGGCCCGAGAGCTCTTCCGCTTGACCCACGTCGGCGCACCAAGCGACGACCTCGCACTTGTACGTTTCGATGAGCCAGCGCAGGATGACGCTCGTATCCAGACCCCCCGAGTACGCGAGCACGACCTTCTTGATGGGTTTCACGACAGTTCTTTCTCCGGGTTCTCGAGCACTTCCTTGAAGCGCTTCGCCATGCGGCCGGCCTGATACCCGTCCGCGACCCGGTGGTCAAACGATGCCCCGATGCTCAGCACGGGGCGCACCTCGACCCGCCCGTCGACCGCCGTCGGGGCGTCCCGAACCGCCCCTACCGTCAGGCAAATCGGGGTGCGCGACGGGGGGAAGAGCGGCGCCTGCCCGACCGTGAGCCCGAAGCCGGCCACGGAAGTGACCATCGCCGAGCCGAAGGCGTCGTAGGGCACCCCCAGCCTCGACAGGTTCAGGTCGTAGTCGTAGGTCAGACGCTCCCCGAGCTGCATCGCGAAGCGCACCAGGGCCGGTGGAAGCTGCGCCATCCGGCGGGCCGTCTCTTGCGTCGGGTGATCCTTCTTGACCCGGATGCGCTCCGCGCGCTCCGCCAGCTCGGAGGCCACTTCGATCACCGTCTTCCGATCGACCTGGCTCACCTTCGCGCCCGCGAGGTTCTCGCCCCCTTCGAAGGCCACCTGGAAAAAGATGTCCACGGTGTCGCGGACGTAGATGCGACCGCGCCGGATGATGGCGTTGACCTCGGGGCGCGCGGCGATGGCGCTGGCCGCGGCCTTGCCCACCAGATGGGTGAGCGTGACCTTGGCGCCGGTCTGCCCGCGGATCTTCTCGACGAAGGCCAGGGCGTTGGTCGCGTCCACGTCGATGACGCCGTAGACGGTGGGGTCACGGGGCGGGTCCCAGGCGTGGACGGCCATGGTGCGCCACGCGGGCACGTTCTCGAGTCGGCGGAAGCTCACGGTGGCGAAGCAGAACCGCGACGCGAGCCGAGCGCAAGCGCCCGCTCGATCTCGCGCGTTTCGGCCACGCCGGTCTTGCGCCAGACCTCGCGCCCCGAACGGTCGAGCACCACCAGGGTCGGCACCTGGCCGACGACCCCGAAGGGCCCTCCGCCCGAGAGCGTGTTCGCGTCCGCCATCGCCACCGGGTACGAGAGCGAGAGGGTGGAGCGGTAGGCCACGGCCAGGTCGACGTACTTCGGAGCCTCGAGCACGACCGCGCCGCCGTTCGCGCGCGGCACGTGGGTGCGGAGCACGCTCTCGAGCCGCTGTGCGACGAGCTGCGAGACGACGTCGTAGGTCGTGACGAACAAGATGGCCGTGGCCCGACCCCGGGTGGTGGCGCTCGACAGCTCGCCGCCGTCGGTCGTGCCGTAGGCGAACTCGACGACGGCGCCCGCCGCCGGGTCGGGGCTCACGAGGGGCGAGGGCGTCGGCTGGCAGGCGAACAGCAAGAGCCCGACGAAAAGCCCGGAGATCCGCGCCATCAGGGGGAAGACGCCGCCGGCCCGGCGCTGTATTCCGGGTCGAACAGATCGGCGAACATCAAGAGGGCCTCCGGGTACTCGCGCCCGCCGCGGCGGTGAGCCAGGACCACCAGGGCCAGCTCGTCGACCAACGGAGAGAGCGCCGTGGCCTCGAGGCCGACCCCGAACAGCTCGTCCCCGGGCCGCGGGGCCGCGTCGGCCTGGACGATGGGGTCGTGCCGGACCCACTCGAACCCCTCGCCGAGACGATAGCCGCAGGCCAGAACCTGGACGAACTCGAGGTAGAGCGGCGACACGATGGTGGCGATTCGACTGCCGTCGCGGGCGACGCCCGAGAGCGCGCGCAAGGTCGCGCCGGGGGTGACCTGGCCGTCGAGCGAGCCGATGGCCGCGGTGATGCGGGCGCGCCGGCTCGGCTCCGCCTCGACGGCGAGCAGGGGCGCATAGAGCGCGACCCGCGGCACGTTCACCCGCTCGGCGTCGTGCTCCAGCGCGCTGAGCCACAGGTCCCGCGCGCTCGCGTCGAGGGCCTTGTACGCCATCGCCGCCGCCAGCGCCGCCTCGGCGTCGGTGGCCAGCGCGTCCAGCCACTCGCACCACGCCGCGATGACTCGCGGATCCACCCCCGCCGCGACGGCGCTGGGCAGCGCCGACTCGCCGACCGGCGCAGGCGACGGTGGTGGCGCTTTCCGCCGTGGCGGCACTTCGGACATTACCGGCCGACCCTAGAGGATCGAATGACGGCTCGCAACCGTGTTCGGACGAACGTCAAACGTTCAGCGAGTCCGACGTGTTGTCCGATCGAGGTTCGATGATCGCACCGATTTCGCGCGCCAGATCTCCGAGCAACTCGTCGAGCTCACGCTCACGGCTCGGGTGTGCAGCAATCACCAAGTCACCCCCCCGTTCGGCGAACAACGAAGCCAGACCCTCGCTGGCTTCGAGCAGCCCTTTGACGAACACCACGTCCTTCGCGCGCACCCGCACGCTGCGGGAGGTCAAGCTGGCATCGAGGAGCGGGGCGACCGACACGGCGCCCCGCTCGTAGCACCTCAGGGCGAGAACGTCACGGTCTTGCCCGCGAGCTTGAACGGGTCGCTGCTCTGGTACTGGGTGTGGACCGAGCCCGACGCATTCATGCTCCACGAGCTCTGCATCAGACCGCTCACGCTCAGCTTGACGCTGCTGTTGTTGTTGCCGTTTCCGGTCTTGCCCTTCGACACGCCGATGATGGCGCTGCCCACGGAGAGGCTGTCGTAGCTCAGGGTGACGGCCCCGGAAGACGAGAGCTTCGCGGACGCGGTGGCGGTCCCGCCGTTCCCCCAGATCGGCACGCCGACGAAGCGGATGGTCGTGCTCTGCGGGTCGTCGTGACGGTAGCTCACCGTGCCCCCGAGCGAGGGGTCGAGGTCGGCATAGAGGAGCGCGATCCGCGGCGGCCCAATCAGGAAGTGCAGCACGTCGCGGTCGGCGGTCACCCCGTCGCCCTTGCCCAGGGTGATGTTGCCGTCGGCGTTGACCCAGGCGGTGGTGTAGCTCTGCCCGAAGTACGGGAAGCTGAAACCCAGGGGGATCTCCGCGGTAGAGTCGTCGCCGAGGGACAGGAAGGTCTCGGTCGGGGTCGGCGGCGGCGGCGGCGGCGTGGGCCCCACGTCGTCCTTGGTGCTGAAGGCGATGGTCTTGCTTCCGAGGTCGAACGACGCTCCCTGGCCGAACACCTGGAAGATGGTCTTGGTTCCGCCGTACCCGATGGGCTGCCCGAGGGTGGCCAGCGCCTGCTCCGCTCCGGTGTTGCCGCTGCCGCCCTTGGACACACCGACGATGAACGAGTCCTGCGCGACCTGACCGTAGGCGAGCTCGATCAGCCCGTCGGCGTGAAGCACGATCGTGACCGAGCTCTGGAGGTTGGTGCCGAAGTGCCGCACGCCCTGGTACCGGATCGTGAGCTTGTCGCTCTTGGACTGGTACGTGACCGTCCCCCCTGCCGACGGGTCGAGGTCGCGATACAGCGCCGCGATCCGCGGCACGCCGGTCAAGAAGCGATTCTTGTCGCGATTTTCGCTGGCGGCGTCACCGCTGCCGAAGCTGAGGTTGCCGTCGGAGTTCGCGTACACCGTGGTGTAGCTCTTGCCGTAGAAGGGGAACGAGAACCCGATGGGGATCGCCGCGGTCGCGTCGTCGCCGAGCTGCACCACCGTCTCGTTCGGCGGGGGCGGCGGCGTCGGGCCGGTCCCCGGCGTGAGGACCAGGCTCTGGTTCTGGAGGCCGAACGCGCCGCCGGCGAACACCTGGAAGAGCGCGTTGGTGCTGCCGTAGGGCAGCGTGCCCGCCGCCAGCGTCGACTCGCCGGCGGTGTTTCCACTGCCGCCCCGGGACACGCCCACGACCCACGACGGACCGCTGACGGCGCCGTAGGCCAGCGTGATCGAGCCCGACACGTGCAAGGTCACGGTCACGGTTCCGGTTCCGTCGTTGCCGTAGCGCTTCACGTTCTCGAACCGCACGAACAGTGAGTCCACGTCCTTCTTGCCCCAGCTGACGGCGCCGCCCGCGGATGGATTCAGGTCGGCGTACAGCGCCGCGATGCGCGGCGCGCCGGTCAGGAAGCGAGCCTTGTCGCGGGGGGCGGTGGCCTCGTCACCGGCTCCGAACGTCAAGTTCCCGTCGGCGTTCAGATACACCTCGGGGTAGCTCTTTCCGTAGAACGGGAAGGCGAAGCCGAGGGCGAGCTTGTGGCTGTCGTCGTCGGTGAGCGACACCTTCTTCTCGAAGGGGTCGAAGCTGTCGTCGCACGCATCGCCCTTCCCGTCTTGGTCGGCGTCCTTCTGGTCCGAGTTGACCTTGTCCTTGCAGTTGTCGTGCAGATCGGTGATGCCGTCGCCGTCGGTGTCGGTCGGGTCCTCGGGCTTGTAGACGACGTAGGTCGGGTTCTCTTCCAGCTGCGCCTTGCCGTAGGCGAACTGCCCGTAGCCCGCGTCACCCCATGAGGTGCCCCAGCTGTTGCGCAGAATCCAGACGCCCTTGCCGCTCTTGTGCGGCACGGTGTCGTCCCACCCCACCAGCGTCACGATGTGGTTGGTGGCGGTGTAGTTGCACTCGTTCGAATCGTACACGCCGCCGCCGTAGCCGGGGATCGACCCACAAACCGCCATCGTCACGCCGACCGATCCGAACTGCAGGATGGCCGCCTTCATCGCGTCGATGTCGCCGGTCTGGATGCTGTGGAAGCTCTCGATCTTGTAGGGGCGCTCCGCCGGGGCTTTGCACGACTGGTCGTAGGCCTTGTAGGGGTAGTCCTTCTCCCAGGCGCCGCCCTTGTTCGCGAAGATGCTGTAGGCCCAGTACCCGCCGCCGCAGGTGCCCTTGCCGCTGCAGTCGAGCACCAGCTGCTCACTCAGGTCGACCAGCTGCTTGTCGGCCACGGCCACCGCCGCCTCGACCACCCCCACGGTGCCGAAGGCCCAGCAACTGCCGCAGCTGCCCTGCTGTCGAATCGGTGGGATCCCGGCGCCGTGCTTTCTCCAGTCCCAGCTCTCGGGGAGGGTCACGTCGTAGGCCACTGGGGCCTTGGGCTTCTCGTTGCCGACGTCGGCCGGCTGCACGAAGCCCGCGAGGCTGGGCATCTCGAGATGAGTCGGATCGCTCTTTTTGATCGAATAGCTGTAGCCGTGCGCGTCGATCACCTGCTGGTGGTAGACGAATCGTTTGTCGAGCTCGGCTTCGTCGCTGGTCGCGAGCGGTGGTCCGGGCTTGAAGTACTTGTCGTCACCGTCGATCGGGGGAAACCCCGGGTCGGTGCTGCTCGGACCGGTCGGGCCCGCCGGCTTCTCTTCGGGGGCTCCGCCTTCGATGGCGCATCCGGCCAGGAACAACGCTCCCGCCAGCCAAATGGGTCGTGCTCGGTGAGTCATGACGCTCTCGCTCCTCGCCCCCGATGGAAAATGGCGCAGCGCGGCCTGGTCCCGCGGACTGCAAGGACAAGACAGTCGGAAGGGGCGCGCTTGCATCCGCTGCCGTCGATTTATTTTTCCCGTGCGGTCGCGTGCTGCCTGTCGACGGGACCCCCTTCGCCGACTACCCTCGCTCGACGTCGGATGCCCCCCCTCACCCCTCAAGACGACGACCAGCTCGAGGAGCTCCCCCCGCTCGATCCGTCTCCGGACGAGGAACGCGAGGGCCCGGACGACGACGAGCTGACGCCGCTCGTCTCGCCCTTGGAGGAGGACGTCGATCTCGAAGAGGACAGCATGGAGCCCGACGTGGACCTCGGCCTCGAGGTCCACGAGCAGAGCGCCGACGCCGACGACGGCCACGAGGTCGTGCTCGACATCGGCAACCTGTTGTCGCTGGCCGACGAAGGAACGGGCGAAGAAGACGCCGATCGGGCCGGCCCAGAGGCGTTGGATCCGGCCGCCGACCTGGCCGAGCTCGGGGAGCCCATCGTGGGGTCGCTCGAAGAGGGCACCGACGAGCCGCTGGAGGACCTGGTCAGCGAGGACCTGCCCGAGCTCGACGCCGACGAGCCCGGCGACACCCTCGACGAGGCGTCGTGGGTGGCCACGGACGCGCTGCGCGACGAAGTTCTGCCGAGGCGCGCCGAGCGCAGCTGGAAGGTCGGTCACGACCCACGCGCTGGAGTCGATCTCGAGGCGCTGGCCCTCGGCCCCGACCGACTGTGGGTCGCGGGGCGCTCGCTCTTGTCCCTGGCCCGCGACGGGGGCGACTGCCGAGAGGCCCTGGCGACGCGCGTCCTCCGGCTCGAGACGCTGGGCGACGACGTGCTCGCGGTCACGGTGGCGGGCGCGCTCGAGCGAGTGAGCTCGACCGGGGCCAGCCGCAGCATCGCGGCCGCCCACTCGGCCCTCGATCTGTCGCCCGCGTCGTCGTCCGCGCTCGCGGTCGCGGCCTTCGCCCCCGGCGGGGCGGACGCTTTCTTGGTCGCCGCCGGGAGTCATCGGGTCGCGGTGACCCAGAGCGGCGGGGCGAGCTTCGACGCCACGGAGGTGGGGGGCCGAGTGGCACAGGTAGGGTTGGGCCACCCCACCCGATTGCTGGTCCAGGGCACCGAGGGCTGGGCGTTGCTCGAGTGGGGCGCGGCGGGGCTGGAACGCACATCGCTCGATCCGGTCGCGGAAGAGGTGGCGGCCGGCGAGCACGTCCTGCTCGGCTCGCTGGGCGACGTCGTGGTGCTGACCGCCGCCGACCGCGGACTCTGCCTTTCGCTCGATCGCGGCCGCAGCTTCGCGCGCGTTCCCGGGTGCCTGCACGGCTGTGCGCTCGCCCTCGGAGTGCGCGACGGTCGCCCCCGGGCGTTCTTGGCCGCGTTCGTCGAGTCCGAAGAACGGAGCCTGCTCATCGAGGTCGACCTGGGGACCGGGGCGGCAGAGATCGTCGCCGAGCTCGAGCCGAACGACGACGTCGCGGCCGGCGACGACGAGGACGACCGGGCGCGGGCGCTGGTCTGGGATGCCGAAGCGCGCACCCTCTGGGCCGCCAGCCCGAGCGGGCTGTGGCGCCTCACACCGCCCGAGTGGACGGCCTGAGCCCGGCGACTTGGCCAAGTTTTTTGCCGCGTGGTAGCGGCTATCAATGCCCATCGTAGTCCAGAAGTACGGAGGCTCGTCGGTCGCCGACATCGGCAAGCTCCGCAGTGTGGCCGACCAGGTGGCGCGCACGCGCGCGGCCGGCAACGACGTGGTGGTCGTGGTGAGCGCCATGGGCAAGACCACCGACAACCTGCTCGGCCTGGCCCGCGAGGCCGCGTTGCCGCCCGACGCGAGCGTGGCGGGGGGCAGCGCCCCGCCCGAACCGGCGAAGCGCGAGCTCGACATGCTGCTCTCGACCGGCGAGCGCGTGAGCATGTCCCTCTTGTCCATCGCCATCCACGCGCGGGGCCTGGACGCGGTGAGCTTCACGGGTTCGCAATCCGGCATCATCACCAACGACCGGCACTTCGACGCTCGCATCATCGAGGTCCGGCCGCATCGCATCGAAGACGAGCTGGCACGGGGTCGCATCGTGATCGTCGCCGGCTACCAGGGAATGAGCTACAAGCGCGAGATCACCACACTCGGTCGCGGCGGCTCGGACACCACCGCCGTCGCGCTGGCCGCGGCCCTGGGCGCCGAGCGTTGCGAGATCTACAGCGACGTCGACGGCGTGTACTCAGCGGACCCCCGGATCGTCCCCGATGCGCGCCATCTGCCCGAGCTGGACTACGAAACCATGCAAGAGATGGCAGAGTGCGGGGCGAAGGTGCTCAATGCCCAGGCCGTCGAGTGGGCGCGGCGCCACAAGGTGGCGATCATCGCGCGCAAAACCGGGGACGTGGCCGGCCGACCGGGGGTGCGAGAGACGGTGGTCTCGAACGAGACGTCCGCCGACGGCTCGCGGCGCGCCGTCGTGGTGCAGAAGAACCTCGCGTTGGTCTGCGCCGAGCGCAGCGCGGCAGCACGCCTCGCGGCAGTGGCCGAGCGGATGTCGCTTCCCTTCGGCGATCTGACCCTCGGCCCGCGCGAGCTCGTCGCGTGGACGCCGCTCTTGAACGTCCCGAATTGGGGCGAGGTGCGCGCCGAGCTCGAGGCAGCTTCCCTGAACGGCCTCTCGGTGCGCGAGGGACACGGCTTGCTCAGCTTGGTGGGGGTCGAAGTCGGCCTTCCCTCAGTCGTCGGCGCGGCGCTGGCCTGCCTCGACGCGACGCCGGAGCTCGTGTTCAGCCACCCCTTGCGGCTGTCGTGCGTACTTCCGGACGCGGCGCTGGACGCCGCGGCGCGCGTTTGGCACGAGCGCCTGGGACCTTGCGCGGGCGCGGCGGACCGGCTGACGGCCTGATCACCCCTGATCGAAGTCCGCCAGGCGCGCTCGATAGAGGGTGGCTTCGCTGATCCGCCCGGCTCGCGTGGCGCGGGCGGCGAGCCGCCTGAGCACCTGGGACAGACGCACGCGCACCTCGGCCCGCCGCCGCTCGGACACTTCCTCGAGGCGCGCCGAGAGCAGCGCGAACAGCGCCTCGTCACGCCCCAAGCGAAAGAGCACGTCGGCGAGCTCGAGCGCGAGCACTTCGTCGCCCGGGTTGGCCCGCACCGCCGCCTCGAGCCGCTGCGCCAGGTCGACGTCGCGGGGGTTCTCTGCGACCTCCGGGTCCTCGTCCTCGGCGGGAGCGAAGGTATCCGGGGCGGGCGGCTCGCTCGGCGCGGGGGCGGGCGGCGGCCGCGTGTCCAGCGTGGGAGCAGGGGGAGGCTCCGGGGGAGTCCGGTCGCGATCACGACGGGCTCGCGCGGCCACGACCAGGGCCACTTCGCGGTAGGCAGCGGCGAGCTTCTGATCCCGGGGCGCCAGCCGGAGCGCCACCGCCAGGTGTCGCTCGGCAGAGAGCACGTCGGCCTGCGTCTCTCGCTCGAAGCGCGCGGCCTGCATCAGCCAGCCCACCGCGGCGTCCGGAGGCGTTTCAGCCAGCTCCACACGATCGCGCAGGCGCGCCCAGGCGAGGGAGGCGCCCGCGAGGTCCCCGAGCGACGCGCGCCACTCGGCTTCGAGGGCGGCGGCCTCGACGGCCCGGGGCGAGCCCTGGGAGACCTGGCGAACCCGCGCGATGGCTTGGGGCAGATCCTGGAAGTCCGTCGCGAGCAAGCGAGCCATGTCGACCAGCGCGTCCGCATCCGCGGCGCCGGTCTTTTCCGAGAGCGCGACCGACCGGGCCAAGAGCGAGAACGCGCGCTGGCTCTTGCCGGCATCCATCAGCGAGCGAGCGAGACCCGCGGTCGCTGCGGGGTCGTCGGGAACGTAACGCAGCGCCCGCTCGAACGAGCGGCCAGCTTCTCGGACGAAACCCCGCGCGAGCAGCGCGCGCCCCGAGCGCAGACAGGTCTGGTGGCGTGCGGCCGCGCCGAGAGCGGCAGCCTCCAGGTGCTCCGCGTCGGCGAGGCCCCCGGCCACGTCCCCGAGCTCGACCCGCGCGGCGAGCCGCTCCCACCGTACCCGGGCGAGACCGGGCGCCGCCGCCACGCCCCGATCGAGGGCGTCCATGCGCTCGGTCGCGCCGCTCGAGAGCTCGGCCAGCCGCAAGTAGTAGAGCGCACAGAGCGGCGAAAAGGGCTCGTTTTGCACCAGGTGCCGGATGGCCTCGGCGGCACCGACCACGTCTCCGGTGCGCGCCAAGAGCTCGGCCCCGACGAAGCCGGACCGGGAAGCCGGCAAGGTCTCGACGATCAAGCCCAGGGCGGCCTCGGCGCGGCCGGCGGAGAGCAGGTCGATCTCGCCGATCAGCTGCGTGATCTCGGGGTGCCGCGGAGCCCGCTCGAGAGCGACCAGGTACTGTGCACGCGCGACGTCGAGGTCACCACGCGCGAGCGCGTCGTCCGCCTCGGCGGTGAGCGCAGCCAGCTCGAGCGCGCGTGCGCCGGTCGAGTGGATGACCGGCGGCTCGAAGGTCGAGTCGAGCACCACGCGGACCTCGTCGCCATCGACCTCGAGCTCACCCAAGCGCGCACGCGACGCGGCAGGGGCTCGAGCGCCCACCGCCGGGAACACCGCTCGGGTCAGCCGACGGGCAACGGACGCCAGCGTGACCACCCGGCCCCGCCGCTCTCCGTGCTCCGAGAAGAGGGTGTCGACGGTGTGTAGCGCGTGGGCGAGCGCCGGCGCATCGAGCCCGGCGCCGCGCGCGTGGCTCACCACGAAGCGAGCGTCGCCGTGCAGTGGCGCCCAGAGCAGGTCGAACGCCAGCGCACCGCGGGCGCCCACGAGTCCGATGGCGACCCCCTGCGGCACGGACCACAGCACCGGAGCCCGCTCGAGCGCCCCGACCACCGAGCGCAGGCGCGGCATCAGCCAGGACGAGAGCCGAGAGAAGCTGGTGGCGATCTCCAGGCGCTCCAGATCGCCGCGCCGGTGGCGGAACACCGGCACGCCGCCGGAAAGGTCCACGGGAAAGCGCAGGCCCGGGAAGGTGGCAGAGAGTCGCGCGAGCTCGAGGGGGCCGATCTCGATCGGCTCGTAGAGCTCGATGCCCAGCGCGCCGCGGGTCGCGGTGAGGCGAAGCGGCACTCGACTGTCCGCGGGCTCGTCGATCAACGGCCCGCTCGAAGCTCTGACCTTAGAGCGCTCCGACAGTGAAGCCACTTTGAGAGACGATCGTATCAGGTCGCGCGGCCCTCGGGGCAACCCGGGCGCGGAGCCGGCGGAAAGACGGGACTTATGTAAGACCGCCGCGCGCGAGCTCGGGTCAGGCGCCCTCTTTCTGGGCCTTCTTCTTCATGCGCTTCATCAGCTCGGGGAAGCCGCTCTTCTTGATCACTCGGCCGAACTGGCTGCGATAGTTGCCGACCATGCTCGCGCCCTCGGTGATGATGTTCCCAACCACCCAGCGACCGTCGAGCTTGTGCATCGCATAGTCGATGTGGATCGGCTCTTCTCGGTTGTTGGTCTTGCTCTTGGCCACGCTCTTGACCAAGACGCCGCGTTTGGCCTCGGAAACGCCCTCGTAGACCACGTCGTACCCGAGGGTCTTCTTCAGGTTCTTGCGATAGGCGTTCTTGACCAGACGCTTGAGCACGTCCTGGAACTCCTTACGCTCGGCCTCGCTCAGGTCGTCCCAGTGGTTGCCGAGCGAGTCCTTGGCCAAGGTGTCGTAGTCGAGCAGGTCGTCGAAGATCTGATCCATCTTCTTCGCGTCCGCCGCCTTGCCCTTCTTGAGCTGGGCGGTGAGGTCGCTCTGCTTCGCCTTGAGCGTCGCGTCGGCTGCCTCTTCGGCAAGGGCCGGGCTGGCAAACCCGAGGAGCAACGAGAAGAGGACGATGAACGAATACCAACGACGGGGTGACATGACTCGGACTTCCTTTTCTTGGCCTTCACTCCGTTTTACGCAACTGGAATGCCAAAGCTTCACTCGGACGGGCCCTCCCTGGAAATCCGCGGGGTTGCCGGGGGTGGACGGGCTCCGCCGCGCCGGGTCCGGCACCCGACACCGTGATCCGTGAAGCAGGGGCCCACCCACCGGCGTTCACGCCCCGACCAGCGCCCGTCCGACCGGCCCCGGGGCCGCCGCGGCGGCCAGGTGGACCCGGAAGGTGGCCCCCTGGCCCTCCCGACTCTCGACCTCGATCGAGAAGCCGTGGGCCTCGGCGATCGCCTTCACCACCGCGAGCCCCACCCCGGTGCCGTGACTCCGGGTGGTGAAGAACGCGTCGAACAGGCGCTCTCGCGCCGCTTCGTCGATGCCCGGACCCTGGTCGGCCACCGAGAGGACGAAGCCCGCCGCCTCGGTCTCGATCGAGACGACGACCACGTCGCCCGGATTCGAGGCTTGCACGGCGTTCCGCACCAGATTCCAGATCAGCTGCCTGAGCTGCGCGGGGTCGGCTCGCACCTCCGCACGCTCGAGTCCGCGATAGTCCACGCCGACGTCCGAGCCGCCGCGGCCGGACTTCGCGGCGAGCGCGACCACCTCGCGCGCGACCGAGCTCACGTCCACCTCCGCGACCACCGGGTCCCGACGCCGTGTCAGGTCCAGCATGTCGGTCACGAGGTCGTTGAGCCGCTCGGCCTCGCGTTGCACGATCTCACACAGCTGCTTGTCCTCGTCGGACAGCCCGGGGTTGTCGCGCAAGAGCTGGATGGAGCCGGCGATGGAGCCCAGCGGGTTGCGGATCTCGTGCGCGAGACCGGCGGCCAAGCGGCCAAGGGCCGCCATGCGCTCGGCGCGATCCGCCCGCGCCTCGGCGATCACGGCGCGCCCCGCCTCGACGCGAAGGCGCTCGGCCAGGAAGCCGGCGAGCAGGGTGACCACCACCAGCATCAAGAGCGTGACCAGGACGTAGTAGACAACCTCGCCACGGGTCAGCGTGTAGAGCGCCGTCGGCTGGTCGGATGGCGGTGGCAGCCACCCTCGCGCGAGCAGGGTGACCAGGCCCACGTACAGGGCTCCGCCCGAGACGGCCGCGACCGCCGCGCCGCGAAGGCCCGCCAGCGCGGCGCCGGTGACGCAGGTCAGCCCGTAGAACGAGGTCGCACCACTGGTGGCGCCGCCCGACAGATAGACCAAGACCGTCCAGGTGATCTGGTCGACCACCAGCTGGGCGAGCGCGAGCCGGTCCAGGCCCCGCCCGGTCCGCAGCACTGCCGCGTAGACTCCAGCGCTCGCGAAGGCGAAGCCGAGGGTGGCCCAGCCGATCTGCACGCTGACCGTCTCGGAACCGGCACTGCGCAGGTAGAACGCGCCGATCACCCCGAGCGCAGCGACCAGGAAGAACAACCGCGCGGCGGTAACCCACGCCAGCCGCCTGGGCAGCGGCGCCCCGGCCAGGTTCTCGGGAATGCCCAGACGGACGGCCACGACCGTCGCCCGTCAGTCTGCCTTGATGTTGCCGGCCATGGAGAAGATCGGCAGATACATCGCGATCAGCACGACGCCGACCATCCCGCCGACACCCACCATCAAGATCGGCTCGATCGCGCTGGTCATGGCTGCAACGGCGATGTCCGTCTCTTCTTCGTAGAAATCAGCGATCTTGTTGAGCATCTGATCGAGCGCGCCGGTCTGCTCGCCGACCGCGATCATCTGCACGACCATGTCGGGGAAGACCTTGGTCTCGGCCAGCGGCTCGGCCATGTTCTTGCCTTCGCTGATCTTCGAGCGAACGTGCTGAATGCCAGACTCGATCACCACGTTGCCCGAGGTTCGGGCGCAGATGTCCAGCGCGTCCAAGATGGGCACGCCGGACTGGAGCAGGGTGCCGAGCGTGCGCGTGAAGCGCGCCACCGCGATCTTCCGGAGCACGGGCCCGATGATGGGCGCCTTCAGCATGCCGGTGTGGACGGTGCGTTTGCCGGCGGGGGTTCGGTAGAAGTAGACGAACCCGCCGATCATCAACCCGACGGCGACCACGATGAACGGCAGGTAGCTGACGAAGCCGTGGGACAGCGACACGACGATCTGCGTCAACTTGGGCAGCGACTCTTTGCCGCCGCCGAAATCGGCGAACATGCGCTCGAACGCCGGGATCACGAAGGTGAGCAGCACGGTCATCACGCCGCCGGCGATCACGATGACGATCGCCGGGTAGACCAGGGCGCCGCGCACCTGCCGCACCAGCTTCTGCCGCTTCTCAAGGTAGATCGAGAGGCGCTGCATGATGGTGTCCAAGATGCCGCCGACCTCGCCGGCGTGCACCAGGTTCACGAACAGCTCGTCGAACACTTTCGGGTGCTTGCGCAGCGCATCGCTGAACGACGCGCCCTGCTCCACCGAGTTCTTCACGTCTCGGAGCACGCCGGCGAAGATCTTGTTGGTCTGCTGGCCCGACAAGATGTCGAGGCACTGAACCAAGGGGAGGCCGGCGTCGATCATCGTCGCGAACAAGCGCGTGAAGGTGACCAGGTCCTTGGTGTTGACGCCGGACCCGAGGGTCAGGCTGAGCTCTTTCCCCTTTTTCTTGACCTTGACCGGGCTCAGCTGTTGCTGTCGGAGGCGTTGATTGACGGCGTCCTCATTGTCCGCCTCCATCACGCCCTTGCGGACTTCTCCCGTTCGGGCGCGCGCTTCCCACGCAAACTCGGCCATGTTGTTTTTCGCCGGGTGTCTTTGCCGGCGAGAGAAGCATAGCGGCGTCCACGGCGAAGCGTCAAAAGCCCGGCCATGACCAGACAACCTCGGCTCGCTCGGATCGCTCGAACGCTCGTGGTCGAGCCGGGCGTGGCCCCGGGGGCCAGCCTGGCAATCGCGCGGCGAAGCCAGGGCCGCTGGCAGCTCGAGCTCGGCGCCGCCGGGTTCCTGGACCGGCGGCGGCTCGCACCCGCAACGACAGCGACCCCCTACGACCTGGCCTCGGTCACCAAACCGGTCTTCGCGATGACGCTGGCCCGGCTTCGGGCGAGGGGGGTCCTGGGCTTCGACGACCGGCTCGGCGAGCACCTCCCCGAGGCGGCCGGAACCCCCAGCGAGGACCTCCCTCTCGACCTCTTGCTCTCGCACCGTGGGGGGCTCGAGGCGCACGTGCGACTGTTCGACCCGCTCTCTGCCGCGGCGCCATTCGACCGGCGGCTCGCCCTTCGGGCGGCGTGTCGAGCCCGTCGCCGCGAGGCGCTCGGGCCCGCGCCGGACGGCGGTCACGCTCCGGTCTATAGTGACCTCGGCTACCTCTTGCTCGGCGCGGTGGTCGAGCGCGTCACGGGCAAGCCGCTCGACCAGGTCATCGCCGAAGAGGTGACGATGCCACTCGGCCTGGCGCTCCGGTCGGCACGGCAGGCGTGGGCGCACGAGCGGCGCTTCGCGACCGACGTGGCTCCCACCGAGCTCGTGCCATGGCGGGGCGGCGTGGTGACCGGCGTGGTTCACGACGAGAACGCGTGGGCCATCAGCGGACACGGTGCCGCCGGGCACGCCGGCCTCTTCGGCACGGCGGAAGCGCTCGCGCGGTTCGGGTGCGCGGTGCTCGACGTGCTCTCCGGCGCCGCCCCGGATTATCTGGCGCGCGAGCACGCGACACAGCTGGTTCGTGAGCGCCCGGGCTCGACGCTGCGCGCGGGGTTCGACGGCGTGTCAGGGCCAAACTCTGCTGCCGGGGCGGTCGGCCCCGGCTCGTTCGGCCACCTGGGCTTCACAGGGACGAGCCTGTGGTGCGACCCCGACGCCGGAACCGTCACGGTCATCTTGACCAATCGGGTGCACCCGACGCGAGACCACATCGCGATCCGAGCCGCCCGGCCCCTCGTGCAGAATGCGCTGCTCAGCCTGCCCGCCCACGGCGACTGACCCGACAGAACCGGGCCGAGTTGGGGTCGCCCCGGCAAATTGCTGGAAACATTCGGAAAGACGTGCGAAATTTCTCCCCACCGGTGCCATCGTTGGCGGCCGGGCTCTTTCGCGGCAGGATCTAGGCAGTCAGGCGATGTGGAAGCTCTCGATCGAGGACGACCAGGCCAATAAAACGGTCGTCAGTCTCGTCCGCGACGAGTACTCGATCGGGCGCGGTGAAGAGAACACCGTCCGCCTGACCGAGCGCAACATCTCGCGCCGCCACGCGAAGCTCACGCGCAACGGGACGGGCTGGCTGTTCGACGACCTGGCGAGCTACAACGGCTGCTTCGTCAACGGCGTTCGAGTCAGCGAACCGCAGCGGCTGGAGCACGGCGACCTGGTTCAAGTCGGTGACTATCGGCTCGAGCTGATGGACGAGCAGGTCGCCGGGGCCGCCTACAACAAGTCCACCGTACCGGGGACACATCGCGCGCAGGCGCTCCTCAGCCAGTCCGATCGCCTGTTCATGCTCGCAGGTCCGACCCCCGGCGCCGAGTACGCCCTCTCGGGCCCGCGGGTCGTCATCGGCCGGGGCGAAGAGTGCGAGGTCTCGGTCAACCACGCATCGGTGAGCCGCGTGCACGCCGAGATCCACCTGCTCGAGGACGGTCGCTACGAGATCGTCGACCGCGAGAGCGCGAACGGGCTGCGGGTGAACGGCGTCGACCTGCACCGCAGCTTGCTCGACGCGCGGGACACCATCGAGCTCGGTGACGTGGTGTTCAAGTTCATTCCGGCCGGGCAAATCTACCACCCGGGCGCCGACGCCACGGCCCAGATGGGCCCGGTGGGCGTCGGCATCGCCGACCGCCACACCCCCGCCCCGGGCGTCGGCATGGAGCGGCGTGCCAGCGCGGCGCCAGGCATCCCCCCCATCTTGAAGGCGGTGGCCGGCGTCGCGTTCCTGGGCGTGCTCGTGATGGTGGGCATGGTGGCGATCGGCAATCGTCAGGGCGCGGGCGGCGACAGCGCGCAGGCCAGCGACCCGACCGCGCAGGCGCTCGCCGACGCCGTGCAGCTGATGCAAAACGGCAACGTCGAGGCCGCCCACAACAAGGTGATCGCGGAAGTCCCCGAGAACAGCAACGCGCGCCAGTCCACCGAGTTCAAGGACATCGAGGCGCGCTGGGCGGACATGCTGCTCGACCTGGCACAGCGCGAGACCGATCCGCAGAAGAAGCGCGCGCTGCTCGACCGCGTCGCCAAGGCGACGACCGTCGACTCGGGCCGTCGCAAGCGCGCCAGCAACGACATCGCCGCGCTCGACAAGGGCGTCGATCCGAACGAGCTGCCGAACGCCCCCAAGCCCGAGCTCACTGCCGAACCGACGACCACCGCCGCGCCGGCGCTGTCCGGCGGCATCGTGCGCAACGACCCCTTCGCCGAGAAGCCGGCGGGGAAGACGCCCAAGAAGCCCGACCCCGTGACGCCCAAGCCCAAGCCCAGCGCGACCGAGACGGGTCCAGACGTGAAGGACATGGCGCAGAGCGGCGACCGCCAGAAGCAGACGTCGGCCAAGAACGCGCTCAAGGCCAAGGCGGCTTCCGGCAAGGCCACCGACAGCGACCTCAGGATGCTGAAGGCGCTGTGTCGCCAGCTCGGCGACATGAGCTGCGTGAACTAGCGCCGGGTTCGACGTGGCAGTCGGGACCCCGAGGCAGCACCCCACCGTCGTCCAGGGGCCTGTGACGCGGACGCCGCGGACGGCGCTCGCATCCAGGCCCGTGCTCGCCGTCGCCTCGCTCGGCGCGCTGGCGCTGATCGCCGAGCTGTCACCGATGTTCGCCGGCGTGCGGCTCTCGCCCCCCACGGCGCCGAGCGCCGCGAGCGAAGCGCCCGCAGGCGTGGCCCCGCCCGTGCTCGAGCTCGGGCAGGCCGTGCTCCAGACCGAAACGCGCTCGCGCCCCGAGCTCGCGCAGCCCGAAGAGGTCGAGATGCCGCGAGCGCCGAGCGGCCCCATCGCCAAGAAGAGCGAGGGCGAGGCGCTGGCCATCGACGCCGAGAAGCCCCCGGTACCGCTGATCGACCCAGACCACGCGGGTCTCGGCGGCTTCTATCGCGCGCTCGGGCGCACCATCGAAAAGCAGCCGGGCGCCATCACCCGCGTGGTGCACTTCGGCGACTCGATCGTCACCAGCGACTACGTCTCGGGAACGCTGCGCCGCAAGCTGCAGCGGCAGTTCGGCGACGCGGGGCACGGGTTCATGCTGATGGCGAACGCGTGGCCCGCCTATTTCCACAACGACGTGACGCGCTTCTCGTCGAGCGGCTGGCTGGTGAGCCGGATCGTCGGCCCGCTCTCGCCCGACGGGCTCTACGGGCTCGGCGGTGTCTCTTTCCGGGCGCCGCCGGGCTCCCGCGCGCGCTTCGGGACGCCGAAGACCGGCACCTTCGGGCGAGCGGTCTCGCGCTTCGTGCTCTCGTACGTGAAAGAACCGGGCGGGGGCAAGGCCAAGCTGCGCATCGACGGCGCCGACGTGAAAGAGCTCGACACCCGCGCTGCCGCCGTCGAGGTGGCCTACGAGGAGCTGACGGTGCCCGACGGAGAGCACGAGCTCGAGATCGTGACGACCGCCGGCACCACCCGCGCGTTCGGCGTGGTCATGGAGCGCGACACACCGGGAGTCGTGCTCGACGCCATCGGCATCCAGGGTGCGCGAGTGCGGTTCTTGGACAAGCAAGACGACGCGCACTGGGCAGAGACGCTGCGCTGGCGAAAGCCCGACCTCTTGATCTATCAGTTCGGAGCCAACGAGAGCGGCGACGGTTTCGCGTATCCGATGGACGAGTACTTCCGCACCATGAAGGACGTTCTCGACCAGGGCCGGCGTGCTCGCCCCGAGATGGGCTGCTTGGTGGTGGCCGCGATGGACCGCGCCGAGAAGAAGGGCACCACGCTCTCGACCATGGCGGTGATCCCTGCAATCGTCGCCGAGCAGCGCAAGGCCGCCGCGGCCTCGGGTTGTGCCTTCTTCGACACCTACAAGGCGATGGGCGGAGCGGGCAGCATGGCGGCGTGGGTGGGAAGGGGCCTCGGGCAAGCCGACCTGACGCACCCGACGGGGGTCGGCTCGGAGGTGCTCGGGAACTGGCTCTTCCGAGCGCTGGCCCAAGGCTACGAGAGCTACACCGCCACCCGCCGTTGAGTCACTTCGCCGGCGTGACCGCGCCGAGCACCCGCTCGGAAAGCGCCTGCCCCAGCCGCTCGTAGCCACCGGGAGCCAGGTGGATGCCATCCGGCGCCGCCAGCGGGGGCTTCTCTTTCATCCAGCGCGCCATGCTGCCCTCGCCGCCCATGGCGGACCACGCGCTGAAGTAGCCACAGCCCAGGCGCGCCGCGGTGCGCTCTGCGGTCTGGTCGAACTCGATGACCCGCGGTGCGGTCTTGCCGTCCCCCGAGATCATGTCCGGGGGCCCGACGATCAGGCAGTCGGCGGCCGGGGCCGCGCCGCGCACTCGCTCTACCAGCTGGTCCAGCGTCTTCTCGTAGCGCGTGCTCGCGAGGGTGGACGCGGCCTCGTTGGTCCCATAGGCGAACACGACCAGCGACGGCTCGCGGGCGCCGAGCGCGGCACGCCACTCGACCTCGTTCCAAGCGAGCGGGGTCGCGGCTCTGGCGCCGTTGATCCCCAGCGTGTCGAGCACCAGACCGGGCGTCACGCTCTCGACCGTCACGCCGAAGATTTCCGGCGCCCCACCGCTCACTCCGACGTCGAGGGTCGCCGGAGCCGCGCTCTCGATCGTGTGGACTCGCAGCGACCCCAGCGCTCGTCCCGACTTCGCGGTGGCGCTCTCGGACTCTGCACTGCCCCGGATCGAGAGCCGGACTCGGTCGGCCGGCTTGGCGCGGTACCACAGCGAATAGCGCGTCTTGCCCGCCGAGGCCTTGCTGGTGAGCTCGACGCTGGCACGCGCGTCGGCGCTCTCGGGCACCGCGCGTTGACCCGACAGGCCGAAGACCCCGTCGAGCTGCTTCATGCTGCCCGCGGGCGAGCTGGGCTCGCGGCGCCACGTGCCTTCGCGTCCGACCTTGAGCAGCGCGTGCCGATAGGGCTCGACCCCGAGCTGTACGAAGCCCGGGCCGCCGTTGCCGAAACGCTCTTGCAACGGTCGGCGCAGCGCGTGGGGCCAGAAGTCGGCAGCGGTGTGCGAGTCGCCGAGCCACACCACGCGCACCGGGGTGGTGCGCTCGTTCGCGGCCAGGGCGGCCAGGGCCGCGCGGAGCTTGGGCAGTGCAAGCCCGCTCGGCGGCGCCGGCACCGCCGCCGGCGGCGAGGCGCTCGGCAGCGCCGACGCCGCGGGCACGCTGGCCTCTGGGCTCGGGGCCGGTGGTGGGGTCGCGGAGGGCGGGGGCGGCGCGCCAGGGTGCGCAGGACCGACGCTGCCGCCCGCGCAGGTCACGACCACGACCAGGGCGATCAGCGAGATCGCGAGAGACTGACGGTCGGCCGGCGTCATCGCTCAGTACAGGGCGTCCTCGACCTCGCCGTAGCGATCGGCCTGGCTCTGGACGCGGCGCTCTTGCACGCGGCCCCGGACGTGGGCGACCAACGTGTCGACGTAACTCTCGAACGGTGGGCAGGCGATCCCCGAGTCTCTGAGCAGCTCGGCGCTGTTCCGCGTGTCGTAACGCACCGGGGTCGCCAGCATGTCGACGAACGCGCGCGGGCTCTTCGCCAGGAGCCCCAGGCCCGGAGCCGAGAGCAGCGCCTTGGTCACGCGCGTGGGGATGAAGCCGCCGGGCAGCCGCTTGCCGCCGCTGGCCGCCACCAGCTCGAACACCCTTCGCACGGTGAGCGGACGGGGATCGGCCAGGTGGAAGGTGCGCCCGATCGCCTTGGGATGGCGGCCGATGAAGTGCGCAGCGCGCACCACGTAGTCGATGGGGACCAGGTGCAAGAGGGCGTCGCCGCGGGTCGGCAGCGGCACCGGCAGGTCTTGCGGCGAGGTGACCAACAAGAGGACCAGCAAGTACGGCCCGTCGAAGCGCTCGATTTCGCCCGTGGTCGAGTCGCCGACGATCCAGGTCGGGCGCAGCACGACGATCGGCAGCTGCGGCAGCGCGCTCCGCGCCAGGCGTTCGGCGCGGGCCAGCGTCTCTTCGACCGGCGAGCGAAACGCTTGCCCGGCAGAGAGGTCGTCCTCGAGCACCAGGCCTTCGCGGTTTCCGCTCACCAGCGCCGACGAATGGACGACGATCGAGCGCATGTTGGTGCAGCAGCGTCCGAGCTCGATCACCTCGCGCATGGCGCCGATGTTGGTGGCCTCGGTCGTCTGGGGGGGGACGCCCGGATAGGTGACCTGGGCCAGGTGGTGGACGCGATCGACTTCGGCCCCCAGCGTGCGGTACTCGGCCCCGCTGAGACCGAGGTCCATGGCGGCGGCGTCACCCTCGATGATCACCACACGCTCGCGCTGGTTCTTGGGGAGCCGAGCCAGCGCGGCCGATGCCTCTTTCTCGAGGGCCTTTCGCACGACCAGGTAGAACAAGGACCGCTGCTCCGCCACGAGCAGCCACTCCACCATCTTCCGCGCGCGGAAATTGGGGAACCCGGTGACCAGCGTCACCTCGTCGTAGCCACGCCGCGCCAAGCTTCAGCCCCCGCCGCAGTAGTGAGCGCCGACCTTGGCGATCCACTGCCCCGTGTCGCCCGTCCACTCGCAGAACGCCGCCGGACCGTCGAGCGCCGCCTGGGCGCAGTAGTAGCCGTTCACGTAGTCGCGACACGCTCCGCCTTTGGCAAACAGGCCGTTTCGGCACTGCTCTTCCTTCGCCGCCGGACACTCGTTACACGAGGTGTTCGAGCACTCGACCGCGCAGCTGAGCGAGTGGTTGCACGACGGGCTCAGGAACGGCGCGAGGCACCGGACGTAAGCGGCGTCGGTGGCGAACTGGATCAGGCAGTCGTAGCACCCCGGGTCGCTGCTCAGGAGCTTCTGGAAGGCCGGACCGCAGTTCGGGTTGTCGCCCTGGCCCTTGCACGCCGCCGCGATGACGGAGAGCGCTGGCGCCCCGCAGGCCTTGAACGACGCAGGGGGTGGGGTCGCCGCGTTCGGCGCGCAGCCCGCGTAGGCCTTCGGGCACACGCTGCCGGTGCCGCACACCTGCCCCGCGCACGTCTGCCCCTTGCTCGCGCAGTTGTCGCAAAGCCCGCCGTACTGGCCGCAGAACTGGTTGTTGCCGCCGGGGCGGCACTGGCCGGTGCCGTCGCAGCAGCCCGCGCAAACGTCCGCACCGCAGTGCGCGCCCTCGTAACAGAACCCTTGCGGCGCGCAGCTCAACTTCGCGGCCGTGCAGTCCCAGCATTTCGTCCCGCCCACCCCACACTGCGAGTTGGTGTGGCCGTCCTTGCACTCTCCCTGCGCGTCGCAGCAACCGCCGGGACAGGTGAGCGGACCACAGCTCGGGATGTAGGCGCAGTAGCCACCGGGCACGGAACACTTCTTCGGCGATGCGCAGGCTTCGCACTTCTGACCGGCCGCGCCGCAGGCGGTGCTGTCGGTCCCCGGAACGCACTTGCCCGCGGCCGTGCAACAGCCACCACAGGTGCCGGGCCCACACGCCGGCGGGGGGCCCTGACACTTGCCCGCCGTGCACCCCTGGCCTTTGGTGAGACAGTCGTCGCACTGGCCGCCGGCGACGCCGCAGGCATCGGACTCGGCGCCGTTGCGGCAGTTGCCTTTCGCGTCGCAACACCCGCCGCAGGTGGCGGGGCCGCACTTGGGGGGGACGCCTTGGCACGTGCCACCGACGCACCCGAAGCCCACCTGACCGCAGTCGAAGCATGCGACGCCGGTCTTGCCGCAAGCGTTGGTCTCGGTGCCTTTGCGGCAGACGCCCGCGGCGTCGCAGCACCCGTCACAGGGGCCGCAGCCCGGCGTGCCCCCGAAGCCGCCCATGCCGCCGCCCCCCACCCCTCCGCCGAACCCGCCGAAGCCGCCTTCGCCGGCGGCGCCTGCCAGGCCGCCCATGCCCGCTTCGCCCGAGACGCCGGCCATCCCGCCGCCCCCCGCGCTGCCGCCGAACCCGCCGCCACCTTGGCCCCCACCGAAGCCCCCCGCGCCGGTCCCGGCCGCACCGTCGGGGAGCGCCGAGGTCTCGTCGAGCTCGAGCGGGCTTCGTCCGCAACCGGTCGGCGCGAGCACGGCGGCGAGCAGCAGCCCGACGACCACCGTCAGCCAACGCCTCGGAGTGACGGCCACGCGCGGCACCATGACGAGGAGTCTACCCCAAGTTCACTGGCCGAGCGCGACGCTCTTCAAAACCGACTCGAGGGCGGCTTGATCCGCTTCGACCCGCAAGAAGCCCGTCCGGTCGCGGCGGCCGAAGCTCGCCACGAGCGGCGATGGGGGCACCTGCGCCGAGCCGCCCGCCAGTCGGAGAGGCTGAAGCAGCACGACGAAGGCGGCGCTCTTCACTCGAGCCAACGCCGCGGCGACCTTGGGATCCCCGGCGTGCGTCACCTTCGGGTCGGCCTCGGCGCCGACCAACGCGCCGAGGACGGGCACTGCATCGAACGAGGCGGCGCCGAGCACGCGCCCGCCTTGGTAAGCCCACAAGAGCTCGATGTTCTGCAGCTCGGTGCTCACCTTTCCGGTCTTGTCGTTCGCCGCGCGCATCGCGCTGGGCTTGAGCTGGACCAGCGTCCGCTGCGTCGTGCCCGGCACGCCCGGCACCTGCGCCGTGCTCTGCTTGACCGTGGTCTCGCCGGCGAACTGCCGGAGTGGCTCGGCCAGCGCGCGCACGGTGAGCAGCTTGAACAGGTCCTTTGCCCCGGCGTCGAAGGCCTTCTGATCGGTCAAGAGCGCGCGGTAGACCAGCCCGCCCTTCCCCGCGTCGAGATACACGCCGTAGGTCTCCCAATCGCCACGCCCTTGCGCCAAGCGCTCGAGCACCCCCTTGACCTTGTCGCGATCGGGCGCGGTCAGGCGATCGCCCAGCAGGGCCGCGACGCCTTCGTCCATGCTCTTGGCCGACGCCTGGCGCGACGCCGCGGTCGTCCGCGTGAGCACCACGATGGGAGTCAGCGCGGGCAGCGCGCCGATCGGCTCGGCATCTCCGACCGTCAGCGAGGCGAAGGTCTCGGCCGCCGCGCCCTGGGGCTCCGCATCGAGCTCGACGGTCAGCTCGAGTCGATCGCCGGCGGGCTCGATCACCACCCGTCCGGCAGCCGAGCTCTCGAGCACCTTGACCAAGCCGTCGATCGCGCCCGAGAGCGCGGAGAGCGCGGCACGCGGATCTCCGAAGTCCGGCGCTCGCCCGCCGTGCTTCTGGCGGTTCACGTCGTCGAGCCGGGTGAGCTCGGCCTGCTTACCCTTCCACGTCTCGCGAATCGCCGCGACGACGGGGCCCGAGAGCGCGCGCTTCTCGAGCGAGATTGCTGCCGGAGCCTTCGGCGCCGGCTCTTTCGGCAAGGTCCGGGCCGCGTACGGACCGGCGGCGGTGAGGTCGGCGGGCTTGCGCGCCGCGAGCAAGTAGTTGCCGAGCACGCCCAGGGCGACGCCGGTCGAAGCTTTGCCGGGCTTCCCCTCGAGAAGCGTGATCCCGGTGGCAGCGTCCTCGCGCGCCGAGTAAGCCGCATCGCTTCCGGCGCTGAGCCGCGCCGTGAGCTCGCGACCGCTGCGGACGTGGATCGCGACCGCGACCTCGAGCTTGCCTTGGTCGTCCGAGAGCGCGGCGCCCGTCATGGCCACGTCGGGATCGATGGAGTCGGCGGCCGCAGCCGGCAGCCCGAGGAACGTCGAGACCAGCAGGCCGAAGCTCTGCGGCAACAGCCGCGCCGGCGCGCCCCCGGTCTCGCGCAGCTTTGCCCAGGTCTCCCCGGGTTTGCTCACGATCAGGGTCGCAGCCAGGTTGGCGGGCTTGGGGACGGGCGCGAGGTCGACGGGTGCAGCCGCCGCGTCCGCGGGCGCATGGGTCTTGTCGGTGCACGAGCCGACCGCCGCGACGAGCGCGACCAGGAGCGCCAGCCGGGCCAGAGGCCTGGCCCGCGACCGCTCAGAACGGGATGTCGTCGTCGCCACCGCCACCGCCGCCGCCACCGTAGTCTGCGTCGTCGTAGCCGCCGCCAGTCGCCGGACCTTGCTCATCGGAGTGACCATAGTCGTCCCGGGCGCCGCCGCCACCTCCGCCCCCGCCGCCACCGCCGCGACCCGCGCCGCCGCCTCCGCCACTCCCGGACAAGATGATGTTGCTGGCGACGATTTCCGTCTTGTACCGCTTGTTGCCCTCGCGATCGTCGTAGCTGGACGTGCGCAGGCCGCCCTCGACGAAGATGCGGGAGCCCTTGGTCAGGAACTTTCCGAGGGCTTCGGCGCGCTTCCCCCACACCACCACGTTGTGCCACTCGGTCCGCTCTTGGCGGACGCGGTTCTTGTCGAGATAGGTCTCGCTGGTAGCGAGCCGCATCTTCAAGACTGCTTGCCCGGAATTGGTGACGCGCAGCTCGGGATCGGCTCCGAGATTCCCGAGCAAGAACACGCGGTTCAGACCTTCAGCCATCGGTCGGCACTCCTCGTCGCCCCGTGATCGGGGGAAATTGTGTCGGACCGGTTTGGTCGTTCAGCCCGAAGGAGTCAAGCGCTGCGCGGACAGAAAACGCCCCTGCTCGCCGGCGGCGGCGTCGTCCCCCAGATCCGCGAGCATGGCGGCGACGTCAGCGCGAAGGCCGAGCAAGGTCTGGCGGACCGACGGCAGCGGCGGCGCGACGGACGCGGTCGGCGCAGGGCCGGGGGCCGGCGCGGGCTCTTCGTTCGCTTGGCGCAGCCGCTTGCGCGCCCCGGCGATGGTGAAGCCGTGAGAGTAGAGAAGGTCTTTCACCTTCATCAGCTTCTCGACATCGCGGCGCGAGTAGACCCGCTGGCCCTTGGCGCTCTTGCTGGGGCGGATCGAGCGGAACTCGGTCTCCCAGTAACGCAACACGTGGGGCTCGACGCCCACGATCTCGGCGACTTCGCCGATCCGGTAGTAGAGCTTCACCGGGATGTCGGCCACCCGCGGCTACCCCTTCTCCGCTTCCAGCGAGGGCGCCCCGGTCGCGGGCGCGCCGTCGCGCTCTTCGTTCAACGCCTGCTTGAGCAGCTGGCTCGCCTTGAAATTGAGCACGCGGCGCTCGGTGATGACGATCGGATCCCCGGTCTGGGGGTTCCGCCCCTGGCGCTGGCGCTTGTCGCGAAGCACGAAGTTCCCGAAGCCCGAGATCTTGATCTTCTCGCCCCGGCCCAGGGTCTCTTTCATGGTCTCGAAGACCAGATCCACCAGATCGGCGGACTCTTTCTTCGAGAAGCCTCCGAGACGGGCATAGACGGTCTGGACGATGTCAGCCTTGGTCATTGCCATCCCCCTTCGTGCCCCACGGGGCTGAGCGTTCCGGACAGCCGAAACGCGGTCGTCAGGGTAGCGTCAGTCTACAGCGCCTTGCCGTAAAGTCCATGGCAATCGCGAGGGTAGCCCGGGGGGGGGCCGCAGCGGCGCGCCCGGGGTCGGGGCCGAATCACGCCGCCCGCGGCATGGCGGGCTGCTCGACGGCCTCGGCCGGCGGCTCGGAGGCGCGGGCGAGCGCCGCGCGCTTGACCAAGACCTGCTCGGCAACGACCAGCCAGGCCACGTACGAGTAGCCGAGCATGAACAGCGAGGCGAACGGCGCCGCGAACCAGTGCCCGGTCTCGATCGAAGCGACGACACTGGCAGCGCTCAAGAGCGCGAGCCCAATCTCGAGCCAGGGCAGCTCGGCATGCTGGCGATAGCGCCCGGCGATGATGCCCTTCTTGGGCGTGCGCACGAACTCACCGGACATGCTTCTCAGGCCTTCGTACACGGCGCGTGAGAGGTGCGGAGCGAGACCCGCACCGAGCGCGATCAGCATCGGCAGTCGGCGCACCGCGTCCCACACCGTCCGCCCCTGGGACTTCTCGGCGACGATGTAGAACGTCGCGAGCGAGCCGGTGGCGCCGAAGCACAGCGGCAGATCGACCACCAGCATCATGCGAGGATCGGTCGCGGGCATCAGGATGAGCGCCGGAAGGAGCAGCACCGAGAGGAGCATCATCAGCGGGTAGGCGAAGTGCGGCGTGAGGTGGAAGAACGCCTCGAGTCGCTGAGAGAAGCGCAGGCTCGACGACATCACGCGCCCGAGCAGCTTGCGTGAGGTCTGCACCGTGCCCTTGGCCCAGCGGAACTGCTGCGCACGAAACGCGGACATGTCCTCCGGCAGCTCAGCCGGCGTGATCACGTCAGGGCGATAGACGAAGCGCCAGCCCGCGAGCTGGGCGCGGTACGACAGATCCAGGTCCTCGGTCAGCGTGTCGTGCTGCCACCCGCCGGCGGCGTCGATGGCCGCGCGGCGCCAGATGCCGCCGGTTCCCGAGAAGTTGAACATCAGCCCCGCCCCGAAGCGTGCGCGGTTCTCGACCAGGTGGTGGCCGTCGAGCATCAGCGCCTGGATGCTGGTGAGCATGCTGTGGTTGCGGTTCAGGTGACCCCACCGGGTCTGAACCATTCCCACCTTCGGATCGCGGAAGTGACCCACCACGTCGCGCAGGAAGCCGGGCTGCGGAATGAAGTCGGCATCGAAGATGGCGATTAGCTCGCCCTTGGCCTGATCCAAGCCGTAGTCGAGCGCGCCCGCCTTGTAGCCGACGCGGTTCGGGCGGCGGATGTAGACCATGTCGAGGCCGGTTCGCCGAAGCTCGGCGACCTTGGCCTGGGCGATGGACCGGGTCTCGTCCGACGAGTCGTCGAGGACCTGGATCTCGAGGCGATCGCGGGGATAGTCGAAGGTCGCCGCTGCTTCGAGCAGCCGCGCCACGACCGTGGCCTCGTTGTACAGCGGGAGCTGCACCGTGACGGTCGGAAGCTCGGCCTCGATCGACTCGGGGGTCGCGGCCGCGCGAGCGAGCACGCGGCGGTTGCGCGCGACCAAGAGCACGAGGTGAGCTCGGTGGACACCGTAGCCACAGAGCAGGAGGAGGACGGCGAAGTAGAGGACGACGAGGGCAGTTTCCATGCGCTACCGGTGTTCAGGTAACACCGGCAAATCCTGCGATCGTCACGACAATGTAATTTGTTGCACTGCGTTGTAGAAACGCGCTTTACATCGTCATTTCGAGGGCTTGTCACTCCCGAACAGGATGTCGCCGCCGACCCCCAGACTCACCATCACGTGCCCCGCCTGAGCCGGGGTCTCCTTGTCGTGCCAGGGCGTGACCTTGGCCGCCCAGGTGTAGTCGTCGTCGACGCAGTCGCTGTCTTTGCTGAAGTCGCCGAGCTGGCCGAAAGCCACCCCCGCGTAGGGCGAGAGCTGGAGCCAGGGCGTGAGCGGCACCTGGAGCCCACCGGACACCCGAACCGCGGTGCCATGAGCCTTCAGCGTCTGGCTGCAGTCCTTGCGCTTGGGATCGGGCGGCGGGGGCTGGGCCTTGAACTTCACGTCGCGCTTCGCCTCGAACCGGTGCAGGGGAAGAAAATCGAGCTCGGCGATGATGCCCAGCGTCCCGGGCGGGGGGGCGTACATGATGCCGACTCCGGCGTTGAACCCCTGGGGCACGACCTCGACGACCGAGTCGCCGGGCCCCCCCTCGAAGACCTGGCCCGGCTGGTAGCTATCGACCCCGAACAGGAGCACCGCGGAGTACCGCTTGAAGGCCCGAACGCCGCCGCGGATTTCCACGCCGCCTCCGGGCCCGAAGTAGTTCTTCATCTCGTGCCCCTCGGCGACCTTGCCGACCGGGATCGCCGCGCCGAGGCGCAGGCCCGCGATGAACCCGAAGTTGCCGGTGGGCTCGGCGGAAGGTGTCGACCCACCCTTCTCGCCGTCGCCGGACGCGCCGCCCGCCCCGCCTGCCGCCCCGCCCTCACCGCCACCGGCTGCGCCCGACGGGTCGGGCTCGAGGGTGAGCGCGAGCTTCTTCTTCTCGCCCGGCTTGAGCTCGAGGGTCTGCTCCACCGACTTGTAGCCCGGCGCCGACGCAGTGATCTTCCGAGTGCCGGGGTTGGCCGGGCGATCGACGCCCAGCGCCGCGCTCGACACCGCGGCGCCGTCGATCTCGAGCTTCAGCGCCTTGATGTCTCGCGGTTCGACGTCGACGCGCAGGCTGGCGATCTTCGGCTCGACATCGGGCAGCTCTTTCTTCGCGTCGGCCACCGCCTCTTTGAAGACCGCGGGGGCATTGTCGGGCAGCTGAGTGCGGACCAATCTTCGATACGCCTCGGCGGCCTCGACGTACTGGCCGAGCTGCGCGTTGGCCCGGGCGATGTAGATCAAGTGGACCGGTGCGTCGTAGAGCTGCTCTGCCCGATCCAGCTTGTCGAGGGCTTCGGAGAATTTCCCGGCCTTGTACAGCTCGATGCCCTCGGTGGCCAGCTGACGCGCGGTCGCTTTGTCCGCCGCTGTCTGGGCCCGAGCCACCGAAATCGGTGCGCCGCCGAGCCCGACCGCGCTCCCGAGGGCGCTCAGGGTCAGAAGGGCGACGGATCGTCGAATGAAGCGCATGCCCTTCCGTACGGCCGATCCGCCGCGCCGGTCAAGGTTCGCGCCCCACGCGCGCGCTCAGTAGCCGATATCCGGACCGGTGGTCGGCTTGGTGCCGGCGCTGGGCTTGCCCCCGGTGGTCGTGGGCTTGCTGCCGCTGGTCGTGGGCTTGCTGCCGCCGGTGGTCGGCTTGCTGCCGCCGGTCGAGGGCTTCGCGGCGGTCTTCTCGTCCGGCGGCGGCGCCGGGTCGGCGCTGGCCGACGGGGGCGGCTCGACTGCGGGCGCGATGGACGGGGGCACGCTGGCGGTCCCCGGAAGCTGAGCCGCAGCGCTGACCTCGGGCGGAGCGCCAACAGCGACGACGGGATCGGCGGAGGCGGAAGCGCCAGAAGCAGCGCGGACCGCCACCGCGACTCCGACGCCGAGGACGAGCAACGCCAGGACCCCCGCACCGGCCACGAGGACGACTGGGCTCTTCTTCTTGGGAGGCTCGTTCTGCGTGGTGAACGGCGCGGCCGTCACGCCTTCGACCCGGTACGGCGTGGTGTGCTCAGGCGTCACCGCTGCCATCGTCGCCGCGCCCTGGTCCGCCGCCATCGACAGCTGCGGCGCACGAGCGCCACCAGCGACCGAGGTCAGCGCCTCGGCCATCTCGGCCGCGGTCTGGAAACGGGCCCCGGGCTCCTTGCCCAGGCCCCGGGCGACCCACGCGTCGAAGGCCGCGGGCAGGCCGGGCACCTTCTGTGAAGGCACCGGTGTCGGGCTGACGCATATCTGCACCAGCAGGTCACCGACGGCCTCGCCCACGAACGGCAACTCGCCGACCACCGAGCGATAGGCGATGACGGCGAGGGACCACAGGTCCGAACGGGTGTCGACGCTGCGGAGCCCCCGCGCTTGCTCTGGGCTCATGTAGTAGGGCGTCCCGAGCACCGACCCGGTGCGGGTGGACGACGACAGCCCTCCGGAAGCATCCGTGAACTTCGCGATGCCGAAGTCCACGACCTTGGCGATCTCGGTGCCGTCCTCATCGTCGCGGACCAGGAAGACGTTCTCGGGCTTGAGGTCGCGGTGGACGATCCCGACCTCGTGGGCCTTGTTCAGCGCCCGCGACACCTGCTGAACGATCACCGCGGTCTCTTGAATCGAGAGCCGCCCCACCCGGTTCAGGCGCACGTCGAGTGGCTCGCCCGAGAGGTACTCCATCACGATGAAGGGTCGGCCGTCGTTCATCACGCCGTGGTCGTGGACCTTGACGACGTGCTTGCTCGCCAGCTTGGCGGCGGCCCGGGCTTCGTTCTCGAAGCGGCTCCGCGCCTCGTGGCTGTCGACGTATTCGGTCTCGATGAACTTGACCGCTACGTGGGTGCCGAGCGAGACGTGGACGCCTTCCCAGACCGACCCCATGCCGCCTTTGCCGAGCATCCGGGTCAGTCGGTACTTCCCGCCGACCAGCTCGGTGGGGGGGCTCTCGGGGGTCTCGCTCATCGCTCCGAGGCGCTAGCCTACTCGGGCGACCCGGGCGACGCCAGGACTCGGCCGAACCGCCTGGAGAAACGAAGGACTCTGCGCGGCGTCGCCAGCGCGGGCCCGGTGGGGTATTCGCCCCTCGATGGGCACGCACCTTTTCCCACCCGGCGATCCCGAGGTCCTCTACGTGGTGGACCTCTCGAGCTACGTCCTGCGTGCCTACCACGCCATCGGCGAGCTCTCGAGCCCGAGCGGCGAGCCGACCAACGCCACCTTCGGGACGGTCAGCATGCTCGAGCGCCTGGTGCGCGAGCGACGGCCCGCGCTCTTGGCGGTCGCCATGGATTCCGGACGCGACACGTTCCGGCGCGAGCTGTACCCCGAGTACAAGGCGACCCGGCCACCGGCGCCCGACGACCTGAAGGTGCAGTTCGGGCGGTGCCAGGAGATCATCGAGGCCTTCGCCATTCCGGTGCTGAAGGAGCAAGGCATCGAGGCCGACGACTTGATCGCCGCCGCCGTGCGGGACGCGCGACGCCACGGGCTCAAGGTCGTGATCGTCGGAGCGGACAAGGATCTGATGCAGCTCGTGGGGGCGGACGTCGTGATGTGGGACACCATGCGCGACCGCGTGTTCGGCGTTCCCGAGGTGGAAGAGCGCTTCGGGGTGCGCGTCGACCAGGTCCGCGATCTGCTGGCACTGATGGGAGACACCAGCGACAACGTGCCGGGCGTTCCCCACGTGGGCCCCAAGACCGCTCGCGACTTGCTGGTCGAGTTCGGGACGCTCGAGGGCGTCTACGCGAACCTCGACAAGATCACCAAGAAGGCGCTGCGCCAGAACCTGGAGCAGCACCGCGACCAGGCGCTGATCAGTCAGAAGCTGGTGACGCTCAAGGACGACTCGGTCATCGACTTCGACCTCGGGGCGCTGCGCTGGGGCGGACGCGACGTCGAGCGGCTGAAGCGGCTTTACGGCGAGCTCGGGTTCCTGCGGCAGCTTCACGCCCTTCAGAGCGAGGCCGACGCCGCTCCGACCGCCCTCCGCCCGAGCGCGCCGTCTCCGAGCCCGGGCCCGGCCATCGAGGTGACGACCACGTGCGTGCTCGACGAGGGCGGCCTCCGATCACTGGCCGAGGCGATCCGCGCGAGTGGGCGCGTCGCGGTCGCCGCGCAGACGGCAGAGCACTCGCCCTTGTCGCCGCTGGCGGGCATCGCGCTGTCGCCGGCAGACGGCGTCGGGTACTACGTCCCCATCGCGCACCGCGCCCTGGGGACGCCGCGCCAGCTCTCGTTCGACGAAGTGAAGGCTGCGCTCGGGGCGATCTTGGCGGACGCCTCGGTGCACAAGCTGGCGCACTGCCTCAAGCACGAGACGGTGGTCCTCGCCTGGAACGGGCTCAGTCTGGTCGGCGGTCACGCCGACGTGCAGCTCGACAGCTACCTGCTCGACCCCGAGCGCCGCAACGACCTCGAGTCGATCGCCGAGCGCGAGCTGGGCGTGGTGCTGCCCGATCTCGCCGCGCTGACCCGACCCGCGCGCGGCCAGCGACTCGACTTCGACCAGGTGCCCCTGGCCGAGGCGACCCGCTACGCGGCGCTCCGCGCCGAAGCCACGCTGCGCGCGGCCGAGCGCTCGAGGAAGCGAGTGCTCGACGAGGGGCTCGGCACGATCCTGGACGAGATCGAGCTACCTCTCTCGAGCGTGCTGGCCGAGATGGAGCTCGGTGGCGTGCTGATCGACAGCTCGCGCCTGGCCGAGCTCGGTGGCCTCTGCCGGAGCGAGCTCGCACGGCTCGAGGCCGAAGCGCACCGACTCGCCGGGCGGGCCTTCAATCTGGCCTCGCCCCGTCAGCTCGAGGTGCTCCTCTTCGACGAGCTCGGGCTCACCCCGCTGCGCCGCACCAAGACCTCGCGTTCCACCGACGCCGACACGCTCGAGGCGCTGGCCGACGAGCACCCGCTGCCGAAGGTCATCCTGGAGCACCGGCAGGTGGCCAAGCTGAAGGGCACGTACATCGACGCGCTGCCGAGCCTGGTGAACCCGCGAACCGGCCGGGTGCACACCAGCTGGGAGCAGGCGGTGGCGGCCACGGGGCGGCTCTCGAGCACCGACCCGAACCTGCAGAACATCCCGATTCGCAGCGAGCTGGGCCGCGAGATCCGCGGCGCGTTCATCGCGCCGCCGGGCCACAGCATCGTGAGCGCGGACTACTCGCAGATCGAGCTCCGCGTGCTCGCGCACCTCTCGAAAGACCCGGTCTTGTGCGACGCGTTCAGGAGCGGGCAGGACGTCCACACGCGCACCGCGATGGAGGTCTTCGAGGTGGACGCAGCCGCGGTCACCCCCGAGATGCGCCGGCGCGCCAAGGCGGTGAACTTCGGCGTGATCTACGGCCAAGGTGACAGCGGACTTTCCAAGAGCCTGGGGATCCCGCGGGCCGAAGCCTCGAGCTTCATCGCAGCGTACTTCCGCCGCTACGAGGGCGTTCGACGCTTCATGAACGCCACCCTGGACGGTGCCCGCGCCAGCGAGGCGGTCCACACCCTCTCCGGGCGGCGACGCATGGTGCCCGACATCCAGAGCGGCAACCGCCAGAAGCGCCTCGCGGCGGAGCGCATCGCGATGAATGCTCCCATTCAGGGCACCGCCGCCGACATCTTGAAGCTCGCGATGTTGTGCTTCCGCACGCCACCCACCCCGGGCGCACGCATGGTGCTGACGGTCCACGACGAGCTGGTCTTCGAGGTCCCCGATTCGGAGGTCGACGCCGCGAAGGCGAAGGTCAAGGCGGCGATGGAAGCCGTGCTTTCGCTCGACGTTCCGCTGGCGGTCGACGTGGGCGCGGGCAAGACCTGGAAAGACGCACACTGACCCTCGCCTCGGGCCCGAGCTTGGACTAGCTTCCGCGCGCCATGCCCCCGACCGAACGGCGTCCGCACGTTCCCGTCGCCATCCTCGGCGCCGGGCTCACCGGCATGAGCGCGGCGCTGAGCCTGAAGGCGGCGGGCACCGATCACCGAATCTTCGAGAAGCAGGGGCACCCGGGGGGCCACTGCGTCACCCTCGAGGACTCGGGGTATCGGTTCGATCGCACTGGGCACCTGCTCCACCTGCGCGACGCCGCGATGCGAGAGCGGGTGCTCGGGTGGATCGGCAGCGACCACACGGTGGTGCAGCGCAACAGCGTGATCTGGTCGAATGGCGTCTACACACGCTACCCCTTCCAGGCCAACACCTTCGGCCTGCCGCCGGCCGTGGCCTACGAGTGTCTGATGGGGTTTCTGACGGCGCACTTCGCCGAGGGAAAGGCCGAGCCTCGCAACTTCGAGGAGTTCTGCCTCACCCACTTCGGTCCCGGGTTCAGCCGCCACTTCATGCTCCCCTACAACTCGCGGCTCTGGGGCGTGCACCCGAGCGAGATCACCGCCGCGTGGTGCCAGAGGTTCGTTCCGCTGCCCAAGCTCGAAGACGTGATCGCCGGCGCGGTGGGCGCGAGCGAGCGCGAGCTCGGCTACAACCAGAGCTTCGTCTACCCGCGACTGGGGATCGGCGAGCTCCCGAAGGCCATGGCCAAAGAGCTTCCGGAGCTCGAGCTCGGGCGCGCCCCCGAGCGCATCGACGCCCACGAAAAGCGCCTGCACTTCGCCGACGGCGAGCGCGTGAGCTACGACGTGTTGATCAGCACCGCGCCGCTGCCGCAGCTGGTCCAGAGCCTGACCGACGCGCCCGACGAGGTGCGCTCCGCCGCAGCGAAGCTGCGCCATAACCCGCTCTATTACCTGGACGTCGCCCTGGCAGCCCCCTCGGGCAAGCCCTACCACTGGATCTACGTCCCGGAAGCGAAGTATCCGTTCTACCGCGTCGGCTGCTACTCGCACTTCTCGAGCGCGATGGCGCCGCCGGGCAAGGCCTGCCTGTACGTCGAGCTGGCCGACCGCACGCCCCCGGACGAAGCAAGCCTCTTGCCCCGCGTGACCGCGGGCCTCTTGGAGCTCGGCCTGATTTCCCAGCCCAGCGACGTGGCCTTCGCCCGCGTTCGCAAGATCGACTATGCGTACGTGATCTTCGACCACTCCTACTTCGACGCGCTCGAGACCGTGCGGGCCTTCCTCACGAGCCGGGACATCCTTCCGGCCGGGCGCTACGGCAACTGGAACTACTCATCGATGGAAGACGCCTTGATCTTCGGACGCGACGCCGCCGACCACGCACGGGAGCTCGTGCCATGAGCGATGCCCCCAAAATCTCGATCGTGATTCCGGTCTACAACGAGGAAGGGATCTTGCACTCGGCGGTGGTCGACCTCCGCGAGCGGCTGGGGCCGCTCGGCTGGAAGTACGAGATCATCTTGGCCGAGAACGGCTCGCGGGACCGCACGGTCGAGCTCGCGAAAGAGCTGGCGGCCAAGTACCCCGAGGTGAGCTCGCTCTCTGCCGGTGAGCCCAACTACGGCAAGGCGCTGCGCCAGGGCATCCTGAAGGCTCGGGGCGAGATCGTGCTGTGCGAAGAGATCGACCTGTGCGACACCGACTTCCACCGCCGCGCCGTCGAGCTGCTCGACTCGGGGCGAGCCGACATGGTGATCGGCTCGAAGTTGATCGGCGGCGCATCCGACGAGCGCCCGCTGCTCAGGCACGCCGCCAGCGTTTTCTACACCGGCCTTCTGCGCGTGCTCTTGGGCTTTCGCGGCACCGACACCCACGGGCTCAAGGCGTTCCGTCGCTCCACGCTCTTGCCACTGGTCGAGGCCTGCTTGGTCGAGAAGGACGTCTTCGCCAGCGAGCTGGTCATCCGGGCCTACCGGGGCGACTTCCGTGTGGTCGAGATCCCGGTTCGGGTCATCGAGAAGCGCCCGCCCTCGATCAACCTGTTCAAGCGCGTCCCCAACGTGCTCAAGAGCGTGGCCAAGCTGACCTGGGCGATCCGGGTCAAGGGCTGACGTTCGGCACCCGGGGGCGCTACGCTGCTGGGCGGATGGCAAAAGCGGTGGTGGTGGAGCGCGTCGTCGCGTGCCGGGCAGACGCCGGAGCGCTCTGGCCGCTGGTCACCGACACCGAGCGCCTGAATCGCGCGGTCGGGCTCGGCCGCCTCGCGCTCTCGCCGAACGACGACGCCAGCGCCGCCCGACACGTGGTCACCACCGTGTCCGGCGGCTTTCCGCTGGAGTACGAGGAGCGGCCGTACGAGTGGATCGAGCCCACGCGCTTCAGCGTGCGACGGGACGTCCGCCGCGGCCTGGTCACCCAGCTGCTCAACGAGTTCGAGCTCGCACCCCGGACCGGCGGGGGCACGAACGTCACGGTGCGGGTAGGTGCGCAGCCGAAGTTTGGCGTGATCGCGCCGGTGCTGCGGCTGCAGGTCGGCCGCTTCGTCGGGCGCATCGCCGACTACATCGAGCAGATCGACGGCGCGCTCGCCGCCGGCGGCCGCGCGCTCGCCTCGGCCGCCGGATCGGTCGACGGGTCGGTGCTCGATCGCCTGGCGGCACCGTACCTCGAGTCGCTGCCCGGGCCGGCCCAGTCGGCGGGCAAGCAGCTGGTCGATCTGATCCGGTCGGGGTCCGATGTCGACGTCGATCGCATCCGCCCGTTCGAGCTCGCAGAGACCTGGGGCATCGACCGGAACGTGATGCTCGCAGCGTGTCTCCACGCGGTGAGCGCTGGCCTCCTCGAGCTGTGCTGGGACTTGATCTGCCCGAGCTGCCGCACCGCCTCCGAGCGCAGCCAGAGCCTCACGGACCTGGGCGCCCACGCGCACTGCCAGCTGTGCGACATCTCGTTCGATCTGGACCTGGATCAGGCGGTCGAGGCCACTTTCCGACCGACCGCGGGCATCCGCACCGTCGACGAGGGGCCGTACTGCATCGGCGGGCCGGCGCGGACGCCCCACGTGCTCGCGCAGACCGTGCTCCCGGCGTCGGGCCAGGTCGAGCTCTCGGCACCCTCCAAGCCCGGGCGCTACCGCCTGTTCGTCCGCGGCGGCCCCGCGGCCATCCTCCGCGTCGGGGCCGGCGGCGCGAAGAGCCTGAGTGCCACCGCGAGCGCCACGACGCTCGAGCCGGCCCAGGCCGATCTCGAGCCCGGCGCACGGATCGTGGTCAGCCAGGAAGACCCCCGCGAGCGTCACGTGAAGCTCGAGCGGGTGGACTTCACCCAGACCGCGGCGACCGCCCACCACGTGAGCATGCTGCCCGAGTTTCGAAGGCAGTTCGCCCGCGAGGTGCTGCGGCCCGGGCTCTCGCTGCGCATCGCGCGCGTCGCGCTCTTGTTCACCGACCTCACCGGGTCGACCGCGCTCTACACCGCGGTGGGCGACGCCCGCGCTTTCCGGGTGGTGCAGGCCCACTTCGAGCTCTTGGACCGCGTCGTGGCCGAGCACTCTGGGACGGTGGTCAAGACCATCGGTGACGCGGTGATGGCCGCGTTCATCCGGGAGGAAGACGCCGTGCGCGCCGGCGCGGCCATGCACGCCGAGTTCCGCGCGTTTCGGCGGAGCGAGGCGGACGCGGGCGATCTCAGCCTGAAGGTCGGAGTGTTCGCGGGCCCGTGCTACGTCGTGACCGCCAACGGCGTCCTCGACTATTTCGGGCAGACGGTGAACGTGGCGGCCCGCCTGCAGGGCGCGGCCCAGGGCGGAGAGCTGGTCTTGCCGAAAGCGCTGGCCGACAGCGCCCGGACGCTGGGCTGGCTCGACACCCCGTGCGTGCCCGAGACGTTCGCGGCCGAGCTGAAAGGTCTCTCCGAACCGCTCACCGCGGCGCGCATCGCGCTCGACCGAAGAGACTGAGCGCTTGCGCTCCCGGGCCGGCTTGACGCGCGCGTCGGAGCGCGCACTTAATCACCGAGCATGCAACCCCAAGCTCCCGGCCTGCCCGGCGCCGGTGCCGCCGACCCGGGCAAGATCAAGAACGCGAAGCTGCTCCGGGGCTGCGGCGGGTGCGGCTGCGCGTTCGCGCTGCTCACCCTGATCGGCGGCGTGGTCCTGGTCGCGTTCGGCTCCCAGCGAGCCACCCAAGAGGCCATGCCCTTCGGCATCATCACCACCGGCCTCGCCTTCCCCATCGCCATCGTCGCGGCCATCTTGCTCTTCGTCGGGATCAGCAATCTGAAGAAGGCCGGGGGCTGACCCAGGCGCTCACCAGCGCTCGATCCGCCAGCCCCGCTGCTTGGCCAGGCGGCGCAGGCGGGCGTCGGGGTTGACCACGATCGGCTCGTGCACGTGCTCGAGCAGCGGCCGGTCGGTGATGCTGTCGGAGTAGAAGCACGACCGCCCCAGATCGAAACCCTGCTCGGCGGCCAGGCGCTGAGTGCGCGTGATCTTGCCGTGGCCGTAGCACATCGGGCGGGACAGCTTGCCGGTGAATCGACCCGCGGGGTCGACCTCGAGCTCGGTGCACACCACATGATCGATACCGAGCTCGCGCGCCAGCGGCTCGGCAGCATAGCGCGTGGCGCCGGTCACGATCACCAGCACGTCGCCGGACGCGCGATGGCGCTCGACGGCGCGGCGCCCGCTGTCGGTGACGTGGGGCAAGACATAGTCGCGGAACCACCCCTGGCAGCGCTCCGCCATCCAGGCCTCTTCTTTCCCGCGATACGAGGCGAGCGCGCGCTCTGCCACCTTCTCGGCGTCGATCACCCCCAGGGTGTACTTGAACAGCCACCAGGCCACGCGCAGCGAGTAACCGCGGCTCACCTCGCCGCGATCACGCTGATAGCGCACGTAGAGGCTCGCCGTGTCGCGCCGGATCAGGGTGCGATCCATGTCGAACAGCGCAGCCTGCCGCAGCACCATGGGGGGATTGTAGTGAGTTCTGGGTTTCCCATGCACTCCCCGAAAAACGCGGCTATCACCCGGGCGCGATGGTGGCCTTGCCGATCGACCCGCTCTTGCCCGAGCTCGCGGCAAAGCTCCGCGAGCACGGGGCGCTGGTGCTCTCGGCCGACCCCGGCGCGGGCAAGACCACGCGGGTGCCCCTGGCGCTGCTCGAGGCCGGGCTGGCCGGCGGAGGTGAGATCTGGGTCAGCGAGCCACGCCGGCTGGCAGCCCGCCTGGTCGCGCGTCACGTGGCCAGCGAGCGCGGCGAGCGCCTCGGAGGACGCGTGGGCTACAGCGTGCGGTTCGAGGACGTGTCCGGGCCCGAGACCCGCCTGCGCTATGTGACCGAGGGCGTGCTCGTGCGGCGCCTGCTCGGGGACCGGAAGCTCGACGGCGTCGGACTGGTGATCTTGGACGAGTTCCACGAGCGCAGCCTGTCCACCGACCTGGCCCTCGCGCTCTTGAACGCGCGTCGCGCCGGCGAGCGGCCCGATCTTCGCCTGGTGGTGATGAGCGCGACCCTCGAGGCCGCCCCCGTCGCTGCGTTCTTGGGTGGGTGTCCGGTGATCGACAGCCCGGGGCGCGCGTTTTCGCTGACCATCGACCACGCGAGCCGCCCGGATGACCGCCCCCTCGAGAAGCAAGTGGTGAGCGCCGTGCGAGAGCTCTTGCGGGCCGACGACGGCGACGTGTTGGTGTTCTTGCCGGGCGCCGCCGAGATCCGCCGCGCCGAAGAGAGCCTGGCCGAGCTGGCGAAGAGCGAGGGTCTCTTGGTGCTGCCGTTGCACGGGGATCAAACGGTGGAAGAACAGAGCCGGGCGGTCGAACACGCGTCTCGGCGCAAGGTAGTGCTCTCGACCAACGTCGCCGAGACCAGCGTGACCATCGACGGCGTCACCGGAGTAGTGGACTCGGGGCTGGCACGCGTCGCGCGGCATTCGCCCTGGACCGGGCTGCCACGACTGGAGGTCGCGAAGGTGAGCCGCTCGTCGGCCACCCAGCGCGCCGGCCGTGCGGGGCGCACGCGCCCTGGGCGGGTGATCCGCCTCTACACCCGCGGGGACTTCGAGGCGCGGCCCGAGCACGACGCGCCGGAGATCCGGCGCGCCGATCTGAGCGAGGCCCTGCTCACGCTGTACGGCGCCGGCCTCGACGGCTTCGAGGCCGTGGCCTGGCTCGAGCCGCCGCCCAACGCAGCGAAGACCGCGGCAGAGACCCTGCTCGCGGGACTCTGCGCCACACGGCGCAGCACCATCACCGAGGTCGGCCGCCGCATGCTGGCCTTTCCGCTCCACCCGCGGCTGGCCCGGGTGGTGGTCGAAGCAGAGCGGTTGGGCGTCGCGCGTCGGGGAGCGCTCGCTGCCGCGCTGCTCTCGGAGCGCGACATCCGGCGTGCCGCGCGCACCGCCTTCGGCCGGCGCAGGAGCCTGGACGGCGCCCGCGGCGATTCGGACGTGATCGAGCTGATGGATCGCTTCGACGAGGCCCGGGACGCCCGCTTCGACGCCCAGGCCCTCGCCCGGATGGATCTCGACCGCCGTTCGGTGCGGGCCGTCGAGAACGCGCGCTCGCAGCTCGAGCGCGTGGCCCGAGACACAGGGGCGAAGCCTGGCGACCTGCCCGAAGAAGAGCGCCGCATCCGGCGTGCCCTCTTGACGGGCTTCTTCGACCGCGTCGCGAAGCGGGCGCGCCCCGGCGCGCCCGAGCTGGTGTTCGCCCGGGGCGGCGGCGCCAAGCTGTCGGAGGACAGCGTGGTCCACGACGCGCCGCTCTTGATCGCCGTCGACGTGGAGGAGCGGTCCGGCCGGGGGGGGAACGTGGTGCGCGTCGCCAGCGCCATCGAAGCCGACTGGCTCTTGGACCTCGACTCCGACGCGCTGAGCGAGAGCGACGAGCTCGCGTGGAACGCCAATAACCAGCGGGTCGAGCGCGTCGAGCGGCTGAGCTTCGGAGTGCTGGTACTGGACGAGTCGCGCACGCGGGCTCCGGCGTCGGCCGAGGCGTCCCGCCTCTTGGCACGCGCGGCGCTGGCTTCGCCCGAGCTCAGCGCCGCCGCCGAGAGCCTCGACGTGCTCCTCTGCCGCATCGAGCTCGCCAAAAAGCACCTCCCGGAGGCGGCCTTCCCCGAGCTCGGTCCCGAGACCCGCGCCGAGGCCCTGGAGCGTGCCTGCGACGGGCTGACCAGCTTCGACGAGCTCCGTGCCTCGTCGCTCTCGGCCTCGGTCTTCGCTTCGTTGTCTGCCGATCAGCAGCGCCTGCTCGCGAGCGAGCTGCCCGAACGCGTGCGCCTCGGCGGCGGACGCACGGCTCTGGTTCACTACGAGCCCGGCCGACCGCCCTTCATCGAGTCGCGCCTGCAGGACTTCTTCGGCTCGGCGACGGGGCCGCTCTTGTGCAGGGGTCGGCTCCCGGTGACCCTGCAGCTTCTGGCCCCGAACGGGCGAGCCGTGCAGGTCACGACCGATCTCGAGGGCTTCTGGCAGCGCCACTACCCGACCATTCGAAAGGAGCTGATGCGACGCTACCCCCGGCACGCGTGGCCAGAAGACGGTCGGAGCGCCACGCCGCCGGCGCCCAAGCCTCCGCGCGTCAGGTGAGCTTGGCCTTCAGCTTCGCGAGCAGGCTCAGGGCGTCGAGCGGAGTCATGCGGTCGACCTCGAGCGCCCGCAGCGTGTCGATCACCTCGCGCGGGCCCGGCTCGTGGGCCTCCGGCTTCTGGAAGAGCGAGAGCTGGGGCTCGGTCGCGCCCGGCCGCTGAGGCTTGGTGCCCTCGCCTTCGAGCCCGATCAAGATGGCTCGCGCCCGTGCCAGCACCGACTCTGGCAGCCCGGCGAGCCGCGCGACCGCGATCCCGTAGGAGCGGCTGGCCGCACCCGCCACGAGGCGGTGCAAGAACACCACGTCGTCCCCCGACTCGCGAGCGCTCACCGAGTGGTTGGCCACGTGATCGCTGGCGGCCGCGAGCGCCGTCAGCTCGTGATAGTGCGTGGCGAAGAGCGCGCGGCACTGCACGGCTTGGTCGATGTGCTCGGCCACGGCCCAGGCAATCGCGAGCCCGTCGTAGGTGCTGGTGCCGCGCCCGATCTCGTCCAAGATCACCAGGCTCCGCCGCGTCGCGGTCTTCAGGATCTCGGCGGTCTCTCGCATCTCCACCATGAAGGTGCTCTCGCCCCGGGCCACGTCGTCGCTGGCCCCGACCCGCGACAGCACGCGGTCGACCACCCCGATCCGCGCGCGTCGCGCCGGAACGAAGCTCCCGAGCTGCGCCATCACGACCGAGAGTGCCGTCTGTCGGAGCAAGGTGCTCTTGCCCGCCATGTTCGGTCCAGTGATCAGCCAGAGCCGCTCGGCACCCAGCGAGAGGTGCACGTCGTTGGGAACGAAACGGCCCTGAGCGGCGAGCCGCTCGACCACGGGGTGGCGGCTCTCTTCGAGCTCGAGCTGGTCCGAGTCGTCGACCACGGGCCGGGTGTAGTCGTAGCGGTGAGCGACCTCGGCCAAGCTCGAGGCCACGTCCCACTGCGCCACGCACTCGGAGAGCGCGACGATGCGATGACCCGCGTCGGCCACCGCCCGGACCAGCCGACGAATCAACTCGAGCTCGCGCTCGCGGTGGCGCTCTTCCGCGGTGGTGATCCGATCGGCCAGATCGTCGAGCTCGGGGTTGGTGTAGCGCTCGCCGGTGGCCACGGTCTGCTTGCGCCGCCACCCGCTCGGCGCCTTGGCGGCGTGCGCCCGCGAGACCTCGATGTACCAGCCGAACACCCGGGTGTAGCGCAGCTTCAGCGTGGGGATCCCCGTGCTCTCGCGCAGGCGCGTCTCGAGCTCGACCATGCGCTCGGCGCCGTTCTTCTGCAGCGCGTCGAGCTCCGAGAGCTCGGCGTCGTAGCCCGACGCGAAGACCGTGCCCTCTTTCGCCTGGGCGGGCGGGCGCTCGACCAGCGCGCGCCTGAGCTCGTCGGCGAGCTCGACGCACAGGTCGAGCTTGCCAGAGAGGCCGAGGACCTCGCGCCCGGTAGCGTCGTGGACCATGCCGAGGACCTCGCTCGCGCGGGCCGCCGCACAGAGGCCGTCGCGCAGCGAGCCCAGCTCGCGGGGGTTCACTTCGCCCAGGCTGGCGCGCGACACGATGCGCTCGAGATCGGTGACGTCGCCGAGCGCCCGACGGAGCTCGGTGCGGAGCTTGGCGTGAACCACGAACAGCTCGACCTGATCATGGCGACGGCGGATCTGCTCGACGTCGATCAGCGGCGCCGAGAGCCGCCGTCGCAAGAGCCGCGCCCCCATCGGGGTCTGGGTGTCGTCGATCACCCCGAGCAGGGTCGCCTGGCGAAGGCCCGACCACGACTCGCAGAGCTCGAGGTGTCGCTGCGCCACGGCGTCGATCACCAGCTCGGCGCGGGGATCCCAGCGCGCGACGCGCCGCAGGGGCAGCTCGGCACCGGGCGTGCAGCTCCGAGCAAAGCGCAGCACCCGGGCGGCTGCCTTCGACCCCAGCGCTCCGGCGAACGCCGCCTCGCCGCGTCGGGCGCCCAGCTGGTGATCGAGCTCGCCCTCTGCCAACGGTGGATCGGGCCGGAGCGCGGCCCGCGGCACGGCCCGGCGCAGCGCCTGAAGGGCGTGCTCGGCGCCCGCGGCGCCGTCGGCGCCCACCAGGATCTCGCGCGGCGCCGAGCGGCACAGCTCGGACAAGAGCCGAGTGAGGTCGGAGACCTCGGCCGCGCACAGCTCGCCGGTGGACAGGTCGAACAGAGCGATGCCCACGCCCGCGGCCCCGAGCTCGATCGCGGCGAGCCAGTTGTTCGAGCGCGCGTCGAGCTGATCCCGATCGGTGACCAGCCCGGGCGTGATCACCCGCACCACCTCGCGGGGCACGATCCCCTTCACCTTCGAGGGGTCGGCCATCTGTTCGCAGATCGCGACCTTGTGCCCGAGCTCGAGCAGCTTGGCGATGTACTGATGCGCGGCGTGGTGCGGGACGCCCGCCATCGGGACTTCGTCGGGCTTGCCCCGGTTTCTGCTGGTCAACGTCAGATCGAGCGCGCGGGCGCAGACCACGGCGTCGTCGCCGAACATCTCGTAGAAGTCGCCGAGCCGGAAGAAGATCACCGCGTCGGGGTGCGCCCGCTTGGCCGCGGCGTGTTGCTGCATCACGGGCGTGTTCGGCCCGGCCATCTCAGTCGCGGGCCCCCAGGCGCCGGAGCGGATCGCGCCCGAGCCGCGCCATCAGAAGAACAGCCTCGACACCGCCACCGAGTCCAGGCTCACCAGCACCAGCCCCTGCGAGGCGCCGTCGGCCACTGCCAGCTGGCCGATCTGCGGCACGAACACCATCGACTGCGGAGACACCGCGCGGCTCTGCGCGGCCAGGTTCGCGGCCAGCGGTACGAAGCCCCCGGACACGCCCCAGCTGAACGCCATGCCGCGCTCGCTGGGCTCGTTCCCGCGGTAGACGGCGAAGCGATGGGTCAGGTTCTGGAAGATGCACTCGGCGCCGGGCTTGCCCGGCTCGAGCCCGGCGCCCTTGTCGAGCACGCAGGCGACGTCGGCGCTGGTCGCCGGCCCGACGACGCAGGCGCTCTTCCCGTCCTTCGGCGCGGCGCAGTCCTTGGCCGAGACCTCGAAGACTCGACTGGTCAGCTGGGCACGCCGCGGGTTGCAGTCGAGCTCGCAGCGCAGGTCGCTGGTGCCCGACACCGGAACCGCCACCACGTCGTGGCGGAACCCGCCGCCGCTTCCGGTGAGCACCCACTGGTGGCCGGCGCGCACCTCGTACGAGATCGCCGAGCCCCCGCCCATGCAGCAGAAAAAGAGCTGCTCGATCCGGGCGCGATCGGCCGCGTTCTTGAACGCCTTGGGCTCGACCACCAGGCGGTCTTGGTACGCCTCGACGACCCTCAGGTCCCGGAGCGCGGTGGGGGCGTCGGCGGGGCCGAACGCCTCGCGGCACTTGAAGTAGGCCAGCTTGCCGCTCGCCGAGCAGCTCGCCCCGGCCCCGCCGTCCCAGTACGACGAGTCCTCACCCGGCAGGTCTTGGGTCACGCTGACGACGTCGGCGTGGCGGCGCGCGAACGCCGGCAGATCGGCGCTCGCGACGCCGAGCTTTTGTCCCACCTGGGTCGCGACGGCCATGTCCTGCACACCGCCGTTGCAGAACGCAGCGTCGGTGTCCCGGACCTCGGTGACCTCCCACTTCGGGAACCCGGTCTTGCGTTCCGAGACGACGTTGCCCTCGTACTCGAGCGTCATCTCTTCGTCGCCGCCGAAGGCTCTAGGCTGGACGAACACCAGCCCCACCGAAGAGCGCTCGGCGACGGCAGGGTCGACCGGCAGCACGTTGATGGGGTTGGTCGAGCCTGCGGTCGGGCTGCGGTAGAGCGTCGAGCCGACGTGAAGCTCCACCGGGTGGGTCCCACCCTCGGGGTTCGGGAAGTCCACCGCCAAGAGCTTGGGGTGCAATCGACCCTCGTCCGACTGATCCGTGGCCAGGTTGCCGCCGGTGCGCGCGCTGAGCTTGGGAAGGTTGCGCAGCGCCGGTGCGTTGACCCCGACGTCGCTCCCGTTGACCATCATGCGACCGCTGCGGGCCCGGTGCGGCTCGACCACCCGACACGACAACTCTGCGCTGACGGTGCGCTTGCCGGTTGCGGTGCTGTCGAGCGTGAAGAACTCGGGCTTTTCGCCGTCGCCCGCACACCCGCGGAAGTCCGCGACGTCGGCCGAGTTGGTCGACACCGGCCGCCGACACGGGGCGTCGAAGTCCTCGAGATCGATCACCGCGACCTGCCCGCTGGCGAGCATCACCGTACCGAACACGCCGCGCAGGTTCCGGGGCGCGGCCCCGCGGCTGTAGTCGCTGCTGGGGCGGTACTTCGCCCCCGGGTCGGTCGACGGAAGCGCCGGATCGGGGTTGCACGACGTGCCGATGGTGGCCACACCGGTTTCGGGGTCGGCGATCGGGACGTCGCGCAGCACGAACCCGACGTCCCGCGCCGGCGAGCTGAACGCGATGCGATCGGGCGGCTCGAACGGCAAGAGGGGTGAACCGGGGCGAACGATCGGCGTGCGGTCCGAGTTGCCCGGCGTCACGTCGAAGATCATGACGCTGCCGTCGAACTCGTCGACCGCGTAGGCGAAGCGCTGGCCAGTGGTGGTCGGCGGACTGACGGCGACGCGGGTCGTGGTGACGATCCGGTTTCTGGCCTCGAACGCCACCGGGCGCAGCGGCGGGTCCTGGCGCGGCGCGCACGGATCCGAGACGTCGACCACGTGCACCGCGGGCGACCCTCGATCGGAGATGAACAGGCGACCCTCGCTCAGCTCGATCCCCGCGGGTTGCGGATAGAACGTGTCGGGGACGGGACCGTAGTTGATCTCGGGAAGCGTGCAGCCGGGGGCCTGGAGATCCGCGGGGACCTTCTGGACCACGGCGTCCCCCAGCTTGGGCTCGAGCGCGATGAAGCGCTCGATGTCGCACGGCTGATAGGTGCCGGGCTCGCGATCGAGCACGCCCTGCGCGTCGATCACCGCGAACCCGCCCAGCGAGGGCAAGGTGACGATCAGCTTACGGCGCCCGGCCGGGGCCTTCTCGAGGGCCAGATCCGCGGGGCACTCGGCCCGCGTGGCCGCCAGTGCCGTGCCGGGGGTGGCCGCTTCGGCGCTGAAGCCGGCGTCGCAACGCGCGCGCACGGGCGCGGGGGTGGTGGCGTCGGCGTCGTCGTCGGCTGCCGGAGGATCGATCGCCAGCGCCATCTCGCCCGGCGCGACGGGCAGCGCGCAGGCCGACCACGAGGTCAAGTCCCGGGCCGGCGGCCTTGCGCAGCTGGTGGGGATGGCGAAGATGCCCTCTTTGCCGATGTCGGCCACGCCCACGAAGCTCGCGACGCCACCCGGCGTCGAGACGATGTCCACCGGGTTCTCGCCGACCGGCAAGAAGCTGAAGCCCGGGGTCGATGGATCGAGGTCGAGCACGCGACCCGCGCTCAGATCGACCACCGCGACCTCGCCGCGCAGCGTCTGGGTGACCAGGGCGTACAGGTGTCGCTGGCTGCTCTCGTTGTCGAAGTCCGGGCAGGCGTCGATGTCGTGACCCGCGCCTTCTGGGTCGGCGCAGACGAAGGACACTTCCCCGCTGCGCTCGAGGGACCGGAGGGGCACCGAGACGGGGGTCTCGGAGCAACCCAGGCCGAACGCTGCGAACGCGACCAGGGCAACCAGCGCCCCACCGACTTTGCCGCTCATTTGCTGGCCCTCGGCGCGCTCGGGCGGCCAATCGTGGTGACGATGGTCCCGAAGGTCGGGTGGCGCATGTCGAGATCGACCACCCCGATGTAGGAATCCGTGAAGTGCGCGACGTAGGCGTACGCCCACTGGGGCGCGCCGGTGTCGTCGGTGCCCAGCTCGGTGACGAACCCGTGGGGCCCGCGCCCGGTTTCGATCCAGTCCTCGATGGCGTGAGTGGTGGGGTTGTACACCCCGACCTTGCGCGAATCGAAGCAGACCACGAACACGCGGGTGTGGGGCGCGCCATCGAGCCCGATGACCTTGCCCAGGATCACCCGCGAAGGCCCGAAGCTGAGCGGGATGCTCTCGGTCAAGCGAGGCAGGTCGTCGGTGGAGAACAGCCCGGGATTCGGCCGCGTCTCTCCGACCAGCAGCGACGAGGGGGCGCGGTTGGCGATGTACACGCGGATCGGGAGCCCGGCGCACTCCGCCAGGCACGCCTTTCGCTCATCCCCCGAGCCACCGGGACAGCCGAGCTCGCACGCCTTTCGCTCGTCGCCGTCGACGACGATCCCGCGGGAGTCGATGCCCAGCGAGTTGGCGGTGATGGGCGCCGAGCCCGCCACCTGCATGAACGGCCGCGCGGGCTTGGACGCCGCGTCGGCGAAATAGCGGAGCAGGTTGACCTGAGCGGCGTCCCGGAAGGTGACCAAGAACCCCGGGTCGTACGGCGCGCCGAGCTCTTGGGCGAGGAGCGGCGTCGGCAACGCCGCCACGCCGATCACTCGGCTGGGCATCCCGGTCGCGGTGAACGTGAGCCGCGGGCCTTCCCCCAGGCTGGACTCGCCATCGCCCCAGGATGCGGCGTCGTTCACGAAGAGCGACGCGGCCCCTTCGGTCTGGTGGGTCACGACCACGGCCTCGCCGTCGGGTGTGGCCGCGATCCCGAAGGGCTCAGCGGCGAGCCGCAGATCCCGGGTGTTCTCTTGGTCCGGGTCGTCGCCCCGCCGGTGGCGGTCGTCGCAGTCCCCGCCGTTGCCGCTCTGCCCACAGTCGAGCTCGAAGGGCACCTGGGGTGCCTCGCTGTCGTCGATCACGTCGACGAAGTGCAGCGTCGCGTCGCCGCGCACGGGGATGAACAAACGGCCACCCGGGCCCGTGGGTCGCGGGCGATAGATCACGTCGGTCGCGAACGCCCCGATCCCCACCCGGCCGGCGACCAGGCTCGAGCCCCCGTCTTGGGGCGAGACGTGATCGACGTAGCCGCACCGCCCGGGATGCAGCAGCTTGTTGGCAGGGCCCTTCTCACCGAAGGGGCCGCAGGGCATCCCGGCGTTCGGGCCCGAGGCGTCGACGCACCAGCGGCTCGGATGACCGCCGTTCGCGTCGGACGGCAAGAGATCGCACACCCGGCCCTCGCCGGCGCAGTCGCTGTCGGCGTCGCACGCCTTGGGAACGATCGCGCGCACCCGGTCGAGGTCCAACGCCTGAAGCGAGCCGGAGTTGTATTGCAGATCGAAGTCGCTGTTCACGACGTAGAGGCGCGACGCGGCGGGGGACACCGCCAGCCCCACCGGGAAGTAGATGCGATCGAGCGGGGGCTCGACGCCCCCACCCTGGTCGTAGCAACCAGTGAGCGCGAGCACGGCGAGCGCAGCGGGCGCAGCAGAGCGCAGAGACCATCGGGGCATTGGGGCCGGCGCAGCCTAGTCAAGTCGCGGGGCCCGCGCGACTGTTTCGGCGTTGATTCACGCCAGGTCGAGGATGATGACGCCGCGGTCCTTGTCGTCCTCGTCCTCGCGGTCGGGCTCGGGGCGGCGACGAGGTTGAATCGCGTCCACGGGCAGCTCGAGTCGCGGCTGCTGCTCGTCGCGGCGACGTTGCTCCTCCTCTTCGCGCCGACGGATCTGGTCGATGATGAAGGGGGGGAGCATGTCGGCCTCGCTTTCGGACCTGATGCCGAACAATCTAGCGCCCCTGCGGGTGCGGTCAAGTTCGGGAAACCGCGGCGTTTTTGCAGGCCCGCGGCCGGACGCGCCGGACGGGGCATGGTAGCGTGCTGCCCGATGCGGGCTCACGCCGCGAAATGGTTCCAGCTTCTGGGGCTGTTCGCCTTGGTCCTGGGCCTGGCGTGGCCCAGCCCAGCCCGCGCGGCGGCGTTCGATTTCAACGACACCACCTGGGAGGGCACGAGCGAGCTCTTGGCCCTGGCCCGAGCGCGACTCGGAGGCTCCCGAGTCGAGATCCTGGCGGTGCTCGACTGGGAGCGGCTGCGCCCCGCCGACGGGGTGCTGATCGTCCACCCCACGGTCGAGGTCGACTACGACGAGGCCAGCGCGTTCCTCCGCGCGGGCGGGCGGATCGCGGTGCTCGACGACTTCGGCAAGGGCGACGTGCTGCTCGGGCGGTTCCAGATCCGGCGCGTCACCGCCCCGCTTCGCCCGGCCCGGGCCCTCCGCGACAACCCGAGCTACGCCATCGCCGTCCCTGCCGTTCAGCTGGTGGCAGGGCAAGAGCAGGGCCGACACCCGATCGTCGCGCAAGTGCGAGAGGTCGTCACCAACCACCCCTCGGCCTTCGCCCACCCGAACCTGACGCCGGTGCTCGAGATCCCCGCGCGCGGGGAGCCCGGCGCGACCCTCGCGGTGACGGGCATCATCGTCAACCGCGGCCGCCTGTTCGCGATGGCCGACTCTTCCGCCAGCATCAACCTGATGCTGCGCTACCCGGGCAACCGTGCGTTCTCGGAGGGTCTGGTCGACTACTTGGTCGAGGACGACAGCTGGGGCCACCGCGGGGGCAAGCTCTACCTGGTCGCCAACGACTTCCGGCAGCGCGGCGCGTACGGCGGGGGGACCAGCCTCGGGCAGGAAATCAAGGACCAGCTCGAGGGCTTCGAGGACATGGTCTCGAAGGTTCACGACGACGGCCTGCCGGACGTGCTGGCGATGCTGTTCGCGGTGATCGCCGGGGTCGTCGCCGTGGGCTGGGCGGTGTCGTCGTCGGCGAAGGTCTACCGGCGGACGCCACCGCGCTTCGCGAGCGCGCAGCTGCTGGTGGCTCAAGGCGGCGTGGCCGGAAGGGCGGCAGTGCTCGGAGCGCCGACCACTCATCGCGCGCTGGTGCTGCTCGAGCTCAAGAGCGCGCTCGAAGAGGGGCTGGCCGAGCGATTCGGCCTCTCACCCCGCGCTGGCTCCGCGGCGCTGGTCGCCGAAGCCGAGCGCCGCGAGGTGCTCGCCCCCGGAAGCCTGGCAGAGCTCAAACGCCTGTTCGCCGAGCTCGGCCGAGCCGAGACCGCCGTCGCTGCGTCCCAGCCGCTGCGGGTGACGAAGGAAACCGTGGAGAGAACCCGGCGAGCGGTGCTAGCAATCTTGACCGAGGCCGCCGGCCCCAGGAGAGAGCCTTGAGTCACGCTTTGCAGCCCAGCGAAATCGACAGCGTCCGCGAGCGCCTCGCGGAGGTGAGGCGGCAGGTCACGCGGGTGTACATCGGCGACTCGCTCGCTGTGGACCTGCTCTTGGTCGCGCTCTTGTCCCGCGGGCACGTGCTGCTCGAAGGCGTCCCCGGCGTGGCGAAGACCACGCTGGTGAAGGCGTTCGCCACCACCCTGGGCTGCAGCGTCCGACGCATCCAGTTCACCCCCGACCTCTTGCCCGCCGACATCACCGGCACCTACGTGCTCAACCCGCGCGAAGGCACCTTCCAGCTCCGGCCCGGACCGATCTTCGCCAACGTGGTGCTCGCGGACGAGATCAACCGCGCGCCGGCCAAGACGCAGTCCGCGCTGCTCGAAGCCATGCAGGAGCGCCAGGTCACGATCGAGGGTGACCGCTTCGAGCTGCCGGATCCGTTCTTCGTGCTCGCCACGCAAAACCCGGTGGACCTCGAGGGGACCTACCCCTTGCCCGAGGCGCAGATCGATCGCTTCCTGGTGCGGCTCTTCATGGGCTATCCGTCGCAGCGCGACGAGGTCTCGATGCTCAGAACCCACGGCGTCGTCGCCCCCGAGCCCGCCGTGGCGCTGAGCCCCACGGACGTGCTGCAGGTACAGTCCATCGCCGCCCGGGTGCACGTCGAAGAGGATCTCTTCGAGTACGCCGTCGCGCTCACCAGCTTCACCCGCACCCACCCCCGGGTCGTGCTCGGGGCCTCGCCGCGCGCGTCGCTGTCGCTGGTGCGAGCCGCCAAGAGCTACGCCGTGCTCGCCGGCCGCGCGTACGTGACCCCGGACGACGTGCGACAGGTGGCCGTCTCGGTGCTCGCTCACCGCTTGATCTTGGTGCCCGAGCTCGAGGGTGACACCCGGGCGCGGGCTTCGATCATCGACGAAGCGTTGGCGAAAGTCGGTCACCGGCGCGCCGTCCGCCCGGTCTGACCTGCCCGAAGGCCCGACCGGGTTGACCCCCGCCCGCCCGGGGGACTCTACTTCCCTGCATGTCGAGCCGACTGAGCTGGGCCGCGCTGGCCGTCTTCGCGCTGGGTGTCGCGTGTCAAAAGAATGACAGCACCGCGATTGCTTCGCCGTCGAGCGACCAGCCCGGCTATGCCGCCCGCTACCCGGACGAGCTGGCCAAGGCACGAGCGCGCTTCTCCGAGGACGAAGGGCGCGCGCGCCGCAGCATGGGCGCGTTCGCCGGGTTCCCGGCGGAGCTGGACAAGACCTCGTGGGCCGACGTGCTGAAGGTGTACGAGGCCGCCGATCTTGCCGGCAAGAGCCAGGAGTACGTTGAGCGCCGCCAAGAGACGGACACGGTGGCCACCTTCTTCAGCGACGAGAAGGCCGAGATCAACAAGAAGGTCGGCGGCGCGGCGCAGTACACCGCCAAGCAGAAGGGCTGCACGGTCGAGCTGTTCGGAAGCACCAGCGTCGCCCTGGAGAAGTCGGTGGAGAAGCAGCTCGAGAAGCGCCTGCGCGAACGCAACGAGGCGCACCGCTTGATCGACGAGCACGAGGACGCTCTCGGCAAGCCGAACCGCGAGAAGCTGGAGAAGCAGGCCGACGAGATCAGCCTGACCAGCTATCTGGTGCGGGTGGCGGGCCCCATGACCCGCCGCAAGCTCACCGAGCTGATGGCCGAATCGAGCGACGTGAAGTCGACGCTGGACCGCACCCTCAGCGAGAGCAAAGAGGCCGCCGCCGACACCAAGCGCTCGGAAGGCGATCGGAAGCGGGCGCAGGCCCGCTTCGAAGCGGCCGAGAAGGCCAAGGGCCGGATCGACACCGAGACCGCCGAAGCGCAGAAGCTGCTCGACGAGGTCGAAAAGAAGAACCAGCTCTTGGCCGACGAGTACCAGCAGGCCTTCGACGGTCTGAAGAAGAAGGCCGAAGAGAAGGCGAAGGCCTCGCCGCCGGCGAGCTGACCGGGCAGCGCGCGCTTCAGTGCGGCGCGTGCTCGGCGCTGCCCGCGCCGTTGTCGCGGGAGGCTCTTCGGTACGCGCCGGGAGCCGCGCCCACCCACCGCTTGAAGGCCTTGCTGAAGGCGGCCTCCGACTCGTATCCGACGCGATCGGCGATGTCGGCCAGGGTGGCGCGCCCGTCGCGAAGCAGAGCCGCGGCGCGCTGCATCCGCCAACGTGTCACGTAGTGGAGCGGCGGCTCGCCCACCAGCTCGGCGAAGCGGCCGGCGAAGGTCGAGCGACTCATGCCGACCTTCGACGCGAGCATCGCGACCGTCCAGGGCGTGCGCGGATCTTGATGGATCAGCCCGAGCGCCGCGCCGATCTGTGGCTCGGTCAGCGCTCGCAGCCACCCCCGCTGACTCTCGGGGGTCGAGCTCAAGAAGCCGCGCACGATCTGGATGAAGAGGATGTCGGCGAGGCGGCTCACCACCGTGCGTGCGCCGGGTCGGGCCGAAGCCGCTTCGCAGGCCATGAACTGCAGCGTGGGCTCGAGCCAGTGCACCGCACGACCCTCCTCGCCCTTGATCAAGATCAGCGGCGGAAGCACGTTCAAGAGCGGGTTGTGCTTGCGGTCCTCGAACTGGAAGGCGCCGCAGACCAGCGTCGCGGCGGCGCCCCCGCCGCCCACCTTGACGGTGCCGGTCGAGCACACGTCCGAGCCGCCGACGATCTCCTCGAGGGGTCGGGCGGGGGTGTCGAGCGAGTCGCGCAGCACGTGCGCGCGCCCGTGGGGCAGCGCGAACAGATCTCCGCTCGCCAGCGCGACCGGCTCGCGAGCGCCCTCGACCTCGAGCCAGGCGTTTCCGCGCAGGAGCACGTGGAACGACGCGGCGTCGCTCTCGGGCACCCTCACGCCCCAGGGCGCCCCGAGCTCGACACGGCCGTAGCAGACCGACGAGACCCGCACGGTCTGGAGCACGTCGGTCAGGACATCCATCGGCGCTGTGTTCGCTGAATTCATCGGCCACCTCGAAACGCGCAGACAAGAGAGTTTCGCATCTCATGCCCACTCGTCCAGCACCTTCGGATTTGTAGCGAATTATTCGCGGTATTCGGTTTCCAGCGTGGGCGAGGGCAGCGTCGGCATCCCGAAGGCCTGCCCGAACGCGATGAACAGCGAGCCCGGGAACACGAAGCCGGATCCGGTCACCGGCACGCCGTAGTCGGCCCGGAACACGATGCGCTCGGCCTGGGGGAACACCGTGCGCAGGCCGACGCCGGTCGCGTGTTTGAGGCGCAGGTCCCGCATGCCCTCGAACGCGTCGGCGGCGTCGTAGAACACCGCGCCGCCGACCTGCACGCTGAAGAGCGACACGGGTTGGGTCCGGAACTCGAGGTTGCTGGCGATCGCGTCCTTTCCGATGAACGCCGCGGGGGGATACCCACGCAAGCGGCCGTCGCCACCGACGGTGAGCCGCTCGTTGAGGTAGTTCTCGTAGTGGTTGAGGAGCACGCCGTCGTAGACGAACCGTCCGAAACCGATCCGCGGCGTGACCAGCCGCGCACCGACCTGCACGCTGGCGTCGGTCTGGGCCCGGGTCGACTTCTCGATCGTCGACGCGACGATACCGCGCGCGATGCCCGAGCCCAGCGGCACGCTGTAGCCCAGCGCCGCGTAGGTGCCGAGCATGTCTCGAGTGGACGCGACGTCGCGCGACGCCGGGTAGACGCGCACCACCGCCTCGTGCCCGAGACGGAAGTCCTCTTCGAGCCCCAGGCTCTCGAAGTCGTGCACCCGGTGGTAGTCGGCCAAGTAGCTCCGCACCTGCACGAAAGGGCTGACCCGGGTGTCCGACACGGGCATCTCGCTCGACTCGAAGTCCGCCACGGCGCTCGGCACGTAGAGGTCGGCGTCGCGCAGGCGGTAGTGGCGGCGATCGATCTCGAGGCCGGTGGACAGGTCGTGCTTGAAACGAGATCCGAAGCTGCGCGTGACGGAGTAGGCCGAGAACCAACGGGCCGCGTCGTACACATAGGGGACGGCATCGTCGCTCTGCGTGGTCTCCGAGTCGAAGGTCCGCAGGTTGGTCCCGACGAAGCTGCGAAAGATCTCGTCGTACCAGACCAGCAAGGTCTTCCACGACCACTTCGAGTCCACCGAGTACTGCGGCTGGCCGTAGAACAGCGTTCCGAACGACCCCTCGGGCGCGCCGGTCTCGCGGTTCACGATCAGGTTCGCGCTGACCACCGACTGGATGCGGCTGCCGGCGACGCGCCGATCCATGTACTGGCCACCGAACGAATAGGTGTCGAGATCGAGGATGAACAGGCCACCCAGCATGGTGTGGGTCCCGAACATGTTCTCTTCTGCCGGCTGGAGCAGCAGCTTCAGCAGGTTCCCCTCGTAGACCTGCAAATTGGTGTTGAGGCGAAGGCTCCACACGTCCTTCGTGATCACCAGCACTTTCACCTTGTCGGGCGTGCTCCCGACCATGGGGACGATCAGCACCAGCGAGAGCTGGCGACGCTTGCGCAAGTTGCGAGCCGACTCCTCGATCAGGCGCTTTTCGTACCTCTGCCCCGGGTCGAACAAGAGCTCGCTCTGGATCACGCCCTTGCGCGTGGTGGCGTGGAACACGTTGAAGAAGTTCGGGACGGGGTCGCGGTCCTCGATCACTTCCAGGGTGACGATCTCGATGCTCTCGATCTCTTTGCCTTCGGGCTGGGGATCGACTCGACCCTGCTTTTCTTCGAGCGCGGCATCGAGGGTCTCGCGCTCGTACGCGGAATAGCTGGTCGGGGCTGCGCCGACGACGGCCGGACAGAGCAGCAGGGCAGCGGCGAAGGCCGCGGCGATTCGGGCAGCGGTCGACAGACCCTCGCTTTTAGCAGACTCGCGGCGCGTCCTGTTGTGCGATCATCGGCGTCGGGACCATGACGAGCGCACGCGGAGCGACCACGGCGGCGATCGTCTCGGGCGTCGTCGTCGGCACGCTGGCGGCGCTCTGTTCCGGTCCGCCTGCACCCGGACCGGCGCCGACGCGGTCGGACGTGACGCCCGTCATGACCGGGGGCCCGGCACCGACGCCGGAAAGGGTAGCCGCGGGCCGGCCGCCCGCCGGCCCGCCCGTGGCGAGCCCCGTGCCGGTGCCCACGCCGAGCCCGAGCCCGACCCCGACCGCAAGCGCGCCCGGGGTCGCGCCGGACGAGGGCGACGAGCTCGACCGCGTGCCGGTGGTCGAGCTCGAGAAGCGCTGTGCCTTTCGCCAGCCGGCCTCGTGCTCGGCCGCCGCGCGCGCCTTCGAGGCCGGTCGCGGCATCCGGGCCGACGCCGCCAAGGCAAGGCTCTATCGTTCCCTCGCGCTGTCGCTGCTCGACGAGCGCTGCGTCGCGCGGGACGCCCAAGCTTGTCTCGATCTCTCGCTTCTCCACGAGCGCGGCCTCGGGGTGAAACCGAGCCCCGAGGCCGCCGGTGCGCTCCGGCGCCGCGCCCTGGAGCTGTGCGTGGGCAAGACCTCGCCCTTCTGTGGTCAGCTCGGGGCTTCGCTCGGCGATTTCAAGTAGGCTCGCTCACGTGCACCTTCACCCCACCCGCACCGCCGTGGATCTCGCCGTCGCTGGCGTGCTGGCTGTCGGGGTCGGCCTGGTCGCGCAAGAGGCGGCGGTGGTGGCCTGGGGCGGCGCACTCTTGGTCGGGCTCGCGGTGGCGCGCGCGGTGACCGCGGTGGGCGTGGCGCGGGTGCGGGCGGCGGGCTTCGAGATGCTGTGGCGCACCGAGCCCCGAACTCGGCGAGTCGCTCGCGGCGAAGTGCTCGAGCTCGAAGCCGAGGTGCGCAACCGCGACACGCGCGCGGCGCGCTACGTCGGATTGCGCGTCGTGGCGTCACCGAACCTCGAGGTCGAGATCGAGCCTGCCGAGGGCGAGGTGCCGGCCGGCGGGCGCCTGCGGGCGGTGGTGAAGGTGAAGTCGCCTCGCGTCGGGCGCCACGGGCTGCACGGCCTCTCGCTCGAGGTGCGCGGCAGCCCGGGACTCTACGAAGTCCCCCTCACCTTCGCCAACCCCTTCGGCATCGAGGTCTTGCCACGACCCTTCGTGCTGACGATGCGCTCGCCGCGCGGCGGCAGAAGTCGCATGGTCGCCGACGAGGGGCGCCCCGGGCCGCTCTCGGGCGACGGCATGGAGCTGCGCGAGCTGCGGGAGCACCGGCCGGGCGACGCGCTCAAGCGCGTGGCGTGGAAAGCGTCGGCCCGGCGCGGCACGCTGATGGTCCGCGACTACGAGCGCGAAGAGCGGGACGTCGTGTGGATCCTGCTCGACGCTTCGGTCGAGCTGTGGTCCGGCGAGCTCGGCCTCTCGCCCCTCGACCTGGCCATCGACGAGGTCGCGGCGGTGGCCATGCGCCACCTGGGCCGAGGCGATCGCGTGGGGCTCGGTGTGCTGGGGGCGCGCCGCTTGGCGTGGATGCCGCCGGCGCGGGGGCCGGCGCACGGCATCGAGATGATGGTCGCCCTGGCGCACGCCACGGGCACGTTCGACTCGGACCGCAGCGATCTGGACGAAGTGGACGTCGCGATGCGGGTGCTCGAGCACATGCGACCGCTCGACCCCGCCGCCGCGGCCCGGGTGCGTCCGAGCGATCTGGACCGCGTGGCGCGGCGCGTGGAGCGCGTGAAGGCGCGGTCGCCGTTTCCGTCGGCCGCGGTCTGGGCCGAAGCCGCCCGCGATCGTTCCCTGCGCAGCTACCTGGCTGCCTTCGGCATGTCGTCGCCGCCCCGACTGGAAGCCGAGCGACCTCGCACCGACGCGCGCCTGGCGGCGGCGCTGGAGCGCGTGACCCGGGACAAGCCCCGCGCGAGCGTGGTCTACGTGTGGTCGGTCGCGCCCGACGTGGCGGCCCGCCCCGAGCTCGCCGCGGCCCTGGCGCGCTTCCCGCGGCGCAGCATCGACCTCAGGTGGCTCTCGATGCGCCTCGAGCCGGGCATCCCGACGGCCGGCAGCGAGAGCATGGGCGCGGTCGGCGACGCAGTTCGCATCCGCGCGCTGGTCGCCCAAGAGCGCGGCGAGCACGAGCTCAGGCGCCAGGGCATCCGGGTCGAGCGCGCCGTTCCCCGCGGCGCCGCGCTGCCCACGGCGCCGAGCGCGGGGGAGCTTCCGTAAGTGCTTCCGGATGCGACAAAGGTGACAACGCGGCCGCTCGTCCGTTAGGTCCGTTCGGTGATGACGGAGCGCGAGCACGGCCCCAAGGCCCAGTTGGCCGCGCGCGGGCTCCGGGCCAAGAAGCACTTCGGGCAGAACTTCTTGCACGACCCGACCCTTGCCCGCCGCATCGCCGAGCTGGCGACGACCCCGCCCGGCGGCACGGTGATCGAGCTGGGCGCGGGCCTCGGCGCCCTCACCTCCCCGCTGCTCGAGCGTGCCGCGTACGTGGTCGCCGTCGAGCGCGATCGCGACCTGATCCCCGCCCTCGAGGAGAAGCTCAGCGGGGCGATCGGCGAGGGCCGCCTGCGGATCGTCGAGGGCGACGCCAAAGAGGTGGATCCGGTCGCGCTCGCCGGCGAGCACCCGCGCCCCCACGTGCTCGCTGGAAACCTGCCCTACAACATCACCGGGCCGCTGCTCACCCTGGCCACCCAGCGGGCCCGGAACCTCGACCGTGTGGTGTACCTGGTTCAGCTCGAGGTGGCCGACCGAGTGGCCGCGGCGCCCGGCTCCGAAGCCTGGGGCGCCCTCAGCGTGTTCGTCCAGGCGCAGTTCGCGCCGAAACGTGCGCTGCTGGTCCGTCGTGGCGCGTTTCACCCGCAGCCCAACGTCGACTCGGCGGTGCTGGTGCTCGAGCCGCTGGCCACGCCCGTGCCCGAGACCGAGGCCTTCCGCGGGTTGGTCCGGGCGGCCTTCGCCCAGCGCCGCAAGAAGCTGGTCAACGCGTGGCGCGGCGTGTGCGGAAAAGAGAGCAGCGCCGTCGCCGCCGCCGCCCAGCGTGCACGCATCGATCTGGATCTGCGCGGAGAGGTGCTGTCCGTCGCGGACTTCGCGCGCATGGCCGAGGAGCTCGGAGCGTGACCCTCACCCGTCGCGCACTGCTGGTGGGGCTGGCGCTCGCCTGCGCCGCTGCCTGCGACCGACCGGCAGCGCCCCAGGGACCGGTGGCGCGCGCCGAGCTCGGCGTGTTCTTCGGGGGCCAGGTGCAAGAGCGCCAGGAGATCCCCTTCACGCTCGATCGCAACCGCCAGACCCAGGGCTTTCGGTTGACCTTCCACCAGCCGCTCGCGCGACCGGCAGAGATCAGGTGGGAGATCGATCGGCCGGGTCCCCGGGGCCGAGGCCGGGCGGTCGAGCTCGGGGAGTCCCAGGCGCGGGTCGGCATGACGGTGCTCGATCGCGAGCTTGCGATGAAACCCGGCGACCCGCTCGGCAGCTGGAAGATCCGCGTGTTCGTCGACGGCGAGGTCGCCCTCGACCGCAGCGTCGTGATCTACGACGCCGCCGCCCGCAAGCGCGAGCCCGTCCTGGGAAAACAGAGCGGCAAGTAGGGCGCCGAAGCGGCCCGGGAGAAGACCAACCGCCAAGACGCGGAGAGCGCCAAGGCCTGACCTCATCAGGTGTCACACCTGTGGCCGGTCTGCTCTGCCTCGGATTCGCCAGCCCCAGCTTCTTGGCGCCCTTGGCGCCCTTGGCGCCTTGGCGGTTCACTCTGTCCGCCTACGAGCACACGCGGTTTCGGCCGCCCTTCTTGGCCCGATACAAGAGCTCGTCGGCGCGCCGGAAGAGATCCGGCGCGGTGGTGTCGGCCTCGATCGCCGCCGCGCACCCGATGCTGACCGTGACCGGGATGGTCGTGCTCTGGAAGACGAAGCTGTGCGCGGCGATGCGGGCCCGCAGGTTCTCGGCCAACGAGACGGCGCCTTCGAGGGTGGTCTCGGGCAAGAGCACCACGAACTCTTCGCCGCCGTAGCGCGCCACAGTCTCGTCGCGGCGCACGCGGCTCTGGACCAGACCCGCGAGCTCGCGCAAGACGTGATCGCCGGCCAGGTGCCCGTATTGGTCGTTGATCTTCTTGAAGTGGTCGATGTCGAGGACCAAGAGCGCCAGCGGCCGTCGGTGGCGGCGGGCACGCAGGTACTCACGCTCGAGGGTCTCGTCGAAGTGCCGGCGGTTGTTCACCTGCGTCAACCCGTCGGTGATGGTCAGCTTGAAGACCTCTTCGAAGTAGGCGCTCTCGGCGTCGGCGCCAGTCAAATACTTGAAGATGGTGGAGCCGACCTTGATGCGGTCCCCGTGGGCGAGCGCTGCTTCGCGCGCCAGCTCGCCCTCGTTGTGCAGCGTCCCGTTGCGCGAGCCGACGTCCACGACGAACCACGCGGTCTCGCGCTGCTCGATCTGCGCGTGCCGGCGCGACACCGCGTCGTCGTCGAGCACGATGTCGCTGTCTTGGACGCGGCCGATGGTGAGCGGGCTCTTCTCGAGCTTGAAGCGCTTGCCCCGCATCCCCTCGTCCTTGGCGTAGATCACCACCAACGAGTCGTTGCCAGGGGCAGTCGGCGGCCCCCGCTTGCCGACCTCGGTGATGACGGTCTCTTGATCGAAGTTCGCCACGCTCTCGCCGCTACTTTCGAGCGCCCTCGAAGTGGTAGTGCAGCTTCCCGCTCATCGAGAACGACTCCCCGCCGCCCACCTCGATGTCGAAGTCCGCGTCGATGGTCAGCTTCTTGTCCTCGAAGGTGGCGGTGCCCTGGGTCAGGGTGCCCGTCATTCCGGGGCCGTCGTTGCCCCAGCACTTCTGGCCGGCGGTGAAGCTGGCGGTCTTGCCGTTGGTCTTGGCCTTGAGCGTGCAGATGTCCTTGCCGGTGCCGCTGTCGATGAAGCTCACGGCGATCTCGGCGCCGCTGCCGTCGACGCGGGTGCGAGCCTTGTCGTCCTTCTCCGAGCGCTCGGTGCCGGCCATCTTGTAGACCGACGTGTCGCTGCCGACGTACTCGCCGGCGTAGACCACCACCGCCGTCGGCTTCGCACCCGGCGACTTGGGCGCGGGGGCACCAGGCTTGGGCGCCTCGGCGGTCGCCGACGGGGGCGGTGCGACCGGTGGCGGCGCGACCGGGGCGGGCGGGGGTGGGGTGACCGGCGGGCCCGGCTTGCCCTTCGCTTTCGCTTCCCGCGCGGCCAGTGCCTTGGCCGCGGCCAGGGCCTCGGCCTTCGCGAGGGGCCCCTCGCCCAGGGGCGTGGCGCTCGGCAGCTGGGCCGCGCAGGCGAGCGCGAGCCACGGAACCAGCCAGAGCGAGAGCTTGCGCATGCCCGAGTCAAACCACGGGTCGAGGCCCGGGGCAAATCCGGCGGCGCTTCAGCCTTCGCGTTCGTGTTTCTCGTCGACCGCCGCTTCCTCTTCCACGATGGCCTCCGAGAGCGGCATCGCCTCCGCGAGGTAGCTCTGGTGCGGCACCAGCTGGAACTCTTGGAAGGTGCGGACGGTGGCGGGCGGGGGATCGCCGTAGAGCTCGAGCTCGGTGGCGGCCCAGAGCTCTTTGGTGATCAGCGCGGCATGCTCGGGCGTGCCCGGCTCGCCGGTGTACTGGTCGAGGGCCTCGTCCGCCTCTTTCAGCTCGAGACGCGCGCGGACCGGGTCGACGTCGGCCTTGCGGATGAAGCGATCGGTGAGCAAGACCGCGCGTTCGTCGGCCACGTCGATGAAGCCGGCGCCGACCGCCACCCAGTGCTCTTCGCCCTCTTGGTGGTAGCTGACGATGCCGGTCTTCAGCGCCGCGAGCAGCGGGCGGTGCGCGGGAAGGACACCGAACTCGCCTTCGACGCTGGGCGCCGTGAGGTCGTGGACCTCTTCGCTGAGGGCCACGCCCTCGGGCGTGACGATTTCCAAGGTGATGGTCTGCGCTGCCATGACGCCCGCTCGGATCAGGAAACGCTCTTGAGCTGCTGAGCCTTGGCCTTGGCCTCTTCGATGTTGCCGACCATGTAGAAGGCCTGCTCGGGCAGGTCGTCGAGCGCGCCGGACAGGATCTCTTTGAAGGCAGCGATCGTCTCTTTCAGCGGGACGTACTTGCCGACCATGCCGGTGAACTGAGCGGCCACGAAGAACGGCTGCGACAAGAAGCGCTGGATGCGGCGCGCCCTCGCCACCGTCATCTTGTCGTCTTCGCTCAGCTCGTCCATGCCCAAGATGGCGATGATGTCCTGCAGGTCTTTGTACTTCTGCAGCGTCTGCTGCACGCCGCGCGCGACCTGATAGTGCTCGTCGCCGATGATCTGCGGGTCGAGCATGGTGCTGGTCGAGTCGAGGGGATCGACAGCCGGGTAGATACCGAGCTCGGCGATGCTGCGCGAGAGCACCGTGGTCGCATCGAGATGCGCGAACGCGGTGGCGGGCGCGGGATCCGTCAAGTCGTCGGCCGGCACGTAGATGGCCTGCACGCTGGTGATCGACCCCTTGGTCGTCGACGTGATGCGCTCTTGGAGCGCGCCCATCTCGGTGGCGAGGGTGGGCTGGTAACCCACGGCGCTCGGCATGCGGCCGAGGAGCGCGCTCACCTCCGAGCCGGCCTGGGTGAAGCGGAAGATGTTGTCCACGAACAAGAGCACGTCTTGCCCCTCTTCGTCGCGGAAGTACTCGGCGGCGGTCAGGGCAGAGAGGGCCACGCGCGCGCGGGCGCCCGGCGGCTCGTTCATCTGGCCGAACACCAGCGCCGTCTTGGAGAGCACGGGCTCGCCGGTCTCGAGCTTGGACTCCTGCATTTCCAGGAACAAGTCGTTGCCCTCACGGGTGCGCTCACCCACGCCGGCGAAGCAGCTCACGCCGCCGTGCGCCTTGGCGACGTTGTTGATCAGCTCCTGGATGAGCACCGTCTTGCCCACGCCGGCGCCGCCGAAGAGGCCGATCTTGCCGCCCTTGCGGTAGGGAGCGAGCATGTCGATGACCTTGATGCCGGTCTCGAACACCTCGACCGTGGTGCTCTGATCGACGAACGCCGGGGCGGGCCGGTGGATCGGCCACCGCATCTTGGCGTCGACCGGCCCGCGCTCGTCCACCGGCTTGCCGACCACGTTCATGATTCGCCCGAGGGTCGCGGGACCGACCGGCATCATGATCGGGCTGCCGGTGTCGATCACTTCGGAGCCGCGAACGAGCCCTTCGGAGGCGTCCATGGCGATGGCCCGCACCACGCTCTCCCCCAGGTGCTGCGCGACCTCGAGCACCAAGTTGTGCTTCTCGGTCGAGATGTTGGGGTTGCTGACGGTCAGAGCGTTCAGGATCTTGGGCAGCTTGCCCGGCGGGAACTCGACGTCCACGACCGGACCGATGACCTGAGTAATCTTGCCCTTTGCTCCCTGGGTGGTCTCCATGGCTGGCCTTTTCTCTTATTCGGGCCCGAGAGGGACGCTGGCCGCATGGGCAGGACCTCGTCGGACGAGCGCGCGTCTACCATGCCGCACCGCGTCTGCCAACGGTTCTCGTCTCGGGTTTCCGCTCAGAACCGCACGGCGACCGTCGCCGTCTTCCCCGCCCCGACCGCGGTGCTCCGCACCTCGCGTTTCCCGCCGGGACCAATCAAGACGACGGTGTGGGGGCCAGGCTTCACTTTCAGGCCCATCACCGGGGTTTGGCCAGCGGGACGGCCGTCCACGACCACGGTGGACGCGGGGATCGAGTTGACGTTCAGGCGCGCGCCGAAGGCCGCGGGGGGCACGAGCGCGGGGCGCGGGCTCTGGGCCGGGCGTACGGCGGCCGCGACTGCCTCGGCCGGCGGCGCAGGAGGCGCGGGCTGCGCCACGGCGGCGAGCGCCAACGGGGCCGGCGCCGGAACGGGCGGCGCAGGCGCGGCCGCGACGACCGGCGGAGGCTCGCGGCCGGGAACCAGGTCGAACGCCACGCTCGTCGGCTCGCCCTCGAGCCCGGCGTTCACCGAGCGCGACGGCGGCGTCTCGAAACCAGGAGCGCGAACGGTGATCCAGTGCACGCCTGGCGTCAGCTCGAGCTCGCACGGAGTGCCGTCGCACTCGGCGCCACCGTCCACGAAGACTCGTCCGTCCGTGACGGCGGTGCCGTCCGGTGCGGTCGCGCTCACCACGCGGATGTGAGCTCGACGCGACGCTTCGCGAGCCCGCGACCCGAGCCCGACGATCGCCATCAAGACCATGGCCACCAGGCACACCGCCATCGCGATCGAGACCCACGGCGAGAGCCGCGACGGCGCCGCCACGACCTGGGACACCGGCTCGGGCCACCGCGAGGGCGCGGGCGGAAGGGGGGTCTTCCGCCAGCCCGGAACGATCGGCAATCCGATCATCTGGCGCAGCGCCGGCACCGTCTTCTTCCAGGTGCTCACGCTGGTCTCGGAGTCGTAGGGCTTGCGGCCAACGGCGAGCTGCGGCGCAGAGTGCAACCGCGGGTGGTTCGGGGCGGATTCGAACCGTCCAGGCTGGGACGGGAAAGCCTCGACGAGCGCGTGCGGAGGCGGAAGCGTGGGTTGGACCCAAGCCGGGATCGGCATCTCTTCGGTGACCGACCCGGCCGCGAAGTCCGGATGGACCATGACGTCGGTGATCTCCCGCTCGAACCGCTCGCCGCCGTCCCACTTCCGGGTCCGCGTCAGGTCGTCGTCGTCCGCGCTCCAGTCGGGGAAGTAGCTCATGGCAACCCCATGAAGCTACACCAACCCACCTCGGATTACACCTGGCAAATGCTTGAAACCGCAGGTGTTTTTTAGCTGCGCCGGAAGATTTCGCTATGGCAGGAACGGCCCCGGCTCTTCGGGCTCGAGCGCGAGCGCGGGCTCGTGGTCGTACCAACGCCACGCCCTAAACCAGTCGATCTCGACCCAGCCGGACGCCGGCGAGAGGTTCGCCAGCGGGATCCCGACCAGCGCCGTGTCGGGCAGCGGGCTCTGGAAGGTCTGCTCGGCGCCGAGCTCGGAGTAGTCGACGGCGTCCGGAGAGTGCCACGAGCGGGTCACGTCGAAGCGCCGCGCGATCCGCACCACTTGCGGAATGAGCTTCGGGCCGCTCTTCGCGCTCTCTTCGGTGGCTGCGCCCGCACCGAGTCGATACGAGCTGGTGATCGCCTTGCTGCCGTTCACCGGCGCGATCACCCGGTTCATCGAGGCCTTGTCGGTAGTCGCGCGCACCATCACGCCGCCCAGCTTCGCCCAGCCCGCGGCGGTGCCGCCCGATGCCGAGACCCGCGCCTCGGCGACGAAGTTGCCGGTCAGGGTGCGAAACAGAAACAGGAAGTCGTCGCCGTTGTCCCAGATGTCGCCGGTCTTTCCCTCGATGCGCAGCACGCCACCCTTCACGGTGAAGGTCCCCTGCGCAGCACCGATCGCCTCCCCCTTCCACTCGGGCGCGATCCCCGTCCCGTCGAAGTCGTCGAAGGCCGCGTAAACCTCACGAGGATCATCCAGCGCCTCGGTCGCCTGCGGGTCGCCGTAGTACAGGTAGTACGCGCCGCCGGGCTCGGGTCCGATGGGCGCCTGCACCCGGAACCAGATCCTCGTATCGGCGCGATCCCACCCCGAGGCGAGGTCGAGCACCCGGTGGATCTCTTGGCTGTCGCCGTCCCCCTTGAAGAACAACCTCAGATCGTTGCCGTCGCCGCGGGCCTTGCCGGCGAGCACCAGCGCCCGATGGTCGAGCTCGAACCGGATCGACGCCCCGACGGGCACGCCGCTCGCGCCGGGCGTGAGCGTCAGCCGCCGCCGGTAGCCGTAGGGCAGCGGGCTCGCCGCCTCCGCCTCCGCCTCGGCCTGGCCGCCCGTGCCGCCGAACCCTGCGTCGTCGAACACCCCGCCGGCGCCGGCGTCCGAGCCCGCGTCTTCCGCGGCCAGCGGCCCGCTCCCGAGTCGCTCGAGCTCGCAGGCCGAGACCAGCGCGAGCGCCAGCCCGGCTGCCGTTCGCGTGCGTCGAGCTCTGGTCACCGTAGCGATGCTAGCAGCGTCCCGCGGGCCACGGGGGGCAGAGAGGTTCGAGGCAGGGAGGCGACCGGCTCTCGCTCGTGACGTGGCGCTCGGGCCAGATCCGTGTGAGCGGGTCGCCTCCCTGCTCGAGGGGGCAGTCAGCTCGGCTTGCGAGCGCCGGCCCTGCGACGCAGGGCGAGCAGGCTCAGGCCGAGCAGGATCGTGTAGAGGGCGCCGCGCGGCTCGCGCTCGGCGTTCGGGACGCGGCAGCCGCAGCCGCCGTCGTCGCCCGAGTCGTCGTCGCCGCTCGCGCCACCCGTGGCGCCGGTGCCGCCCATGGCGCCGATGCCACCGGTCGCGCCGGTGCCGCCGGTGCCGCCGGTGTTGCCCTGGATGGGCACGCACTTCCCGATGGTCTCGTCCTTGCTGGTGCACTCGAGACCGGTCGGGCAGCCGTTGCCGTCGGTGCCGCGGCAACCGTCGATGCAGATCTGGGTCTTGAGGGTGTCGCAGACCTTGCCGCTGGTCGCATTGCCGCAGTCGCTGTCCTTCTCGCAGCCGCAGAAGGTCTCGTTGCCCGCGCCCACGCGACAGGCCGGACCGTTCGGGTTGCCGGTGCACTTCGAGTCGTCATCCGGATCGCACACCGCGCACTTGCCGGTGTAGGGGTTACACGCGGGCTTGTCGTTCGGGCAGAGCGAGGTGTTGGTTTTCGAGCACTCGCCGCAGGTCCCGTCGGCCTGGCACGCCGGCGCCTTCGGGTCACTGCAGTCGGCGTCGGTTTTGCACGGCTGACAGGTCTTGGTGGTGGCGTCGCAGTGGGGCTTGGCGACCGGGCAGTTCTTGTCCGTGTCGCACTCTTGAATCGTGACCTTGGTGGGCTGCTGGCCCACGGTGACGGGGTCGCCGTCGGACAGCCAGCTCTTCAGGGGCCCGCCGGACTGCCCCGATGCCTCGATCTTGCCTTGGTTCTCGAGGCTGCCGGTCAGCGCCGTGACCTTCACGCGGAACTTCACGCTGAGGGCGGTGCCGACCGAGACCGTGCCGCCGGTGGTGCCGTTCGCGCCGGTCCCGAGGCGCACCGTCAGGGTCTTCTTGGCGGCGTCGTACTCGCCTTGATCCGTGTCCTTGGCGTCGGTCTTCACGCCGGCGTTCGGACCGCTGACGATCTCGAGGCTGCCGGGCACGAAGTCGAAGCCGGAATCGATCACGTCGGTGAGCACGCTGCCGATCGCGGCATCGTTGCCGCTGTTCTTCGCGGTGAGCACGAACTCGACGACGTCGCCGGTGAGGAGCGCACCGCCGTTGACGTCGGTGGCCTTCTTGTCGAACTCGAGGAAGTCGGGCGCCTTGTTGGTCAGCGAGGTGACGAAGCCGCCCAGGAGGAAGATGTCCAGATCGGACGCGGCACCGACCTTGGCCGACTTGTCGCCGGCCTTGACCAGGCTGGTGACGTTGGTGGTGTCGAGATCGAAGCCCGCCATGGTGCCGGGCTTGCCCGACAGCTTGGGCACGTCGGCGCTGCCGCTGACGGCGGTGCCCAGATAGCTGCGCGACGCGTTGAAGAAGTTGTCGAGGGGGTTCTCGGCGTCCGTCAGCTTCTGGCCGTTGAAGGTGAAGAAATCGCCGGTGTAGGCTTTGTCACCCTCATAGGTGAACGCGGTCATCTTGGCCGAGAAGCCCGGCGGCACCAGGAAGCCCGAGAGCGTGACCTCGGCCTTCTCTTGCCCGGCGATGCCGGGATCGATCGAGGTGAAGCCGTCGAACAACGCCAGGTTCCGGAGCTCGTCACCGGCCTTCTCGTAGAAGACGACCATGCTCCAGGCCGAGAACGCGCGATCGACCTCGATGCCGACCAGCGGCAGCGCCTCGACGCCCGTGACGCGGAAGTCGCCGCCGCCCCACTTCGAGACGTAGTCGGTCACGTCGGCGGTGGACTGGTAGTAGTACCAGTCCGGGTGGCTCGCGAAGCCGTAGGAAATCGTCCAGCTTTCGTCGGCGGTGACGCCCTGGGTGGGTCCGCCCTTCCAGTCGAGCACCACGGTCTTGTCGGCCGTCGCCCCGACCTTGAGCGCGGACCAGTAGAGGCGCGCGTAGGTGACCTTGGCTCCAGCTGGGACCACGAGCGTGGCGCTGGTGCGAGCCTGCTCGGGGGTGATGGTCGCGTTGGCCACCGTGTCGCGCCAGTAGAGGTCGGGGGCGGTGTCGTCGATGTTCGACTGGGTCGCGCATGAGGTGGTGGTGCCCGCGGGCGGCGCCGGCACGCTGGCCGAGCAGTCGACCGCCAGGGTGCTGCCGAGGACGAAGACGTCGCCTTGGGCGTCGGCCTGGTGGCGGAGCTTGGGGGGCGCCGCGCCGGCCAGCGAGGTCAGGAAACCAAGGGCAAACAGCGAAGAAAGGGAGGTCCTAAGACGAATGGCGGGTGAGACCATGGAGGTAGGTTTACCACCCTTGCCTACATCTGACTACCAAAAAGTTGGCCGGGTGGGAAGATTTCGCGGGGGTGGGCCGTGCCCCCCTAGAACCCGAGGGCGTTGGCGATGAAGGGCGCCATCATCGCTGCCACCAGCAGCGCGAAGGCGGCCGCCACCCAGAACACCCGCCTGCTCGAGACCTCTTCATGCGCGGGCCACCCGTCGAGCATGAAGGCGAAGACCACGCCACGGTCGGGGGCGTGGGCCGCGCTCCAGAACAGCCCGGCCGACAAGTAGAGGATGCTCGACGCGAGGATGTTCGACGCCCAGGTCGGGGGGTATCGGCCGTCGCGGAACACCAGCCAGCCGTCGTAGCACCAGCTCGCCGAGAAGAGCCACGCGACCACGGCCACGAACACGTCCCCAGCTCGAGCGCCGCCACGGAGCGCACGGTAGAGCGTGCCGACGCTGAAGGGCGCGGTCAAATAGGTCAGCACGCTCATCATGGCTGCGTCCACGGCGTCCCAGGTCGGGTCACCGCTGTACGGCGCGATCACCACGAAGAAGCCGGCGGCGAGCGTGAAGGTGACCAGCTTCCAGGGTCGCGTCAGGCCACGAGCATAGGCACGCGACACGAGCGGAAGCGTCCGCCGCCGGCGAACCGCGACCAGCACGGCGACGACCGTGACCGTCGCCCAGAGTCCCAGGTACAGGCGGAACGGCCACGACACAGCCCCGCACGATACCCCGAGGGCGCGGCTCGGGGGAGGCGTGGTAGCTTCCGGGCCGTGGGCCTCGACGACGAAATCGACGTCTCGGAGCTGGTGGACAGCCGGCGCCCGGCGACCGAGCTGATCGGCGTTCGGGGCAAGCCGAGCGCCGTCCGGCGCTTCCGCGTGGTCGGAGTGGCCGGCCCTGCCACCGGCAAGAGCGTCGCTTCGAGCGCCGACCGGTGCTCCATCGGCTCCCACGCCTCGAACGACCTGGTGCTGGAGGATGCCGCGGTTTCCCGCTTCCACTGCGAGGTGCGGGCCGACGCCCGGGGCCACTGGCTGGTGGACCAGGACAGCTCGAACGGCACCGAGCTCGACGGTGTCCCGGTGATCAAGGCGGGGCTGCGCGAGGGGAGCCTGATCAAGATCGGGCACAGCACCCTGCGCTTTCACCTGGCCGCGGAGCAGAACGTGCTGCCGATCTCGAGCCGAACCCAGTTCGGTACGCTGGTCGGCGCGAGCGTGGCGATGCGCGCCGCTTTCGCCTTGCTCGAGCGCGCCGCCGAGAGCGACGCCACCGTGCTGATCGAGGGCGAGACCGGCACCGGAAAAGAAGGCGCCGCCGAGTCGATCCACCGGTCGAGCCCCCGCGCCGAGGCGCCGTTCATCGTGGTCGACTGCAGCGCGATGCCCGCCGCGCTGCTCGAGAGCGAGCTGTTCGGCCACGAGCGGGGCGCGTTCACCGGCGCCAGCGCCCGACGCATCGGCGCCTTCGAAGAAGCCGACCGGGGCACGGTGTTCCTGGACGAGATCGGCGAGCTGCCCCCGGATCTGCAGCCCAAGCTCTTGCGCGTGCTCGAGCGCCGCGAGATCCGCCGCCTGGGCCAGAACCAATACCGACCGGTGAACGTGCGCGTGGTCGCGGCGACCAACCGGGACCTGCGCGCCCAGGTGAACTCCGGCGCGTTCCGCTCGGACCTCTACTTTCGCCTGGCCGTCGTCCAGATCCCCCTGCCCTCGCTCCGCGAGCGCCTGGACGACGTGCCGGTCCTGGTCGAGCACTTCATCGGCGCGATGGGCCTCGATCCGGTAGCGGCCGCCCCGCTCCGGGCCCCGGACTTCCTCGCACAGCTCGCGCGGGCGGCCTGGCCCGGCAACGTGCGCGAGCTCAGAAATCACCTGGAGCGCTGCGTCGTGCTGCAGCAGCCGCTCTCGGTGTCGGAGGCCGACGAGACGGGGCCGAGCGGCTTCGCCATCGACCCACGTCGCTCTTACAGCGAGGCCAAGCGGCTCTTGCTCGACGAGTTCGAGCGGCGCTACCTCGAGGGGCTCTTGGCGCTGCATGGCGGCAACGTGTCCAAGGCCGCGCGCGAGGCGGGCATGGACCGCGTGTACCTCTACAAGCTGCTTCACCGGCATGGCCTTCGGAGCTGAGCGCGCGCCGTGATCGCCGACACCCCCCTCGCCCCGGGCACCTTGCTCGGGAAGTACCAGGTGATTCGACAGCTCGCAGTGGGCGGCATGGCCGAGATCTATCTGGCGCGCTCGAGCGGGCTCGCTGGCTTCGAGAAGGCGGTGGTGCTCAAGCGGATCCGCCCCAGCCTGGGCAGCGATCAGAAGTTCGTCGACATGTTCCTGGACGAGGCCCGCCTGACCGCCAGCCTGAATCACCCGAACGTGGTGCAGGTGTACGAGGTCGACCGGATCGGCGACAGCTACTTCTTCACGATGGAGTTCGTGCACGGGCGCGATCTGACCAGCGTGCTCGCGGGGTGTCGCAGCAAGAAGCGTGGCCTGACCCTCTCGCTGGCGCTGCACATCGTGAAAGAGGTGGCGGCCGGCCTGCACTACGCCCACGACAAGAAGGGCCGAGATGGCCAACCGATCGGCGCCGTGCACCGCGACGTCTCGCCGAACAACGTGATGATCACCTACGAGGGCGCGGTCAAGATCGTCGACTTCGGCATCGCCAAGGCGGCCGTGCGCGTCACCGAGACCGAGACGGGCGCGGTCAAGGGCACGGTGTTCTACATGTCGCCCGAGCAAGCGCAGGGTCACGACGTGGACCGGCGCAGCGATGTGTTCAGCCTGGGGGTGTTGCTCTACGAGCTGACGACGGGTCGCCGGCCGTACTCGGCGCCCAACGACTTTGCCGTGCTCTTCAAGCTGGTCAACGAGTCGCCGCCGCTGCCCAGCGAGCGACGCGAGGGCTACCCCCCCGAGCTCGAGCAGATCGTGATGAAGGCGATGAGCCGCAAGCCCGACGATCGCTTTGCGACCGCGGGCGAGCTGCGTTCGGCGCTGGACGAGTTCGCGCGGACCGAGCAGCTCGCGAGCTCGAGCGCGACCCTGGGCAGCTTCATGCGCGAGCTGTTCGGCGAGCGCGAAGACACCGCGGATCTGTTCGCGCTGCCGCCGCTCCCCGCTGCCGCCACCCACGCGACGCCGCCGCCCAAGAGCGACGAGACCCGACCGATCACGCCGCTCCGCGCTGCCGCCGATCCGGTCGTGACCACCAGCGTGGGCCTGCCCATCGAGCGCTCGCGGACCTGGCTCTTTGGCGTGATGGTGGCGCTGGTGGTCGCCGCCGCGCTGTCGTGGCGCGCGCTCACCGCCAGCCCGCCGCCCCCGGCCACCACGCCCAGCACCACCGACCCGAGCGTCGCTCCGCCGAGCCCGACCCGCGAGCCCGTGGCGTCGGCCGCGCCGGTTTTCGCACCGTCGCCCTCGGCCTCGATCGCGCCGCCGCCGGTGCGAAAGGGCGAGCCGCCGCCCCGGTCTCAGCCGTCGAGCACGCGCCCTGCGCCCAGCGCGGCGCCTTCGGGCAAGAAGTGGGATCTCGACTCGCCGCTGCCGCCGTGACATGACCCGCGCGTGTCGCGTGCTCGGTTCGCTCTCGCCTTCGCCCTCTTGCTGACGGCCGGCGCGGCGCACGCCGGGGGGAGTGCCATCGACCCCAAGGCCAAGGCCCACCTCGATCGGGGCCTCGAGCTGTACGCGCAGAAGGACTACGCCGGGGCCATCGCCGAGCTGGAGAAGGGCTACGCCATCGACCCCAAGCCCGAGCTCATGTACGCGCGGGCCCAGGCCGAGCGACTCGGCGGCAAGTGCGCCGAGGCCGTAGGGCACTACGAGGCCTTTCTGTCCACCGGGCCCGAACCCGAGCGCGAGGCCGCCGCCCGGGCGAACCTCGCCAAGTGCAAGGACGAGCTGGCAGCAAGAGCGCCCGCGCCGGCGCCTGCACCAACGCTCGCGCCCGCGCCCGCGGCGGTTGCCGCCGCACCGCAGTCCGCTCCGCCCGGGCCTCTGCCGAAGCGACCCGCGCCACCGGTCGAGGCGTCGCCCTGGTACTCGGACGTGCTGGGCGACGTGCTGCTCGGCAGCGGCCTCGTCGCCACGGGCGTGGGCGGGTTCTTCTTGCTCTCGTCGTACGGAAATGAGTCCACCGCCGAAGACGCGGGCGCCGCACCGGGCAGTGACAACTACGCAGAGCACCAGGCCCGACTCGAGCGCGCCGAGCGGCAGCGCACCACCGGCGTGATCGTCGGCGCCGGCGGGCTGGCCCTGATCGGCGGGGCGGTCTTGCGTTACACGCTCCGCGAGCCAGCGGGCCCGCGGGTGGGCCTCTCGCTCGGACCCGCGCACGCGGGGGTGAGCTTCGGGCGGGCGTTCTGATGCGAAGGCTCCGACTCGCAGCGCTGCTGGTGCTGGTGCCCGCGTGCAGCATCGACGACCTGCCGTTCCGCTGCGACGACGACCAGGCGTGCGTGAAGGGCAGCGAGCAGGGCCTGTGCGAGGCCAGCGGGTATTGCAGCTTTGCCGACGACGAGTGCGCCGGCACCAAGCGCCGCTATGGCGCGAACGCGCCGAGCGACAGGGCCAACGCGTGCGTGCCCGAGTGCGTGACTCAGCTCGCGCTCGGGCAGTTCCACTCGTGCGCGCTCCGCAGCGACGGCAGCCTTCGCTGCTGGGGCGACGCCCGCGACGGACAGCTGGGAAACGGCAAGACCGCGACCCAGAGCTATGCCTCGCCGGTCGAGGTCGATCCGAGCGTGCAGCCGGCGGCGTACGTGTCCGCGGGGGAAGACCACACCTGCGCGGTGAAGAGCCCCGAGGGCTCGGTCTGGTGCTGGGGCTCGAACCAGGGGCTGCAGCTCGGCGTGGGGGGCGCGAAAGAGCCCGGTCCGGTCGAGCTGCCCTTGGCCACGCCGCAAGCGCAGCCGGCGGTGGCGGTGGTCGCGGGCATCGCCCACAGTTGCGCGCTGGGTTCGTGGGGCGCGCGCTGTTGGGGGCTTTGCAAGAGCGGGCAGCTCGGCTCGGGGTCGTGTCCCCTCCTCGGCGTCAACGTGCCCTCGCCCGTCGAGTGGAAGGCCGACATCCTGGAGCTGGGCGTGGGGCTCGCGCACACCTGCGCGGTCCCCGCGGTGGGCAAGCTGCACTGCTGGGGCAACAACGAGGTCGGGCAGCTCGGAACCCCGCCGGGACAGAACCAAGAGACGCCGGCGCCGACGCAAGTCATTGCGCAGCACGTGGCCGTCGGCGCGGCGCACACCTGCGCGCTGATGAACGGCGTCGTGGCCTGCTGGGGCAACAACGACCAAGCGCAGCTCGGCGCCCCGGGTCCGTGGACTCCGGCGCCCACCAAGGTCGCGCTCGAAGGCGACGCGACGTCGCTGGCCGCGGGTTACGCCCATACCTGCGCCGTGCTCGGCGACGGCCGCGTGAGCTGTTGGGGCTCGAACCTGTACGGGCAGCTGGGGCCGCGGGCCGAGCCCGGCGTGAAGCCGTCGGGCCCGGTGATCGTGGATCTGCCCGAAGCGACCGAGCGGGTCAGCGCCGGGCGCGAGCACAGCTGCGCCCGCAGCGTGACTGGCCGCATCCACTGCTGGGGCCGCAACGACTACGGCCAGCTGGGCAACGGCGAGTCGGGCTCCACCGAGGCGAACCCCGTCCCCGACCTGGGCGTGTGGAAGGCGCTTTGTCGTTGATCGGGTACTCCCGGAACGCACCGGCCCGGCTCCTGTGCGAGCAGACAGGGTGCGAATCCTCGTCGTCGCTCAGCGCACACACATGACGCTGTTTTGATGCGTAGTAGCGTCCGGGTACAGCGCCGCCCGCCGGAACTCGACGGACCAGGCGCGCGTACCGTCTGCGGGTGTGGCCGACCAGAAATCCCGGTAGTCGCAGTCGTATCCGTCCAACACCGACTGCCAGTAGCAGCCGTTCGCTGCCGGGCCGGCCGGCACGTACGAGCACGTGCACGCGCCCGCCCCGGCCTCCTCGATCGAACACAGCGGCGCACCCGTCTGGGTTTCTGGGCACCCGACGATGATCGAGCGCAGGTCGTCCAGCGTGGGCAGACTCCAACCCGTTCCCTCTAGATTCAGGTTCGCGCAGTAGGCCTTCGCCTCTTGAAGGGTAAACCAATCGCGCATCGAGTCCTCCTTGGACGGCGTCTGCCACGAACGTCCGCTCGCGTCTTTCCAGACGACGCCGGGGTCGATCGCGGGTTGGCACTTCCCGTCGCCCTTCTTCGCGTTCGCGCACGCGCCCAGGTCGAGGGTGATGGCCTCGCCTGCGCCCACCTTGCAGAGGATGTCGCTCCCGTACTCGGACGCGACGGCGACCTGTTCTCCCGCGGGGATTGCCACCGAGTAACTGCCGTCCCCCGCCGTCATCGTCGAGATCTGACCGACGTCGACCCGGATGTTGCCGCGCGGCGCGCCAGCCTCGTCGCACACCCTTCCGCTCAGCACCGCAGTTCGAGAAAACAGGTCGCAGTTCACCGGGCCCAGCGTTCCGTTGGTGAAGCAGTACTGTCCATCGACACGGTCCGCCACACCGATCTCTTTCCACCGGCCACCTGGCGCGAGGCTCCACACGGCGATCTGCGCAGGCGCGCTGTCCTTCATGGTGGCGGGGATCTTGATGCACGTGATCGCCTCCTTGGCCAATGAAAGCGGCTCGCCCGACTCTGTTTCCGCTTCGATGACCGCCGCGCCGAAGGATTCGAGCACGCCGTCCTCACCTTTCGCGTTGTCGGCGGCGAAGTCTCCACCAGGCATCTCGGAGCCAAACGTATCGCTCTCGGGGTCGAAGTACGCCGCGAACACTCGAGCGCGCGCCGCTGGCTGCCCGGTCGCGTCGACGAACGTGAGTGGTTGGGTCTCGATCGAGACTTGTCCGTTGGTCGCCTTTCCCCCGGACGAGTCCTGGATTTCCCCGACCAGCTCGCGGGGCAAGAGCACCGCGCGGATATTGGTCGCTTCGCCCGCCGGCGCTGGTCTCGTTCCAACGGAGAGCCCGAAGTACCCGTCCTTCTGGAGCGTGGCGACGGCGCGGTCCGGCGGAAGAGCCAAGCCGTCGATCTGGAAGCGTCCTGCCGCGTCCGACGTCGCGCTGCCGCCGTAGGCTGAGACGAAGACCCCCGACAAGGGCTGCCCGTCTTTCGCCGTGACGACGCCGGCGATGGATCCTCGCCCGCCCGGCGTGGCGTCGTCACGTTCCGCCGAGCAATGGAGGAGCAACAGAGCCGAGAGCAACACCACCCAGCATTGCTTGCGGTTGAGTGAGCAAGGGTGAACCACGCGAGTGTCCGCAGGCATTCGCTCCAACGTAGCGTCCGCGCGGGCGCGGGCGCGAGTCAGCAGGTGCTGACATCTGACCGCCCGGCGAGGGTCGGCTGGGCCCCCGCGCGTGAGCAGCGCGCTCTGTCGCGACCTGTAGGGCTGGTGCCAACACCTTCCCGCGGGGGCTGTAGCGACTCCACCCACGGGCCGAGAGAAAACCCCAACGATTCCGCGTCGCCCACCTTGGCAGCCTTCCTGCAAAGCCTCCGGGTGAGCCCGACGAAACCAACGGGGCTCCTCGAAAGGATGGAAGCCATGAGCACGCGACGCATCACGAACACTTCGGCAATGGTCCTCGGCATCTTCGCGGCGGCCCTCGCCGTCGGCTGTGGGGCTGCCCGCGACGATCAAGACGAGAGTCCGGAGGCCGGAGAGATCGCCGAAGCGCTCGAGCTCGACAACGGTGGCCTCGAAGAGGCCGACGAGGCTCCGATGTTCGCGAGCGAGTCGCTCTTCACCGAGGCGGTCGATCCCGAGACGCCCGTCACCGACGAGCTCGAAAGCGCGCCCGAGGTGGTGCAGCTGTCCCAGAAGCCCGATGCCGCCAAGATCGAGGTCGCGCTGATGTGGGGGCAGATCCCCGGGAACCTCGAGAACAAGACGCCCTACAACTGGAGCGGCAAGATCAGCATCAGCCGCGGCGCGATGCTGGTGCGGCGCACGATCCGCTTCGAGGACAAGGGCGACCAGCTCTTGCCGCGCAAGAGCCCTCGAGAGGTCGCGTTCACCAGCGTCACCCTGCCCCACAACGACGGCCTGCGGTTGACGGTGCTGGACCCCGATCCGCTCTCGAAAGAGCCGCTGGTCCTGACCTACGAGAACAAGACCGGCATCGTCTATCAGGCGCCGATCGGTGATCTGGTGGGCGGCCCCGAGAGCGTGCCAGTCGACGAGGCGGGCAACCGCTTCGTGGGGATCGCGATGGCCAAGCCGGTCGACGTCTGCCAGTTCGGCATGCTCGGCGGCAAGTGGCTGCGCGTCGCGCCGCACCGCGGCCGGATGATCGGCGTCGTCACCAACCCGGTGGGCGATCCGATCGGACACGTGAAGGGGATCTGGGGTCAGCGCAAGAACGGCGAGCAGGTGTTCTTCGGGAAGTACATCGACGACCAGGGGCACTTCCGTGGAATCTTCGCCGGCAAGTACGGCGAGGGTGAGTACAAGGGCAAGTGGCTGCACGCGGCCCACGAGGCGGGCGTGCTCGGCGGTCACTACTTCGACACGCCGGGACCCGGCGGCAAGTTCGTCGGCGGCTGGGCCGAGACGACCTGCAACCTGAAGGTCGGCCCCGGCGCTCCCCCGCCGCCGGCGCCTCCGGCTCCGTGAACGACTGACCGGCGCTGTAAAACGCCCTCCCGAACGGGAGGGCGTTTTCGCGTTTGTCGGAGCGCACCCGCTCCCACCTTCCGAGCCCGGCACGCCTCAAGCTTCTCCGCGATCGGCCGTGCTCTCCCTTTCGAGGGCAACGCGCCGAGGGCGTGAAGACGGCCCGGGAGGAGCATGCGAAAAGGTTCCGAGCGGCGACAGCACCCCCGGGCGCGGGTGGCGGCGACGGCAAGCGTGATGCGCGAGCGCGAGAAGGTGGGCGAGTACCTGGTCGAGAACGTCTCGGCCGGCGGTGCGCTGATCACCCTCGGGCCCGTACTGCCGGAGGGCGCACGCATCCGGATGTCGCTGAAGCTGCGCGGCCGGCGCCCCATCGGTGCCGAGGCCGCGGTGGTCCGGCACGCGGCCTTGCCGAGCGGCCGACCCGGCTTCGGCGTCGAGTTTCGCAACTTGCCCGCCGACCTCCAAGACGCCCTCCAGCGCGCCGTGCTCCGGGAGCTCGAGGCCGCGGCCGAGCCGACGGTGCTGGTGGTGGGCGAGCCGTCGGCGCTGGTGGTGTCGCTGATCCGCGACGTGCACGAGGCCGGGCGGAGCGTGCTCTACGCGTCGACCCCGCTCGAGGCCATCGGGCTGGTCGAGGTGGCAGCCGCCGAGGTGCAGACCTTGGTCTGCGTGGCGAACGGCTCGTCCGAGCGGGCCGAAGCGGTGCTGGACGTGCTCGGCGCGGGCATGCCGGAGGCGCGTCGGGTGCTGATCGGTGGGCCCCCCGGGCCGAATCGCGAAGGCCTGTCGGTGCCGTGGGAGCGCTCGGCGCTCACCGATGCCGTCGCGCCGGCGTGATCACAGCGCCCGCACCCAACGCGCCCACTTCCCGTGGGCCTCGAGCGGGGTTTCGCCGGTGACCTCCCGGAACGCCTTCTCGCCGCTGGGATCGGTAGCTCGGGTGTCCCTCCAGCGCTGGTAGAAGCGCCAGAGCAACCCCCGCTCGTCCAGCCACTGGCAGAGGTATCGCGCCGTGGCGTAGTTCAGATCTTCGCGGGCGCCGCGGAACTCGTCGTCGTTCATGGCGAAGAGCGCGGGCAGGGTCGCGTGCTCTCGCTCTTTGGGCGAGGCCAGCGCGGCCGCGAGCCGCGGGTGGCGCCAGTTCTTGCTGCCGCGGATTTCCCCGGGTCGGGGCAGGTGGAACTGCTCGAACAGCGACGCGATGCCTTCGTTGATCCAGTCGGGCGCATCGGGAAAGTCGGCCTCGACCAGCGGATGCACGAGCTCGTGCGTGAGCGTGCCGATGCCGGGGCCGACGTTCATGATGATCTTGCGCTCGCTCGCCAGGTAAAACCCGTAGGGGGAGTCGCACTTGGTCCTCCACAGCTTCTTGCAGTAGGCGTCGTAGGGCGCAGCGTTCGGGAAGAGGTAAACGCTGATGACCCGCTCGGGACGATGCTCGAAGCGCCCGTTGAAGTAGGCCGCGAGCGCCCGTCGCGTGACGTCGATGGCGCCGCTGAGCGCTGCCCGCCCCCCGGGGGCGGCGACCAGGAACACGCCCTCGACCCGCTCGGTGTCGGTCTTGGCGCCGAGCTCGTCCTTCGCCAGCTGCTGGCGCGCCGCGAGGTCCTGTGCCAGGTCGTAGGTCGGGGCTGATGGGACTGGCGGGGGCGACGACGCCGCGACGGAGGGCGCCGGCTCCGGGCTCGGAGCCGCCATTTTCGCGACCTTGCGTGGCGGGGGGCGCTCGACCGGAGCGGAGGCTTCGGGGGTGCAGGCCGCCAAGAGCAGGGTGATCACGAGCAGGCGCATGATCGGGCTTCGCGCCGCGGCCCCAGAGTGTGACTACTGCGGCGGCTTGACCTGGAACATGTCCCAGGCCGGCGTGTGGTTGTTCTCGTCCGCGACCTGCGCGGTCACGTACACCGCCGGGTAGGTCTTCTCGATGCCGCCGGCCGCGTCGGTGACGATGCCCGAGATGAACAGCTGCGGGTTCTTGCCGTCGCGCCGCATCGACGAGAACACCACCCAGTAGTACCGCTTGCCCCCGGACTCTTCGGCCGAGGGCGCCCAGCGCGGCCACGAGTTGGTCAGACCCGGGCTCGTGGCGCCGGTGCACGCGGCCGGATCGTTGGCCGCCAGCCGGGTGGCGGTGCCGCCCTTGGCCGGCACCACGAACACCTCGCCCGTCGCTTCGTTGTAGCTGTCGGCCCAGGTGCCGTCGCTCTCTTTGCGGGGCGCGCAGCGGTTGAAGGCCAAGAGCGCATCGCCCGGCGAGATCACCGGGTAGTACTCCCAGAAGTTGGGGTCGCTGGCGCCCGGCAGCGGGGTAGCCGCGCCGCCCTTCCGCTCGTTGTAGGGCACGGTGTAGATGTCCATCGTGGGGTCGGCGTCGGTGACGCGCGCGATCACGCCTTCGCCGGTGATCGGCGCCGACACGTAGGCCAGGGTCGACCCGTCGTGCCACCAGGTGGGCGAGGCCACCGGACGGGGATCGCCGGTTCGGGCGAAGATCCCCCACCCCGCCGCGGCGCTCTGAGCGTGGAGGTCGGTCCAGACCAGCTCGGCCTTGCCGGCGGTGGCGGTCGGTTCGTTGAACACGTTCACCACCACCGCGTCGGTCGCCGAGTAGCGCGCCTTGGACGTGACGGGAGCCGACTGGTTGGTGCGGCCGAGCAGCGTGAGCGCGGTGGGCGACACCACGGTGGCGGGCGGGGGTGCCCCGAGCCCGTCCACGCTGCGCACGTCCACGCTGCGCGTCTTGTTCCCGTCCCGGACGTAGAACGTGTGCTTGCCGTCGGGCGACGAGACGTGACAGGCGACGCAGGTGGTGTCACCACCCACGATCGCTGGGGTGAGCACGGTCGTGACCGACGTGTCGCCGATGGTGAAGCCCTTGAGGGCGGTCTTTCCGCTGCCCGCGGGGCCCGTGGTCCAATAGACGACCGAGCCGGGCGCGGCGACGGGGGCCAGGTGTACCGGCCCCTGCGCGCCGGTGAATGGGCCCGCCGTGATCTTGCCGCTATCGAGCTTGGCGCCGCGCAGGGTGACCTCGATGTCTTCGCCGGCGCTGTGCAAGGTCAGCGACTTCCACACGGTCGGCGCGATCGAGTACGACTTCTGGGTGGTGTACACGACCAGATCGTTGGTCTGGTTCTTCACGTGCAAGCGCAGCTCGAACACGTTCTGCTCCGCCGGCGCCGACCACTCGAAGCGCAGGGGCGTCCAGTTCTTGGGCACCAGCGCGTCGGTGGGGGGCTCGCTCAGACACGGCCCGCCACTGGTCTGGCCGGCGGCCGAGAACTGACTGCCCAGATCCGAGGGCAGCGAGGCCTCGAGCTCGGGCTCTTTGGGGAAGTCCGAGAAAGGCCCCTGCGCGCCGCTGCCACCGAGCCCGATGCCCCCGGTTCCGCCCGCGCCGCCGCCACCGCTGCCGGAGCTGGCCCCGGTCCCGGTCACCGCGCCGCTGCCACCGGCGACGCCGCCGTCTTCCGACGAGCAACTCGCGCCCAGCCCACCCGCCAAGACCACCACACCGACGAGCCAGCGCCATCCAGCCATACCGAGAAGATACTTGGGGAACGACGCGCTTGCACGGTCGCCTGGGCGAAAGCCGCCGGGGTGGCATATAGTTCGACGCGCCGCCCCCGACCTGCGGCGACGGAGCCCGGTGGCGGCCGACCAAGAAACCGATCTCGCAGCGACCATCGCAGTGCCGCCGTCCGCCCAGGCCGAGCCGCGAGAGCCCTCGGATGCGCTGGCCAGCGCCGCTGCCGAGCCGCTGATCGCGGGACGCTATCGCATCTTGAAGCTGGTGGGGCGCGGCGGCATGGGCGCGGTCTATCGAGCGCGCGACACCGAGCTCGACGAGGACGTGGCGCTCAAGGTGCTCTCCGACGAGCTCGCCGGCAGCGCGGCGCTGATCGATCGTTTTCGCCGCGAGGTGAAGCTCGCGCGCCGGGTCACCCACGAGAACGTGGCCCGGATGTTCGACATCGGAGAGCACGACGGGGCGCGCTTTCTGACCATGGAGTTCATCGAGGGCGAGTCCCTGGCGGATCTCCTGAGTCGGACCGGGCGCCTTCCCGTGGCCAAGGTGCTCGAGCTGTCGCGGGCCATCTGCGCCGGCCTCGCCGCCGCGCATCGGGCCGGGGTGGTCCACCGCGATCTGAAGCCCGACAACGTGATGCTCGGGCGGGACGGTCGCGTCTTGATCACCGACTTCGGTATCGCACGCGATCCGGTCACGGCCCAGGGCGGCGCCACGGTGGGCCTGGTGGTCGGAACGCCGGCGTACATGGCGCCCGAACAGGTCGAGGCCAAGCCCGACATCGACGCCCGAGCGGACATCTACGCCCTGGGGGCCATGCTGTTCGAGCTCTTGACCGGCCAGGTGCCGTGGACCGGCAGCTCGCCCATGGCAGTGGCGGCTGCCCGACTCTATGCCGACCCGCCGGACGCGCGGAGCGTCGCTCCCGAGGTGCCGGCCGCGCTCGCCGCGGTGGTGACGCGGTGCATGGCTCGGGATCCCGCGGCGCGCCTGGCGAGCGCCGATCAGGTCCGCGACGCGCTGGCGGTCGCCGGGCCGACCCTGCCCGAGGGCGTCACGCTGAGCCTGCCGGTGCCGTCGAAGCCGTCCCCCGCCAGCGAGCGCGCCGTGGCCGTGCTGCCGCTGCGCAACCTCGGCTCACCCGATGACGCGTACGTGGCCGAAGGGTTGACCGAAGATCTGATCGACACCCTGAGCATGACGCCGGGGCTGCGCGTTCGACCCCGCGGTGCGGTGGCGCGTTACGCCGGGTCGACCCTCGACCCGCGCGAGATCGGGCGAGAGCTGGACGTGGACGTGGTGGTCGAAGGCTCGGTGCGCAGGGCCGCCACCACCGTGCGTCTGAGCGCGCGGCTGATCAGCGTCGAGGACGGCTTCCAGCTCTGGGCACAGCGCTTCGATCGGCCGGCCGCCGACCTCTTGGTGGTCAGCGACGAGACGGCGCACCGGGTCGCCGAGGCGCTGACCGTCCACGCTTCCGGACGAAAGCGCGTGGCGCCGTCGGATCCGGTCGCCGTCGAGCTGTACTTGAAGGCGCGCGCCGAGCTCCGCCTGGTCTGGACGAGGCACGTGAAGGCCGCGGCCGCCTTGCTGCAACAAGCCCACGAACGCGCGCCCGACGACGTGACCATCTTGGCGACCTACGCGCGGGCGTGCGCCAAGCTTTGGTACTTCGGCGAAGACGACGTCGCCGCCTGGGCGAACGCCGCGATCGACCTGTCCGAGCGCGCCCTCGGCGCCGCCCCCGATGACGCCGAGGCGCTCCTGGCCGGCGCGCTCGTGCGCCTGATGCAGGCCGACCTGCGCGGCACCGCCGAGCTCACCGTCCGCGCGCTGGCGGCGTCGCCGAGCAACCCGGACGCGCTCGAGATGCGCGGCCGGCTGCTGCTCGAGGCAGGGCGCCCGGCCGAGGCCACCCGGGCGCTCGAGCAGGCGCTGACCCTGGAGCCGAGCCTGGCCAACGCTCGACAAGACCTGATCCGCGCCCACGCGTTGCAGGGCGACTTCGATCGCGTGCTGTCGCTCTTGGCGCCCACCAGCGATCCGAACGCCTCCCTGAGTGACGTGGTGCTCCGCCTGCGGCTGTCGACGTGGAGCCCCCAGATCATGGCGACCCTGCCCGAGCTGACGCTGCGCGACGACCCGAGCTGGGCCTTCGCGCACGGCGTCTTGGCGATCTTGCGCGGTGGTCCCGGCTCGCCCGAGCTCGCGGCGTTCCGACAGTTCATCAAGACCTCGGACCGCAACCCTCGATTCCGTTCGCTGATGCACCAGATCGCCACCGAGGCCCTCTGTCACTTCGGAGACTTCGAGGGCGCCGAGAGCGAGCTCGACGCGGCAGTGAAGAGCGGGCTCTTCGACCTGGCGTGGCTCGAACGCTGTCCAGCCCTCGCGCCCGCGCGCGCCCGGCCGAGCTATGCAGCCGCGCTCGCCGCGGTGACCGAACGCGCCCGCACGGTGCTCGATGCGCTCGGGCTCTGAGCTCGGGCTCGGGCTCGGGCTCGGGCTGGCGCTGCTCGCCGGGTGCGAGCGCGACAACGCCGCGCCGAGCCAAGGTGTGGCCAAGCCCTTGGTCCTGGGTTCGGCCAGCGCCGCGGCCCCCGCCCTGCCCCGCTCGGCCCCGCCGGGCCCGGGCGGTTGCGTGATCGGCACCCACCGCTGCGTGCGCGACAAGCTCGAGGCGTGTGAGGCCAGCGGCTTCGTCCAGGTCAACGTTTGCCAGACCGCGGCGCACTGCAACGCCAAGCTGCGGCAGTGCCTGGTCGACCCCTGCATCTTGGGTGAGTACCAGTGCCACGGCGCCGATCTCGAGCAGTGCCACGCCAACGGTTGGACCCGCGCGCGGCAATGCGACTCGCCCGAGGCGTGCGACGCCGACCAAGGCCGCTGCCGCTGAGTGGCACCCGTGTTGCAACGTGCGACCGAATGCGACCCCTGACACAGCTTGGCACACTGGCCGCAGCCGTGGCGCTGGCGGGCTGCGGCGTGTCATCGACCGACGACCAGGCGGCCGACGTCCCGGTGGGCTCTCACCTCTTGCGCTTCGAGTCGCGCACGCTCGCGAGCTACCCCGAGCCCGCCGAGTGGCAAGCCACCTATCGCGTCGACCTGGGCTACGCCGGCGGTCTCGAGTCGGGCTCCGCACCGCTGCTCGCGGCGGTCACCCGCGAGCAGTCCGATCCGATGGCGTACGCGATCACCCGGTCGGGCGGCGAGCTCGTGCTCTCGATCCCCAAGCCGCCGACCGACGAGCCCGTGGACCTCCCCACCGAAATCCGTATCCGGCTCGACGGGTCGAAGCAGGTCAGCGTGAAGGGCGTCCTCGCCAGCTACCCGGGCGAGATCCTGACAGTCGACGAGTACCAGGCGAGCACCGTTCTCGCGGTGGACGACGAGGCACCGAGAGCGCTGTTCATGACCGGCACGGGTGCGTTGCCGGCGCCCCCGATCGCGCTGCCCTGGCTCGACTTCGAGGCGATCGCGACCGAGCCGCTCACCGACGCCGTCTGGCAGAGCTCGCTTTCGGCGACCGACGGCAAGGGCAGCGTGGTGCCCCTGCACTGGACGTGGACCGAAGACCCGACCACCGCTTGGGTCGGCACATCGCGCCGCCGCGGCCGCGTCTTGGACTGGCTGCCGCTTGCCGAGGGCGGCGCGCTCACGCTCACGGCAAAGGGCCTGACGGATTCCAGCGGCAACGTCGGACCAGCGAAGTCGCTCGGCATCGACCTGGTCGGGCTGGGCGACCTCGCGACGGGGCTCACTTTTGCGCAGGCGCCGGAGACACTCTGGGGCGACTCGGAGGTCGTCGCCGGTGGCACCGACGGGTGCTCGGGGCCCGGGTGCCTCCGCTTCGTTTCGGACGGGTGCGGCCAGAAGGCGGGGGGCTTCGCGGCGCTGCTCGAGCGCGGCGCGGCACGCTTCGTCCGCATCCACTATCGGCTCGCCGCCGTCGCGCCCGACGACGTCTCGCAGAAGCCCGATGCCGCGCTCCAGGCGTTCGTCGCCGGTCTCGAGGTTCCGGGCGCCACGGCGCCCGCGCCCCGCGTCACGACGCCGGCAGGCACCGCGTTTCAGAAGGCCGCCGCCCCCGTGGACGGGCTGGGCTGGGTGACGGATTCGATCACGGCCACGCTGAACGTGCCCGACGGCGCGCCCGCAACGATCGGCTTCTGGCTCGACGCTCGGCGGCCGAACGAGTGCGGTGGCTACATCGTCAGCGCCGGCCCGCAGCAGGATCTGGCAGTGCTCGTCGAGTCGGTGGAGCTCGCGGAGAAGTAGCGGCTGCCTGTCGCTGTGAGCTCCGCTCCGGCGCGCTCCGGCGTGGTCGGTGTCGCTGGGGGCTCCACGCCGGTGCGCTCCGGCGTGGTCGGTGTCGCTGGGGGCTCCACTCCGGTGCGCTCCGACGTGGTCGGTGTCGCTGTGAGCGACAATGGCCACAGGG
>JACPVJ010000184.1 GCA_016191785.1 Myxococcales bacterium | reverse complement strand
TTCGCACGGCGGCCCCATTGAAGCCGCGGTCTGGTTTTTCGTCGCGCGACCGATGGCCCACGTCTCCGCCGTGTTCGCACGGCGGCCCCATTGAAGCCGCGGGTCAGGACTGCTCATCGCCCGCGATGGTGATGTCTCCGCCGTGTTCGCACGGCGGCCCCATTGAAGCGACGCTGCCACCTTTCGCGAGAGCGGCGACGACGAGCCGTCGGCTCATGGCGCGGCGAGCGCGCCATCCCATGCCGAGAGGAGACGCGCGGCGAGCGTCTCGCAGGCCTGGGCGATCGTGGCGGCGTTCTCGACCTCGTGGCTCGCGCGGACGGCCATCGCCGTTCCGTGCGCGGCTTGCGTTCCGAAGAGGCGGCGCAGAAAGAGCCGAGCCTCTCCCGTGATGGGGCCAGCAACCTCGTGGCGTTCGAGCCCTGCCAGCGTGACGCCGAGCTGGCCGAAATCGGCAGCCTGCAAGATGCGGAGAACATCGAGGCCGTCCTTGGGCGCCCAGCGCACCGGAGTTGGTTCGCGCTCGGCGAGCTTGTGGAGCTTCGCGACGAGCAGCGCGCCGAGACCGGCGACGGCCACGTCGACCGTTCGCGAGTCCGAGGGGTCGAGCGCCGGAAGCGTGACGGTGCTGTTGTCGACGATTGCGGCCTCGAGCCCCTTGGCCTTGCGCGCCACCTCGGTGCCGTGCGGTCCGAGGCGCGCGCTCCGTCGTCCCGGGCCGCCGAGCGCCATCGGGACCATGATGTCGATGTGGACGTCGTCGCGGGTCCAGGTTCCCGGCTTCACGGCGAGCTTGAAGCCAGCCGCCAGCAGCCCCTCGGCGAGGAGCGGCTCGTCGTCGAGCACGTCGGGGTTCAGGGCTAGATCACCGTCGGTCGTGAACCCGGCGACGAGCAGGTTCCCGGCCCCAACGCGGTGGTAGATCGCCTGCGCTCCGACCAAGACGACGGCCTTGCGGTGGTTGCCGATGGCTTCGAGCGCGTCGAGTAGAACGCGACGGGCTTCGACGTACTCGGGGTCATACTCACGCGGCATTTGGGGGCCCCTTCATCTTTTCCATCAGCGCTTCGGCCTCTTGCGGCCCGCGCCCCGGGCTCGACAGCAGATCGACGACAGCCTGCGCCGCGGACACCGTGACGACCTCTACCGCGGTCTCGCCAACGGTCACCGTCCGTCGGCGCGTTCGTTCGAACACGACGTCGTCGTACGGGCGTAGCAGCCACACGTTAGCGCCCGCCTCGGCAGGCACGAGTTCGAGCGAGCGCGCAGCAGCCTCCGCGTCGTCCACGTAGAGCATCGCGATCCGCGTCGGAGCGATGCCGGGCCCCGCCGTCGAGCCCGTCGCCGCATAGCGCGGGAGCTGGTTGAGCTTCGGCCAGAGGGCGGGCAGCCCCCGCGGCTCGAGCAGCTTGAACAGCTCGTTGGTCTTCGTCAGGTCGTAGTCCTTCGCCCACCGGGACAGCAGCGCCATGGCTTCGACGGACACGATCCGCTTCTTGTCGTCGCGCGCGAGGAGCGCCTCGGTCTCCAGGAAGCTCACGACACGAGAGACCGTACCGAGAGGTGTGGCCGCTGCGGCCGCCAGCTCGCGCACTCCGAGCGGGAGCCCAAGCTCGACGAGACCACGCACCACGCGCCCAGCGGCGGCTCCACGCAGGCTGTGGAGGGGGCGCGGCGCTCGCTCCGGGTCCCGTTGGGCGCCCACGCCTTCGAGGAAGATCGCGGGGCTGCTCACGACGACACGCACGTTGCCCGTTGCGTCGGCGTAGCTCGCGCCGCTCTGGGAGAGCAGTTCGCGGGTGCGCTCGCCGAGGTAGGACGCGACCACGACCACCGGCGACTCCGTCCGGGCGAGGAGCGCCGGTACGTCGCGCGGGACGAGCCCCCTGCGAACGATGATCGGCAGGTCGGCTCTGCGCTGGTCCGGGCCCGAGAGCCGCAGGGTGGCCTCTCCCCGCCCCTCGGCAGTCCACCCCGGCGGCAGCCTGCGGCGCACACCTTCGAGGGCCTTCCGAAGCACTGTCCCGGCAGACGACCCGTTCCTCATACAGCGGAACATACGCTAGCACGGAACGCACCGCAAACAGACGTTCCGCGAATCGCTTCGTTCCGCAGGCTACGGAACGCCGGTCGCGTGCACACTAGCCTTACGCCTCGCCTCGGATTCGCCAACACCACGGCAACGCGAGGCTGAAGTGCGCGATCAACCGCGCGTCGCGCGTCCGGTCGAGCTCCGCGACGAGGCGCGCGAGCCTGGCGTACGCGTCGTCGGGCTCGACCGTTTCGGCACACGGGCCGCGACAGGAAGCGCGTACGGTCCGGTGCGGGACGCCCGCGCCCCACGAGGGTGCGCCCGAGAGAACGCAGCGCGCCGGGCACTCCACAAGGATGCAAACGAGGAAGCGCGGGCTCCTCGGTGCGCGCGCTCCAGCCCCACCCAGCGCCTGGCACCGCGCCGGCGGCGGGCGCTTCGCAAGAGACGTTCATGTCCAAGGCGAGCCTGCGCGAGCGGGGTGGCTCAGATTAGCACCCTTGCCGCCCCGGAGCGCGCGCGATCTCCTGCGCCAGGAGGCTGATCATGGACGACACGTTGGACCTGATGGCGCAGGATCTCGATCTCGGCGGCTACTCTCCCCACACCAAGCGCGGGTACCTGGCCGCGGCCCGCGACCTGCTTGCTCACGGGCCGGTCGGCGAGCTGACCCCCGCGCGCTTGCGCTCCTGGGCACGAGACCTCGCGGCCAGCGGGCTGAGCGCGGAGCGCGTGCGGCAGCACCACGCCGCCGCGAGGTTCCTGTTCCGGAAGACTCTGGGGCGGCCCGAGGCAGTCGCGTTCCTGAGCGCACGCCGCAGCGAGCCGCGGCTTCCAACCGTGCTCAGCACGGCAGAGGTCGCGCGGTTGCTCGACGGGCTGCGGTCGCCGGTGTTCCGCGCCCTGTTCAGCACCATCTACGCGACGGGGATGCGACTGAACGAGGCGCGGCTGTTGCAGGTCCGGGATATCGACGTCGAGCGCCGCGTGGTGCACGTCCGGAACGGCAAGGGCAAGCGCGAGCGCTTGGTCATGCTCGCCGGGCGCCTCCAGCGCGAGCTCGGCGAGTACGTCCGCGTGGTGCGGCCGACCGCGCCGTGGCTCTTCACGTCCCGGGTCGGCAACCCGGTGCACGCCGAGGTGGCGCGGACGGCGTTGCGCCGGGCCGCCGCCCAGGCGCGGCTCTCGCGCCGCGTGACGCCTCACTCCCTCAGGCACTCCTTCGCGACCCACCTCCTCGAGGCGGGGACGGACGTGCGGGTCATCCAGGTGCTGCTCGGTCACTCGAGCGTCCGGACCACAGTCCGGTACTCCCGCGTGTCTCGCGAGCTGATCGTCTCGGCGCAGAGCCCATTCGATCTGCTGGGCTGAAGCACTGAGACCCTGGCGCGGCCTCTCACGCGGTGTCGAGCCGAATGCCGCCGACGGCACCACCGGCGCCGCCGCCGAAGAGCTCGAGCAGAAGTAGCGATGGCGAATCACGACGACGTATCTGCTCGCACCCCTCCCGTGGCCGCCGCGAGCGGCAGCGAGCGCGGACGCAAGGGAGGGGCAGCGCGCGGAGCCGCCGCTTCGGCGGCGCGCGCGCTGGGGGTGGGCATCGCCTTTGTTTCGCTCGCTTGTTCGAGCGAGGAATTCGAGCCCTCCGGTGACGCCGACTCTGGCAGCGCTGGCGACACCGCCACCGAGCGGTCGGCGCGTCCGCATGGACAACGACCGAATACCGTTGGTTTGACCCACGCTCGATGACCACGGGCAGGACAAAACGCGTGGGTCACCGCGCTGAGCCGCGCTCGATGACCACGGGGAAGACATTCCGCGTGGGTCACCGCGCTGAGCCACGCCCGTTGACCACGGGGAGGACAAAACGCGTGGTTCGCTGCGCCGAGCCACGCTCGCCGCCGCTGCAGCGTGCAGACGCGCTGAACCGGGTTGGCCACGCTGCCCCCGCGCGCTAAGCTTCCGCTGCACCAATGTCGGACCACGGCGACAGCGTGCTCCGCGCGATCACCAACGACGGCGCCTTTCGTGTCGTGGTGGCCCAGACCACCCGCACGGTGCGTGGCGTGCTCGACGCCCAGCACGCGAACCGGGCCACCGCGCGGACCTTCGGGGATCTGATCACGGGCTCGGTGCTGTTCCGCGAGACCATGGCGCCGAACCTCCGGGTGCAGAGCGTGCTGAAGGGCGCAGGGGGGCGCGGCAGCCTGGTGGCCGACTCGCACCCGTCGGGCAAGACCCGCGGCTGGATCCAGCTGGCCGAGGGTGAGCAATCGGTGAACGCCGACGCGGGTGCGCTCTTGCAGCTGATGCGCACGCTGCCCGGCGGACGGATCAACCAGGGCGTGGTCGAGATCCCCCCCGGCGGGGACGTGTCTCGGGCCCTGATGGCCTACATGCAGACTTCGGAGCAGGTGGTCAGCATGATCGCGGTGGGCACCCTGCTCGACGAGCGAGACGTCACGTCCGCGGGCGGCTACCTGGTGCAGCTCCTGCCCGAGGTGGGGCGCGGGCCGCTGATGATCATGAGCGAGCGACTGCGAGAGTTCGAAGACATCGCGCCGCAGCTGGCGGACGCCGCGTTCAGCCCGGGTTGGCTGCTCGATCAGCTGCTGTACGGCATGGAGTACACGCGCCTCGACGAGAACGCGATTGGCTCGGAGTGCTGGTGCGACGAGCTCCGGCTGCTCTCAGTGTTGGCGACGCTCGACCGCGCAGAGGTCGAAGATCTGATCTCGAGCGGCGAGACCTTGGAGATCACCTGCGACTACTGCAAGAAGGAATACCGGCTCGCGCCCGCCAAGCTCCGGGGGCTGCTCGGCGCGAGCTGATCCGCGATCCCATGCGCCTCGCCTTCCTCTCCCTAGGCCTGGTCGTGGCCTGCGCCGCGCCGCCGGCGCCCGAGCCACGCGCCCAGGCGCGCGTCGTGGCGCAAGAGCCGCCTCCACCGCCCGCCGACCGGCGGATCAGCGTCGTCGCCACCAACGACCTGCACGGCCATGTCGAGCACCTCGACGTGTTCGCCGGCTACGTGGCTCGCCTGCGCGAGCTCCGGCGTCGCGACGGCGGCGTGGCGCTGCTCGACGCGGGGGACATGTTCCAGGGCACCCTCGAGTCGAACCTGGGCGAGGGGCAGGCCGTGATCGCCGCGTTCAACGCCATGGGATACACCGCCGCCGCTCTGGGGAACCACGACTTCGACTACGGCCCCGTGGGCGAGAGCGACGCGCCGGGCGGTGATCCGCGTGGGGCGCTGCGCGCGCGCATGGCCGAGGCGAAGTTCCCGATGCTCTCGGCCAACTTGATCGATCGCGCCACCGGCCACGCGCCGAGCTTTGGCAACTTGCACCCGTCGGTCCTGGTGGAGGTCGGCGGAGTGAAGCTGGGCCTAGTCGGCGTGATCACCCACGAGACCCCGCAGATCGTCATGCCCGCGCACTTCGCCGGGCTCGACGTGACTCCGCTCGCGCCCGCCATCGCGCGCGAAGCGGCCGCGCTCCGGCAACGTGGAGCCCGCGCGATCGTGGCCGTGGCACACGCCGGTGGGGTGTGCACCCGCCAAGACGACCCGCGGGACGAGTCGGCGTGCAAGGCCGACGAAGAGCTCAACCAGATCGCGCGGGCGCTGCCTTCCGGCACGGTAGACGCGATGATCGGCGGGCACACCCACCAGGGCGTCGCCCACTACTTCTCGGGCACCCCGGTGGCCGAGGCGTTCGCGCTGGGGCAGGCGTTTTCCCGGATCGATCTCACGGTGTTCGGTGATGCGCGGCGTCCCGTCGAGGCGCGAGTGTTTCCGCCGCAGCGCATCTGTTCGGACGGGAGGGCGTCGAGCTGCGTCCCGGGCGAGTACGAGGGCGCGGTGGTTCGGAGCGACCCGACGGTGCGGGCCGCGGTCGAGGAATGGCGAGCCGCTGCTGCCGAGCGCCGCGCCGAGAAGCTGGGCGTGCAGGTGAGGCGCGAGGTACGACGCGACCACGGCGTCGAGTCACCGCTCGGGAACCTGCTGGCCGACGTCCTGCTCGCGGCGTCTCCAGGCTCCGAGATCGCGATCCTGAACGGGGGCGGGCTCAGAGCGTCGCTCCCGGCGGGCGAGCTCACCTACGGGCAGCTGTACGAGAGCCAACCCTTCGACAATCGGGTGGCAAAGCTGCGCGTGACGGGCGCCGATCTGAAGCGCGTGCTCGCGCTTCACCTCGAGCGCGGACGGCACGGCATCGTGTCGCTCGGGGGCGCGCGCCTCGAGGCGCGCTGCGCGGGCCCGAAGCTCGAGCTGGTCTTGAGGCGCGCCGGCGGCAAGCTCGTGAGCGACACGGAGGTCGTGTCGGTGGTGACCAGCGACTACCTGGCCACCGGCGGCGACGAGCTGTTCGCCGGGCCGGGGCGAGCCGCGCCGGTGGCCGAGATCTCCGCCGAGACCGTCCGGGACGCGCTCGCGCGGGAGCTCCGGCGCCGCGGCGGCAGCGTCGACGGTGGACAGCCCGCCGTCTTCGACACGAAGAAGCCACGGCTGACTCTCCCGGGCCCGCGGCCGGTCGCCTGTCGGAAATGACCGAGCGCACACCCGTGCAGGTGGGGAAAAAACCGCCCATGGTCCCGCGAACTCGGCTGCAATCTCGCTGGCTTTTGGGCCGCGTGCTACCTTGGTCGACTGCATGACGGGGCCGAAGACACCCGACGATCTCCTCGACTCGGCCGAGACCGTCTCGGTCGAAACGCAGGCGGTCGCGCGCTCGACCACGGGCGAGCGCTACGCCGAGGGCGACTTGATCGGCGACAAGTACCGGCTCCTGCGGCGCCTGGGCGAGGGCGGCATGGCCAGCGTGTGGGTCGCCCACAACGAAGCCCTGGACATCCACGTCGCCATCAAGTTCATCCGCGCCGAGCTGGAGCACGCGGACCTCGGCAATCGCCTGCTGCAAGAAGCACGCGCAGCGGCGCGCCTGGGCCACCCCGCCATCGTCCGTGTGTCGGACTTCGGGAAGACCCCACGCGGCGATCCCTACATCGTGATGGAGCTCCTGAACGGCGAGGACCTGAGCGTCGTTCTGAAGCGCAAGGGGCCTATGCCGCCGCTGAAGGCGGTACGCACGCTGCTGCCCATCGCCGACGCGCTGGCGGTGGCTCACGGCAAGAAGATCGTCCACCGCGATCTGAAGCCCGAGAACATCTTCCTGACCCAGGAGGAAAACGGCAAGACCCAGCCCAAGGTCGTGGACTTCGGCATCGCCAAGCTCGAGGTCGAGGACTCGAAGCGCATCACGCAGGTGGGCGCCGCCATGGGCAGCCCCGCGTACATGTCGCCCGAGCAAGCGCGCGGGCTCGACGTGGACGCCCGCACCGACATCTGGGCGCTGTGCGTGGTGCTGTACGAGGTCTTGACCGGGCAGCTGCCCTTCAACGGCAACGTCTACACCGCCCTGGTGGTGGCGATCCTCGAGGCTAAGCCCAAGCCGATCACCGAGCTCGGGCTCGGCGACGCGGAGCTGTGGAGCATCATCGCCAAGGGGCTGGAGAAGGCTCCCGAGAATCGCTGGCAGACCATGCGCGAGCTGGGCGCTGCCCTCGCGCGCTGGGCCATGGCTCACAGCGTGGCCGATGACATCACTGGGTCGAACCTCCAGAGCTCGTGGATCGAGCGACCGCCCGACTCGATGCCGGGCGGCGCCCTTTCGCTGCTGGCGCCGGCGCCCGCGCCGACGCCGGCCGCGGGGCACGGCTCGACCCAGCTCTCGGCGACGGTCTCCGGCGCAACCCCGGCGCGCTCGCGGTCGACCCTGATCATCGTCGGCGTGGCGGCGGTGGTGGTCCTCGGCATCGGCTTCGCTGCGGTGCTGCGAGCCCTGGACCGCGACGAGGTGAAACCCGAGCCGACCACGGCCGCCACGTCGTTACCAACGACGCCGGCCGAGCCGAGTGCCGAGCCGAAGGTCGAGCCCGCGATCACCGCCAGCGCCGAGCCCGCGCCGAGCAGCGAGCCCAAAGCCGGCGCGACCGCGCTCCCCACGGGCGGGAAGAAGCCGGTGGGCAAGCCGCCCGTGTCGAAGCCCGCGGTCAAGCCGACGGAGACCGCGGCCAAGCCGGCGGAGAAGCCGCCAAAGCCCCCCGAGAACGACCTGAAACCGTTGTGAGCTTTCGTATGACCGTTCGTGCTTGCTTGAAGACCGCTCTCATTTGCTGCGCCCTCTCATCGACCGCTGGCCCGGCGGTCGCTCAGCCCGGGGCCAAGCCTTCTGCCGCTCAGCCCAAGCGCGACGCCGACGCCAAGGCCCGCGCGCAGAAGCACTTCGAGCGCGGCGTGGCGGCGTACAAAGAGAGTCGGTTCAAGGACGCGGTGGATGCTTTCCTGGACGCCCACCGCGAGTATCCCAGCCCTTCGCTCAGCTTCAACGCCGCGCGGGCCTACGACAAGCTGCTCGACACCGCCGGGGCGCTCCGCTTCTACCGCGAGTATCTGCGGCAGACCCCCGATGCCACCGATCGGAAGAGCGTCGAGACCCGGGTGAGCGAGCTGGAGACCAAGCTGCAGCAAGAGCGCGGGCGGCAGCAGGTGACCGTGCTGTCCAACGTCGAAGGCGCCACCGTCCGCATCGACGATCAGCCCGTGGGCGTGGCGCCGTGGACGGGCGAGATCTTGCCCGGCACCCACAAGGTCAAGCTCAGCCTCGACGGCTACGATGACAGCGAGCAGTCGTTCGAGCTCTTGGCGCATCGCGCGCTGGACGTCACGCTCTCGCTCGAGCGGAAGGCCGCCACCGCGACCGAGCCGAAGCCCTCCGCGGGGCCCGGCGAGGCGGTCCGCAAACCCGACGGCGACACGGCCGGCAGCAGCGGCGGAGGGATCAGCTGGATGACCTGGACCGCGTTCGGGGTCGGCGCCGCGGCGCTGGGCGGCGCGGCCGTGTTCGAGGTGATGCGCGCGAGCTCGGAGGAAGACGTGAAGACCGAGCGGACGCAGCTGGCGCGTCACGACGCCTTCGACCAGATGGAAAGCCAGCAGAAGACAGCGCGCATCTTCGCTGGTGTGGGCGCGGTCGCGGTAGTGGCGGGCGGCGTGCTCTTGGCGCTCGATCTCTCGAAGGGCGGTGGAAAGAAAGAAGGCCCGCAGGCGGTGTCGGTGGGCTGCGTGCCGGGCCACTGCAGCGCGGCGTTCGCCGGGCGCTTCTGAGCTGAGGGGACGCCATGCAGCGCCGAACGAGAGCCTGGGCACGCCTCATCGGGGTCATCGCGTGGCTGATCGGCCTTGCCGTGCTCGGTCCTGCGGGGTGCGCGGCGGACGACCTGAACGAGTACCTGAACGCCGGCGCTTGCGACGACGGCAAGTGTGCTCCCGGGTACGTGTGCGTGAAGAGCGCAGAGCACCCCGAGGGTCTGTGCAAGACCGACGGCGGCGGCGGCGACGCGGGGCCCTGCGCGTCGTGCGCCGCAGGCGAGGTCTGCTGCGACGACGCGTGCGTGGATCCGAAGACCAGCGCCGCGCACTGCGGGAGCTGCGGCAAGGCCTGCCCGGGGACCACGTGCCAAGGCGGCAGCTGCACCAACACGTGCAAGCTGGGCAGCCTGGACTGCGACGGCAACGTGGTGAACGGCTGCGAGGTCGACGCGGCCAAGGACCCGAAGAACTGCGGCGCGTGCCAGGCCGAGTGCAGCGCGCCGGTGAACGGCGCGGCGACCTGCGCAGACGGGGCGTGCGCCTCGGCCTGCGGCGCGGGCGGCAAGCTGTGCGACGTGACCTGCATCGACGTCTCGGGAGATCCGGACAACTGCGGCGACTGCGCCGAGCGGTGCCCGACGGTCGAGAACGGCGCGCGGACGTGCGCGGCGGGCAGCTGCGGGGCCACGTGCGACAAGGGATTCTCGAGCTGCGCCCCCGACGGGTGCGTGAACACCGAGACGTCGCCGGCCCACTGCGGCGCCTGCGGCACGGTCTGCGACACCGGGCAGGTCTGCTACAAGGGCGGCTGCGGCGCGACCTGCAACGAGCTGACCCAGTGCGGCGCCTCCTGCGTCGACCCCCAGACGGACGTCGAGCACTGCGGCAGCTGCGGGGCCGCGTGCGCGGCGCCCGAGAACGGCAGCGCGACCTGCACCGCCGGGAAGTGTGGCACAGCTTGCGACCCCGGGTTCACGGGGTGCGCAGCCGCGGGTGTCGACACCCAGACCGACCCGGACCACTGCGGCGGCTGCGGCAAGGTCTGCACCGCCCCGCCGCACGCCACGGCGACCTGCACCGCCGCCGGCTGCGGCTTCGTCTGCGACACGGGCTTCGTGAAGTGCGGTGACAAGTGCATCGACACCCAGAACGACACGGCGCACTGCGGCGGATGCGGCAATGCTTGCCCGTCGGGGGAGCTTTGCGCAGCCGGCAAGTGCGTGACCAGCTGCCCGGGCGGTTCCACGCAGTGCGGTGCGCTCTGCGTCGACACCCAGACCGACCCGGCGAACTGCGGCACCTGCGGCACGGCCTGCGCCGGGGTCGACAACGGGAGCCCGAGCTGCGCGGCGGGGAAGTGCGACTACGCCTGCAACAGCGGCTACACCAAGTGCAACGGCGCCTGCGTGAACACCTCGAGCGACCAGGCGAACTGCGGCGCCTGTGGCAACGCCTGCCCACCCGCGCCCACGGGTGGCGCCATGGACTGCGTCGGGGGCACCTGCACGCCCAGCTGCACCGCCGGACTCTCGCTCTGCGGCAGCGAGTGCGTGAACACCCAAACGGACAACGATCATTGCGGCGCGTGCGGCAACAGCTGCGCTACGGGGAAGGTGTGCTCGAACGGGTCGTGCACCACGACCTGCCCGGGCGGAACCACGAACTGCGGCGGGCAGTGCGTGGACACCAAGTCCGACGTGCTCAATTGCGGCGGCTGCGGTACCGGGTGCGCGGCCCCGCCGAGCGGGCAAGCCTTCTGTTCCGGCGGTCAGTGCGGCTTCAACTGCGGCGGCGGGACGATCAAGTGCGGCGCCCTGTGCGTCGACCCGAGCGCGTTGCCGAACTGCGGCGCCTGCGGTGAGGACTGCGCCCCGCCGCCCACCGGCGGGTTCCCGCTGTGCGCCAGCGGCAGCTGCAGCTTCGGTTGCAACGGCGCGCTCACCAAGTGCGGCAGCCAGTGTGTCGACACGCAAACCGACAACGTCAACTGCGGCGGCTGCGGCGTGAAGTGCGGCAGCGGCAAGGTGTGCCAAGCGGGCACGTGCACCACCGTGTGCACCCTGCCGCTGGTGAACTGCAGCGGTCAGTGCGTCGACACCAAGACGAACACCCAGCACTGCGGCGGCTGTGGCACCGTCTGCCCGACTCGTCCGAACAGCACGCGCACCTGCGCCAACGGCATCTGCGGGTTCGTGTGCAACACCCAGTTCTCGGACTGCAACGCCAACCCGAGCGACGGCTGCGAGATCAACGTGGGCGCGAACGTGGACCACTGCGGCGCCTGTTCGCGGGCGTGCAGCACCGCCCACGTGATGAGCCTGTCGTGCGCCAACGGGCAGTGCAACTCGACCTGCGCGCTCGCGTACAGCAACTGCAAGACACCCGACTCACCCTCTGCAGACGACGGGTGCGAAGCGGGCCTCGGGCTCACGACCTGCGGCAGCTGCGGCGCGAACTGCACGCTCCAGGGTTTCGGCAACGGAAAGTTCGTGTGTGACCCCGATCCGCTGCCCCCGGTCGCGTGCGGGTGCACCAGCGCAGCGCAGTGCTCCGATTCGGTGAACCCCACCGAGTCGTGCAAGACAGGTGCGTGCGTGTGTTCGAACCTCACCTGCAAGCCCGGAGAGGTGTGCAAGGCAAACGGCGCGAGCGGCGGACCGACGACCGTGTACGAGTGCTCGTGTAACGGCGGTGCGGCTTGCCTGAGCGCCACGCACACCTGCTGCCCCGGCGCGGGCTGCAAGAGCCTGGACTTCGATGCGAACAACTGCGGCGCGTGCGGCCGCCAGTGCCCGCCCGGGTTCACCTGCAAGGCTGGCGCCTGCGCGTGCGCAGGCACCGCGTGCAACGCCGGCGGGACCGGGTCGTGCGGCATGGTCACGGGGATCTGCAGCTGCGGCGGCGTGTCCTGCGCCGAAGGCAAGCGGTGTTTCCCAGGGAACGTCTGTCGCTGAAGGAGAAGCCATGCAACGGATCCGGAAGCTCTTCACGTTGGTGGTGGCTCTCGCGGGCGCCGTGGTCCTCGGGCAGTCGGGGTGTGCCGCGGACGACCTCAGCGAGTACCTGGCGGCCGGAGAGTGCGATCAGGGCAAGTGCGCCCCGGGCTACGTCTGCGACAAGACCCAGCCGAAGTTCCCGAACGGCATCTGCGTCACGCGCCTGGACGGCGGTGACGCCGGGCCTTGCTCGAGTTGCGCCGCCGGCGAGGTGTGCTGCGACGACCAGTGCGTCGACACCAAGACCCACTCGGCGCACTGTGGCGGCTGCGGCAAGGCGTGTCCCGGCACCACCTGCGTGTCGTCCGAGTGCACGAACAACTGCAAGCTGGGCAGCCTGGACTGCGACGGCAACGTGGTGAACGGCTGCGAGGTCGACGCCGCCAAGGACCCGAAGAACTGCGGAGCGTGCAAGACCGAGTGCAGCGCACCGGTGCAGGGCACCGCCAGCTGCGATCAGGGCGCATGCGGCTCTGCGTGCGGAGCGGGAGCGACGCTGTGCGACGTGACCTGCACCGACACGGCCGCCGACCCGGACAACTGCGGGGGTTGCGCGGCGGCCTGCCCTGCAGTGGACAACGGCGCGCGGACCTGCGCCGCGGGCAAGTGCGGCGGCACCTGTGACAGCGGGTTCACCGCCTGCGGCGACGATGGCTGCGTGAACACCAAGACCGAGCCCGCGCACTGCGGCGCTTGCGGCAACGTCTGCGACACCGGACAGGTCTGCTACAAGGGCGGCTGCGCGGCCGGCTGCAGCGAGCTCACCCAGTGCGGCGCTTCGTGTGTCGAGGTCGCCACCGACGCCGCTCACTGCGGCGCCTGCGGCAACGCCTGCCCGGCCCCGACCAACGGCAAGGCCGCCTGCGCGGCGGGCAAGTGCGGGGCGAGCTGTGACCAGGGCTTCACCCAGTGCGGGGCGCTGTGCGTGGACCCGAAGACCGACGTCAACCACTGCGGGGCCTGCGCGACCGCCTGCGCCGCACCCTCGAACTCGACACCGACCTGCTCGGACGGCAGCTGCGGCTTCGTGTGCGACGCGGGCTACGTCAAGTGCGGGGACAAGTGCGTCGACGTCCAGACCGACAGCACCAACTGTGGCGGCTGCGGCAACGCATGCAAGACCGGCAACGTGTGTGCGGCCGGGGCGTGCACCGCGACCTGCCCCCCCCCGACCACGCAGTGCGGCAGCCAGTGCGTCGACACCCAGACCGATCCGGCCAACTGCGGCGGTTGCGGGACGGGCTGCCCCGGAACTCAGAACGGCGGCCCGGCGTGCAGCGGCGGCAACTGCGACTTCGCGTGCGACGCCGGGTTCTCCAAGTGCGACGGGAAGTGCGTCAACGTCTCGACCGACACGAAGCACTGCGGCAGCTGCGGCAATGCCTGCCCGCCTGCGCCTTCGGGGGGCAGCATGGCGTGCGTCAGTGGCGCCTGCGCTGCGAGCTGCAACACGGGGCTATCGCTCTGCAACGGCGCGTGCGTCAACAAGCAGACCGACAACAACAACTGCGGGAGCTGCGGCAAGGTCTGCACCAGCGGTCAGGTCTGCTCGAACGGCAGCTGCACGCTCAATTGCCCCTCGGGAACCACCAACTGCGGCGGCCAGTGCGTCGCCACCGGCTCCAACGCGCAGCACTGCGGCGCGTGCGGGAACACCTGCCCGGCGCCGCCGGGCGGTCAAGCCACGTGCTCGACGGGTGTCTGCGGCTTCAACTGCACGGGCGGTCTGATCAAGTGCGGCAGCGCGTGTGTCGACCCGGGCATCATTCCCAACTGCGGCGGGTGCGGAGTCAGCTGCGGCTTGGGCCCGGCAAACGGCTTCCCGATTTGCGACGCAGGCACCTGCAGCTTCGACTGCAACGCCAACTTCACCAAGTGCGGCACGGCCTGCGTGAACACCCAGACCGACAACCTGAATTGCGGCGCCTGCGGCGCGGCCTGCACCGGCGGCAAGGTCTGCCAGTCGGGGGCGTGCACGACGGTGTGCATGACGCCGTTCACCAACTGCGGCGGCCAGTGCGTCGACACCGAGAAGAATCCACAGCACTGCGGGGCCTGCAACAACGCTTGCCCGTTCGGCCCGAACAGCAGCGCCACCTGCATCGCCGGCACCTGCGGCGTCAAGTGTACGAACCCGTGGCTGAACTGCGACGCGGTCGCGGCGAACGGCTGTGAGGTGAACCCGGGCAGCAACCCGCTCCACTGCGGTGCGTGCAACCGCCAGTGCGCTACCACGAACGTGATGTCCGTACAGTGCGCCGCTGGGCAGTGCACGTCGTTCTGCAACCTGGGCTACAGCAATTGCAGCTTGCCGAGCAGCGCGGACAATGGCTGCGAGACCAACCCCACCACGACCACGTGCGGCGGGTGCGGTGCGGACTGCACGACCCAGGGGAACGGCGCCAACGATTTCGTGTGCGATCCGGGGCTGCCGACGATCACGGCGTGCGGGTGCACCCAGCCCGAGCAGTGCGCGCCGGGCAAGACGACGACGGAGGACTGCACGAGCGGGCTGTGCACGTGTGGCGGCGCGATATGTCGGCCCGGCGAGGCGTGCAAGGCCACGGGAACCGGGGGAATCGACGGAGGCGTCGATGGCGGTGGCTCGGGGGGAAGCGGGGGCACCGGCGGCAGCGGCGGAATGGGCGCGACCGGCGGCACCAGCGGCACTAGCGGCACCGGCACCGAAATCGTCTACGGGTGCTCGTGCAACGGCGGCGCGGCCTGCCCGACCAGCCTGTGGGGCGAGTTCGCGTGCTGCCCCGGCTCGGGCTGCAAGGACCTGGAGGCAGACGCGCAGAACTGCGGCGCGTGCGGGCGATCGTGCCCGCCCGGGTTCATGTGCGCGGGGGGCCAGTGCCTGTGCGGCGGCGCCAGCTGCGACCTGGGCGGTGCGAGCCCGAGTTGCAATGCGGGCACGGGTCGGTGCGTGTGTGCCGGCGCCACGTGCAAGGAAGGCCAGCGCTGCTTCCCACAGGTCGGCTGCCGCTGACCCCACCGGGCACACGCGCGCCCTTCGATTGAGACCGCGGCTTGGCTCGTGATAGCTTGCGGCTTCGTGACCCGAAAAATCTGGCGCCATCTGCTCGCGGTCGCGGTCGCGTGGGGGCTGGCCAGTTGCTTCGTGTCGATCGACGACGTTCGCGAGGGCACCGGCGGCGGCGGCAACGACGCGGGCAGCGACGCGGACCCGTGTGCGAGCTGCAGCGCGACCGAGACGTGCTGCGACGGCGCCTGCGTCGACACCGCGAAGAGCTCGGCCCACTGTGGCGGGTGTGGCAAGGCCTGCCCCGGCACGACCTGCGTCTCTTCCGAGTGCACCAACACCTGCAAGCTGGGCAGCCTGGACTGCGACGGTAACGTGGTGAACGGCTGCGAGGTGAACGCGGCCACGGATCCGAAGAACTGCGGCGCGTGCAAGGCTGAATGCAGCACGCCGGTGGGTGGTACGGCGGCCTGCGCCGCGGGCATGTGCGGCCTCGAGTGCAGCCCCGGCGCCAAGCTGTGCGACGTGACCTGCATCGCCACCGCCACCGACCCCGAAAACTGCGGCGACTGCGCGAAGGAGTGCCCCGCCGTCACCAACGGCGCCCGCACCTGCAGCGCCGGCAAGTGCGGAGCCACCTGCGACTCGGGCTTCACGGCCTGCGCGGCCGACGGCTGCGTGAACACCAAGACCGAGCCTGCTCACTGCGGCGCCTGCGGCACGGTCTGCGACACCGGCAACGTCTGCTACAAGGGCGCGTGCGGGGGCAGCTGCAACGAGCTCACCCAGTGCGGCGCCTCGTGCGTGGATCCAAAGTCCGACGTCGCCCACTGCGGCGCCTGCGGCAGCGCCTGCCCGGACCCCGAGAACGGCAAGCCCACCTGCGCAGCCGGCAAGTGCGGCACCAGTTGCGACGCCGGGTTCACCCAGTGTGGCGCGGCGTGCGTGGACTTGAAGACCGACGCCAACCACTGCGGCGCCTGCGGAAAGCCGTGCACGGCGCCGGCCAACGCCACCGCCACCTGCGCCGCCGGCAGCTGCGGCTTCGTGTGCGACGCGGGGTTCGCCAAGTGCGGCGACAAGTGCATCGACACTTCGAACGATCCGAACCACTGCGGCGGTTGCGCCACGGCTTGCCCGGGCGGCGAGGTGTGCGCGCTCGGCAAGTGCGCCACCGCGTGCCCCGCGGGCACGGTCAAGTGCGGCACCGCGTGCGTGGACACGGCCACCAGCCCGGCGCATTGCGGTGGCTGTGGCATCGCCTGCGCGGGCGTGCCGAACGGCTCGCCGGCGTGCGCGGGGGGCAAATGCGCCTACTCGTGCGACGAAGGGTTTTCGGCGTGCAACGGCGCCTGCGTCAATACGAGCAGCGACCCCACGAGCTGTGGCAGCTGCGGCAACGCATGCCCCCCGGCCCCGGTGGGCGGCAGCATGGCCTGCGTCGGCGGCAGCTGCAGCCCCAGCTGCAACGCGGGGCTCTCGGCCTGCAGCGGCGCGTGCGTCAACAAGCAGACCGACAACAGCCACTGCGGCGCCTGCGGGAACGCCTGCGGGGCCGGCAAGGTGTGCTCCAACGGCACCTGCACCGCCACCTGCCCCACGGGGACCACCAACTGCAACGGTCAGTGCGTGTCGACCGGCTCGGATCTGCTCAACTGCGGCGCCTGCGGCAAGGCCTGCAGCGCGCCGGCCGGCGGCTTCGCGTTCTGCTCGGGCGGGCTCTGCAATTTCGGCTGCATGGGCGGCTTCATCAAGTGCGGGCAGAGCTGCGTCGACCCGACCAAGCTGCCCAACTGTGGAGGCTGCGGCATCGCGTGCCAGCCAGTTCCGGTGAACGGCTATGCGGCGTGCGCCTCGGGAGCATGCGGCTTCGGCTGCAACGCCGGGTACACCAAATGCGGGAACGCCTGCGTCAACACCCTGTCCGACAACGCCAACTGCGGAGCGTGCGGCGTCGCCTGCGGCTCGGGCAAGGTCTGCCAGTCGGGCCAGTGCACCGCCGTTTGCACCCAGCCCCTGGTGAACTGCTCGGGACAGTGCGTGAACCCCCTCACCAACCCGCAGAACTGCGGCGGGTGCGGCGTGGCCTGTCCCGCCGCCGCCAACGCGGTGCCGGTGTGCAACCAAGGCGGGTGCGGTTTCGCCTGCAATCCGGGGCACGCCGACTGCAACCTCGAGAAGGCCGACGGCTGCGAGGTCAACGTGGCGCTCGACCCCTTGCACTGCGGCAGCTGTGTTCGGTCGTGCAGCGCCACCAACGTGCTCGCACGCGACTGCACCAACGGGGCTTGCACTCCGTACTGCGCGCTCGGCTGGGACAACTGCAAGCAGCCGGACCTGGACGACGGCTGCGAGACCCTCGTCACCAAGGTGCCCGCGGAGTGCGGGTCGTGCTCACACGCGTGCGGCAAGCTCACGGCCTGCGTGGGGGGGTTGTGCGGGTGCGCGCAGGCCAGCGATTGCGGCTCGGGGGGCACGTGCCTGAGCATAGTGTCGGGAGCGCCCTCGGTCTGCGCGTGCGGCAGCGATACCTGTCAGCCCGGAGAGGTCTGCCAGAACGATGCGTGCACCTGCAATGGCGGAGACAAGTGTGGCCCCTTCGCCACCTGCTGCGAGAGCGGTTGCCGGTACGTGTCCACGGATCCGAACAACTGCGGCACGTGCGGCCGCGTGTGCCCGGACGGGTTCGCGTGCGACAAGGGCACGTGCCTGTGCGATCAGGACAAGGACTGCGACTACGGCGGCGGCGGCAAGTGTGGCGGCGGGCACTGCTTCTGCGGCGCCCTCGAGTGCCAGCCCGGTCAGCGCTGCTTGCCCGGCGGCAAGTGTGGCTGACCGATGGATCCGTCGCGCCGGCTGTCTCAGGGGCTGACGGGCAGGGCTTTCTTTCGCAAGCTCACGAGCTGGATGCGCTCGGCGGCGTCGGGGTCGACGTAGTCGCTGTGGCAGCCGGCCTTGGAGCCCTTCTCTGCCCCGACCGCGCTCTGGGTCTTGGTCGCCAGCCGATGGAGCTCTTCCGGCGGCAGCTCGCCGCGCTTCTCGAGCATCGCGCGCTGCTCGGCCGACAGCGCCGGGCTCTTGAGCACCCGCTCGCGGACGAAACCCTCGGCCTTGCCGCTGGCAAACTCGGCGATCTCCTTCGAGATCCGCACCGAGCACCAGTCGTGGCCGCACATCGCGCAAAAATCGGTGTCCACGTCCAGGTCTTCGTCGTGCAGCGCCCGGGCGTAGTCGCCGTCGAAGGCCAGCTCGAAGTGCTTTTCCCAGTTGAGCGCCGCGCGCGCGCGGGTGAGGTCGTCGTCCCAGTCGCGGCTGCCCGGAATGCCAAGGGCCACGTCGGCCGCGTGGGCGGCGATCTTGTAGGCGATGCAGCCCTGCTTCACGTCGTCACGCTTGGGCAGCCCCACGTGCTCTTTCGGCGTCACGTAACAGAGCATGGCCGCACCGTGGTACGCTGCGGCGGTGGCGCCGATGCAGCTGGTGATGTGGTCGTAGCCGGGAAACACGTCGGTGACGATCGGGCCAAGGACGTAGAACGGCGCGCCGTGACACAGCCGCCGCTCGAGCTTCATGTTGAACTCGATCTGGTCGAAGGGCACGTGACCGGGCCCCTCGATCATCACCTGGACGCCCTTTCGCCAGGCGCGCTCGGTCAGGTCACCCAGGGTCGCGAGCTCGCGGAGCTGCGCCTCGTCGGTGGCGTCGGCGAGGCCGCCGGGCCGGAGCCCGTCGCCCAGCGAGAACGCGACGTCGTAGGCACGCATCAGATCGCAGATGCGCTCGAAGGCAGTGAACATCGGGTTCTGCCGACCGTGGACCAGCATCCACTTGGCGAGCAGCGAGCCGCCGCGGCTGACGATGCCGATCACCCGCTTCTGCACCAGGGGCAGGTGCTCGCGCAGCACCCCCGCGTGGATGGTGAAGTAGTCCACGCCCTGCCGAGCCTGGTGCTCGAGGGTCTCGAGGATCACGTCTTCGGTCAGGTCTTCGAGCTTGCGACCGAGGATCATCGAGTAGATCGGCACTGTGCCGATCGGCACGCTCGAAGCGCGGATGATCGCCTCGCGACACGCATCCAGATCGCCGCCGGTCGACAGATCCATCACGGTGTCGGCGCCCCAGCGGACCGACCAGCGCATCTTCTCGACCTCTTCGTCGGTGCCGCTCGACACCGGCGACGCGCCGAGGTTGGCGTTGACCTTGGTCCGACTCGCACGCCCGATGCACATCGCGTCGAGGCCGAAGCCCAGGTGCACTCGGTTGGCCGGGATGATCATGCGCCCCGCCGCGACCTCGTCGCGCACCTGCTCGGCGGTGAGGTGCGGCTCGCGCTCGGCGACTCGGCGCATCTCGGGCGTGACGATGCCGAGGCGCGCGTGCTCGAGCTGAGTGACCGGCACGAACCCTTCCGGCGCGGTGGCGAAGCCGCCCGGAGCCCTGGCCCACCCGTCAGGCAGGAAATCCCACGCGGTCTTGTCGCTCGGGGCCGGCATGCCCGGGGTGTCCGGCGACGAGAACGCCAGGGGCCCGCCGACGTCGGCGCGGTCCGCGAAGGAGCCGGGGGTGGTCCCCGAGCGCGTGGTCGAGGGGCTTTCGGCGCCGCGCAGCGGCAGGGTCCAAGCGGGCATGAGTCGTGGTCCTTCCCGCCGCTCGAAGTGGATGGGACGCCGGGGCCGCCGGACGTCGCATGCCTCCGCTGGTCCGAACCAGATCAGGTCTTGCGGGTTCTTCTCAGCTGCCCCGAATTGGGACCGCGCCCCGAGCGACTGGGCAATTCGTAGACTAGAAGCCGCGAGACCGCCAGGGCAGAGTCGCGCTCTTGCGGAAGATCGCGATGATCGCGCGCTGGAAGCCGGTGCACCTCGGGCACGCCGCCGTGCTCCGCGCCCTGACCCGCTCGGCCGATCACGTGGTCTTGGGCATCGGCAGCTCGAACAAGCTCGACGTCCACAACCCGTTCACCGCGGCCGAGACCCGCGAGATGCTCGCGCTCGTGCTGGGTGACGACCGCAAGCGCTGCACCGTCCTGGACATCCCTGACCTGGGCGACCCGCCCCGGTGGCGGCTGATGGTGCGCGACCTCCTAGGTCCGCTGGACCAGTTCGTCACCGCCAACCCGTGGGTCGAAGGGCTGATGCGGGAGGACTACGCCGTGATGCATCCGGTGAAGCTGCTCGAGCCCGAAGAGCGCGTGAAGGTCTCGGGAACCATGGTCCGCGTGGCCATGGCGCGCGGTGACGACTGGCGGAGGCTCGTGCCGCCCCAGGTGGCGAGCTACTTGAGTGAACGCGGGCTGACAGCGCGGTTCGTCCGAGACTTCGGTCTCGAGACGTTGAGCCTGATGCCGGTGCGCTGACGGCCCACAATGTGGGCCCACCGGGGGCCTTGTGACGCGCGACGACGCCCGACTATGCTGGAGGGCCCATCTGGGCAAGGAGTGGCGATGTCGAGGTTCGTAGCTTTCGTTGTGACTGCAGGCGTGTCGTTGTCGATGCTGGGTGCCAACGGCTGCGGGCGCGGCGCTGGTCCCGGGCCGAACCCTCCGGCGCCGATCGATGGCCTGAGGGCCGACGTGGTCTCGACCTATGCCGAGCCGCTGATCGTCGACTGGAGCTCGGATCAGCGCGCCGACCTCGAGGCGTTGACCCGCAAGGGCGGGATCGCAGTGGTGCGCTACCAGAAGAACGCCATCAAGATGCTGAAGGACTGCTCGCTCGAGGGCGGCTACGGGTACGTCGGCGTCACCCCCAAGGAAGACATCATTCGTTACGACTCGATGGACGAGGTGGCGGCGAACCTACCCGGGATCTTCGCCGCCGGCGGCGCCCAGCTCGGCGCCGAGATGCAGAAGGGGTCCACCATCGACATCGGCTGGGTCATCGTCGGGAAGAAGACGGCAGATCGTCCGCTGGCGAAGCGCTCGGAGCTCAAGGGCGAGTGCGAGGGGGCGACCCACTTCGTGCGGGGCGCGACCATCGGCGCCTTCGCCGTGCAAAACGGCGAGCGCTCGAAGGTCAGCACCGTGGCCAGCCTGTTCGGTGCGGGCGGGTCCTTCAAGACGGGCAGCAGCAAGCTGGTCGGGAAGAAGGACGGCGAGCTCAGCTCGTGCAAGACGTCCACCACCGAAGCGCTGAAGCCACCGGAGGGCTGCGGCGCGCTGTGGAAGATCGAGCTGCGCCCGTTCGACGAGCCGAAGAAGGCGGCCACGAAGGATGAGAAGGGCAGCGTGGTCAAGACGGAGGACGTCCCGGAGTGCGACTCGGGGTTCGTCTGGGACGGGAAGAAGTGCGCGAGCAAGGCCACCGCCAAGGCCTTTGCGTGCTCGGGCAAGGACGAGGGCCAGTGCCGCTCGCAGTGCGAGAAGAGCAACGCCAAGAGCTGCACCCAGCTCGCGCGCATCTACCGCAACGCCGGCAAGGATCCGATTCAGGCCGTGGAGTTCTTCAAGAAGGGCTGCGGCCTGGGTGACGAGGCGGCCTGCGCCGAGCACGGCTGGCACCTGCTGAACGGCATCGACGTGAACGCCGACAAGTTCAAGGCGTTCGAGGCCTTCGAAAAAGCGTGCAACGCCGGCGACGGCCTGGGCTGCTCGTTCTTGGCGGGCATGCATCGCTCGGGCGCAGCGCCCGAAGCGAGCCCCGAGAAGGCCTTCAACCTGTTCAAGCGCGCGTGCAACGGCGGCCTCTCGGAGGGCTGCGTCGAGCTCGGCACCATGTACGAGAAGGGCGTGGGGACGCCGCGCGACGCGAAGAAGGCCCTGACCATCTACGAGCGTGCGTGCCGCGCCGACAACCCCGACGGCTGCGCGCACCAGGGCAGCCTGTTCACCAACGAGCGCCGGGGTGCGGGGCTCGATCGGCAGAAGGCGATCAACCTGTTCAAGAGCGCCTGCGACAAGGGCAGCGCGCTCGGCTGCACCGAGCTCGGCAATATGTACTTCGGCGGAGCCGGCATGGAGCGCGAGAAGCAGTCCGAGAACGACGCCGAGGCCGCCAAGCTCTACGAGAAAGCCTGCAAGCTGTGGGGCGGCGCCGAGGGCTGCGCGCGCCTGGGCAACCTGATGATCAAGGGCTGGGGGGTGAAGCGTGACACCTACAACGGCGTGCTGAACATCGAGAAGGGCTGCGCCAAGGGCAGCGGCTACGCCTGCGCCGAGCTCGGAAAGATCTACCAGTACGGCGTCTACAAGCCGCGCGACGCGGTCAAGGCCTACGAGTTCTACCAGAAGTCGTGCAGCCTGTTCGAAGGCGAGGGCTGCCGCCTGATCGCGCAGCTGTATCGCGGCGAGGCCGGCGCGGGCGTGGCTCGGGACGACAAGCGCTCCCACGACTTCTACGAGAAGGGTTGTCGCACCGGACACCTGGTGTCGTGCCACCAGGTCGCCGTGGACCTGTACAACGGCGTCGGCGTCAAGCCGGACTACGCCAAGGCGCTGACCAACTACGAGAACGCATGCACCGGCGGCTACGCGAAGAGCTGCAACGAGGTCGGCTTCTTGTACGACAAGGGCCAGGGCGGCGTGAAGCAGGACAAGGTGAAGGCAGCGCAGTGGTTCGAGAAGGGCTGCGAGTGGGGCGACGGGTGGTCGTGCGAGAACCTGGGCCGCTACATCGAGGCCAAGATCCACAAGGCGCCGTCCCAGGACCGCGCGCTGGATCTGTTCGGCAAGGCCTGCGAGGCCGCCGAGGGCGACCCGACCGCGTGCTCCCGGCTCGCGAACCGCTACTTCAACGGTGTGGGCGTCGAGAAGGACCCGATGAAGGGCATCCAGTACCTGCGCCGCGGTTGCGAGGTGAAGGGTGACAAGTATTCGTGCTCGCAGCTCGGCGACCTCTACCGCTCGAGTCGCTACGGCGTTTCGACGAACTTCACCGAGGCGCTCAAGTACTTCGATCGGGCGTGCTGGGGCCGGGTCGAGTCGGCCTGCGACGCCAAGGCGGACATGTACGCGGCCGGCCAGGGCGTCGCGCCGAACCCGACCGAGGCCGCCCGGATCCGCAAAGAGAGCTGCGACCGCGGCAACACCATGGGCTGCCGCAACCTGGCGAAGATGTACCGCGAGGGCGTCGGCGTGCCGAAGAAGGACCCGGCCTTGGCCGCGACGTTGCACGACAAGGCGTGCCTGATGCGCTCGAACGCGGATTGCTACGAGCTGGCGCTGATGTACGACAAGGGCGAGGGGGTGAAGACGGACGGCAAGAAGGTCGCCGAGCTCTTCCAGCGGGCCTGCGCGTTCGGCAACTACGAGGCCTGCTCCAACATGGGGTACTTCATGTTCAAGGGCACGGCGGACCAGAAGAAGGACACCGTGGTCGGGCTCTCGAAGCTCCGCTCGGCCTGCAGCAACTACAGCTGGCGGTTCAAGGACGAGAAAGACAAGGTCAAGAACGTCTGGTCCTGCGGCGCGCTGAAGAGGCTGAACCAGAAGCTCGAGGCCCCGGCTGCCAAGCCCGGCTCCGGACCCCCGCCGCCGCCCGGCTACTACGGCGGTGGCACTCAGAAGATGTGACGGTTATCCTCGCTCCCCATGTACTCGTGGAGCGGGGACACCTCGGACTGGTACGGCTCGGAAGGCTACGACTTCGACCCGGCGCACAAGGCAGCCCGTGAGCGCGAGGCCGCCCGCGCCGGGGCCGCCGGGCCCAGGACCTACGAAGCGAAGGGGCGGCCCCTCGAAGCGCTGGTCGACCCGAGGCGCACCGTCGCGTGTAGCAGCACGACGCCGATCATCGTGGCCGTGGACGTCACCGGGTCGATGGCCAGCTGGCCCGCCGAGATCTTCGACCGGCTGCCGCTCTTGTACATGACGTTGCACCAGTACCGGCCCGAGCTCGAGATCTGCTTCGCGGCCATCGGTGACGCGCGCTACGACCAGTGGCCGCTGCAGGTCACCGGCTTCGCCAAGGGCTACGACCTCGAGCAGCAGCTGAAGGCGCTGTACGGCGAGGGCGGCGGCGGCGACGGCCCCGAGGGCTACGGACTTTTCGCCTGGTACATGCTCCATCGGGTGTCGATCCCGAACGCCGCGGAGCCACCCTTCTTGATCGTGTACGGCGATGCGCCCATGCACGAAACCGTGCACGGCAAGGAGATCGAGAAGGTGTGCGGGGTGCCCGGGCAGGACCAGAGCGCCATCGAGCTCTGGCAGGCCGTCGCCAAGAAGTACAACACCTGGTTCTTGCGCCGGCCCACCGGCAGCGCCGGCGACGAGGTCGACCAGCAGTGGTTCCGGGCCCTGGGCCCGCAGCAGGTCGCGCGGGTGCACGACGAGGCGCGCGCCATCGACTACGCTTTGGGCATCGTCGCGCGCTCGTGGGGGCGCTTCGAGGACTTCAAGCAGAACATGGCCGCGCGTCACGCAAAAGAGAAGGTCGACGACCTGGCCCGGCGCATCGTCGAAGACGTGAAGCCCCGGGTGCTCCACTGCCCGAGCTGCATGGCTGGCCTGCCGCCCACGGCGTTCGGCCGCTGGGTTTGCGAATACTGCAAGGCCACCCTCGACCTGTGACCGCCGCGTCGGTCATCGTCACCCTGCCCCCGTATGCCGACTTCGCCGTCGAGGTAGCGAAGCACCCTCGCGTGAGCGGGTTGCGCCTCAACACCGTGATGCCGATCCGCGGGTTCGACGGCACGCCGGCCACCTCTCGGGCCCTGGACCCGCTGCTGGCGCGGCTGTCCGAGCTCGGCCCCCCGCTGTGGGTCGACCTGAAGGGTCGACAGCTGCGGGTGGTGGGCGGCGCCCTGCCTCCGTTCACCGAGGTGCGCCTCAGCCACCGGATCCGCGTGAACGTCCCCTGCGACGCCTACTTCGACGACGGGCGCGAGCACGCCCGTGTGCTCGCGGTGGACGGAGACCGCTTGATCCTGGCCGACTCGCCGCGGCGCTACGTGGGCCCGGGCGAGAGCGTGAACCTCGTCGACCCGTCGCTCGAGATCGACGGCACCCTCACGCCGGCGGATCTGGCCTATCTGGAAGCGATGCGCCGAGTGGGGGCGTCGCGGGTGATGCTCTCGTTCGTCGAGGGCCCGGACGACGTGGCAGAGGTGCGGGCTCGGCTGCCCGAAGTCGAGCTGGTGTGCAAGATCGAGTCGCAGCGGGGGCTCGCGTACGTGAGCGCCCACGGGCCGGCCCACGGTCGATTGATGGCCGCGCGGGGCGACCTGTACGTCGAAGTGGCGCGGCCCCACCAGGTGCTTGCCGCCCTCGGGGCGATCATCTCGGCCGATCCGCAGGCCATCGTCGCATCCCGCCTCTTGCCCTCACTCTCGCGCCACACCGTTCCGACCTCGAGCGACGTGAGCGACGTCGCGTACCTGCTGGGGCTGGGCTACCGCACGCTGATGCTGGGCGACGAGGTGTGCCTGCGTCGCGACTCGGTACTGGCCGCGTTGAACCTGATCGACGCCATCGCGGGCGAGGTCTGATGCGGGTCGGCATCGCCCAGATCGACTCGCGGATCGGCGATTTTTCGGGAAACGTGCGGCGCATCGTGCGCGCCGCCGAGATCGCCAGCGCGGCGGGCGCCGAGCTGTGCGTGCTGCCCGAGCTGGTGGTCACGGGGTACCCCCCGCGCGATCTGCTGCTCGACCCGCGCTTCGTCGCGCGCGCGGCTCTCGCGGCGGACGAGATCGCCGCCCGGACCGCCGACCTGATGCCCCTCTTGGTCGGATCGGTCGCGCCCTCGGGCCGCACGCTGCCCGGGCACCCGGGGCTCTTCGACGCTGCCCTGTTGCTCGCGGGTGGAGCGGTGCGCCAGTTGAGCGCCAAGCGCCTGTTGCCGTCGTACGACGTTTTCCACGAGCCGCGCTGGTTCTTGCCCGGGCCCCCGTCCACCGTGCTCGAGATCGCGGGGCGCCGAGTGGGCGTCCTGATCTGCGAAGACCTGTGGGACGAGGGCTACCCGCTCAGCCCGGGTGCCGAGCTCGAAGCCGCGGGGGCCGAGCTCCTGGTCTGCCTCTCGGCCTCGCCGTTCCGACCTGGCGCGCTCCTCGAGCGCGAGCGGCACGCCCACCGGCGGGGCGTGCCGGTAGCGTACGTCAACGCCTGCGGCGCCAACGACGAGCTGGTGTTCGACGGCGGCAGCTTCGTCACGAAGGGCGGGGCGCTCGTGGCGCGGCTGCCTCGCTTCTCCGAGGAGGTCGAGGTGATCGACACCGAGGCGTCCCCTACTGCCGACGGCCGCGCCGACGGCATCGACGAGGTGCGGCAGGCGCTGGTGCTCGGCGTCCGCGGCTTCGCGCAGAAGCACGGGCTCCGTCACGCCTACCTCGGGCTCTCGGGCGGCATCGACTCGAGCTTGGTGGCCTGCCTCGCGAAGGACGCGCTGGGCGCCGAGCGGGTGACCGCGCTGGCGATGCCCTCGCGCCACACCGACCCGCGCTCCACCGAGTGCGCCAAGGCCCTCTGCCACGCGCTGGGCATCCGGCTGATCGTGCACCCCATCGAGCCCCTGCACGCGGCGCTACAGGCGGATCTGGCCAGCGTGATCGGCGAGCCCGACTCGCTGGTCGCGGAAAACCTGCAAGCCCGCCTGCGGGCGATGATCCTGATGGCCCACGTGAACCAGGGCGGAGGCCTGCTCCTCAACACCAGCAACAAGACGGAGCTCGCGCTGGGCTACGGCACACTGTACGGCGACATGGCCGGCACCCTGTGCGTGATCGGGGACGTGACCAAGCCGGACGTGTACCGCCTGGCGCGGCACTACTCGGGCGTCATCCCACCCTTCGTGTTCGACCGCCCGCCGAGCGCGGAGCTCCGACCCGCTCAGGTCGATCCGTTCGACTACGACCGCGTCTCGCCCGAGGTCGAGTCGATCGTGGTCGGGGCGGGCTACGACGACGGGCTCGAGGCGGCGATTCGAGCCGCCGAGCACAAGCGGTGGCAGGCGGGGATCGTGCTCAAGGTCAGCGACAAGGCCTTCGGCACCGGCCGAATGATCCCGGTCACGCGGGTGTGAGTTCGATGCCCGCGTAGAGCTCACTCACGCTGAGCGCACAGGCGGGGTTCGCCAGGGCGAGCTGATCACCCCGGCGATGCTCGGAGACCTCCCAGCCGTTCGCCCCCCGCACCACGGCCGTGACTTGCTGGTGACGATGCGAAACCAAGAGCACCGCGCACACGCTCGGGCACTGCTTGTAGTGGTTGAGCTTCTCCCCGCGATCGTAGTCCTCGGTCGACGGGCTGGTCACCTCGACGACGAGCGTGGGATTGGTGACCGCGTTCTGGTCGAGGGTCGAGACTTCGCGCGCGCCACAAACCACCGTCACGTCCGGAAAGGTCGTCAGGTCGGTGGCCTCGATGCGGACCTTCAGATCCGAAGACGAGACTCGGCACCGCCCGAGCAGCGCGTTGCCGAGCAGGCGAGTGATCGACGCGGCCAGATCGGCGTGAGCCGGAGTACCGCCGGCCATGGCATAGATCTCCCCGTCACAGTACTCGAGCTTGACGCCGCTGACCTCGAGCGCCGCCAGGTATTCCTGGTAGCTGTGATGCAGCCGGCGCGCGGTGGTCACGGGCTCAATGTAGCGGACTTGCGCGGCGCCGGCGAGGCTCCTAGCTTCCCCCCATGACTCGCTGGGGCCTGCCGCTCGCCCTCCTCGCGCTCGCGTGTGCGCCGGCCGCGCCCGGCGGCACCGCCGACCAGGCCGCGCTCTGTCGCTCCGAAGCAGACTGCCTCTCGACCTGCGACGCGGAGCGGCCGGCGGCGTGCTACGCGCTCTTGTTCTTGTACTCGCGCGGCGAGGCCGGGCCCGAGAGCGCCAAGAAAGGCCACACCCGGCTCGAGCAGGGCTGCGAAGCCAAGAACGCCACCGGCTGCCACTTGCTGGGCGCGGCGCTGCTCGAGGGGCTCGGCATCGAGCGACGGCGTGCAGCCGCGGCCGCGGCGTTCGTCCGCGCGTGCGAGCTCGGGCGCGACGCGGATTGCGCCCTGGCGGGCGAGATGCTGAAGAATGGCCGGGCCGGTCCCCCGGATTTCCCGCGTGCGCGCACGCTGCTCGACCGGGGCTGCCGGCGCGGTAACGGCGCGAGCTGCACCGAGCTCGGGAACATGGCCCGACACGGCGAAGGCGAAGCCAAGAACCCCGCGCGCGCCGCAACGCTCTATCAACAGGGCTGCGACCACGGTGATCCGGTGGGCTGCGGCCTGCTCGGCACCCTGCTCGGGGGCGACGAGGGGCTCGCCGCCGATCCCACCCGCGCCGCCAACGCGTTCGAAAAGGCGTGTGAGGGCGGGGTCGCCATCGCCTGCACCAGCCTGGGCGTGATGCTGGCGCGGACCGACGCCCGGAAGGGCGCGGCCCTCCTCGAGCGCGGCTGCTCGGGCGGGCAACCCGCGGCGTGCGCGTACCTGGCGACGCTGCTCTACGAAGGCAGCGGGGTCGACCGCGACGTGCCGCGGGCGGTCGAGCTGCTCGCGCAGACGTGTGACAAGAACCTGCTCGAGAGCTGCACGCTGCTCGGGACGGTCTTGGCCTCGGGGAAGGGCGTGCCGCGGGACGAGGCACGTGCCGCCCGGTCCTACGAGCGCGCGTGCTCGGGCGGCGACGAGCTGGCGTGCTCGGGGCTCGGCGCCCTGCTGCTGATGGGCGGCAGCGTGCCGAAGGACGAGGCGCGCGCCACGTCGCTGCTCTCGCGCGCGTGCGAGGCCGGGCGCGCCGACGCCTGCGGGGTGCTCGGGGCCCACTTTCACGCCAGCGGCAAGGACACCCTGGCAAAGCCCCTGCTCGAGCGCGCGTGCCGGGGAGGTCAGAGCAGTAGCTGCGAGCTCTTGAAGGGCCTCTCGGGGGCGGCGCCGTGAGCCTGATCGAGATCAGCCGGCGGCTGTCGAAGCGCGTCGACCAGCTGCGCTTCGCGCACCCGGTCACCCACGTCTACAACCCCCTCGCCTACGCGCGCGCCCCCCACGAGCAGTACCTCGAGCGCTTCGGGCGGGGGAAGAAGCGCGTGGTGTTCTTGGGGATGAACCCCGGGCCCTTCGGCATGGCCCAAACCGGCGTGCCGTTCGGGGAAATCACGGTGGTGCGAGACTGGCTCGGGATCTCGGGGACGGTGAAGCAGCCACCGGCGTCGCACCCGAAGCGACCGATCGAGGGCTTCGCGTGCGCGCGATCCGAGGTCAGTGGGGCGCGACTCTGGGGCCTCTTCCGGGATGTCTACCCGACCCCCGACGACTTCTTCGAGGCGCACTTCGTGGCGAACTACTGCCCTTTGGCGTTCATGGAAGAAAGCGGGAAGAACCGCACGCCCGACAAGCTCCCGGAGCCCGAGCGGGCACTCTTGTACGCGGCCTGCGACGCCGCACTGGTCGAGCTGGTCCGCGTGCTCGAGCCCGAGCTTCTGGTCGGCGTCGGCGCATTCGCAGCCGACCGTGCCGACCGGGCGCTCGACGGCGCCCCGGTCCGCATCGCCAGCGTGCTGCACCCGAGCCCCGCCAGCCCCAAGGCGAACCGCGGCTGGGCGGCGGCGGCGCGGGCAGAGCTCGCCGAGCTCGGCGTGCAGCTGGGCAAATGACGCGCGCGTTCCCGGCCCTGGCGCTGGCAGCACTGGCTCTTTGCTGGGGGCTCGTGAGCTGGCGGCTCTCGCCGCCGGCGGCGAAGCCGAGCAGCGCGCCCGCGGCCGAGTTCAGCGCCGAGCGCGGCTACGAAGCCCTGCGGCGGGTGCTGCCCACGAGCGCGCCCCACCCGACCGGCAGCGCCGAGCAACGGCGCGTGCGCGCGCGCCTCGAAGCCGAGCTCGCGCGACTCGGCTGGTCGGTCCGCGTGCAACGTGCGCCCGCCTGCAGCCGCTTCGGTACCTGCGCCGTGATCGAGAACGTGATCGCCGACCGGTCCGGCGCGACCGGCCCCCGGGTGCTCCTCGCGGCCCACTACGACTCGGTGCCCGCGGGGCCCGGCGGCTCGGACGACGGCATCGGGGTCGCGACGTTGCTCGAGATCGCCCGGGCCCTGCCCCACGGCCAGACGCGGCTCCCGGTGATGTTGCTGCTGACCGACGGCGAGGAAGCAGGCCTGCTCGGAGCAGAGGCGTTCGTACGCGACGAGCTGGGAAGGCAGGCGATCGCCGCGGTGATCAACGTCGAGGCCCGTGGCACCACGGGGCCGTCGCTGCTGTTCGAGACCAGCGGCCCGAACGATTGGCTGGTTCGCGCCTTCGCCGCCCAGAGCCCCCACCCGATCGCCAGCTCGCTGTTCCCCGCGGTCTACCAGCGCTTGCCGAACGACACCGATCTGAGCGTGTTTCGCCGCGCCGGCGTGCCCGGCGTCAACTTCGCGAACATCGGCGGCGTGGGCCACTATCACACGCCCTTCGACGACCTCGACCGAGTCTCGCTTCGCACGATGCAGCATCACGGCGACGCCACGCTCGGGCTCGCGCGCGCGCTGGGCACGCCTCCGCCCGCCGCACAGGGCGCGCTGTTCTTCGATCTGCTCGGGCTGTGCGTGGTGAGGGTGCCGCTCGGCCTGGCACGGTGGGGCCATGGACTGGCGAGCCTGGTGTGGCTGCTGGTGCTGGGCCGCGAGCTCCGGCGCGGCGCGCGGACGACACGTTTCCTGAAGGCCCTCGGCGGCTGGCCGCTGGCGGTGCTCGTCGCGACGGTGGCAAGCTTCGGGCTCGGCTCGGCGCTACGCGTGGCCGGCGCGCTGGGGTCGGGCTGGCCAGCGCACCCAGCGCCGTACTTCCTGGCGGTCGCGACCGGCCTGATCGTGATCACCCTGGCCGCGCTCGCGGTTCTGGACGCGAGCGTGCACGAGCTCTGGCTCGCGACCTGGACGTTCTTCGGGCTCGTTGGCTGGGCGGCGGTCGCGCTGCTTCCGGAAGCCGGCTTCTTGTTCACGGCGCCCTGGCTCCTCGCGGCGCTCACCGGCCTCATCCGTCGCGGCGTGCTCTCGGTGCTGACGCCGGCCATCGCCGCTGCTCTGCTCTGGCTCCCGGTCCTGTCGCTCGCCTACGACGCCCTCGGGCTGGCGGTTCCCGGGCTCTTGGCTGCGACGGCGGCGCTGGGCCTCGCGGGGTTCGTCCCTGCCTGCGTTCCGCTCGCGCCGCGTCCGCGACGCTTCGCGGGCGCGTTGTCCGCCGCCACCGCGCTCTCTGCGACCGCGGTCGGCTGCCTCTTGCCCGCGCACGGGACCGCTGAGCCGCAGCGACTCTCCATCGCGTACCATCTGGACTCCACCCGTGGTCGAGCTCGGTTCCTGGTGGACGCATCGTCCGGTCCAGTGCCGAAGGCCGTGCTCGCGGTCGAGCGCTTCTCGCCCGAGGTCGTCGACTCGGCCCCGACCTTCGTGGGGTGGAGATCCGAGGCTCGCCAGGCTGAGGCTCCCGCGCTGGCGCTCGCGCCGCCCGTCGCCGAGCACACCGGGCCGGGCCGCTGGCGGGTCCGCTCCGAACGCGGCGCCGAGACGCTGTCGCTTCACTTCGCGGAAGGCGCCCAGGTCACCTTCGAAGGGATGCCAGCCGCCCTCCGACGCGGCACCCTCACGCTGTTCGGAGTCGGCCCAGACGGGGCGGCGGTCGAGACCGCTCGCCCGTTCGCGCTCTCCGACCACAGCCCCGGGCTGCCGAGCGTCGCGCAGCGATTGATCAGCGCGCGGCCCGAGTGGGCCGTTCCCTCGCAGGCGGGTGACGAGACGGTGGTGACCAGCGACGCATCACGTTGAGGCCCGACCGACGATCTCGGCCGCTGCGCCGAGCAGATCCCGCGGCTCGAAGGGCTTGGAGATCCGCGGCCGGCCGGTCCGGACCAGGAACTCTTCACCGCCAGCCGCGAAGGCGCCGCCGGTCAAGAACACGATCTTCTCGAGCTGCTGCGGCGCGTGCTGGCGAACGTGCTCGAACACCTCCATGCCGGTCATCTCCGGCATCATGACGTCCAGGAATACGACATCCCAGTCTTCGGGACCTGCCAGCCGCTCGGCAGCCTCTCGCCCCGAGCCGATCCACTGCACCTCGTTGGTCTTGCCGAAACAGCGACGCACCACTCGACCGATCAGCTCCTCGTCGTCCACCACCAGCACCCGCAGCGGGCGAGGCACGGGAACCTGCACGTGATCCGAAGTCACGGCGCGAGGGGGCGCCGCGTCAGCCGAGCGCGGGAGCAGCACCCGAAACACGGTGCCCACGCCGACCGTGCTCTCCACCTCGATCGAGCCCCCGAGCTTGAGCACGATGTCACGACAGATGGCGAGGCCGAGCCCGGTGCCCTGGCCCACGGGCTTGGTCGTGAAAAACGGCTCGAACAGCCTCGACAGGTTCTCGGCGGCGATCCCCGAGCCGGTGTCACGAACCTCGACCACCACCCGGTCGCCCTCTTCCCGGGTCGAGACCCGGATCTCGTTCTGATCGGCGGCACCGACGGGGATGGCGTGAGCAGCGTTCACCAGCAAGTTCAAGAACACCTGGCCGAGCCGGCCTTCGTTGCCGATGACCGCCGGGACCTCGGCGTACTCGGTGACGAGCCGCGCGCGGTGCTTGATCTGGTTCTTCGCCATGCCGATCGCAGCGTCGAGCACCGATTCGATGCGAACCGGCCCGATCAGCTCTTCTTCGGAGCGCGAGAAGGTCCGGAGCTCACCCACGATCTCTTGAACACGGCGCGCCCCCTGGCGCGCTTCGCCGATCGCCTCCCGGAGCTCGCGGGCACCGTCGATCAGCTCGAACACCGCTTCGAGGGCCCGAGGGTCCATCTTGGCGGCCGATGGGCCTTCGGCCAACCGTTGGAGCTCCCCCGCGCGGCGATACGCCACGTCCACGTTGGCGGTGACCAAGCTGAGAGGGTTGTTGATCTCATGACCCAAGCCCAGCGCCAAGAGCCCCACCGAGTGCATGCGATCGACCTGGAGCAGCTGCGCGGTGAACTGGCGGCGCTGCACCGCGTCGATCCCCATCACCAGCACCGCGGGCTCGCCTTCGAAATGGATGGGCACCGCCGTGACCTCGGCCAGCACGATCTTGCCGCTCTTGGTCAAGAGGCGCTGATCCATCGGGGGGTTGGGCTCTCCGGCGAACGCCCTCTGCATGCGCGAGATGACCAACGCGTGGTCGTCCGGGTGGACGAACTCGAGCACCGAACGCCCGAGCAGCTCGTCAGGCGCATCGTACCCGAGGGATTCGAGCGCGGCGCCGTTGATCCACACCAAGGTACCCAAACGGTGGATGCCCAGCCCTTGGGGGAAACTCTGGAGCAACGTGCGGAAATCGGCCTCCGATCGCCGAAGCGCCTCTTCCATCGATCGACGCTCGGTGATGTCGGTGTCGGTGATCACGACGCCGGACTCGGCGCCGGGCATGCGATCGACCTGTTGCAGGTACCAGCGCCGACCACCCACCGTCTCTTGGGAGTACTCGCTGGTGGAGTGCGCGAGCTCACCCGCGAGGACTCGCTCGAAGCCCTGCCGGACCCGGGCTCGATCCAGCTCCGAGCTCGCGAGCCGCGGCAGCACGTCGAGGTATGCCGCGCCCACGCTCGCCGCGGCATGCCGCTCCCACGAGCGATTGGTCAGCACGATCACGCCATGCTCGTCGACCACCGCGATCTTGGGCGAGAGCGCCGCGAACGCGCTCTCGAGCAGCTGCTCGCGCCGCTCGAAGGAGCCGCGCAGCCACATCCGATCCACCGCCCGGGTGGCGGCCCGGTGAACGGTGGCACGCTCCTCTTGCTTGCTCAGGCAGTCTTCCGCGCCGAGCCGCATGGCCTCGAACGCGACCCCCTCTGCGTCGCCGCCGACCAGAGCCACGACGGCGCTGAGCGGGCAGCGCTCGCGCACGGCAGAAATCAACGGGAGGTCACGCGCGCCCTCGAGATCCACGTCGACCACCACCGCGTCGAACGCGAACGCCGCCGCGAGGGCGGTCACTTCGGCCAGCGTGCTCGCCGCGCGCGAGACGCGTTCGTTCGGTTGCGCGAGGAAGCTTGCCACGTAGCCCGGGTCGGCCGAGAGCAGCAGCAGCGACCCTTTGGACATGACCGGGCGGAACTCTACCCGGTCGACTGTCGCGCGGCCACCGGCCAGCGGGCCCGAGTCCCACGCGAAGTCGCGCATCCGCTGCGCCTCATTCGTCGTCGAAGAACAGCGGCTCGCGGTGCGCAAGAAACGCCTCGATCCGCGCCAGCCCGGCGGCGTCGAGCTCGAGGAAACGAATACCCACGCCCGGGGGCACGTCGCTGTGGTCGCCGTACTCGCGAACCCAGCGGACCTCGCCGCGCGCTCGAACCGGCTCGTCGCAGCCCGGCAGCGAGATCAAGATCTCGAACACCGTGCCCACGGCCTTGAGCGAGTGAGTCGCCACGAACACCCCGCCGTTCGACAGGTTCTCGACAAACCCGGCATAGAAGTTGTGCTCGCTCGACAAGCTGACGTTCAGCTCGACGGCGTAGCGAGGGTGCCGCCGCCGGTTGTCGGCGTCGGGGAGCTCCGAGAGCTGTCGGATCGTCGCTTCGGTGTTCAGGGCTTCTTCCATCTCGGCGTCCTCTCTGTGCGGTCCGCGTCAGCGACGCGACGCGGTGGTGCGTCGGACCGTGGTTCGGGGGGTGACTTCGGCTCGATGCTCCGACGGCACCGAGGCGATCTCGACGAAGTCGTAGCCCAGGGACTGCCGCGCGCCGTCTTCGACATCGACGCGAAGAACCCAGGGTCCACCGCCTCGCTTCGGGGCGATCACAGCGCGAAGCCACTTGCCGTCACGGCTGAAGGGCACGTTGAGCTGCTGGGTGTTCAGCCGTACACGGGGGTTGGCTTTGACGAACGCGGGCACCGGTCGGCCGCTGGGGTCCTCGAGGCGGACGCGGATCTCGATCCGGTCTTTGGGCCAGACCGCGTTGCGCGGGCTGATCTCGATCACCGACCGGACCGAGCGCGGGGCCATCTTCAGGCTCACGTGGTCGGGAGCGCCTGGCAGCCGCAGAAGCACGGTGCGCAGCTCGTCTCGGGACATCCCCAGGCTCTTCGAGGCGCTAATCCAGCCACCCTTCCCGAAGCTCATCTCCAGGCCTTCGGCTCCGCGCAGGCTCAGCCGCTGGTCGATCCCCAGCCGGTACACGCCCGACGAGTCCCGATAGGCTCCGGGCGGCGACTCGACGGCGACGATCTGCAGCGCGGACTCGAAGGGGTGGGTGTTGGCGATCCCTGACGGGTCCCGGGTCCAGACGCGCAGGCGGTAGCGCCCAACGCTCTGGGGCTCGAAGCTGGACGGCAGCGTGGTCTCGGCGCCTTCGGCCTCTGCAACGACCCTCCCGGTCCCTTCGTCGATCAACTCTGCGCGGTAGCCCGCGGCCCCTGGCACAGCTTCCCACGAGAGCCCAGCGAACCGCGCGCGTGCCGTCTCCGACAGCAGCAAGCGCGAGCCCTGCACCGAGCTGGGCGAGAGCGCCAGCTTGCGCGACCCCTGGGCGCTGGTCGTGGCGACGAACACGTGTCCGGCAGCGAGCGGGCGATACGGGCCCTCTTGGATCGAGAGCGAGGTCTCGCCGTCGACGTTGGCCAGAGCAGTGCTGCCTTCGAGCGCGGCGATGCGAAACACGCCGTGCCGAACGATCGCGCCGTGCTTGCGCGGGCCGACGACCACGACCGCGCTCCGGGCCTTGCGCGGCGCGCTGACCTCGACCTTGCCGGAGCGCACGATCAGCGTGTAGCCCGAGACCTTGGCTCCGGGTCCGAGCAGCAACGGTTGGGGCGTGGGGTGCAGGCGCAAGACCGCCCCGGCCTCGGCCCGAACGACCGGGCCTCCGGGAACCACCCACTCGGCCCCTTCCGCGCCGACCTCCGAGCCCTGCACGCCGTCCTTCACCGCGCCCTTGGTCAACGTCGGCACGGTAGGCTCCGCGCCGGCCGTTTGGGACAAGGTGAGCACGGCGACAAAAGTGAGGACGCTTCGTTTGGCCACGAGACCATCTACGGCGCCGAGCCCCTGAGCTTGAGCGCGTCAGCGCGATCGCACGGCGACGAAGGCGGCTTCAGGTGGGGGTGCGAGGGAGTCCCGCATACTCCGCGGGACATGGGCCCACACCGTCGTCCCCAGGCCCGGAGCGCTGGCGACTTCGAGGCGCCCGCCGATGGCCGCGAGCAGGCGCCCCGCGGCAATCAGCGCCGTTCCCCACGCGCTGCCCCCCGGCGGCGGCCGCCGCAGACCCGTGACCTCGAAGATCCGGTCGAGCTCCGCCGGCTCGACCCCGGCGCTCGAATCGGCCACCTCGATCGTGAGCATGGCACCTGCCCCGCCGAGCGTGACCTGGATCTGCCCACGCAGAGTGTAGGCCGCGGCGTGGGCCAGCACCCCGTCGACGATCCGCCCCAGGGCCAGCGGATCGACTTCGACTTCGGCGGGCGCGCTCGCGTCGACGCGCACGCTCACGTCGACCGGACTGCCGCAGACCATCGCGCCGGCCAGCCGGCGCAGGCGTTCTGCGAGGTCGTGCACCTCTACCCTCCCCACCTCGAGGCGCACGTGCCCGAGATCGAACGTCGCTACGTCGGTGACGGCCGACAAGAGCTTCTCGACCCGCCCGACGCCCAGGTCGATGTCGTCCAGGACCTCGCCGGTCTCGTCGTCCGGAAAGGTGACCGACTCGCGAAGAAAGCCGACGTTGGTCTTGATGACGGTGAGCGGGCTGCGCAGATCGTGGGACAGCGCGCGGACATTGCCGATCCAGCGCTCGCGCGTGGCTTCCATGCCTCGGGCGACGAGCTCGACGGGGCTCGAGGGGTCGCGCTCGGGGTCGAGCCTCGCCATCCAATCGCGCTGCCGACCCACGAGCTCGAGCAACTCGCGCCGGGCCTCGTCGCGAAGCTCGAAACCGCGTCGCAGCAGCTCACACGCCTCCGCCACGTTGCCCGCTGCCAAGGCGGCCGCCGCGGCCTCGTACCCCTCGTCGCGCAGCAACGCCTGCAGGGGTTCGAGATCGGGGGAAAGGGGGGTTCGGGACACGTCGGGCTCCAACCAAGCGCGGCATCAGCCGAGAATCAACCCGCCCCAGGCAGCGCCCCGACGATACGGTTTCTGCCCGCCCGCTTGGCGGCGTACAGGCGCTCGTCCGCCCGCCCGAGCAGCGCGCTTCCAGAGCGCTCACCACCGTCGCTCAGGGCCGCCGCGCCGCCGCTGACCGTGACGGGGATCAAGGTCCCGTCGAAGCGCGCGCTCAGCACCTCGACGTTCGCGCGCACGCGTTCCGCGACCCGCACGGCCCCCCGCACGTCGATGCCCCGGAGCAGCACCACGAACTCCTCACCGCCGTATCGCGCAAAGATGTCCTCGCTGCGCAGCTGGGATGCGGTCACCTGCGCCACGTGACGGATCACCGCGTCCCCCGCCGGGTGGCCGCGGGTGTCGTTGACCTGCTTGAAGTGGTCGATGTCCAACATCACCACGCCGAGGTCGGACCGGTGGCGCAGCGCGTACGCCAGCTCCTCGCGCAACCGTTCGTCGAAGTGTCGTCGGTTGTAGGCGCCGGTCAGCGGATCGCGCGTGCTCGACTCGTGCAGCTTGCGCAGCATGCCTTCGTGCAGCCCGTCGGTGATGGTGAACCGGTAGCTGGCGTGGGAGCCGAACTGAAGGACGTCACCATCCGAGAGCACCGCTCGGGTCACGCGCTGCCCCTTGAGCCAGGTCCCGTTGGCCGAGCCCAGGTCTTCGATCGTGTAGCCGTTCCCCAACCAGGTGATCCGGGCATGAAACCGGCTGACACCGCCTTCGGAAACCCGGAGCGAGTTCGACACGTGTCGCCCCACGGTGCAGCCTTCGGCGGCCAGCGTGACGAGGCTTCCGGCGTCCACGCCATCGAGCCGGATCAGCACGGTGCGCTCGGCCTGCGGGCGGGCCAGGGGCGGCATGCTGACCCGCGTCACGCGCTCGTCTTCGCCGTCCCGAAATGAGTCGAACGACGGCAGCGGCGCGCGCACGCGCACCGCCGCCATCTCGCGGTGGGTGATGGCAGTGGACGAGATCTCGCGCGGCGCCGCCGGGATGATCGCAGAGCGGCCACCCGAATCGCAGGGAGCGTGCGAGGGCGGAGCGCTGGCACCGGGGGACGCGGTCATGACACTCGAATACGGTCGAACGAGGAGTTCATTGAGGCCCGACCATTGCTGTACGTCCGTGTAGGTCGCGCGCCTATTGCATCGCGCAAGGAGCGGAGGTCATTATGACTCTCCATTGGAAGCCGAACGGATCGCACACGAGGACCCAGCACCCACCGGGCGCCTGGGAACCGTGTTCGTGGTGGAGGACGAAGCGCTGGTCCGGCGTGCGGTCTGTCGCGCCCTGCAGGCAGGCGGTTTTTCGGTTCGCGACTTCGACGCGGGCGCGGACGCCCTGGCGGCGCTGGACCAAGTGGCCGACGACGTGGACGTCCTGATCACCGACGTGCTGATGCCCGGGATGAGCGGGTTCGAGCTTCTGACCGAAGCGCACACCCGCTGGCGTGACTTGCCGGTGCTGTTCATGACCGGGCAGGCGACGGTCTCGGCGGCGGTCGAGGCCATGCGCCTGGGCGCCTACGACTACCTGGTCAAGCCGGTGGACGCGCAGAACACGCTCATTCCTGCGGTGCGCCGCGCCATCGAGCACAAGCGCCTCTTGGCCCGCAATCGCTTCCTCGAGAGCCAGCTCGAAGCCGCGCAACGCGCGCGGGGCATGGTGGGGGACTCGGCCGCCATGAGGCAAGTCAGCGCGCTCGTCTCGGCCGTCGCGCCCGCCGAGGTGACGGTGCTGGTGCTCGGCGAGAGCGGGACGGGAAAGGAGCTGGTCGCACGGGCGCTGCACGAACAGAGCGAGCGAAGCGGTCGTGCTTTCGTCGACGTCAACTGCGCCGCGCTGACCGATTCGTTGCTCGAGAGCGAGCTGTTTGGCCACGTAAAAGGGGCGTTCACCGGCGCCACCACCAACCGCAAGGGGCTGTTCGAGACCGCATCGAGCGGCACGCTGTTCATGGACGAGGTCGGCGAGCTGTCACCGGCGACGCAGGCACGCCTACTCAGGGTGCTGCAAGAGGGGACTATCCGGCCCGTCGGATCCACCGAGTCGCGGCGGGTCGACGTCCGGGTCATCGCCGCCACCAACCGCGACCTGGGCAAAGAGGTCGAAGCGGGGCGCTTCCGGCAGGATCTCTTCTATCGCCTCAACGTCTTCACCATCGAGCTGCCGCCGCTCCGGGACCGCCGCGAGGACATCCCGATCTTGGTCGATCACTTCCTGCACAAGCACGGGCAGCGCCTCGGCCGACGCATCCCCCAGGTCGACACCGCGACGATGGACGCGCTCTCGAGCCACTCGTGGCCTGGCAACGTGCGCGAGCTCGAGAACACCGTGGAGCGCGCGCTGGTGCTCTGCCGTGCCGAGGTGGTGACGGTGGATCTCTTGCCCCCCAGCTTCCGGGATTCCGCGGGGATGCCGGCGGCCGAGCCGGGCGCGCTTCAACCGCTGAACGAGGCTCGCGACGAGTTCGTGCGTACCTACGTGTCGCGGGTGCTCAGCATGGCCGGCGGAAACGTCGCCGAAGCCGCTCGGCTGTCGGGCATGGACGCCTCGAACTTTCGACGCCTGACCCGGCGCATGTACGAAGGGAAGAGGAGCGGGAGCGCGGACTGAAGCGGCGCCCTCGCCCTTCAGCGCGAGCGGGCTTCTCGGGCCGACGCCGCCGAGGCGATCTCCAGCGCGACCTCGCGGATCTGCTGGCCGTCGAAGGGCTTGCCGAGCTGCGGGTTGGGGACCGACTCGAGAAACTCACGGGCCTCCGCGGTGAAGGCTCCGCCGGTCAAGAACACGATGCGCGGCACCACCTCGGGCTGGCTCTCGCTCAGGCGCTGGTAGACCTCCACCCCGGTCATGTCGGGCATCATCACGTCGAGGAACACGACGTCGAAGGGCTCGGCCGCCAAAAACTGCAGGGCGTCGCGGCCGCTGGCGACCCACCGCACTCGATGCTGTCGGCCCAGGCACCGGGCGACGGCACGACCGATCAGCGGCTCGTCGTCGACCACCAGCACCTTGAGCACCTGGGTGATGGGTTTCAGTGGCGAGATGGTGGACATGGGGGCTGGGGGGCGCTGACTCTCGGCCTCGAGGAGCTCGACGCGAACCCGGGTGCCGCGACCGACTTCGCTCTGGATCGAGATGGTCCCGCCGGCGCCTTCGACGATGTTCCGACAGATGGCGAGGCCCATCCCGGTGCCTTCGCCCACGGGCTTGGTGGTGAAGAAGGGGTCGAACACGCGGGGCAAGCTCGCGGGCGTGATGCCCGAGCCCGTGTCCGAAATCTCGACGATCACCCGGCCGTCTTTGGCGTGAAGCCCGACCGCGATCTCGTTGTTCGCGGCGTCGCCCACGGCGATGGCGTCCGCCGCGTTGGTCAGCAGATTCAGGAAGACCTGACCGAGCTGAGCTTCCGCCCCGCGCACCGGCGGCGTCGGGAAGAAGTTGCGGACCAGTCGGGCGCGATGGCGGACCTCGTTACGCGTGATGTTGATGGCCGAGTTGAGCACGCCCTCGAGGTCCACCGGTCCGTCGCGCGCCTGCTCGGGACGAGAAAAGGCCCGCAGGTCGCCGACCACCGCCTCGACCCGGCGAGTGCCCTGACGGGCGTCTTGCAGCGCGCCGCGGATCTCGCGGAGGTGGTCGCGAAGCACCCGCTTGTCGAAGGCGCCCGCCGAGTCGCCGTCGAGCAAGGTGAGCGCCTCTTGCGCGTCGCGAAGCGCGATGTCCACGTTCGCGCTGACGAACGCCAGCGGGTTCTTGATCTCGTGACCGAGCGCGGTCGCCAAGAGGCCCGCGCTGGACATGCGGTCGACCTCCATGGCGCGCGCCAAGAGCGCGCGATGCTCGCCGACGTCGGTCCCGAGCAAGAGCGTCGCCGGCAATCCGTCGTAGACCACCTGGTGCGCGCGGATCTCGATCAGGCTGGTGCTGCCGTCGGCGCGGGCGACGCGCACGTCTTTGGGCTGGCTCCCGGACGCCCCTCCGAGACTCGACGCGTCGAGGTGCCCGAGGTCGTCCCGGTGCACGGCAGCTGCGATCTTCCGCCCCACCACCTGATCCGCGCGTTCGTAACCGAGCATTCCGAGGGCGGCGCGGTTCACCCACAAGCAGGTCCCGTCGCGGTGGACCACCACACCCTGGGGCAGGTCCTCGAGCAACTTGCGATAGTCGACCTCGCTGCGGCGCAGCGCGTCCTCGGCGTGCTTGCGCTCGCTGATGTCGGCCTGCATGACGACCACGCCCCCACCATCGGGCATCGGGTCCACCTGAACCAAGAACCACCGGTCCTCGCCGTCCAGCTTGCGCGGGAGCTCGGTTCGGACCGAGGCGAGTCGGCCCTCGAGCACCACCTCGATGCCCGCGCGCAGCTCTCGACCGCTCGGGTCGCCGCTCTCGGCGAGCGCGGCGAGCAGGCTCGACCCGGGCTCGAGCACGCCGCCCAGAGCGTCGTCCGCGCGCTCGGCGAGCGCGTGCCAGCTGCGATTCGCCAGGACCAACTTGCCCTCCGCGTCCAGGACCGCGACGCCCGGGCTCACGCACTGGAACACGCCGAGCAAGAAGGCGACCTGTCTTTCGAGAAACTCGGACAGCCAGCGACGATCGAGGGCCGTGCGCGCCACGCGCTCGAGCTCGAGCGCGTCGAGCGGAGATGCGGGTAGGCACTCCTGGGCGCCGGCCCGGAGCGCGTCGAACGTGCGAGCCGGGGCGCCCGGCTGCGTGAGAGCGATCAGGCCAGCGTGCGGAGCGCGCTGGCGCAGCGCCTCGAGGCGCACCGCCCCGTCCGGGGCGGTCACGTCCACGGCCACGACGTCGTAGGCCCGCTCGCCGAGCGCCAGCAGGGCCTCGTCGAGCGTCGCCGCCCGCTCGAGCCCAGTCACCAGCTCGGCGCGGTCGGGCGTCACGTCCGAGAGCAAGAGCAGCCGAAGCTCGATGGAAGGGCGAGCACCCTCGTCGTCTGCTTTCTCGTGAGGTTCCACCTCGTCGGAAGCAACGGCCACTGAGCGGAGATCTTTACCCCAGTTTCCCGGTCTAGGCTACGTTGGTTCGCGATTCGTTTCGAGCGGCCTCGAGGGCCTCTGCGGCACGGCCCACCCAGCTTCCGGCGCGCTCGCCGGCGATCAGCCCGGCGGCTCCGATCGAGAGTGGCGGCAGCCCGAGCTGCACGGCGGCCTCCCGCAGCCGCTCGGCGCGGGCCAAGACCCGCGCCTCGGCCGAGTCGACCACCACCACGGCAAACTCTCCACCCGCGGTACGCGCGACGAAGTCGTCGGCCCGCAAGAACGTGCGGACCAAGAGATCGCTGATCGTCCTGAGCGTGGCGACCTCGGAGTCGGAGCAAGCCACCTCGATCAAGACCAGGAACGGCGTCCCGACGCCGAAGGCCGCCAGCTCGGCGGTGCGGTGCACGTGCTCGTCGAACGAAGTGCGGTCGAACAGCTCCGTGACTGCATCGCGACCAGACTCGCGGCGTGCCTCGCACAGCTCCTTGCGCAAGAGCTTCACGCTCTCTGCGAGCTCGGACATCTGAGCTGACTCGCGCTCTCGGCGTTTCTCGATGGCGCTCTGCACCATTTCCGCCATCGCGCTGGCTTCACGGCGGATGGCATCGGTGTCGTTCTTCTGAAAGGCGGTCACCAGCTCGCCGACTCGCGCGCCGATCCGCCGATCTGCCTCCCGGTCTTCGGCGACCGCGCGCGACAGCGCGCCCAAGCACGCCTGAAGGGCGTCGCGAAAGTTCCCGGTCGCCGAGGTCACGTACTTGGCTTCGTGCTCGCGCTGTTTGCGGAAGGCGTGCCGCACCTCGCGGTGAGCCCGCGCCTCGGGCTCGCTGGCGCCTTTCCCCACGGCCAGCCGCCGGGCGAGCTCGGCGAAGCGGTCGCGGGTGACCGACCCGGGTTGGTCGCTGGTGTCGAACGCATGCTCGCCAAAGTCGGTCAAGACGGAGGTGAGCGTGTCGAGGAGCTCGTCGAAGTCCTCTTGCCCACCGCCGGCGCCGGCCTCGGCCGCTGGGGGATCACTCCGCTTCTTGGCGGTGGAAAACCAACGCATCGCCCGCCTGAACGGCGGCCCGGGCCAAGGCTTAAGCCCGCGCCACGGCGGTCTTGTTTCGGCCCGTTCGTTTCGCCGAATAGAGCGCGTCGTCGGCCTCTTTCACCACGACGTGAGCGGGCCTCTCACCGTCGAGGGACGAGACCCCGGCGCTGAACTGGATCCGGTAGCGCGTGCGGTCCGCCCCCAGGACCAGGGGCGCCTGCGCGAGCTGACTCCGGAGCCGGGCCAGCACTTGCTCGGCGCCGTCGACCCCGGTCCCACGAAGCAAGAGCGCGAACTCTTCGCCGCCGACCCTGAACGCATGATCTTCAGCGCGCAGCGTCTTGCGAACGACCTCGGCGAAGTGGCTCAGAACGAGGTCGCCGGCTTGATGGCCGAAGACGTCGTTCACGGTCTTGAAGTGGTCCAGATCGACCAGCGCCAGGGCGGCCGGAGAGCGATGCCGCGTGGCGTAGGCGTGTTCGGCGACCAGCACGCCCTCGAACTGGCGCCGGTTCCCCAGGCCGGTCAGGGCGTCCCGCGTGGCCGCGGTCTCGGCCCGCCGCAGCAGCCACTCGTTGCGGACCGCCGTGGCGCGCTGCGCTGCCAGCTGCCGGACCCGCGCCACGAGCAGCGGCCCGCTGAAGGGCTTCGGCATGTGGTCGGCAGCGCCGGTCTCGATGCCGCGCAGCACGTCGGGCTCGTCGGTGGCGTGGGCGGTGAGCAAGATCACCGGCAGCGCCTGGGTCGAGGGTTCGGCTCGCAGCGCCCCGAGCACCCCGAACCCGTCGCGGTTCGGCATCATCACGTCGAGGATCACCACCGCCACCCGCGACAGATGGGCGTTCACGCAGAGCAGCGCCGCCTCGCCGTCCCCGGCCTCGATCACACTCAGCCCCGTGGTCTGCACCCAGCGCGCGACCAGCGCACGCGTGGCCCGGTCGTCGTCCGCGATCACGACGGTGTCTGGCATCGCCGGGCCGCGGGAGCTGGGCGCCGCATCCATCCGCGGGTCATCTTATGCGCCCCGTCGCCGCCCGCCAACCGCGCTCAAGCGGCAGCACGCTGGTTCGCCAGCTGGGCGGCGAGCCCTCGCCAGCCGCCCAGCTGGCCCTCGAGCCCGAGCTCGGCGATCAGAACTTGGTCGAGGGGGGCCTCGAGGTGCAGCGCGTCAACGGTGGTCTCGGCCGCGAGCGCGTCGGCGATGTGTACGGTGGCGAGCAGGTCGAAGCCCCGCGCGCTGCCGATCGCACGCGGAGTGTGGTGCAGCGCGACCGCTTCAGAAATCGGGTACGGCAAGCCCCACAGGCCCAGCAGGTATCCCCCCACCCGGGCGTGCGAGACCACCCCGCACTCGGCCTCGGCATCGACCAGCGGGCGCCCCTGGTTCGAGAGGGAAAGGACTCGCTCGATCTGGGCCGACCGGGCCTCCGAGAGCACCAAGAAGCCCACGTCGTGGAGCAGACCGGCCAGGAACGCTTCGTCGCCCACCGACTTGTTCGGCGCGATGCGCGCGGCCAGCCGCGCAGTGAGCAAGGCGTGGGCTTGGAGCTCGGCCAACCGGGCGTTGGTCGTGCTGGTACCGAACACCTCGGCGGCGAGCACCAGGTTCTGGATGGTCTGAATGCCCAGGAGCGAGACCGCGTGGTCGATGCTCGAGACGCGGCGTGCCACGCCGAAGAAACCCGAGTTGACCAGCTGCAGCAGCTTGGCGCTCATCGCCATGTCGCGCTCGACCAGGCGGGCCACGCTCTCGGTGCCGGCCTTGGCGTCGACCATCAGCTTCTGCAGCTCGTGATAGAGCTTGGGCTGGCTCGGCAGCTTGTCGACCGTGCCCAGGTACGCGCGCAGCGCCTCGTCGTCGAGCGACTCGCGGAGCGCCAGCGCGCGATCGATGGCGCTCTCGAGCTGCGCCGCATCGCAGGGCTTGCTCAAGAACTGATGAGCCACGGGGACGGCTCGCATGCAGGCCGCCTCTTCGGCGAAGCCCGAGAGGATGAAGCGCACCACCGCTGGGTGGTGTTGGTGGGCATGGCGCAGCAGATTCACGCCGTCGACGCCCGGCATCCGCATGTCGCTGACCAGCACGTCCACCCCTCCGGCGTCGAGCAGACGAATGCCCTCTTGACCCCCGAGCGCGAAGTGCATGTCCCACTTCTTGCGGTGCTTGCGCAGCATGTCGCGCAGGCCGTCGAGCACGCGCTGCTCGTCGTCGACGAAAACGACTCGTTTCATGGCGTCTCCGGCCCGCTCACCGGCAGGCAGATGTGGAAGGTGGTCCCCTGCCCCTGCTCAGTCTCGAAGGCGATGTTGCCCCCGTGCTGATCGACGATGCTCCGGGCGATGGCGAGCCCCTGGCCGGTGCCGCGCCCGACCTCTTTGGTGGTGAAGAACGGCTCGAAGATGCGCTGCTGGGCCGCCTCGGGGATGCCGCAGCCGGTGTCGCCGATCGACACCCGAACCATGCCGCCGTCGCGGGCCGTGCGGATGGTGATGGTGCCTCGCGCCTCGGGCTCGCCGCGGTCGGCGATGGCGTGCGCGGCATTCACGATCAGATTCAAGAAGACCTGGTTGAGCTCCCCCGCGTTGCACGTCACCAGGGGGATCTCGTCGAGCTCGAGGACCACGTCGGCGACGTACTTGTATTCGTTCCGGGCCACGGTGACGGTGTTCTCGATGCCCCGGCGCAGGTCGGCCGGCGCCAGCTCGCGCTGCCCGGGGTGGGCGAACTCTTTCATCGAGCGGACCAGCTTGGCCACGTGACCGACGCCCTCGAACACGCGCTGGAGCGCCTGGGGGAGGGCTTCGTCGAGGTACTCGAGATCTGCGGCGTCTTCGGCTTCGGCGAGCCGCTCGAGGGCCTCGGCCCCGGTCGGCCCGGCCTCGAGCCCGGGCCGCTCGTTCCGATAGGCTTCGATCAAGCTGCGCATGTCGGATGTCGCGTTCTTCAGGAAGTGCAAGCTGTCGCTGACGTACTGGATGGGAGTGTTGATCTCGTGGGCGATCCCCGAGGCCAGCTGCCCCACAGCCTCGAGCTTCTGCGCCAGGCGCAGCTCGACCTCGATACGAGCGCGCTCGGCGGCCTCGCGCTGAAGGTGCTCGGCGAGCAGCTCGAGCTCCACGTTCCGGGCCAAGAGCCGGTTTTCCAGCTCGTGGATGCGCTCGGCGACAGCGGCGTTCAGGTCCCACTTGCGCGCCAGCGCCTGCGCGATTTGCCTCACCTCGACCGGCTCGAAGGGCTTCTTCAAGACCAAGAAGTTGTCGCGAAACCCGACCCGCTGGCGGATCTCGGCCCAGGGCACGTCGGAGCTGCCGGTCACCAGCACGACCTGCAGGTCGGGGTCGGTCGCCCAGAGCTTCTCGGTCGTCTCGATGCCGTCCCAGCCCGGCATGCACAGGTCGACGAAGGCAATGGCGAAGCGCTGGCCTTCGTTCACCGCCTGTTCGGTCTTCGCGAGGCCCTCTTCCCCGCACTGGGCGCCGGCGATCTCGAACGGCTTGGCGGCCCCGGCGGCGGACCCGAACAGCTCACGCTCGACGCCACTGGCCTCGGCGTGCACCTGGCCGCCTCGGCCGCGCAAGAGCGCGCGCAGCGTGGCGTGGATCCCCTCGTTGTCGTCGATGACGAGCACGCGGGTGTGCGAGGGTGCGGGGGACGATGCCGAGCTCAACGGACCGGCTCCCTGCTCCGGAGAAACGACCGCACGAGGCCAGCCTCGAGTGAGCTCACCGCCAGGTCACGTGGAATTCGCATGCCTCTTCCCCTCTGGTTCGACACGACTGCTCGCTCACCTGCACACCGGTTCGCGGCCCCTGCTCGAGCGTGGCCCGGGCCCAACCTGCCATCGCCAAGCAGTGCGCGCGGTGCGGCGACGGGAACCCCTCGACGCGAATCGCCATGGCGGTCGCCCCCGTGATCTGCATGCGCAGCGCGCCGCCGTTGCGATAGTAGTGCGACCACAGGCTCGGGACGACGCGGGCCATCAGACTGGGCGGCACGGCCCGCATGAACAGGGATTTCCACACGCCCGCGTCGTGGGTGGCCACGAACGCGCCGAGCTCGGCCGCCAGCGCCAGATCCCCCGCGCCGAACAGGCGATCGATCAGCTCGGTGGCCTCGACCTGCCTGGCAAAGGGCGCCCAACCGCCGCCCGAGCTCTTGCCGTCGAAGATCTGAACCAGCTCGCGCGAGGCGCACTCGCGGAGGCGCCGCACGCCGTCGGCTCCGAAGCGCTCGCGCACGAAGGCCTCGCGGCTGCGGATGCTGGCCGCCTGCACCTCCACCCCCGCGATCTCCGGGCGTCCACGCGGCTCGGGGACCGTCATCATGCCACCCTCGTGGCGTGGGCGGGGGTCCCCTTGATCAACACTAGGGCGGGCTCGCGCAAGGCCCCGGGTGCGAAGTTCTTGATGCGCTCGACGAAGCTGACGGTGACTTCGTAGCCACGAGGGACCAGCAGCGCACCGCTGGCCAAGAGCAGGTCTTCTGCCAGCACCATCCCGGGCGCGAGCGAGCGCAACGCCATGCGGTGGATCTCGTCGGCACCGCACCGCAGGCGGGTCAGCGCGTCCATCAGCCCGGGATCGTGCTTCGGCTCTTGGGTCCGGAGGCGATCGATGACCTCGGCCGCGCTGACGCCGCGGGTGTCGAGTCGGTCGAAGGCGATGGCGAGCCGCAGGATGGCGGCGCCACGGGCGACCTCGGGGGAGTCGACACGACGGGCCGGGCTGCCCACCGCCGCCATCATCTGGAGCACGGGCTCGAGCCGGGGGATGCCCGAGACGAGCTTCTCGGCCGCGGCCGGCGCGCGCGCCACCATCTCTTGCTCGTGGGCGTCCAGGGCCGCGCCGACCCGGAGCTTTTCCAGTATGTCTTGGGGCAAGGTCACGACGCCGAGCTGCGACAACACCGCCGCCACCTCGACTTGCCACAGCGGCTCGAAGGCGACCTCGCGGGCGATCGACGCAGCCAAGCTCTCGAGCCGTTTTGCCGTTCCAAATGCGACGGGATTGGTGAGCGCCAAGACGTCGGCCAGGGCGCGGATCGCCCCCCGCAGGGTCTGCTCGAGGAGCACCCGCTCGGAGGTGACCAGGCGGTTCTGCTCGACCGCCGCGGCCAGGGCCTGGCCCAGCGTTTCGGGCGGGCAAGGTTTGGTCAGAAACCGGAAGATGTGCCCCTCGTTCACAGCCGAAATGGCGCTCTCCATGTCGGCTTGGCCGGTGAGCAAGATGCGAGTCGCGTCGGGCAAGGCGACCCGCAGCTTGGCGAGGAGCTCGGCGCCGGACATCTTCGGCATGCGCATGTCCGAGACGACCACGGCGATGTCCGGGTGGGCCGCCGCGAGCTCGAGCGCTTCCGGCCCCGAGCCCGCCGCGAGCATCTGGTGCCGCCGGCGCACGTGGAGCTCGAGACCCGCCAGGACCTGGGGCTCGTCGTCGACGCACATCACTTTCGGCTTCACGGACATCTGAACGGTCGAAGGCGCGGGGGCTTGACCTCCCCTCAAGTCCACTGAGCAAGACCCGTTCCCGCCGGGCATGTCAGACACGACGCTCTTGACCTCCGAGCAACGCACCGACCCACGGGTGGCCTTCGACGCGCTGGCGGTGCTCTCCCGGGACGGCGCGCGGATCGGCGACTTCCGGGTGGAAAACCTGTCCGCGGGCGGCGCCTACGTCACGGGCCAGTCGCTGCCGCCGCCGATCGGCGAGCCCGTCGATGTGCGACGTCGAGTCGGGGGCTGGGCCTCGGGCTCGAGTTCTGCCGGTCTGCATCTCACATCGAGGATCTGATCGTCGACGCCGTGATCACCGAGCTCCGCAAGCTGAGGGTGATCGCGGCCTGAGCAAGCGGTCAGGCCTTCTCGCTTTCTTCCGCATCCGCCTTGCAGATCGTCAGGTCTTCGAGGAGCTGCAAGAGCACTGCCTCGAGACCGCGGTTTCCGATCCGAGCGAGTGCCGATCCCAGGGGCATCCGGGCGCGGCTGGCCTTCCGGATGCAGCGCGCCTCGAGCACGGGGATGGCGGCGACCAACTGTTCGAGCTGGGTGGTTCCCACCAGCGGGTCGTCGAGGGCGCGCAAGAGCGCGAAGATGCGTCCGGTGAGCGCCAGGTGCTCCGGCCCCACGCGAGTCGGATCGGAGCCTGCCATCGCGCGACTTCGGGATGCGAGTTCCGTTCCACCCGATCCGCTGACCATGTGGTTACTCTGCGCAGGCCGGTGTCACGCGCTTGACGCGCAGAGCGCCAGCGGTCGAGCAGCGCCGCCCAGACGGGCGCGTGCAGGCGGCATCGCGGGCTGGTACTGCCCTTGCAAATGACCGCGACGTGCTCGCGCATCATTCCCCCACGCCCGCCACCAAGACGACGCCGACCGTCGAGCCCATCCGCTGGTTTCGCCCGCTGGTCCCCAAGGCCCTGGGAAACTGCGTCGCCGACCACGTCTGCATGGCGAAGTACAAGCAGCGCACTGGCCAGAAGATCGGGTGGGTGTTCGACCCGGCCATCGATTTTCATGCCGACCTGGCGGTGTGCAACCCGCACTTGGACGCGGCCTGCGCCGTCGGCGACTTCCGCGGAGATCCGAACGCCCTACCCGAGCCCAGCTTCGGTCGGATCTGGAACTACTTGATCGAGAACACCGAGCCGGCGGGCCTCGAGATCCCCGAGCACATCGCCGAGAAGGTGCTGGTCCAACTCGGAGCCCGAGGGCTCTCGCCGGGCGACCGCATCATCACCATTCACGCGCGGGAGCCCGGCTACAAGTACTACACGCCGGCACACGAGCCCGAGCGCTTCGTCAGCCCCGAACCGTTCATGCGGCTCGCCGAGTACTGGGCCGAGCGCGGCTTCAAGGTGGTGCGCATCGGAGATCCGTCGTGCACCCCCTTCCCCAGCCACCCGAGGATCGTCGATGCCGCCCATTGGCAGGGCAAGCGCCTGATCCACGACCTGGTGTTGATCGGCCTCTCGGACGCGTTGATCGCGACCGACTCGGGCGTGTGGCCGATCGGCGTCGCCCTGGGCACACCCACGCTGCTCTCCAACTCGTGCCATGGCCAGCCCGCGCTCGGCACCCTGAGCCACTGGTTCCCGTGGGAGCCCGGCCACGCGGTGCTCAACAAGCGTCTGTTCGTCCACGGTGAGGCGGTGCCCGCCGAGGTCGGGGTGAAGTTGTTCGAAGGCCGCCGCTGGCGAGAGATCCCGGGCCTGACGCGGCTCGAGGACAACTCGCTCGACGAGCTGGTCGAGGTCACTACACAGCTCTTGGTCCGCCACGGCAAGGAGACGCGGGCATGAAGGTCGCGATCTTGGGCGGCGGCCCTGCGGGTTGCGCCACGGCCCACGCGCTCCGCGCGCGAGGCCTCGACGACATCACGGTGATCGAGAAAGAGGCCCTCGGCGGCTGCTCGCGAACCCAGAAGTACGAGGGCATCCCCTACGAGTTCGGGCCGCAAATCATGTACACCGACGAAGACCGGCTCCGCGCGGTCTTCGAGAGGTGGCTGACGCAGACGCCGCCTCCGACCGACGATCACGAGTACCACCCGGCGGTGTCCATCGACGGCACGCTCGACGACCCGCACGACTTCCCGATCACGATCAAGAACGTGATGAAGCTGCCGAACCCCGAGAAGGTCATCTACGAGCTCTACCAGTTGAACCTGAGCGAGCCCGACTTCTCGAACTTCGAGGCGTACATCGTCAGCCGCATGGGCCGCACGCTCTACGAGACGTACGTCGAGAAGTACAACCTGAAGCAGTGGAAGATCCACCCGCGGGACATGGACGCCGAGTGGGCGCGCTTTCGCACCCTGACCCTGCGCGAAAAGCCCGACATGTTTCGCGGACGCTGGCAGGGGCACCCCGGCGACTACAACCCGATGTGGTCGGGCATGACCGAGGGCGTGCAGGTCACGAGCGGCCTGTGCGACGTGAGCGACGACTTTCAACGCGTGACCGTGGACGGCGACCCGCTCGAGGCCGACTTGATCGTCAGCACGCTGCCCCTGTCGAAGCAGCTCGGCTTCATCAACACGTACATCGTCTACGTCGTGGTCGAGGCCGAGGGGAAGGTGATGCCCTCGTACGCCACCAGCTTCCCGAACCACTACAGCTTCGTTCGAGTGATGGACTTCAAGCAGCAGTACGCGGTCGAGTCTCGCTACGCCTTGCTCGACTTCGAGTTCCCCTGGGTGGGCGAGTGCGACGAGGCGAAGTTCCACGAAGAGGTCGGCTGGTTCTGCCGCAACGTGCTGAAGAAAGAGATCGTCGAGAAGTGGGTATGGAACAAAGAGCGCATCTACCCGGTCAGCACTCGCGAGACCCTGAGCCGCGTAGAGCACCAGCTGGCTCTGGCCGCGCGCTCGAAGGTGGTCCCCATCGGGCGCTCCGGCGTGCACGCCTATTGCTCCAAGGACACCTGCATCCGCATGGCGCTCACCCTGGCCGACGGCCTTCCGGACCTCACGTCGGGTGACCCCGGGCGCAAGCGAGGCGTGCTCGACAAGATGCGCGAGAAGCTGTCGTGAAGCGCGTGCTGGTCACCGGGGGCGCGGGCTTCATCGGGAGCCACCTGGTCGACGCGCTGCGCGCGCGCGGCGACGCGGTGGCCGTGCTCGACGACCTGTCGAGCGGCTCCCAAGAAAACGTCGCGCCCGAGGTGCCGCTGTATCACGTGGACGTTCGTCAGCGAGGCGACGTGGCCTCGACCTTCCAGCGCTTCGCGCCGACCCACGTGTGCCACCTGGCGGCCCAGGCCAGCGTCAAGCGCTCGGTGGACGCGCCCGACGAGGACGCCGGCGTGAACGTGCTGGGCGGCCTGAACGTCCTCGATGCGGCGCGTCGGTCCGGCGTCCGCCGCGTGGTGTTCGCGTCCACCGGCGGCGCGATCTACGGCGAGGTGCCGCGCGGCGCCCGCGCCCGCGAGGGCTGGCCCCTCGGGCCGAAGAGCCCGTACGCCGCGGCCAAGGCGGCGTTCGAGCACTACCTCGGGGTCTACCGGCAGTGCTTCGGCCTGCCCGCCACGGTGCTGCGCTTCGGCAACGTGTACGGCCCGCGGCAAGATCCGGCGGGCGAGGCGGGGGTGGTGGCGATCTTCCTCTCGCGCCTGGCCTCAGGGCTACCGCTCCAGATCTTCGGCCGCCGCCGCGCGGGCGATGCCGGCTGCATTCGCGACTACGTGTTCGTAGCCGACGTCGTGAGCGCCGCGCTCTTGGCCGTCGACGGTCACGCCGAGGGCACCTTCAACGTGGGCAGCGGGCGCGGTCTCAGCACACGGGCGGTGGCCGTCGCGCTCGGCCGCGCGCTGGGGGTCGAGCCCGAGCTCCACCCCGCGCCGCCGCGGCCCGGTGACCTCGAGCGCAGCGTGCTCGATCCGCGCGCCCTGTCGGCGCTGGGGTGGCGCCCCCGGTTCTCGTTCGACGAGGGCGTTGCCTACACGCTGCGACATGCCGCTTCGGTGGCGCGAGCGGCCTGACCGGCCCGTGTCGTCGACAACCCGGGCTCAAGTTCGTCGCCCGCGTGCCGCTCAGCACCCCAGAGGGGTCCCAGCATGAAACGCATCCTCTTTGTCGACGACGAGCAGCACGTGCTCGACGGACTGAAGAACATCTTGCGGCGCGAGCGCAAGAAGTGGGACATGGTCTTCGCCCTGGGGGGTAAGGCCGCGCTGTCCGAGCTCGAGCGGGGGCCGTTCGACGTGGTCGTGTCGGACATGCGCATGCCCGGCATGGACGGCGCGGCCCTGCTCGGCCGGGTCCGCGAGGCCTTCCCTTCCACCGCTCGGATCGTGCTCTCGGGCTACGCCGAGCAGAGCGCCATGCTGCGGGCGCTGCCCGTGGCCCAGCAGTTCCTGAGCAAACCCTGCGAGCCCGAGCAGCTGCGTACGGTGATCGACCGGACCTGTGAGCTGAACCGCTACCTTCACGCCGAGTCGGTCCGCGGCGTGATCGGAGCGATCGAGTGCCTCCCGTCGGCGCCGGCCGTGTACTGGGAGCTGGCGCGCCTGGTCGGCAGCAATGACGCGGACGTGGCCGACGTCGCGACCGTCGTCGAGACCGACCCGGCGATGTGCGCGCAGCTCTTGAAGCTGGTCAACTCGGGCTACTTCGGCCTGCCGGTCGCCACCAGCAGCGTTCGGGACGCGGTCGCGTACCTGGGTTTCGAGACCGTCCGCACGCTGGTGATCTCGGCCCACATCTTCTCCACGGTCGATGGGGACCAGGTTGCCGCGTGCTCGCTCTCGGAGCTGCAGCGGCACTCGATGCTGACGGCACGCCTCGCCCGGGCCTTCGCGCCCGGCCCCGACCAGGCGACGGCCTTCACCGCCGGGGTCGTGCACGACATCGGCGAGCTGGTCCTCGCTCTCGCGCTGCCGGCGGTCTCCCACGAGGTCGCGCGGCGGCACGCGGTCGATTCGCGGCCGACGTACGAGCTCGAGCTCGAGCTGGTGGGCGCCTCGCACGCAGAGGTCGGCGCCTACCTCTTGGGCACCTGGGGCCTGCCCTTCGCGGTGCTCGAGGCCGCGGCGTATCACCACACGCCCCACCGCGCCGAGCACCCGAGCCCGCTCCTGGCCGTGGTCCACGCCGCGGCGGTCTTCGCCCGGGCCATCGAGGATGCCCCGTCGCTCGACGACGCCCTCGAGACCGCGAGCCCCGACGCCGAGCTCTTGGAGCGAACCGGCCTTGCGCCACGCCTGTCGCACTGGCGGCAAGCAGCCCGAGCGGTCGTCAGCGGGGCCGCAGCGGCGTGACGGGCAGGCGAATTCGGAAGGTCGTGCCCACGCCCCGCTCGCTCACGAACGAGAGCTCGCCGCCGTGGTCGTCGTGGATCACGTTGCGCGCGATCGCGAGCCCCTGACCCGTGCCGCGGCCGACCTCTTTGGTGGTGAAGAACGGCTCGAAGATCCGCTCTCGGATCTCGTCCGGGATCCCGCCTCCGGTGTCCGCGATCTCCACTTGAACGTGGTCGCCGTCGTGGCGCGTGCGAACCGAGATGGTGCCACGGGCGCCGCTGCCGGCCACCACGTCGGCGATGGCGTGCGCCGCGTTGACCACCAGGTTGAGCACCGCCTGGTTGAGGTCCCCCAGGTGGCAGGTCACGAGGGGCAATTCCGCATAGTCGGTCACCAGCTCGGCGACGTACTTGTACTCGTTCGCCGCGATGGTCAAGGTGCTGGCGATCGCCTCGTTGAGGTCGGCCGGGGCCATCTGGGCCGAGCCGGGGTGGGCGAAGCGCTTGAGCGCGCGGACGATGTTGGCGACGCGTTCGAGTCCCCCAAGCGCGCGATCCACGGCAGGGCCCAGGTTCTCGAGCAGGTAGTCCAGATCGCTCTCCTCCGCGAGCGCCTCGCAGCTCTGCGCCGCGGCGTTCGCGGGGTCGTCGGCGACGACCGCAGCGCTGAGCTCCCGGGCCTTCGCGATGTATCCCGAGAGGTCGGCGAGTGCTTCGCGCACGAAGCTGAGGCTGTCGCTGACGTACTGAACCGGAGTGTTGATCTCGTGGGCCACGCCCGCAGCCAGGCGACCGACGGCCTCGAGCTTCTGCGCCTGGCGCAGCTCTACCTCCAGCGCTCGCTGCACTTCCATCTCGCGGAGCAGGCGCTCCTGAGCCGCCTTCAGCTCTTCGGTCTTGCGCGCGACGACCTGCTCGAGGCGGATGTTCTCTTCGAAGGTCGAAAAGGCGCTGTTGTTGCTGACCGTGGCGCCTTCCACCCGCCGCATCAGCGCGGCGATGGTCTTGTCGCGCGCCGCCAGCTTTCGCTCGAGCACGTCGGCAGCGTCTGCCATCAGCCCCCGCCTCCGATCGCCACGCCGGTGAAGGTCTGGTTCACGTGCAGCCCGTTGTACTGCTCGCCATAGGTCGAGAACCCGAGCACCGAGCGCTCGGCCAGGAACTCTCCGATCCGTTGATCCATGCCCTTCTCCTCGAACTCGAGGCGCCTCAAGATGCAGTCGCACCCCAGCACCAGCGCGGGCTCGGGGACCGCGTTCGACACGCGGTCGAATGCCCCGCGCAGGACGTCGAGCGCGTCCAGGCTGTCACCCACCGAGAGCACCACGCCCTCGTCGATGGCGCAGAACAGGCTGAACGAGCCGTCCGGGTGCATCTTCTGGATCGAGCGCACGTAGTCGTCCCCCGCCACCTGGAGGACCAGCGGATGGCGGGAGAACACGCCAGCGCCGAGCTCCTCGCGCCGCAGACCCAACACCTCGGCGTACACGTCGGCGGCGGGCTCACCGTTGAGCTCGAGCACGCGTCGCTCGTGGGCATTGGCCGCGGTGACCACCACCTTGCGCTCGCTGGTCGCGAAGTGCTGCAACTTGAAGGTCGCGAACGGCAGCGAGGTCTCGAACACGGTGAAGACCGCCGCGTCCGAGAGGAACTTCCCGTCGTGGTACACAGCGGTGCGCTCGAACGCGAGGTCGTCTCCGGCCGAGCCGCCGATGATGGGCATGTCGCCCAGCGCCTGGTAGAGGGACGCCACCAGTCGCTCTTCCATCAGCGAGAGCCCATCGACCAGGAGCAGCCCGAACGGTCGTCGCACCGACCCGGCACGGCGCAGCTGGACCGCCCGAGCGATCTCGGAGGCTTGCTCGCTCGATGCCGAGAGCGGGCTCACCAGGTGCGGCGTGAGGGTCAGCTCGGGGTGCGAGAGCCCGACGGCGGTGATCCCGCCGCGCTGAAACCCGGTCGGCCCGAGCTGGCCCGACGAGGTGCAGCCGACCACCGGGCACGCGAACACACCCTCGAGGCCGGCGGCCAGGGCGGCAGAGTCGTAGCTGGGGGAGGCGAAGAAGAGCACGCCGGAGCTGGGCGCTCCCAGCACGCGCGCGAGCTCGGCGACGGCTCGGGCGGCGTCCGGGTCCGAGGTGTGCGCGCGGGTAACGGCGAGGTTCATGGTCCGTTGAACGACCCAGTGGCTAGGCGCTTGAGTCAGCCGCGCGCGCCCTCAAGCGAACGCGCGCGCGACCGTTCTTCGACTCATCTCCGATGGCCAAGGCTCGGGCATTCGCAACTGCCGCCCTCCCTGACGGGGACCTGGCGCTCTTGTGCGCCCAAGTCGATGCCTTGCCGCCCCTGCCTGCGGCGCTGTCAAAGCTCCTGGAGCTGCTCAACACCGACCGTGCCTCGCCGCCAGCGGTGGAAGCCATCCTCAGGCTCGACGCGGCGCTCACCGCTCGCACCCTGGAACTGGCGAACTCGGCTCAATTCGGCCTCCGACGCGAGGTGGCGTCGATCGCCCACGCGACCGCGTTGCTCGGGAACGACCGGATCCGGGATCTCGCGTTGTGTGCGTCTTTGGCTTCTCGCGTACCGCCGCAGCTGGCCGGCTACCGCATGGACGCGCGCGGGGCGTGGCACCACAACGTGGGAACCGCGGCGCTGACCGAAGAGCTCGCGCGTCGAGTCGCGCCAGAGTGCCAGGGGGTGGCCTTCACCGCGGGTATGCTGCACGACGTCGGCAAGCTGGCGATCGGCGTGCTCCTCGAACGGCACCACTCGGACATCGTGGCGGCCATCGAAGAGAGAGGCCTGACGTTGGTGGTCGCCGAGCGCGAGACGCTGGGAATCGACCACACCGAGGTCGGCGAGGTGCTCCTGAACCGGTGGGGACTGCCCAAAGAGTATCCGCTCACCGCGCGCTGGCACCACGACCCTTCCGGGGCGCCAGCGGAGGTACGGAAGCTGATCGGGTTGGTCCACGTGGCAAGCTCGCTCGCCCATGCGTTCGGCTTCGGTGCCGACGTCTTCGGTCTGACGCGAAGTGCCCAAGAATCCGAACGAGCGGCCCTGGGGTTGACCCGCGCGGTGGTGGAAGCATGCGTCGCGGAGGCGCTTCCGCGGGTTCACGCGCTGAGCTCGCTCGTCGCGGCCTGACCCGGGCCTGTCGCCGTCGGCCGGTCGCCGTCAGCCGACGCTCGCGGCCGCGGCGTCGCGGCACCGCAGCCCTTCGAGGATCGCCCCCGGAATGAGGGACAACGGGGCAACCCGGACCACCGCCCCCAGCTCAGCGGCCACTCGCGGCATGCCGTAGACGACGCAGCTCTCCTCCGCCTCTGCGACGGTGAAGGCGCCGTTCGAGCGCATGTTCAGGAGCCCCCTGGCTCCGTCCTCTCCCATGCCGGTGAGCAGCACGCCCATTGCTCGGGCGCCGGCCTGCTCGGCGACGGAGTGGAAGAAGACGTCGATGTTCGGTCGGTGGTGTTTGACGGCTGGGCCGTCGTAGACTCGGATCGCGAATCGACCGCCCCCACGAACCAGGCGCGCGTGGCGGCCCGCGGGTGCCACCAAGACCGCGCCGGGGGTCAGTACTTCTTGGTCGTCAGCTTCGTGCACGTCGAACGGGGTGATGTCCTTCAGACGTCCAGCGAACGCCGCCGTGAAGCCCGGCGGCATGTGGATCACGACCACGATCGGCGGCAAGTTCGCCGGTAGCGACCTCAGGACGTGCTCAATCGCGCGGGTGCCGCCCGTCGAGGCTCCGATCACGACGACGCGGCCGTTGGCAGCAGGTCCACCAGGCAGCACAGATGCACGGCCCGGGCGCGCTGCCGCGCTCGGAATCGGTGCCACCCGCGACGCGCCGCGATCGATCCGCGCCGAGCTGGCGACGCGAACTGCATCGAGCAGTGCTCGCGCCGTCTCCTCGGTTGCCACCGAGGGCCCCGGCTTCGCGACCACCTCCACCGCGCCCAGCGCGAGGGCCCGCACGGCCACTTCACCGCCCTTGATTCCCAGCGTGCTCAGCAGCACCACGGGAAGCGGGAAGCTTGCCATCAGCTTCTCGAGAAACGCCAGCCCGTCCATTTTCGGCATCTCGACGTCGAGGGTGACGACGTCGGGGCGGAGCTCCGCGATTCGATCGCGAGCTTGGTATGGGTCAGCCGCATAGCCGACGATCTCGTTGTCGGGATCGGCGGACAGCATGCGAGTGATGAGCTTGCGATAGACCGCCGAGTCGTCGACGACGAGCACCCGCCTCATGGCGCGCCCCCAGCGGCCTCGATGAAGAGCACCAGCTCCGCAGCCCCCGATTCGAAGCTCAGCTTCGCCTCGGCCACCCGCTGGCCCGTCGGCTCCGGTTCCCCGCGCCACCTGACGACAGGCGGCGCTACGTCGAAGACCGCTCGGGGGTCCCCCAACATGGGCAAGGTCGTGCCGCAGGCGACGTTCGCGATCTCTGCCAGGCAGTCCTCTTGCTCCCCGGGCGCCGGAATGGCTTCGGTGCCCAGCATGTCCATGGTGATCGCCGCCAGGGCCTGACCCCGCACGCGCACCAACAGGCGACCGACCAGTGGCCCCGTGAAAGCCACCACCGCGGCCGCCTCGAGGGGGAGCTCGGCGGTCGAACCGGCATCCGGATCGGGCGCGACGAAGCACAGATCCTCCAGCGTGCGTTTCAGCGCAAGCTGAAGCGGCGCGCTCCACTCACTCGTCATCGTCGCACCCTCCGACCGCGCCGACCACGGCCGCCACCAGCGCCTCGGGAGTGAAAGGCTTGCGAACGAAACCCGCGCCGCTGTTCCGAATCATCTCGATACGTTGCTCGCTGCCCTCGGTGGACACCATCACGATGGGCAGCGCCGCGGTCTTGGGGTGATTTCGCAGCTCGGTCAAGAGCGCCATGCCGTTCATTTCCGGCATGTTGATGTCGAGCAGCGCCAGATCGACCGGCTGCTCCAGGGCGGACACCAGCCCTGCCTTGCCCGTTCCCGCTTCGAAGACCTTCGCGACGGGCAGGCCGCTCAAGTGAAGCGCCCGCACGATCATCTTTCGCATCACTGCGCTGTCATCGACCACCAGAACGTTCAGTGCCATCCCATCTACCTCCTGAGGGCCGCTTCAGAGCGGACGTTCCACTCCGCCGGACTTGACCAGCACTTCGCCAGTCGACAGCGACAAGCTCAAGGTGCGCGACGTAGTCCCCCCCACGTCTTCACCCTTCAGCAAGACACCGTTCTTCCACAGCAGCTTTCGAAGCTGCACCAGGTTCCGCTTTCCGATCTGAAAATAGTCGGGGTCACCCCCCGCGCTGGCTGGCGCGGCACCGCCGGCGACCTTGACGATCATGCGCTGCTTCTGGGCGCCGAGCTCGTACGACCGACGAAACATCACGGGCACGCCAGTGTCCACGAACAAGCACGGGTTGGTGGAGGCCTTTTCGGGCGAGATGTTCGAGGCCGGCATCATCACGTGCAAGAGGGCTCCGACCCGCGCCTCGGGGTCGTACACCGTGATCCCCAAACAGCTGCCCAGGGCATAAGTCACCAAAGCCCCGGAGCCCGTGCCTACCGCCAGATCGCCGATGCCGACCACCAGCGGTCGCAGGCCCACGCCGCCCAGCCCGGCGACAGCCGCGCTCGCGCTCATCGGTCCCTCGCGTAGACCGACGGCCTGAGACAGGTGAACCCCTCGTGCGACGCGCCCAGGGTCTCGGAATGGCCGATCAGCAAGAGCCCGCCGGGAGCCAAGAGCGCGCGAAAGCGCTGCGCGAGCCGGGCGCGCGTCGGCTCGTCGAAGTAGATCATGACGTTTCGACAGAAGATGGCGTCGAACGGCCCGCGCATCGGCCATGATTCGAGCAGGTTGAGGCGCGCGAATCGCACCAAGGACCGAACTTCGGGGCGGACTCGACCGCCGGTCTCGCTGGGCTCGAAGAAGCGCTCGCGGCGCCGCGGCGCGATGTCGCCAAGAGCCCCGCCGGAATACTCGCCCGAGCGAGCTCGAGCGAGCACGCGCTCGGAAATGTCAGTCGCCAAGATCGATGCGTCGCGGAGACGCGGCTCGGAGAGCGACTCGACGAGCAGCATCGCCAGCGAGTAGGGCTCTTCGCCGGTGGAACAGCCGGCGCTCCAGACGCGGGGTCGGTGGTCGGGCCGACGCCAGACCGGAAGAGCGCGCTCGAGCAAGAAGTCGAAGTGCACTGCTTCGCGAAAGAACGACGTCTTGTTGGTCGTCATCGCGTCGACCATGCGCGGCACTTCGGCGGGGTCGCTACCCAGGCGAGCGACGTAGGCCTCGAACGAGTCGAGGCCCAGCTCTCTCAGGCGCTTGCCGAGCCTCGCCTGAACCAGACCGTGCTTGGCCGGCCCCAGGGTGATGCCGCTGATCGAGTAGAGGAGGTCGCGGATGGCCTCGAAGGCCATCGGGGAGAGGGCGCTGCTCCCCCCGGCCGGCGCTGCGAGCAGACGCTGCATCAGAACTCCGCGAGCAACGCCGCGTCGTCGTCGAACGGAATCAGCGAGCGGCCGTTGCCACCATTCTTACCGTTCTGACCGTTCTTACTCGCCTTGCGGTACGACGCGAGCTGAAGTGGCGGCGGCGTGGCCCGCGTCGTTCCGGAAGCGCCCAATCGTTCCGAGATCTGGAACCGACGCACCATGTCGCTCAATCCGCGCGCCTGAGAGGCGAGCTCTTCGGCAGCGCTGGCAGACTCTTCACTGGTCGCGGCATTTTGCTGGGTCACCTGCGACATCTGGTCCACCGCCAGGTTGATCTGCTCCACGCCTGCGGCCTGTTGTTCGGCGCCGTCGGCGATGCTCCCGACGACGTCGCGAGCGACCCGCACCTGGCCGGCGATCTCGTCGAAGTTCTTGGTCACGACCTCGTTGAGCTCGACGCCCTCGTCCGCGTTGTGGACCGACTCTCCGATCAACTTGGCCGTCGACTTCGCGGCCTCTGCGCTGCGCATCGCCAGCGCTCGCACTTCTTCGGCCACGACCGCAAAGCCCCGGCCCGCGTCGCCGGCGCGTGCGGCCTCGACTGCGGCGTTGAGCGCCAGGAGGTTGGTCTGGAACGCGATTTCGTCGATCGTTTTCACGATCTTCGCCGTTTCGTCGGCGCTGGCCTTGATGCGTTCGATGGCAGCCGACATCTGGGTCACGGCCTGCACGCCGCGCTCGGCGCTGGCGCCCGCTTCGCCGACCAGGCTCTGCGCCTCGCGGGCGCTCTCGGCGGCGCTCCGTGCGCGGCTGGTGATCTCTTGCAGGCTGGCGGTCACCTCTTCGAGCGAGCTCGCCTGCTCGGTCGTCGAGCTGGCGAGGCTCTGGCTTCCGGACGTGATCTCTGCCGCGGCGGTAGTGACTTGATCCGCCGCCGAGCCAACCTGGGAGAGCGCCGCCTCGAGATCGGTTGCCGCTTGGTTCAACGCCGTCGCGATCTCGGCATAGGCGCCTTGATACGAGCCCCTGACGCGCGCGGTCAGGTTTCTCGCCGCCAGTTGCTGCAGCACCGCACCCGCTTCGTCCAGCGGGGCCGCTGTGGCAGCCAGCATTTGATTCATGCCGTCGACCAGCTCGCCGTACGCGCCTTCGAGCCCGGTCGAGTCCCCGCGTCGCTCCAGGTGCCCCGATCGAGCCGATTCGATCAACGTGCTCGCCTCCTGCACCAGCCTGCGCTGGGCTGTGGTCGCGCGCTGGAAGCTCTTGCCGAGCGCGTCCTTGTCGGAGCGAAGGGTGACCTCGGTGCTCAGGTCCCCGCGCGCCACGGCGTCGGCAGCGGCGGCAGTCGACCCGACGTAGTCGATGACCCCGCGCAGTGACTCCGCCAAGTCGCCGACCTCGTCAGTGCCCCGGTGGTCGACGCTCTGCGCCACGTCGCCCAGCGCGACGCTCTGCGCCGCTTTGGTCATTGCCACGATGGGGCGCGTCACACGCCGGGCGACCCACAGCCCGATCAACACGATCAACAGCGCGGCGACACCGGCCGAAATCACCAGCTCGCGGCGAATCGCAACCAGCTCTCGTGTGGCTTCGTCCGCGGGAATTCGCACCATGACCGACCAGCCCGTCCCTGGGTACCCGAGCGCCCCCCGCGAGTACGAATACCCGTTCAAGGTGTCGGTGTTCTTTCGCACGTGCTTTGCGATCCCGTGACCGGCTTTGCCTTCCAGCGCGAGCTTCGCGCTCTCGACCTTGTCGCTCAGGTTCAGCTTGAACAGGGTCTTGTCGAAGTCACGCCGGATCGCGTCGCTGCCGTGGGTCCCGGGGTCGTGATCGATGATGAAGAGGCCAGCGGCGTTCATCAGATTGATCTCGGTATTCGGGTAGCCGCGGACCTTCATGTCAGCATAGGTGGAGCGGACCACTTCTTCGGCAATGCTGAAACGGGCCCGGTTGGACCAGTACGCGATCACCTTCCCGTTCACGTCGCGGACAGGAGCAGAGAAGCCCAACGTCAGACCGTCGTCTCCCGGGTATGCCGCCTTCACGTCGGGGTCGACGTGGACGTCTTCCACGAACGTGCCAGTTGCTACGTCGTTCCCCGGGGCGGAGTGCGGCAGCCGCGTGGTGAACTGCCCGGCGGCAACCGCCTTGAACCAGGGCGACTCCTTGTGCGACTTACCCCAGAACGCCGCGGTGTCGAGGCTCTTCCCTGCGGCGTCTTTGGTATTTACCGCGATCACCTTGCCCTCGAGATCGACCATGATCGTGAGGTAGTAGACCCCGTAGAGCGCGACGTAGTGATTCATCGCCCGAACCACCTGCGACTGCTCGTTGGCGCGATACCACTCTTTGGTTTCGAGGTTCGCCCGGTTCGCCGCGAACGCTTGGACGTCACCGTAGCGTTCGAACATCGAACGGTCGATCTTGTCGACGACGCCAGAGGCCACTCCCTCGAGTCGGTCGCCCGCGCGGTCCACGATGACGTCCGTCGACTGAGCGAAGATCGCCCCGAGCGCAACCATCGGCAAGAGGCCGAAGCCCAAGAACAGCAGAATCAACTTCTTGGTCAGCGTGAACTTCACTCGCATGTTTCGTCTCCTGAGCGCTGCCAAGCCGCACGCCGTGGGAATTCGGCGAAGGCTCGCGGCGCGAAATCTAGGGGCCGGGGCTCCGGCCACTCCGAGCAGACCCGGCCCGCCGCGCGCGGGCGGCCGGAGGTCACAGCACGCCTCCCAGTCCGGTCAGATCCGCGGAATCGCCGCCGAGCACCCGCTCGATGTCGAGCACGAGTTGAACTCGCCCTCCGGCTTTCCCGATGCCCAAGAGGTAAGCAGTGGTCACCGAGCTGCCGAAGGTGGGAGGGGGGTCGATGTCGCGCCCCAGAATGTCGAGCACTTCCGACACGCGATCGACCACCACGCCGATTTCTCCGACGGGGCCGTCGACCACGATGATGCAGGTCTCGTCTGTCAGCTCCGCCCGATCCATGTCGAAGCGCGCCCGGAGGTCGATGACCGGAACGATCTTCCCGCGCAGGTTGATCACGCCGCGCACGTAGGCGGGCACGCTCGGCACCATGGTCACGTCCATCATGCCGATGATCTCTTGAACCTTCAGAATCGAGATCGCGTAGTCCTCTGCGCCGAGGCTGAAGGTCAGGTACTTGCCGCCCAGCCCCGTCCGATCGTTCGACTCTCTCGTGGTGTCGCTCATTGCCATCCTCCGGGCGCTCAGGCCGCCTGCCTCGCCAATGCGATCAACGCGTCCGGGTCGACTATCAACCCCACGCGGCCGTCTCCGAGAATCGCGCCGCCAGACACGCCGGGCACCCTACCGATGAAGCCGCCGAGCGACTTGGTCACGACCTGTTGTTTGCCGAGGAGGTCGTCGACCAGGAGCGCGGAGCACGAGTGCTCTTCGCCCACGATCACCACCAAGCCCTGGGTCGGGTCGTCGACCGCGCCGGGCACGCCGAACACCCGGCCCAGGCGAAACATGGGGATCGCCTCACCGCGCAGCACCACCAACTCGCCACGCCCCGAGACCGTCTTGAGACTCGAGGCGTCGGGTCGGAGCGTGATGCGGATGTTCGCGGTCGGGACGATGTATCGCTCGGCACCAACCCGGACCAGCATGCCGTCCGTGATGGCCAGAGTCAGCGGGATCCGGACCATGAAGGTGGTCCCTCGGCCCGGTGTCGACGCAATGTCGACGCGACCGCTCAGCGACTCGATGGCGCGACGCACCACGTCCATGCCCACCCCGCGCCCCGAGACGTCCGTCACCGTCTTTGCTGTCGAAAACCCAGGTTCGAAGATCAGCTGGAACGCCTCTTGTTCGCTGAGCGTGGCGCCCGGTTCGACCAAGCCCTTTTCGATGGCACGCGCGACCAGTTTGTCCTTGTCGAGCCCTCGGCCGTCGTCCGAGAGCTCGACCATCACGTTGCCCCCCGCGTGGTAGGCGCGCATTCGGACCGTGCCACCGGCCGGCTTTCCGGAAGCCACCCGATCGTCGGCGGGCTCGATGCCATGGTCCACGGCGTTGCGCACCATGTGGACCAACGGGTCGGCCAGCGCGTCGACCAGTTTTCGGTCAATCTCCGTCTCTTCGCCATCGGTGGTGAACTCGACATGGCGCCCCACCCGGCGCGCGGTGTCGCGGACCACCCGTGCCATCTTCTGGAACGTTCCGCGGAGAGGCACCATGCGCAGAGCGAGGCTGAGGTCGTGCAGCTCGCGCACGGTCTTGCCCGCCAGCGCGACCTTGCGGCTGAGCTCACGGCCATGCTCGCTCGCCAGCAGGCCGTCCGACGACAGCATTGCCTGCGCGATCACCAACTCGCCGACGATGTCCATGAGCTGGTCGAGGCGATCGGTGCGCACGCGGACCCAGGTCTCTGCGGTCGAGGCAGCGCCGGGGGGAGCGTCGGCCGGTGCGGGCGCCTTCTCGACGGGCTCGTGCTCGTTCGGGTCGACCCGAGCGCCGGGAGTGGGCGCCTCGTCCGGGCCCACCGGCGCGTCCAGCGCAGCCATCAGCGGGGCGTACCCGCCGGGGATGGAGAGGGGCACTCCCTGGGCCATCACACCCGCGCGCTCGACCAGGCTCCGGATCATGTCGACCGCGCGGAGGGCGAGGTTCGCGTATCCGGTTCCGAATCGCGCCTTTCCTTCTCGCACGGGAATGAGCAGCGATTCGGCCCGGTGGGCGAGCTCGGCAATCTGCGAGAAGCCGAGCACGGCGGCCACGCCCTTGACCGTGTGGAAGGCCCGAAACACCGTGTCGATGGCCGGGCGATCGTCCGGCGTCGCTTCGAGCACGAGCAAGGCGCGCTCGGCCGCGGTCAGGTATTCGTGGGCTTCGCTCACGAACTCGTGCACCAGCTCCGGGTCGTTGTCGAGCGCGTCAGCCGGCGTTTCGACGACGGCGGTGTCACCAGTCGTGGAGACCGAAGGCGCCTCGGACGAAGTGCTGCTGTTCGGGGCACCATCGAAGGACTCCGGCTCGGTCGCCGAACCTGGGTTTGGCTCCCACGCCCCAGCGTCGTCCACCTCGGCCTCGACGGTCCCCGAGACCTCACCTTCCAGAGCCGGGCACCCGGTCGCCGCAGCCACCAATCGCCTCGCAGCGGCCAGACTCTCGCTCGGGACCTTGGCGGTGCCATCGGCGACCTTGCGCAACTTCTTTCCGGCCCGGGCCACCATCTCCCGCTGGGCGGGGGCTTCGATCTCGCCGGTCAAGAGGGCCAGCCGATTGGCCAGATCGGAGATCGCCGCCGCGTCGTCCCCGTCGAGACAGGCAAGGGTCGCGGCGACGTCGTCCAGCACCGCCGAGATGGCGTCTTGGCTAGCGTCCTTGGTCATGCTCGGACTACCGAAACGGCAGGTCCGGCGATTACCTGAGCTTCCCCGAGGCGCCGCCCGATGGGCCTAGCTCGCCCCTCAAGTCCTGCTCCGTGGAGCCGTTGATACGCAAAGATGAGCGTTGACGCGCAAGCCGTACAGACAGTCACCAACCAGGTGTGGCGCTCCTTGCTCGGAGCAGATGGTTCTCTGACTGTCGTCGAGCCTGGGGCGGCGGATGACTCCCTGGTGACCGGGTGCGTGACCGTCAGCGGGGGCTGGGACGGCGCCGTCGCCGTTGGCTGCTCCAGCTCGCTCGCGCGTCAGCTCACCGGTGCCATGTTTCAGGTGGAGCCGGACGTGGTTTCTACGGATGAGTTGGCGGACGCCATCGGTGAGCTGGCCAACATGATCGGCGGCAACATCAAGGGTTTGATGCCGGGACCCTCGAAGCTATCGCTGCCGGCGGTCACCATCCGCGAAAGTGGCTTGGTCCTGCCGGGGTGCAAGCTTTTAGTCAACCAGTCCTTCGAGTGGGGTGGGGAACGAATGCGAGTCCAAGTGCTGCAGCGCGCAGCGACAACCACCGAGTCGAGGGAGCATCCCGAATGAAACTTCTCATCGTGGACGACAGCAAGGCCATGCGCATGATCGTCCGCAAGACACTCAGGCAAGCGGGGTACGGCAGCGCGGAGGTCGCCGAAGCCACCAACGGAAAAGAGGCTCTGGACCTGCTGCAGACCGCGGGGGTGGATCTCGTGCTCTCGGACTGGAACATGCCTGAAATGACTGGGATCGAGCTATTGGCGAAGCTGACCGCTGACGGACCGAAGGTGAAGTTCGGCTTCGTCACCTCGGAGGGCACCACCGAGATGCGCGAGCGCGCCAGGCAAGAGGGAGCCTTGTTCCTGATCGCCAAGCCGTTTACTGTCGAGTCATTCCAGGCAGCGCTGAAGCCGGTCCTGGGTTGACGCGCGCCGGCATCCGCGCCGACGCGGTTGGAAACGTCGAATGCCACTGCCGAACGCCGATGCCGTCGCTCGCAACCTGAGAGACCTGCTCGCCAAGCAGGTCACCGCAAAACCCAGTCCCGCGCTCGCCGTAGCGACCGCGGCGTACGTCGCGGTCTACGCCGACGACGCCGGCGCTCCCCAGGTCGTGGCCGCCGTGGATCTTCCATTCAGCGCCCATGTGGGTGCCGCGCTCGCCATGATCCCCGCCGCCGTCGCCTTGGAGAACGTCCAGCGGAAGCGGCTGGAAGACAGCCTGCGGGAGAACTTCGAGGAGATCGTCAACATCCTGGCAGGTGTGGTCAATGTCGCGACCGGCAAGCACGTCAAGCTGGTCGCCGTCGTCGCGCCGAGCGCCGCGTCGCCCGAAGCTCAAGCCATCATGAAGAAGCCCGCGGCCCGGGTCGACTTCACGGTGGACGTCCCGGGGTACGGCGCGGGGAAGCTGGCGCTGCTTTCCGCGTGAGGCGGGCGCCGCTGGTACCGTGTTCGGTCAGCTGGCGGCGGACGCACGCCGAAGCTCCGCCGCCAACCTGCTGAGCTCGAGCTCGAGCCGCGTAGCCGATGTGCGAGCGAGGTCCCAGCGCCGACCCGCCGCAAAGCGCTCGACGCGGGCGGCTTCGGCCGCCGAGCTGCGCGCGCCAATGTTGAGGAGGGCTCCTCTCATCGAATGCGCAGTGCGACACGCGGCGTCCAACCGGCGCGCGTCCAGGGCTCCGCCGAGGTCGGCCAGCAGCGTAGGCATCTCGCTTCGCATGGCTTCGACCAGCTCGGCCCACAGCGACTCGTCGCCGCCCAGCCGCTTGACCGACTCGTCGCGGTCGAGGAGGGGTTCACGACCCTCACCGGCAGAAGCGTCCGGGTGCACCAGTCGGGCGCGGGCCTTCGAGCGCCCGACCGAAGCCAGCAGAGGCTCGAGCTTCCGCACGTCGATCGGCTTCGCGAGAAAGTCGGCCACTCCCGCCTCGCGACAACGCGCACGGTGCTCCGGCGTGACATGGGCCGTGAGCGCTACCACCCGCGGAGCTTCGAGCCCGCCGTGCGCAATGATCTGCCGGGTCGCTCCGAGTCCGTCGAGCACGGGCATCTCGAGGTCCATCAAGATCAGATCGTGAACCCCTAGCCGCGCCGCCTCGACCGCAGCGCGACCGTCCTCCACGACATGGACCGCATGACCGAGGTTCTGCAAGACACGGGTGATGACCAACCGATTGGTTGCATCGTCTTCCGCGACCAGCACGCTCAACGGCAAGGGCGCTACCGATTCCGGGCGAACCACCTCCGGTACCACCGCGCCTTCCTCGACCGGTGGCAGCACGGCCGTGAAAGAGAACGTCGACCCGCGCCCGTCGTCGGACTCGAGCTCCATCGAGCCCCCCATCATTGCGACGTACCTCGTGCACAGCGCGAGCCCCAAGCCAGAGCCGCCGTACTTTCGCGAAGTTGCGTCGTCAGCCTGGCGGAACGCCTCGAAGACGCGCTGGCGCGCATGCGCCGGGACACCCACTCCCTGATCGGAGACGGCAAATCTCAAGACCTGCGGAGCTGCCACCGAAACCGCGACGCGAATCGTTCCCGCGGAAGAGAACTTGATGGCGTTGCTGACCAGGTTCAGAAGCACCTGGCGGAGGCGCAGCGCGTCCCCGAGCACGTGGGGCGGCACGCCCTCACCCACGCTGCACTCGAGGGCGAGGCCCTTGCCTCGCGCGCGGACGTCGTTCAGCAAGAGGGTCTCTTCCAGCAGTCCCCGGACGGCGACGGGCGCCGCCTCGAGCTCCGCTGCCCCGCTCTCGACTCGAGAGAGGTCCAACAGGTTGCTGACCAGATCCAGCAGATGGTGTGCGGCTCTCTCAGCCGTGGAGACGAACTCGACTTGCTCGCCGACCAAAGGCGTGTGCTTCAACAGCTCGAGCAAGCCGATGACGCCGTTGAGCGGCGTCCTGATCTCATGGCTCATCGTCGCCATGAACTCGGCCTTGCTGCGTGCCTCGGCGGCCTCACACTCTGCCCGCGCGATCTCCGAGATGTCCCGCGCAAGACAAATCGCTTCGTCCTGGTCTACTCGGACGACTCGGAATTCGCGGCGAGCAGCGCCATCGTCGACGATGAGACGTTGCGACTGCCCAGTGGAGATCGCAGCTCGAGCAAGAACCTTCAGCTCGTCCGGGAGGCCGCCAGTCGCTGGAGCCGCGCCGGGTGCGTGGCCCAATGCGAACGAGCTTCCGTCAGAGCGGAACGAGAAGATGGGATCTGGCAGCGCCTGCAGGACGGCGCTGATCCGCCGGTCCCCAGCGTCGGCCAAGGCACGCTGGTGGGCTACCGCGGCGGCGCTCTCGTCCACGTGCTCGTAGTGCAGTCGCAACAGGTCGCGGAGAGCCGCAACTTGGCTTCGAAGGCGACAAGTGACAGCCAGCGAGCCGCCGCTCGAGGGGTCGAGAGATGCCCCGCCAGAGCGCCAATGACCGCACACGCGCAAGAGGGCGCGCCAGATCTCGAGCGCCAGAAGCCGAAGCTGTCTGGATGGGCTGGGGCTCACGTCGACCCGGGCATACAAGAGGAGCACCGCGCGATCGTCGGGCGGGAGATCGAAGACCATAGTCACGACCGACCGCACCTCAGCTGCGTCGACGAACGCTTGGTCCTCGATCAAGGTCGCCTCGCGACAATTCCTGATCACGTGCAGGTGCAGCCCACCCGAGCAGTCTCGCGTGTCGTCCGCATCCGAGCCACCGGGCAGCGCCGCCTCCAGAAGGCTAGGCAGACGTCCGAGCGCGAGCACACGCCGCTCCGTGGTCACCGGGCTGCGGAGCCCGTGCTCGAGGCCCGCGCAGCCAGCTAGCACGAGCGCCGAGTCATCCACCGCGCTCCGCTTGGTCGCGTAGAGATGCACCAGCGCCGTGGCCGGCTCACCACCGTCGTCCCGCACGAGGCCACGGTGCAACGAGTCGGCCAGTCTCTCCGCGACGTCTTCGAAGCTCTGCGCGCTCGCACAAGCTCGGCGGACGCTCACGCCAAGTCGCAGCGCATCCTCGAAGCGAGGCCGATCGAGTCTCATCACCCCTCCGCCTGGTTCAGGATGGGTTCGCACTCCCCAGCGCCGTGAGTTCACCGAGCTGCGCCAAGAGGCTCTTCAGCCGTGGGTGGTGTGGGCCGAAGGCGTGCCGAACGATAGCGACCTCGCGGCGCAGGAAAGCGCGCGCCTTCGCATGGGCATCTTGAGAACGGTAGAGAGCGACGAGCGCGTCGAGGCTCTCGAGCAGTCGCGGGTCATTCGCTCCGACCGCTGCCTGCAAGTCCCCCACGGATCTTCGGATGCCCGCCTCTTTCGCCGATGCAAGCCCGCCGGCGATACGAGCAGCAACTCCCACGCCCGCCCGGATCCGCTCGGCGTCGATGGGCTTCGTGACCAACTCGTCGACGCCTGCTTCGAATGCCTCGAGGGCACGCTCTCGCTCGGACAGCGCGGTCACTACCAGGACGAATGTGTAGCCTTCGGCGGGCTTGGTCGTGCCCTCGAGCGCTGCCGACCGGACGCGTTGGGTCAACTCCAACCCGGACATCTCCGGCATCATCCAGTCCGTCAACACCACGGGAAACGGAGAGCGGCAGTGCTGCTCCCACGCCGCACGGCCGTCGTGCGCCACCACGACCGCGTGCCCCAACTGCGCGACGATGGCAGCAAGCGCCTTGCGACTCGTGAGCTCGTCGTCCACCACCAGTACCCTCATGCTCACCTCAACGGCCCGCCGCGGACCAGCTTGAGAAGGGCGCCAGCTCGGCAGAGCGGTGCGCAAGGCGGGGCTCGCTCGTTGCAGCGGCGGCAGCCGAGCACTCGAGCGCGGACGGCGCTGTCGACGCTGCGGGCCCAACGCCTGCGCGGCCACGGGGCAACTCGGCGACCGTGCGCGTCGCTGCAGACGGCGCAACGCCCCCGCCCGACGCGCGGACGGGCAGGGGCGAGCCGGTTGACCGGACGCGCGGGCTCAGGCCAAGGTGTCGACCATCTTGTAGAGTTCGCCGTTCTCTTTTTCGATCCGCTTGGCGAGCGCATCGAGGATCGTGGTCGTCTGCTGGACGAAGCCGCGGGGGTTCTGCTTCAGCGCGACGTCCGACGGCCAGGCCTTCTGGTAGTCCGCGAGCACCTTCCCAATGGCGCCCATCTCGCTGACGAAACGGCTCGCAGTCGTCTTGACCTTCTGGTCGGAGTGCTTGAGAAGCTGCGGGTAGAGTGACTTGTCTTCCATCGCCAGGTGCACACTCAACTTGCCGAGCAGCTGCGACAGCGCGCTCTTCGCGGGCACGGCGTCCTTGCCGATCTTGTCCGCGTTCAGCTCTGCCTTGAGCTTGGCCGCGGCCTTGAGCAGGTCGTCGTGCTGGTCGCGAAACATCTTGGTCTTGCTCATCGCTGTCTCCTGGTTGCGATGCCTTCGAACGGATCCGGCCGGGGATCCTTGAACGCGCCTACCAGCCGATCGCCGGGAACGGCGGCGACGGCCGTGCGAACAAGAAGCCTTGCAAGAGATCGCACCCGATCTCGAGGAGTGTCTCGCACTCGCGGACCGTCTCGACGCCCTCGGCGACCACCAGCATGCCCATGTCGCGGCTGAGCGAGGTCATGCTGCGCACCACCTTCTGCTTGGTCGGGCTCTGGTCGATGCCGCGGATCAAGCTCATGTCGAGCTTCACCACCTCGGGCTCGAGCTGGGCGAACGAGGTCAACCCGGCGTAGCCTGCTCCCAGGTCGTCGACGGCGATGCGGTAGCCCATCTCGCGCAGGCGAGAGATCTTGGCGCGCACATCGCCGACCTCGTCGAGCGCCGCCCGCTCGGTGATCTCGAGCACCACGCGGTCGGCGATGCGAGACAGCGGGGCGTCGTCCGAGGTGAGCGTCGGGTCCATCAAGTCCCGCACGTGGAGGTTGACGAACAAGAGCCCGCATTCGCTGGAGTCCGCCACCGGCTCGGCGGCCCGCGCGCGAATCGCTCGGCCCAGCACGTCGAGGGCGTCCAGGCGCTCGGCCGCGTCCAGCACCGCCCCGGGGTGGGGCAGGCTCTGTTCCCGGCTGCGGAGCAGCGCCTCGTGTCCGAACACCGTCCGGGTCCGCGGGTTGACGATGGGGTGGTAGGCGATCCAGAGCGTGTCCAGCGCACGACGGAAGCTGGCCTCGAGACCAGCTCGATCGCCGGGGCCGGCGTTCACCCCGAGGATCTCGGCAGCCCGGGCCTTCACCCGGGCCATGCGGTGGCAGTGGGCTGCGCTCTCGATCACCTCGACCAGGGAGTCGTGGGCCACGGGCTTGGTCAGGTAGCGAAACGCACCGAACTGCATGGCCTCGATGGCGGTCGAGACCGCCGGATCCCCGGTCATCAGGACGAACGGCACCAAGAGGTCCGTCTGCCGCAGCTGCCGCAAGAGCTGGATGCCGGTCATCCCCGGCATCGAGATGTCGCTCAGCACGACGTCGAACCGCTCTTCGGCGATGCAGCGGGTCGCCGCCTCGCCATTGGTCGCGGTCTTGACCGAGAAGCCCTTGGACTTCAGGACGCGGGCCAGGGACTTGACCAGGAGCTCGTCGTCGTCGACCAAGAGCACGGTCGCCGGGGTGGCGCGAGCCACTTCGCCGGAGTCTCGCGCTGACGAAGGGGCCCCGCTGGCGGGCTCGATGGATGGGACTAGCTCGGCTCGCACGCTCATGACGACCATGGACGGTCGTCGAGCAGATCCCTGAAGCTCAGTCGGGTGGAGAGACGATGGCCACGTATTTCCCGATCTCTTGCCGGGCGACCTCGGAGATCTCGTCGAACTGGACGCCGGTGGCGTTCGAGCCGCGAACCGTGCGATTCCAGCGGGCAGTGGCCGTGACCTCGGTCATCTGTCCAGTGGCGGGGAGTGCGAATCGCACCTTCACCGCCTCGCCCAGCGGGATGGCCGAGTCGCCGACGAACTGCAGCCCGCCCTCGGACACCTCTTCCAGCCGACCGTCGACGCGCTCGCCGTTGGGCCGTGTGAGGCGAGCGAGGGTGATGTAGGGCGCCCGCGGCTGCTTGCGACGAGATCGCCAGTCGACCGGCGCGCTTTGCTGCAGCGCGGTCGGACTGTCGGCCATGGTGCGTGTCGGGCTCGGGGCTCCGACCGCCGGGGGCGCGGTGACTCGGCCGAACAGATCGATACGGGGCAGCTTGGGCACGGCGCTTTCGAGCGCCGCGACCAGCTCGGTCATCGAGGCAAAGCGCTCGGCGGCAGCACGCGCCAGCGCCCGGGTCACCACCCCCGCCAGGTCGGCGGGCACGTCGGGTCGCAACTCTTGGATCGGCTTTGGCGTCGTGGTCGAGATCTTGAGCAGGACCTCGGCGTAGGTTCCTTCGAACGGAACCGTGCCGGTGAGACACTCGTACAGCACCACCCCGACGCCGTACACGTCGGCACGGCCGTCGAGCTCGCCCTGGGCGAGCAGCGCCTCCGGCGCCATGTACTCCGGCGTCCCGAGGAGCGCATGCTCGCGGGTCAGCTTGCCGCCGAGTGCCGGGTCGTGGACGTCGCCCGCGTCGCCCGCGAGCTTTGCGATGCCGAAGTCGAGCAGCCGAGTCTGCGGCTCGGCGCCGGGGGTGACGAACAGGTTGGCTGGCTTCACGTCGCGGTGCACGACGCCCGCCGCGTGGCAGCGCTCGAGGGCGCGCGCAGTCTCGAGGGCGATGCGCACCGACTCGCCGACGCCCAGCCGGCCGCGGGCGGTGATCAGGCCCTCGACCGTGCGTCCCTCGAGCAGCTCGAAGACCAAGTAGGGGACGCCGTTGAACTCGCCGCCGTCCCAGAGCTCCACGATTCCCGGCCCGCGAACCCGCGCCAGAGCATCCATTTCGCGCATCAGGCGGGCCTTTTCCTGAGGACCGGCGGCTCGGGGCAACTTGAGCGCCACGGCGCGGCGGGTGTAGCAGTGCTCTGCAGCGTACACGTCCGCGATTCCGCCGCTCGCCAGCAAGCGCTTGATCGCATAGCGGCCATCGATGCGCGACCGCATGTCGATCGAGAGCGGCCCGCGGGACTGAGCGCCGTTGTCTGAATCTCGCAGCTGGGCCTGGATGGTCATCGGTCCTCCGTCATGGGAAAACGACTGTGTCGTAGAGCTTCACGTCGTCGAGCACCGCCCCGGCGACCTCCGCGCTCGTGCTGCTTCGCGCGCCAATCGCCAGCGAGTCGGCGCCGGTGACCGGCTCCATGGTGTGGGGGCCGGCGCTGGCGGCCAGGTACTTCGGAACTTCGACCTGATCGAAATAGACGCGCACGTGCTGGTCCTTCCGGCTGAAGTCCCAGGTGACCGTGACCCTGACCCACGCGCCAGCCACGTAGGGAACGTAGTCGACCTTCACGTGCGTGACCTGAGTACCGCCGGTGGTGTCGTTGACGCCCACCGAGAACGAACCGGTGTCGCCCTTCGCGACGTTGAAGCGTCCGGCCACGTACAAGAAGGTGTGCGCCTTGCCGTCTTTCGGCGAGTGATCGGGGAGCATCCAGAAGTCGAGGGTGCCCCGATCGGTGTCCAGATTGCCGAGCGCAGGGAACTGCAGGTAGTGGCCCGGGTCCTTCACGCTCAGCGCGGACGCGCACTTGCCCGCCGTGAACGTGCCGTTCCCCGCACCGGGACCGACCCCGGAGCTGGGTTTGAGGATCGCCGTGGATCCGTCGAGGGTCGTGTAGAATTTCGGTGATTTCTCCGGGAAGGGTCCGCACGGCGCGAGCGGCTCTCCGCCGCTGCCACCGCCGCCCCCTGCCCCTGCTGCGCCCGCCGCACCGCCGCCCGCGGGTGAGCCCGCGGCACCGCCGCCCGCGGGTGAGCCCGCCGCGCCGCTCGAGCCCGCCGCGCCACCGCTGGCGGTCCCCGCGGCGCCCCCCGAGCTGCCCGCGTCAGAGACGGCGCCGCCGCTACCCTGCGCTTCGGAGGCAAACTCTTCTCCCGAGCACGCGAGCGTCAGCCAAGCGAGGATGAGCGACCGAGAGAGGTGTCCGGAGTTCGACATGGTTCGTCAAGCGGATGTCAGTTGCGCAGCGCGCTGGCGCGAGGTCGCGCTCTCACGCACATAGGCTTCTTTGAAACGCCGCCACTGCGCGTCGTTGATCCCGAGGGTGAAGAGCCGGTCGGAATCCGGTTCGACAGCTTCGGTGACCAGATCGGCGAGCATGACGAGTCTCACAGCCACCGAATCGGAGGCGCCCAGATCGTGGTGTGCAGCGCAGGCATCGACGATCTCGGAAGGCAAATGCCAGGCCATCGCGATTTCGGCGCCTGCGCGGGTGTGATGCTTTCGTACCAGCCGCTCCACCTCGGGGCTGCCGGGCGTGGCCGCGGGGATGTGCTCGAACACGCGGTAGACACGCGCCTCGCCGATGTCGTGGAGCAGCCCGCACATGTACGAGAGCTCGAGCGGCATCCCCAGCACTTGCGACGCCACCCGCGTCGCAATGGCGCAGCTGACGCTCCGCTCGAACGAGACGCGCACCTCGGATTGAAAGCGCTTGAGGCCGACGGTCGTGTTCGAGTAGACCACCTGGAACAAGAGGTCGCGGGTTCGGGCCAAGCCCAGGCGCACGATGGCGGCCTGAGTCGAGCCGATGACGAAGCCCCGGAAGTAGAGCGCGCTGTTCGCGACCGAGAGGAATCTCGCGGCGATCGGCGGATCGGTCTCGACCAGGCGGGCGAGCTCGGCGACATTCGCGTTGCGGTCGCCGGCGAGGCGGAGCGCCAGTCCGGCGACCTGAGGCAAGACGGGCAACCCCGCACGGCCGGTGTTGAGGCGCTTCAAGAGCTCGCGCTCGAGTCCGCCGTCCGGGTCGGGCGCCGGGGCGATGCTGGCGAGCTTCTGCTCGTTCATCCCCCGACCTCCGGGACCCGCGGCAAGGGCGACGAAGGTCGCGCCGACGACTGAGCGGGGGACAGCGCCTCTTCGCACTCGGCGGTGTGCATCACCACGCGGTTGCGGCCCGCGCGTTTGGCAGCGTAGAGCGCCAGATCTGCCCGGCGGAAGACCGATTGCACGTCCTCGGGGCTCCGCGGATCGAACACCGCGGTGCCGATGCTCACGGTGACGCGCTCTGGGCCCGGCTTCAGCGGCGGAAGTGCCTCGATGCTCCGCCTGAGGCGCTCGGCGACGAGCCTCGCTGACTCGGGACCGGCGCCCGCGACGATGGCCACGAACTCCTCGCCGCCGTAGCGACCCACGGCGTCGCCGGGGCGTAGCCCTGCCCGGAGCATCTCGGCGATCGAGACGAGCACTCGGTCGCCGACCAGGTGGCCGTAGCCGTCGTTGATCTGCTTGAATCGGTCGCCATCGACGAAGAGCACTCCGAATCGCTCGCGCTTGTCGACGCGCGACTGGGCCGCGCGCTCGAGCGCACGGCGATTCATCAAGCCGGTGAGCGCGTCACTCTCGGCGTCACGACGCAACAGGTCCCGTTCGTTGCGGACCCGGTGCAACGCGTCGACCAGCCGCTTGACGCGGAGGCGCGCGCGGATCCGAGCAGAGAGCTCGCCCACGGCTCCCGGGTCGCGAACGAAGTCGTCCGCGCCGGACAGCAGGTGGGCGACCACTTCGCCCTCTTCCGCGGCCTGCCAGCCCACGACCACCAGAGGCAGGTGGCGCTTGGGGTCGAGCGCCGACAGCTCTCCGCAGAGCTCCGCGCTGCTGGTGGTCACCTGAGCCGCGTCGAGCAGCACCAGATCGGGCTCGAACTCCGCGACGACCCGGATCAGCTCGTCCACGTCGGAGAGCTTCAGCGCTTCGTAGCCGTCCTGGTCGAGCAGGCTCACGAGCTCGGCCTGGTGGGCCGGGTCCGGGCTCACCACCAAAATTCGCGACGCCCGTTCGGAAATGGGCGGCGCACTGGAAACCCGCGGCTCAAACATGACTGATTCGGCAGGAACGGAGTTCGGTCTTGGGAACGGCAGCTCTCGGAAAACCCTGAGCGATTCACGCCAGCGCGAGGTGCTCGGGCGGCGTCGAGCTGCGCGTGACGGCGGACCATGCGGGCGGCGGCTCGGTGGGAGCCGTCCCCACATCTGCCGGGCGGCTCGGGCCGGCGAGGCAGCGGTGGAGCTTGGGCGCGGGCGAGCAGCGCACCCCCGCGTTGAGCGGCGAGTTCGTCTGGGGTTCGCTCCGCGCGACGCCCGGCTCGGGTTCGGCCGCCACCGCGGAGAACGTGCCGAGCTCGGTGGGCAGGAACGCCGCTGGATCCTCGCGGTCGACGCCTGGAGGCGCCTCGCTCAGCGCCGGCGGCGGCGCCGTCATCGCCTCGATCATCGGATCTGGCGCCTCGCTCAGCGTCGGCGGCGGCGCCGCCATCGCCTCGATCATCGGATCCGGCGCTTCGGTCAGCGCCGGCGGCGGCGCCGTCATCGCCTCGATCATCGGATCTGGCGCCTCGCTCAGCGCCGGTGGCGGCGCCGTCATCGCCTCGATCATCGGATCCGGCGCCTCGCTCAGCGCCGGCGGCGGCGCCGTCATCGCCTCGATCTTCGGATCCGGCGCCTCGCTCAGCGCCGGCGGCGGCGCCGTCATCGCCTCGATCATCGGATCCGGCGGCTCGGTCACGGCCGTCCGGGAAGCCCGCATCACCGCTTCGGTCGACTCCGAGGCTGCCGGCGGCAGGCCAGCGTCCGAGAGCTCGGTGATCGTCGGCGCGCTCGGCATGATGCTGGCAATGTCGATCCCTGGCACCGCCGGCAGACTCGGGACCTCGATGTGAAGCAGGTCGGTCTGCGACCTCCGGTCCGATCCGCTCTCGGCCTGCTGGCGGAGGAAGCGCATGCGGCGCGACGCGCGGTGCAAGATCACGACCACTGCCGCGGCGATCGCCCCCGCGCCGACCGCGACCAGCCCCGCAGCGCCCGCGCCGGAGCCCGAAGCGAAGGCCCCTGCCCCCGCAGCAGCGGCCACCGTGGCGGCTGCCGTAGCGCTGATCCCCACCGGGACGGACGACTCGCGTTCGAGCGCCCGGTAGCTTGCGACGCAGTGCGCGCACCACTGCTCGCGGTCGTGCCAGTGGTCCGAACAGACGTAGCCATGGCAAGCCTCGCAGGTGGAACCGAAGCTGGCAGCGCCGCAACACACACACGGAAACTGCTTGGGGACCTTGGTCGCCTTGGGTGCCTTGGACTTCGGTTCCACGCTGATGCGTCGGGGGACGATCTCGGGGTCTGCATCACGCCCGCGTGCTCGAGCGTGGAAATAGAGTCCCTCGAAGTCGGACCACATGGCGGCGAGCTGCGCCTCGCCGATCTCCAGGTAGCTCGCCATCTCGCTCCGCGAGAGGCTCTCGATGGCTTCTGCCTTCGGGGTGGCGACCAAGAAGTGGGCGATGGCGTCCGCCATGCGAAGCGCCTGCACCATGGCCGCCACCATGCCTCCGGCTTGGAGCGCTCTGGCCGGATGGTGGTGCCAGGCGACGACCTTCGGCACCGGCTCGGGGATGTGCCAGGCTGAGAGCACGTGGGCGCCGAGCACGGCGTGATCGAAGCCGAACTGCTCGCGCTCGGCCCGGGAAGCGTGGTCGGGACCGTCGCTGTGGGTCTCGAGCAGGTTCGCGTAGTCGGTCCCCTCGGTGTCCAAGAGGACCAGCTTGCCGATGTCGTGCAAGAACCCGGACGTGGCGAGCTCGTCGCTGGGAAGCCCGAAGTGGGCGGCCAGGTAGCGACACAGGGAACCGACGACCGCCGCGTGCTCGACGATCCGGGACGCGAACCGGGTGCTCGACTCGAACATGTCGAGCACGGCCGCCGTGGTGGCGAGCTGATTGAGGCGGCGCGTCCCCACCAGCACGGCCGCGTGGTGCACCGACGAGCAGCGCATGCGCAGCGCGTAGCCCGACGAGTTGACCAGGCGGAGCAGGCGAGCCGACAGCGCTGGGTCCTGCTCGAGCACGCGAACGACGTCGCCGATCTTGCACGACACCCCGCGCGTCAGCTCGTCCAGGCGACGAGCAGCCTCCGGGAACGGCTTGGCGCCCACGATGCGTCCCACCTTGGCGGCCATGCTCTGGGCCGCACGTTCTTCGGCGCGGTCGTCCTGAGTGCTACCGAACCAAAGATCCTCTTGGACGGCGACGTCGACCGGGGCCGAGGGCGGGAGACTGGCCAATGAGACGGGACGCTGAGCTTCTCGATGGCCGAAGGGTCGACCGCTCAGCGACCGGTGCGGGCGGTTGCTCACGCGTGTCATGCCGACGGTGCCAAGCAAATCGCGGGCCGGGAGGCGCGGCTCTTGCTTGGCACGGCTACGCCATGTCGATCTTCACACGCACACGCCAAGTGTCCGCCGCCTTGGCGCTGGGGCTGTGTCAAACCTCCAACGCAGGGGCAGAGCCCAAGAACGCCTGGGTCCTCGCCAAACCGGGACCCGAGACGCAGGTCCAGAAGACCCCGAAGGAGCGCGGCGGCATCAACCCGTGCCTCACCGATGACCCCGGCTTCGGCGCTTATGAGCCCTGGCGAAAGGGACTGCCCACGGGCCAGGTGATGGTGCCGCGGGGCGCGAAGAAGACCGGCGCCTTCGACGTGGTCTTTCACTTCCACGGGCACGAAGCCGCGCGCAAAGAGTGGGTGCGCGTGATGGACGGGCCGGTGTTCGTCGGCATCGACTTGGGCACGGGGTCCGGCGCGTACGACCAGTACTTCTCCTCCCCGGACGCGTTTCGCGAGCTCTTGGCCGCGACCGAGCGGGTGGTGGCTAGCCGGGCGGGGCTGCCGAGCGCGAAGGCGCGCCGGATTGGCCTGAGCGCTTGGAGCGCCGGCTACGGCGCCGTCGGTCGCATCTTGGCGCAGAAGCGCAGCGTGGACACCGTCGTGCTGCTCGACGGCCTGCACTCGGGGTACGACCCGGGCGGCGGGACGCTGAACGCCATGCAGCTGGCTCCGTTCTCGGAGTTCGCGCGCGAGGCGGCAGCCCGCAAGAAGCTGATGTACGTGACCCACTCGTCCATCATCCCGCCCGGGTATTCCTCGACCACCGAGACGGCGAACTACTTGATCGCCGAGGTGGGCGGCAAGCCCCGGGCGACCAAGCCGCGCGGCACCGACCCGTTCGGCCTGGACCTCATCTCGTGGTTCGTGAAGGGCGGCTTCCACGTGCGCGGCTACGCCGGAAACGGGCCCGCCGACCACTGCGCCCAGTTCGGGGCGTACCGCGAGCTCTTGCGGGTTCACTTGGCCCGACGCTGGCGCGTCTGACCGCGCGACGTCACTTGCCCAGCTTGGTGACCTCGCGCTCGAGCTCCATCGCCGTGGACAGCACCCGCAGGTTGGCGATGGCCGCATACTTCTGGATGCGCAGGTCGACGGTCGCGCCGACCTTGTCGGGCAACGGCGAGTTGCCGAGCTCGACCTTGTCGGCAACCATCGGGGTGGGCTGCGCGATGGTCTCGGCGGCTCGTTCGAACCGCCGAACGCTCGTTGCGAGGCCGCCGAGCGCGACTTTCGTCAGATCACCGATGCCAGCCACGCACCCATGAACGGGCGCTCGGAGCGGAGCTTGAGCGTCACTCGGCGCTCATCTGCATCTCGGCGTCGTCGTCCGCCAGGGGCGGCGCCGGCTCGGTCTCGCACTCGCGCTCGCGCGGCAGGAAGTACAGCTCGCGGGTCGAGAACCGCGTTCCCTCGAGGAACACCTGGACGCCCTTGCGCTCGGCTGCGTTGACCAGGATCGGAGCCATGAGGTTCACGGTCGCTGGACCGGAGGGCGGCGCGGAGAGCACCGCCATCACCGCGAGCTCGTCCGCCGACGCTTCGATCCCGTGGGCACTGGCCACCGCTTCGACCGGCACGTCCGGGTAGGTGCCGCGGAACCCGTGGGCGGACACCACCGGGAACGCGAGGGCCGGGGTATCGGTGGACTGAAGCCAGGCGACGGCGTCGGAGCGCCCGTGCCGGACCAGGATGAACCGCCGCTCGTTCGGAAACCCGATGATGCCCGACGGGAAATCGATGATATCGGCGGGATCCGCTTCGATGGTTCCGAATCGATCGCTGGTGACGGTCGTGGTCATGTCGGGTGCTCCTCTGGGGTGCTCTAGCAACGGCGATGCCAACGCTCAGGGCGCCGAGGGGATGCTCAGGACGAAGGTCGAGCCCTGGCCTTGGCTGCTCACCACGCCCAGGCGCCCGCCGTGGGCCTCGGCGACTCGCTGGCAAAAGGCCAGGCCGACGCCCGTGCCCTGGGCGCCGCTCGCCACGAACAGCTGGAAGATCTTGGCCTGATCTTCCTGGCTGATGCCGGGGCCCTCGTCGGCCACGCTGATCGCCACGCGCTCGGCGTGGCGCCCGCACGCGATGGTGATGGTGGCCCCTCGCATCGAGACCTTGAGCGCGTTGTCGAGCAGGTTGTCGAGCACTCGCAGCACGAGATCGCGGTCGATTTCGCACCAGATCTCGCGGCTGGGCTCGGCGACGAGTCTGACACCGGCGATGTCAGCCCGATGGCGGCAGCGATGGAGCGCCGTCTGGGCGAGGGCCCCGAGCTCGACTCGCTCGAGCACCACGTCCAGGCGGCTGGAGCCCGAGCGCGCGGCGTTCAGCGCTTCCACCAGGATGCGAGAAAGCTGTCCGACCACCTGCCCGAGCTCGTCGATCGCGCCGGCGACCTCGGTGTCGGTGCGGGTCGCATGCGCGGCCTCGAGCCACTCGAGACCGGCCTGGAGGGCGCAGGCCATGTTCTTCGCGTCGTGGAGGGCGTAGGCCATCTCGGCCACGAGATCTTCGCGCTCTTCGACGCGAAAGACTCCGCTGGTGAACGCACCGGCGTCGAGGCTGGTCTGTGGCAAGCGCACTTCGAACCCTATGCGCCGCTGAACGGAGCACGAACCGGGTCCTTGAGCCGGAAACGGTCGGTAGGCGTCCGTTCAGCGCCGCTTGAGCCCGAGATGCCCCCGCACCAGATGGATCGCCTCGCTGTGGAGCTGGCACACCCGAGACTCGGTCACCCCCAGGATTTCCCCGATCTCACGCAAGTTGCAGTTCTCTTGATAGTAGAGCCCGACCACCAGTCGGAGACGCTCGGGCAAGGCGTCGATCGCCTCGGTCACCAGATCTGCGAGCTCGTGCTGCGCTGCTCGTGCCTCGGGGGACGGGTCCGGCGAGCGCTCTTCCCCCGAGAGCTCGAGGCGAGCGTGACCCGAGTGGGAGATGTCGGTGAGCAGCGAGTGATAGCCGTCGACGTCGAGACCGAGCTCGGCGGCCATCTCCTCTTCGGTCGGGTATCGCCCCATCCGGCCGACGAGCTCGCTCGCGGCCTCGCTGATCCGACGCGAGGCCTGCCGCAGCTTGCGCGACAGCGGATCGAGGTCGCGCAAGTAGTCGAGGATGGCTCCGCGCACGCGGTGCGAGGCGTAGGCCTCGAACTCGTGCTCGGGCATCTTGGCCTGGCGACGCCGGAGCGCCTCGACCAGCCCGAGCCACCCGGCGGAGAGGATGTCGTCGATGGAGATGTGGGCGGGGAGGTTGCGCACCGTGCGCATCGCGATCCGGCGGACCAGCGGGGAGTACCGCCGCACGACGTCTTCGCCCGCGTGAGCCACCGCCGCGGCGCCTGCGCTGCTGGGGCTGGATTCGGGCTCGACGAGGCTCACGAGCATCCCAGTGGGTTACCGCTCACGAGCGCTTCGATGCTCGCGAGGTGAATGTCCTCGGGAACCCGAGGGCCGTTGCAGAAGTACGTCAGGGGCAGCGCGTTGGGGATGGCCGCGTGGAGGACTCCGCCGGGCTGACACGTCTCGTCGAGCTTGCTGACCACCACGCCGGTCGGTCGCGCGTCACGGTAGAGCGTGCACGTGCGCTCGGCGTCGCGGCCGCGCATCCACGCCGGCATCACCAGCAGGGTGTGGAGGTTCCTGCCCGCGAGCGAGTCCAGGCTCTCGGCAAGCGGCCAGTCTTCGGGCGGCGAGCTGGCGGTCTTGCCCGTGGTGTCGACGAGCACGATGTCGGCGCTGCGCTCCGAGAGCCTGCGGCTGAGCTCGTCGGGGCTCGAGAGCGCATGGAACGGGATGCCCATCAGCGAGGCGTAGCGCTGCCACTGCTCCACCGCCCCGACCCGGTACGTGTCGAACGAGAACACACAGACCGATCGGCCCAGATCCAGCCGGGCTCGTGCGGCCAGCTTGGCCAAGGTGGTGGTCTTGCCGACGCCGGTGTTTCCGACCGCGACGATGATCTGCTGGCCGGGCGCGACGAGCGGGTCGGGCGCCAGCGTGACCCGCTCGGCGATCCGCTGGACGAGCCAGGACTGCAAGGCGTCGGAGCCGCGCCGCGCCACGCGCCCGGCGCCGGTGGCCAGCTGCCGAGCCAGCGCGCCTTCGACGCCGAACGCAGCGAGCAGCGACATCACCCGCTCGCGGGGCGGGCGACTCTGGTTGAGCTCGTCGAGCATGGCCCGCAGCGTCAAGAGCTCGCGCTCGAGCTCGGAGGCGTCGAGCCCCAGGGTCGGCGTTCGGCCCATCCGGCTCATGCCGGGACGCGGCGCGCGCTCGGTGGGCGGGCTCCTCAGGCTGGAGAACCGAGGCGGCGAGACGACGGTCGGCTTGCCGTTCGGCTCGAACTGCCAGCTGTGACGTCCGGCGGGGGCGGTCGCCGTGACCTCGACCCAGGCGTGCCCGAGGGCACCCCCGCGGCCATTCGTGACCTGACGAGTCGACTGGATGAGCGCGTCTGGACCGAGCGACGCCCGCACGCGCGAGAGCGCTTCCTTCACGTCGGCTCCACGAAAGCTCTGGGACTGCACGTCAGGCCTCCATCATGCTGCGGTCGACAGGTTGACGATTTCGAACGGTTTGAGAGTCGCGTCGGCCTCGATCTCGCGGAAGCTGAGCACCGCCAGGCTCGGGCAGCGTCGCTCGGCGAAGGCGCGCAGGTAGCGCCGCACGTCGGGGCTGGTGACCACGCACGCGGGCTTGCCGGCCGCCAGCATGCGCTGGGTCGCGGCCTCGAGCGCCAGACCGAGCTGCCGGGCCTGCTCGGGGTCGAGGGCCCCGCCCGTGCCGGCGGCGATCTCGCGCAGCGAGCGCCGGAAGACGTCCTCGACCTTGCTGTCGAGCACCAAGGTGTGGAGCGTGCGATCGGGGCCGGTGAAGGCCGCGGTGATCTGCCGCGACAGGCGCTGCCGGGTGAGCTCGGTGAGCTGCTCGGTGTCGCGGGTGCCCGGCGCGAGGTCGTGCAGGGCTTCGAGCACGCTCCGGAGGTCCCGGATCGAGACGCTCTCCTTCAACAGATTCCGCAAGACCTTCTGCACTTCCCCGAACGTGAGCAAGTTCGGTACCAGGTCCTCGACCAGCTTCGGCGTGGTCTTCGAGAAGACCTCGAAGAGGTGCGCAAGCTCCGCCCGACCCAGGATCTCTTGGGCGTGTCGGCGGGCTGTCTCTGCAAAGTGGGTTGCGATGACGGTCGTGTGGTCGACGACCGTCCAACCCAGCGCCTCGGCCAGCTCGCGGTCGCGGGCGGCGATCCAGCGCGCCGGCGTCCCGAACGCCGGGTCGGTGGTGGCCTCGCCGTCGACGTCGGCGGCGGACCCGCTGGGATCCATCGCCAGGAGCTTGCCGGCGCGGCACGTTCCGGTGGCCACGGCGGTCCCGAGCAAGAGGATGCGGTACCCCCCCGGCAAGAGCTCGAGGTTGTCGCGGATGTGCACGGGCGGGATGACGATGCCCAGGTCGAGCGCGAGCTGCTTGCGCAGCGCCGAGATCCGCTCCACCAGCGTTCCGCCCATCTTGGGGTCGACGACCGGGACCAGCTCGTAGCCCACCTCGAGGGCGAGCACGTCGACCGGCAGCGCCGCGTCGATGTCCTCCCCGGGGGACGGCTTGGGCGCGCCCGCTGCGCCTTCGGGGGTCTGGCCGGGCTCCGGACGGGCGGCCGCCTTGGCCTTGTCTTGCCGCTTCATGACCCAGTAGAGGCCACCGGCCAGGGCCAGGAACGGCAGGGCCGGCATCCCCGGCAAGAGCGCGAAGAGCGCCAAGATCCCGGCGGTGGCGCCAACGGCCCGTCGACTGCCGAGCAGCTGCGACTGCACGATGCGCCCGAGCTGGTCGCCGGTCGGCGAGCGCGTGACGACCACGCCCGCCGCGGTGGAGATCAGGAGCGCGGGCACCTGCGAGACCAGCGCGTCGCCGACGCTCAGGATGCTGAAGGTCTCGGCGGCGTCGCCCAGCGACATGCCACCGGCCACCCCGAGCATCAGGCCACCAATCAGGTTGACGGCCGTGATCAGGATGGCCGCGATGGCGTCACCCTTCACGAACTTGCTGGCGCCGTCCATGGCGCCGAAGAAGTCGGCCTCGCGCTCGATGTCTCTACGACGAGCCCGGGCGATCTCCGGGGAAATGACGCCGGCGTTCATGTCGGCGTCGATGGCCATCTGCTTGCCGGGCATCCCATCGAGGGCGAAGCGGGCCGCGACCTCGGCGACTCGGCCGGCGCCCTTGGTGATCACGATGAAGTTGATGATCACCAAGATCACGAAGACGATCAGGCCGACGACGACGTTACCCCCCACCACCACTCGCCCGAAGGCCTCGACCACCCGTCCGGCGGCGCTGTGGCCGTCCTTTCCGTGGAGCAAGATCAACCGGGTCGTGGCCACGTTCAGGCTCAGCCTGAGCAGGGTCGCGACCAGAACCACCGCGGGAAACGAGCTGAACTGGAGGGGGTGCTCCATGAACAGCCCGATCAGGAAGACCCCGATGGATATCGCCAGGCTGAGCGCCAGCAAGAGGTCCACCACCACCGGCGGAACGGGCACCACCAGCATCATGACGATTCCGACGATGGCGAGCGGGAGTGCCAATTCGCTGGCGCTGCCCTTGGTCTCGGCGGCAGTGGCGGCGGTCGTCACGCTGAACAGGCGTGCGAGAGTCGTGCCAGCACGCTACGCCCGGAGACCGCGGTTCCGGAGCCGGTAGACGAAGGCCAGCACCTCGGCCACCGCTGCGTACAGCTCGACCGGGATGGCCCGACCGGCCTTGACCTGTTCGGCCAGGGCTCGAGCCAGCGGCTTGTTCTCGATGATGGGGATCCCGTGCTCTTTGGCCAGAGAGCGGATGAACATCGCCACGTCGTCGTAGCCCTTGGCGGCGACGACCGGCGCCCCCTCATTGGCCCGGTAGCGGATGGCGACGGCGACGTGCGTGGGATTGGTCACGATCACATCGGCGGTCTTCACCTCTTTGCGGATGCCGCGGCGGAGCATCTCGCGAGCCCGAGCGCGCTGCCGGGCCTTGACCTTCGGATCGCCCTCCTGACCCTTCATTTCTTGCTTGATCTCCTCCCGCGACATCCGGAGATCCCGCTCGTGTTTCCACCACGAGTAGCCGTAGTCGGCAGCGGTGAGCGCGGCGAGGGCCACGGTGGCCCAGATCGCCAGGCGCGAAACGACCGCGCCCAGCTTGCCCACGGCGCCGATCAGCGGCGCGCGCGTCAGCTGCAGGAGCCCCGGCAAGGCCTCTTCGACGACCATGTAGGCCACCACGCCCACCACCGCCACGCGGCCGAGGGCCAGCACGGTGTTCGCGGCGGCCGCCTTGGGTGACACCAGCTGCTGCAGCTTCGAGAGCGGTTCCAATCGCTCCCACTTCAGCTCGAACTTCGGGTGCCACCCCGCTTCGGCTAAACCGGCCGCGGTCGCGGCCACCATCGCCACCAGCATCGCAGGCGCCGTGACCCAGAGCAGCGTGCGCGCCGCAAAGCCGCCCGCGTAGGCCGCGCCGTTCTGGTGCAGGTTGTGAACCTCGCTGAAGCAGTGGGTCGCGAGGTCCCTCAGGCGGGTCGCGACTTCGACGCCCGTGAGCGCCAAGAGGGCCAGCACGGCGGTCGACGCGGCCATCGCCCCGGTGTCTCGGGCGCGCGGGAATTGGCCTTCTTCGCGCGCCTGCCGTCTTCGTTCTGGTGTGGCCTCCTCGGTCTTTTCGCTGTCGTTTTCGCTCTCGCTCATGGGGCCCTCGGCGACAGCGAGGCCACCACGCCTTCGAGCCCCTCACCCACGTGGCTGAGCTCGGCGATGATCCGCATGGTCAAGTCCGGCGAGACGATGATCAACGACAGCCACCCGACCCCCAGGGTGACGGCGAAACCCAGCGAGAAGATCTGGAGCGCGGGCGCTGCGCGCGAGATGAAGGCCAGCGCGATCTGGACCATGAACAAGATGACCACGACCGGAATGGCGATGCGCACGCCGGCGGACAGCGCGTCGGCGCTCAGGCGCAAGAGGACCGGCGTCGCCAGCGCGACGTTCTCGCTGGTCCCCACCGGCAGGACCCGGAAGCTCTCGATCAGCGCGCCCAGCACCACCCGGTGCACGCCCACCACCAGCGCCACGAAGATAGCGAAGTGGCGGAAGAGCGAGGTCAATACCGTGCCGCTGCCGGCGTGGGGGTCGAACAAGTGGGCCGCGCCGAGCCCCATCATCGGGGCGATGATCTCCGCGGCCATCTCGGCCACCGAGACGGCGAGCCGGACGACGAAGCCCATGGCCATCCCCACGCCGAGCTCCCAGGCGACGCCAAGCGCGACGGGCAACGGCTCGGCCCGGACGCTGCCGGCGCCGACGCCGTGGGCCACCGCCGCGAGCGCCAGCACCAGGCCCACCCGGATGCGCGCCGGCGCCGGCTGCCAGGCGAGCGGGGCGACCACCACCAGGCCCGAGATGCGCGAAATCTCCAGGAGGTAGGAGACGGCTTCGGCTCGGATCAGCGCCTCGAGGGCATTCACTTCGTGACGTCCGCGATGGAAGAGATGGTCCGCGTCGAGTAGTCCACGAGCTGGCGCAGCGTCCACGAGCCCAGGACCACGAAGGTTGCCACGATGGCGATCAGCTTGGTCACGAAGCTGATGCTGGCTTCGTTCACCTGGGTCGCGGCCTGCAAGATGCCGACGATCAAGCCGACGAAGAGCGCGACCGCGAGCATCGGCCCGACCACCAGAGCCGCCACGATCAGTGCGTTACGCAAGAGCTCGACCGCGCCGTCCGTGGTCACCAGAAGCTCCTCATCAGAGAGCCTGCCACCAGGCTCCACCCATCGACCAGGACGAACAGCAAGAGCTTGATGGGCAAGCTGAGGGTGGTCGGCGGGACCATCATCATACCCATGCTCATCAAGAGCGACGCCACCGCGAGGTCCACCACCAGGAACGGCAAGAGGATGATCACGCCCATCTGGAACGCCGTGGTCAGCTCCGAGACCACGAACGCCGGGGCCGCGAGGCGCATCGGCACGTCTTCGGGGGTGGCCGGCAGGGGCGTCTTGGTCACCGAGTAGAACATGCGCAGGTCGGCCTCGCGGGTCTCCCGGAGCATGAACTTCTTCAGCGGCACCGAGGCCAGCTCGAGGGCCTGCATGTCGGTGACCTCGCCCCGCATGTAGGGGTCGTAGGCAGCGACCTTCATGCTGTCGACGACCGGCGCCATGGTGAACAGCGTGAGGAACAGGGCTAGGCCGATCACCACCTGGTTGGGGGGCACCTGAGTGCCGACGCCTTGACGCACGAACGACAGGACCACGACGGTCCTGACGAAGCTGGTCATGGTCAGGATGATGGCTGGCAAGAGCGCCAGCACGGTGAGAACGAGCAGGACCTTCAGCGACGGCGTGAGCGAGCCGTTGCCGAAGGTCTGATCGACGACGGCCGTCGGGTTCATCGCTCGAGCTCCCGCAGCCGGGCGATCAGGCCCGCCGCCTGGGTCTCGATGCGCGCCGGCCGGCGCTCGGCGCTCGGCTGGTAGACGTCGCGGGTCTCCTCGGCGAGCACCACCGCCGGGTCGGCCGGGGGACGGGCCGGCGGCGTGCGGCCGAGCACGTCACGAATCACCTGGGCAAAGCCCGGTTGAGCGGGCTCGGGCTCGACCTGCGGGGCGAGTGCGACCGCGACGCTGGGAGCCGGGGCCAGCTTGCGACCGTCGAGCCACGCGAGCTTCTGCACGCTCTGCTCGGTCACCCCTAGGAGCACGACCTTCTTGCCCACCCGCGCGACCACGGCCTGGGCCTTGGGGCCGAGCCGCGTGGACGCCAGCACCTCGAGCATCAGCCCCGCTTGCTGGGTCTTCACTGCCCGGTCGCGCTTCTTGCGCCAGAACATCACACCGCCGGCCAGCGCCGCCATCGCGACCAGCCCGAAGAGGGCGCGGGCCCCGCTCGGCGAGCCCCCTGCGCGATCGCTACCGAGGGGCGCCTGGCCGCGTTGCGACAGCCAAGCACGCGGCGCTTCCGAGGCGTCCGGCGCGTCGGCGGCCTGGGCGGCCGCGGGGGACGGCAGGGCGAGCAAGAGCGCCGCGACCACCACCCAGGCCTTCACCCGCCACCGCCTCTCCGCGTCTCGTCGCCGACCAGCACCTCGGTCAGCCGAACACCGTAGCGCTCACCCACCACCACCGCCTCGCCCTGGGCGATCAGTCGGTTGTTGACGTAGATGTCCAAGGGCTCGCCGTTGACCTTGTCGAGCTCGAGCACGGAGCCGGGACCCAGCCGCAAGATCTCGCCGATCTTCGTGCTGCGGCGGCCGAGCTCGACCGTGACCTCGACGGGAACGTCCATCACGAAGCCGATGGAGTCGAGGCTCGAGACCGGAGGGGCCGGCGCCGGGCTCACGGGGGGCGCCGAGAGGGGGGTGACGGCGGGCGGCGAGTCGCCCCCGACGGTCGCGAATCCGGGGGCATGGGACTTCTGCGCTTCGCTCATGTACCGCTCCCATTCATTCTTCGTGCCGACCGCGGATCTGGACTGCCAGCTGCCCTCGGGAGACCACCGGGGCCGCCGTGAACTTCTCCAGGCCGGCGACGCGGAGCGTGACCGGGTCGTCGACGGCGGTCGGGAGGCGGATGACCTGCCCGACAGTGAACGAGAGCACCTGCCGGAGGTCGAGGGTCACCACTCCGAGCTCGGCCACCAAGGTGACCGGCACTTCGTGGATGGCCTCGGCCATCCGGGGGTCGGCCGCAGCGGGAGCATCTTCCACCGCCTGCTCGCGGGCTGCGGCCTCCAGCGCCTCGGCGCTGACTGCGACGATCACCACGGCGCTCTCGCTGAGCCCGGCGAATCCACATTCGACCGCGAGGCCGTCGACCTGGACCGCGTCGGCTCCCTCGCCAGAGGCCACCGCCTGCGCTGCCACCACCTGGAGGCGAAGTCCAGTCTCGGCGCTGACCGCCGTCGCGAAGTCTTGGGCCAACGAGCGGGCGATGCGCGCGGTCAGCGCAGACTGGGCCAGCGACAGCTCGGCCCCCAGGGGCGCCGCTTGTCCGTCCCCGCCGCCGAGCGCGGACTCGAGCAAGAGCGAGAGCGCCTCGGAGTTGAGGGTGAGCAAGCCCCAGGCCGGGCCGTCGGGCGCCTCGAGCCGCACGAAGAAGCGCGGGCCGGTCTCCGCGGCGCGATCGGGCCCCGCCGCCGGCAGCGACACCGGGCCGGGCTCCAGGTGGGCGCGGCGGCGCACCAAGAAGGGCAGTGTTCGGCGGGCGGCGCGCGCAAAGCGCGTGGCCACACGCGACATGGCCTGCATAGCGCCGCGCAAGTGGCGCTCGCGTCCAGTCAGATCCAGAGGCCGCAGGCTGCTGCGCTCGCTTCGACGCGCGGGGGCCATGGCAATGGCATCGATGGAAGCGCGCGCCGCGGCAGTCATTGCGTCACGAAGTCGGTGATCATCATGCGCTTGACGCGCTTCTTACCGACGGCCAGGAGCACCTTCTCGGTCAGCTCGGCCGAGAGCTCAGGGAACTTCTCGGGGCTGGTGACGTCGTCGAAGCTCTTGCTCCGCAGGTAGACGATGGCGGCCTCGCGACCACGAGGCGAGAACTTCTCGAAGTCCTCGGGCTTCGTGCCTGCTGCCAGCTCGAAGGTGAGCACCACCTTGAGGTGATGCACGTCGTCCCCACCACGCACGTCGACGACGATGGGCTGGAAGGCGACGGTGCTGGCCGCGCCATGTCCGCCGCCGGACGTCTCCTCTTCTTCCTCTGCCTCCGCACCGTGCTTCGGTGCCGCCCCCGGCGAGAGAAACCGCGGACCGAAGAACGCGCCGCCGCCAGCGGCCGCCGCGGCCACCACGACACCGATGATGATGCCGAGGCTGCTCTTCTTCTTGGGTGCCGGCGCCGGGCTGACCGTGCCTTCATCGGCGTCTTCGCTCATGTCGACGTCCTCGTAGCGAAGGCCGGCCGCGCAGGGGACGCGACCGGCCTTCCAAGGGGGGGTTCTGCCAACTAGGAAACGTGGAGGCGGCGCGCGGGCTCGAGCGAGCCCGCGTCACGACTACCGCTTGATGTTGATCAGCTCTTGAAGCATCTCGTCCGCCGTCGTGATCGTCTTGGAGTTCGCCGAGAACGACCGCTGGTGCTGGATGAGACCCACGAACTCTTCCGCCAGGTCGACGTTCGAGCTCTCGAGCGCTCCGGCCGAGACCGCTCCACGCCCGCCGCTGCCGGCGGTGCCGAGCGCCGCGGTACCGCTGTCCCGCGTCTCGATCCAGAGGTTCTGACCGGCCCGGCCGAGGCCCTCGTTGGCTCGGAACTTCGCCACCGCCAGCTGGCCGATCGCGAGCTTCTGGCCGTTGGTGTAGAGCCCCATCACCACGCCCTGACCGTCCACCGCGACCCCGGCGAAATCGCCGGACGAGTAACCGTCCTGCGACTGGCTCGAGACGTTGGACGGCGATCCGAACTGGGTCGTTCCGTCGAGACCCGTACCGCCGCCCGAGATGGGCGTACCGAAGTCCAGCGCGATGGCCTGGGCGGCGGTTGCGCCGGCGAAGTTGACGCTGATGGCGGTGGTGGTGGTCACGGTGTTGAGCGCACCGTTGGTGGTGAAGGCCAGGGAGCCCGTGCCGATCTCGGCGTTGCCCGCGACGGGCGGGTTGAGCTCGCTACCCTGGGCAAGGGCGTGATAGTCCCAGGTGTTGGCCGCCGTCTTGCGGAAGTACACCTCGACCTGGTGGGAGTTCCCCAGCGAGTCGTAGACCGTCATCGACGTCGAGAAGTTCGACGTGTTCGCCGGATTCTGGGCGTCCCAGGGCAGGGTCGGCGTGGTCGAGTTCGAGTCGAGGTTCGCCGTGATCTCCATCAACGCGGTGGCATTCGGCTGAATCGACGAGGTGGGTGCCTTGATCGAGGACACCGACGCTTGGAACGTTCCGTCGGGATTGGCCGCGTAGCCCTGCACCTGCAGCCCGCCAGAGTCCGTGAGGTAGCCCTGGTTGTCGATCACGAACTGGCCAGCGCGCGTGTAGAAGTTGCCTTGCACACCAGCGACCGTGCCCTGGACGACGAAGAAGCCGTCGCCGTTGAGCGCGAGGTCCGTCGACACGCCCGTGTTCGCCAGCGACCCTTGAGTGAAGAGCTGCTGGATCCCACCGACGCGCACACCAGACCCCGGCATCGCCGAGGACGACCCGGCGAGGATGGAGTGGCCGAGCACGTCGTGAAAGATCACGCGCTGGCCCTTGAAGCCCACGGTGTTGACGTTGGCGATGTTGTCGCCGACGACCCCGAGCGCCTCTCCTTCGGCCCGTAGACCGGAAACCCCCGAGTACATTGCCCGCAATACCATTTAGGCCTCCTGACTTTCCTTTCGTTTCCCTTGTAACGGCAGAACCGGCACTGGTCCGGTCATGATCATGGCTTGCTCTTGGCCGGCTCGATCTTCAGCAGATCCGAGACGGGCACGCTGACGCCGGTGTCGAGATGCAGCACCGGGTAACCCTTGTCGAACGACACCCCGGTCACGGTGCCACTGGTCTCCTGCTCGACGCTGACCGGCGCGTCGCTCGCATCTTTGGCGACGACCGAGACCTGGTACGCGCCGGCGGGCTGAATCACACCGGAGTCGTTGCGACCGTCCCACATCACCTTGGCCACACCCGCGGCTTTCGCGCCCACCTCGATGGTGCGCACCACTTCGCCGTTCTGGTTGGTGATCTTCACCGTCACCTTCTCGGCGGCGCCCCCCAACGTGAAGTTGACGGGCGAGCCCACGCCGGTTCCGTCGCTGGTCACCATCGTGCCTCGCACGGTGGCGACCTGTCCGACCAGCCCAGCCACCTGGGTGTTGGCCAAGCCACGGTTCTGCAGCGCCAGCATGTCCAGGCGGTCGTTGATGGCCATGGTCTGCTCGAGGGACGAGAACTGAGCGAGCTCGGCCACGAACTCGGAGCCGTCTTGGGGCTTCAGCGGGTCCTGGTGCCTGAGCTGGGCCACGAGCAGCTTCAGGAACGAGTCCTTGCCCATGGTGTTGCCGCCAGTCAGCGCGCCGCTCATTCCGCTGCCGGTCGCACCGGACGCTGCTTGATTGCCGTTGACTGAATCCACCATGGCTCAACCGATCAGGTTCAAACGCTTTGACGAGCGCCTTCTGCTCTCGTGCTCTCCGTCGGCCAGGGGCTCGTGACCCTTGGCGACACGGAACTTGGACTGAGCAAGAACGGTGCCGACGCGGTTCTGCGCCACGGCGCGGACCGAGGCGACACGGATGCCGCTGGCCTCGAGCGCCCGCTGCAGCGCCGAGAGCTCCGGAATCATCGCGGTATCCGCGTTCGGGTCCGCCAGGCCGATGATCACCCGGACGCCTTGCGCCGATCGATCGACCACGATGTCGACCTCACCGAGATCGCCCGCGTTGACGCTGACCCGGACGGGTGACTCGGAGTTGGCGTCTTCGGAGGGCGCGCCCGCGGCGCGAGCCAGCGGCCCCGCCCCGGGCGTCAGCTCGCCGTCGCTCGGACGCCAATGCACCGGCGTCCCGGTCTCGGCCGGACAGTCGGTGGCGTCGGGCCACGCGCTCGCCACGCTCGCGGCCAGTGTGTGCGCCCACTTCTCGGCTTCTTGTCGCCGGCGGCGCTCCGCCCCGAGCTCGTCGCTCGCAGGGGTCGAGAGGTCGAGACCGAGTTTGGTCGAATCCATGGCTCAGTGCGTCCTCGCGCGGGCTGCCGAGCGACTGGCCGCGATCTCGTCGTGGGCCTTGCTCTCCTTGCGCTCTTCGGTCTTGGCAAGGGCCCGCTTCAGGCGCTCTTCCAGGACCTCGAGGCGGCGGAGCGCGGCCCGTGCCGCCAGCACCTGCTCTTGCGCGCGAAGCGCCGCGACCTCGGCCATCGCGACCCGGCGACGCGCAGCCTCGCGGTAGTGCTCCCGCAGCTCGAGCCACTCGTTCGCCGTGCGCCAGGTCTCGGGCAGAAGCCCGGATTGGGCCAGGGCCGATCGGTCGAGCTCGGCCTGTCGATGCGCGGCCGCTTCGAGCGTCAGTCGCTGCCGGGCTTCTTCCATCGCCTGGTGGGCCGCCGCGAGCCGCGCGGCTCGATCATCGAGCTCTTTCTTGCGAAGCTCGGTCAGCTTCGCGAGCCGCGAGAGCCGGCTCTTCACCCGGATCTCCCGACCGCCTGACGTGCCAGCACGTGCAGGCGCGCGCGCGCCTCGTCAGCGCTGATGCGCTCGCTCATGCCTTGCTTCAAGAAGGCCTCGAGGTGCGGCATCGCGGCGCGGGCGGCTTCCACCCGCGGGTCGCTGCCCGTGACGTACGCGCCGACCTGGATCAGGTCGGCGACCTCGCGGTACACCGACAAGAGATCGCGCAAAAGCGCTCCGGCGCGCAGGTCGTCGGGGTGCGCGATCTCGGGCGCGAGGCGGGACACGCTTTGCAACACGTCGATCGCCGGGAAATGTCCCTTTTCGGCCAGCTCTCGCGAGAGCACCAAGTGGCCGTCCAGGATGCTGCGCACCGAGTCGGCGATCGGGTCCGACATGTCGTCGCCCTCGACCAACACGGTGTAGAGGGCTGTGATCACGCCGCTTCCGCCGCCGGTCCCGGCGCGCTCGAGCAGCCGGGGGAGCGCGGCGAACACGCTGGGCGGATAGCCCTTGGTCGCGGGCGGCTCCCCCGCCGCAAGCGCGGCCTCGCGCAACGCCATGGCGTAGCGCGTGACCGAGTCCATCACCAAGAGCACCGAGAGCCCCTGGTTCCGGAAGTACTCGGCCAAGGCCGTGGCCGATTCGGCGCCCCGCGCGCGCACCAGCGGCGGTTGGTCGCTGGTCGCGGCAACCACCACCGTGCGTGACAGGCCCTCGGCGCCCAGGCTCTGGCGGATGAAATCGTTGAGCTCGCGACCACGCTCGCCGATCAGCCCCACCACGTTCACGTCGGCCTGGGACGACCGGCAGATCATCCCGAGGAGCGTGCTCTTTCCGACGCCCGCACCGGCGAAGATGCCCATGCGCTGCCCGATGCCCAGCGGCAACAGCGCGTCGACGGCGCGCACGCCGGTGGCGAACGGCCGATCGATGGGCCGGCGTGCGAAGGGCGGCGGCGGCGGCGCGTGCACCGGCACCATACGATCCAGCTCCGGAGCAGGCTCGCCGTCCAGCGGACGCCCGAACGAGTCGATCACTCGACCCAGGAGGCCCTTCGAGGCGGGCACGCTCGCGCCGCGATGGGTGCGGAAGACCCGGGCGCCGGGTCGGACTCCTGCCAGGGGACCGAGCGGCGTCGCGAGCAAGCGCCCGCCGCGGAACCCGACGACCTCGAGCTCGAGCCCACGCGCCGAGTCCACCGCGAGGGTGTCGCCCACGGCGGCGCGCAGCCCTCCGACTTCGACGATCAGCCCCACGACGTCGAGCACCACGCCGCGCGGGTCGTGGACCGGGGCGGTCTTGGTCTTCTCGATGAGACGGTCGAGCATGCGCATCCTGCTCAGACCGGTGGGGCGCTGTCGGGTTTGAGGGCCTGGAGCAGCGAAGCGAGGCGCGCCTCGATGGACTCATCGACCACGCCAAGCTCGGTCTCGACGACACACGCGAAGTCGGCTAGCGCGGCGTCGACGCGCACCACGACGTTCTGCCCGTTGGAGCTCAGGCGCTGCTTCATCGGCTCGATCGCCCCTCCAAAGCCCGACCCGACTCGGATCGACACCCGGTCGTGCTCGCCGAGCGCGTCGAGTCCCTCGCGCACCAACCCTTCGACGACGTCGGGGCTCACGCTCAGCTCGTGTGCGATCACACGCCGAGCGATCAGGGTCGCGAGCTCGGCCAGCTGCCCCGCGGTGGCGTCCAGCACCTCGCTGCGGGTGCGCGCGAGGTGCTCGACGGCCTCGATCAGCCCGGCGAGCAGATCGGGATCGGGCAACGCCGGCTCGTGCAGATGCGGCTCGTCGGTGAGCTCTTCGGCGGGCTCGAAGTCACGCGCGGGTTCCGCCTCCGAGACCATGCTCTCGACCGGCGGCTCGTCCACCGCCGCCGGCGGCAGCACCGACTCGGGGAACATGTTCAGCTCTTGCTGAAACGCCGCGACCATCTCCCGGGGAAGGCGCGGCGGCCCCGCCACCACCACCGCCGGCATGTCGCCGCGCTGCTTGGCGATCCACGACGGCTGCCGACGCCGCTCGGGGGTGACGTTCAGGAACGCAACGGCGCGAGTGGCACGGTCAGACAATGGTTCCTGCCTTGTTCGAGTCGAGCGAGATGGCACCTTCGGACTCGAGGCGCAGCGCAATCTCGACGATTTCTGCCTGCGCGGCCTCCACGTCGGCGAGCCGCACCGCGCCCAGCAGCTCCATGTCGTCGCGGATGCGATCCGAGGCGCGTTTGCTCATTCCCTTGAAGATGTGCTCGCGCATCTCGGCGCTCGCGGCCTTCAGCGCCAACACCAATCGGTCGGCAGGCACCGCCTCGAGCACCGAGCGCAGCGCCCGGGCGTCGAGGGCCATCAGGTCGTCGAAGCTGTACATGCTGCGGCGGATCTGGGTGGCCAGGTCCGAGTCGCCGTCCCCCAGCCGACTGAGCAATGCCTCTCCGGTCTCGCGGGGCAGGCGGCGGACGAGCGCAGCCGAGCGGCTGATGCCATCCACCGACATCGAAGCCTCGGCCTCTTCGGGCGGGAGCTCGGCAGCGAGGGCGGTGGCCACCTCTTCGAGCAACCCCGCCGGGACCTCCTTCAGGGTCGCGAGACGCTCGAGCACGATCGGTCGAACCTCTTCCGGCATGGCGTCGAGCACGGCCGCCGCCCGGTCGGGGTCCATCTGCGAGATGATTGCCGCAGTGATCTGCGGGTGCTCGTTCTCGAGCACCACCCCGAGGGTTCCCGGATCGGCAGAGAGCAAGCGCTCCATCGAGGACTGCGGCGCGTCCACGAAGATCTCCTGGGCGCGGGCCTCTCCCAGCGCGCGGGTCGCCAGCCGTCGGAGGTAGCGGACACCGCCCCGGGGCACCGCGATGGCCTCCCGCGAGCGCTCGACGAATTCCGTATACACGGAATCGAGCGCTGTGGTCGGGACGGCCCGCATCAGCGAGGCGACCTCGCGCAGCTTTCGAACCTCGTCCCCGTCCAGCTCGGAGAGGATCGGGGTCGCCGTCGCCTCGTCGAGGGAAAGCAGCATGAGCACGGCTTTCTCTGGACCGGTGAGCTCCATGCCCGCGCGCTCATGCTAAGGGCGTGCCGCAGGCGCGGCGCCCGCCGAGCCTAGCCACTTGCGCAGCACCACCGCCGCCGTGGCCGGGTCGCGGGCCGCGATTTCGAGCGCAGTTTCCTTCGCTTCGGCGGACGCGGCGGCGTCCAAGCGGGGCAGGTCGGTCGCCGTGAGCTCGCCCGCCGGTCCGTCGAGCCCGGTCAAAGCGACCCTCACGGCCGGGGCCCGGAGCGCGGCCTTGGCTGCGGCCCGCTTGCGACTGCGTCGGACCAACACGTACACGCCCAGCGCGAAGAGAGCGGCGAAGCCGCCGATGGCGTGGGGCAGGTACTTCCGCCACAGCGGCAGCGGGATGGTGGGCCGGGGCGCGTCGCCGTCCAGCCGAGCAAACTCCATGGTTTCGAGCTTGATGCTGTCCCCGCGCTTCTCGTCGAAGCCCACCGCGCGTTTCACGATCTCTTCGAGCGACTTCAGCTCTTCGGCGCTCCGGGGCACATAGGCGGGCTTGCCCCCCCGGTCTTCGTATCGCCCGTTGAGCAACACCGCCACGCTCACCCGCTCGAGATCACCCGGCGGGAGCATGGTCTTCTCCGTGACGCGGTCGACTTCCCAGTTGCGAGTGTGACTGCGACGCAGCGCTCCCCCGCCCCCGGGCGCCCCCTCGGCCAGCCGATCTTCGGCGGGCGCTTGCCCAGGCGGGACGGCGTCCGGGAGGTTGGTCCGGGCCCCCGGCACGCCCGCTACGCCAGCGGCCTCGCCCCCGGCCAGCTCCTCGACCTTGTGCTCGCTGCGGAGCGCAGTCTTGGCCTGGTCGTAGTGCTCTTCGGTCCGCTCGCGGGTGGCAGGATCGAGCGCCACGTGGATCCGCACGTCGGCATTGCCGTGCCCCACCACACGCTCGAGCTGCTCTTTCACGCGCTGCTCGAGGGTGCTGGCGACCTCGCGGGACTGCTCCCCGTGGAGGTCGGCGGCCTCCATCGCCTTCGGCCCCGTGTCAGAGACCGGGCGGTGGAGCGTCAAGCCTTCGGTACTGACCACGGACACACGGTCGCGCGCCAGCCCAGGCACTGCGGCAGAGACCAGATGGACGATGCCGGCCACCTCGCGCTTCCCGAAATTCCCAGGGTTTTGCAGCTTGAGCACGACCGACGCGGACGCCTTCTCGCTGTCCGCGGCGAAGAGCCGGCGCTCGGGCAGGACGAGGTGCACGCGCGCCTGGGACACGCCCTCGACGGTGGCGATCGAGCGCGCGAGCTCGCCCTCGAGCGCGCGCCGCAGGTTGACGCGCTGTTCGAACTCGGTCGAGCCGATCTGAGATTTGTCGAACAACTCGAAACCGACGCCGCCCCCTCGGGGCAACCCGGACTTCGCCAGCTCGAGCCGGAGCTGATGGACCTTCTCTTCGGGCACGAGCACCGCGCTGCCGCCGCGCTCGACTCGATACGGCACCTTCAGGGCGTCGAGCTTCTCGACAATCTTGCCGGCGTCTTCCTGGGGCAGGTCGGCGTAGAGAATGGCGAAGTTCTGTCGCGATCCGACGAAGGCCAAGGCGAGGGCGCCCAGGAGCACGCTGGTCGTCACGAAGATCAACGCCAAGCGCTTGGCCGTGGACAGCGATTTCCACAGGGTAACCAGCTGCGACAGGACGGTCTTGATCCGTTCGGGCATGGCTCGAGTCCTCAGATCTGCATCCGCCAGAGCTCGTAGAAGGCGTCGATGACCTTGTTTCTAACCGCCCCGGCGTAGCGGAGCTCGATGTCGGCCTTGCTCAGCGCGAGCATGGTGCCGTGGATGTCGTCCACCGCGCCCGCGGCAAAGGCCTCGCCGGCTCGCGATCCGGCATGACCCGCGTCGTTGACCCGACGAATCGCCCCGTCGAGCAGCGGGCCGAACGTCCCTTCCGGCTCCGGCGCTTCGCGGAGCGGCTTGACCTCTGGCCCGATGGCCTGATGTGGCCGAAGCAACTGCAGCGTCGAGGCGTCGATCGCGCTCAATTTCAGCCTCGCCCGAGGTCGATGGCGGAGCGCGCCATGTGCTTGATGGTGTCGATCGAGGTGACGCCGGCCTCATACGCTCGGGACGCGGTGATCATGTTCACCATTTCCTCGACGGCGTTGACGTTCGGGTACTCCACGTACCCTTCCCGGTTGGCGTCGGGGTGTCCCGGCTCGTAGACCATCTGCCCGGGGCGCTCGTCCTGGACGATCCGGGCTACCTGGACCAGCGACACGCCGGTCCGACCGACGGACGGGCGCGACCGATCGAGGCCCACGGCCTCGAACAGGGGGTCGATGCGCCGATAGGCGCCGCCTTGCTCGGTGCGCGTCGTCCGGGCGTTGGCGAGGTTCGCGGCGATGGTGTTCATGCGAACGCGCTCGGCGCCGAGGCCCGAGGCTGCGACTTCCATGGCACTGAAGACTCCCAGCATGTTTCACTCGCCTTTCGTCAACCCTTGGCGTCACTCACCGCAAACCGCAGCTGCCGGAGCTCGGACTGGACCACGGCCGAGACCACGTCGTACCGGAGGTGGTTCGCAGCGACCTTGGCCGCCTCGCGGTCGAGGGAAACGTAGTTTCCGTCGCTTCCAGCTCCTGCCGTCAAATCCGTCATCACTCTGCCAGTCACCGGCGTGGCGCCGGCCGCGCCGCCGGGGATGTGGGCCGCGCTCGTCCGGGCCAGCGCCACCGCCAACGTCCCGGCGAACCCCGCGTCCTCGACGCGCTCGAGATCCACCGGGCGATACCCGGGAGTGTCGACGTGCGCGACGTTCGACGACAGGACGTTGTGGCGCTCGAGGTGGTAGTCGAGGGCCCCTTGCAACGGCGTGACGGTCTCGAACACGACCAGGACATCAGCACGCCGCGTGCCAGCTCAAGTTCTGACCGCCGCGTCCGTTCGATCTCGAGGCAGAGTCAGTTTGACCGCCGAGGGTCGTTGTGACCGGGTCGGCAGTTTGTCGCCGTTTCCATCCGACGGTGGGGGCGGCGGACAGTCGAACGAACTTGTGCTCCGCGTGCCCACACAGGGAAATTCAGCTGGATCGTGCCTGGCCTAGCTCTTGCTGTGGGTCCGCTGCGCCGAGCGGCGGCAGGAGCAAAAAATGGATCTAGCTGTGGATATCCTCTCGGGTGAGATCGCGCGGTTCGGGACCGATGAACCGGGCTCGGGCGTTCGGATGGCCGAGGGCGCCGACACCTTGGATCGACTGCCCGTCTCCGACGTGCTGCCGCCGTCGATGAAGGGCGTGATCGGCACGAGCGAATCTCTGGTGGATGTCTACCGCATCGTTGACCGCATCGCCGACAGCGCCTGCACGGTGCTGATCACCGGCGAGAGCGGGACCGGGAAAGAGCTGGTCGCCAAGGCCGTGCACGACGCCAGCGCGCGGGCAGACGCTCCGTTCGTGGCAGTCAACTGCGGAGCCATCCCCGAGGCGCTGCTCGAGAGCGAGCTCTTCGGCCACGCGCGCGGTTCGTTCACGGGGGCGCACGCCACCAAGATCGGCCGCATCGCCATGGCTCAGGGTGGCACCCTGTTCTTGGACGAGGTCGGCGAGCTACCGCTCTCGCTCCAGGTCAAGCTGCTGCGCGTGCTGCAGTGCCGCGAGTATTCGCCGGTGGGCGACACCCGGACGATGACCGCCGACGTGCGCATCTTGGCGGCCACCAACGTGAACCTGGAAGACGCCGTGCGCGACGGGGTGTTCCGCGAAGACCTCTACTACCGCTTGAACGTGATTCACGTCCAGGTCCCGGCGCTCCGCGACCGGCTCGACGACGTGCCGCTCTTGACCCACCACTTTCTCAAGCGCGCCGTCGACAAGGGTAGCCGCCGGGTGTCGGGCGTGAGCCGAGCGGCGGCCGAGCTCTTGATGCAGTACAGCTGGCCGGGAAACGTGCGGGAGCTCGAGAACACCATCGAGCGCGCGGTCCTCTTGTGCAACGGGGACCAGATCGAGCCGCGGGACTTGCCCGCGCGCGTGCTGGGCCTCGGCACCGAGCGTCGCGTGACGGCCCGGTTGCCCGACTCGGGCATGGATCTCCGGGGCGCGGTCGACGCCTTCGAAAACCAGCTGATTCGTCAGGCGCTGGACCGAACCAACTGGAACAAGAAGCGCGCCGCAGCGCTGCTCGGGCTCAATCGCACCACGCTGGTCGAGATGCTCAAGCGCAAGCGAATCATCCAGCGCGTGGCCTGAGCGACCTGCCGCGCGCTCGCTCTATTTCTCAACCGCCAAGCCGCCAAGATCGCCAAGGGGCGCCGAGCGATTTCTCCTCGGCGGCATGGACGACGCGACGAGCGCCACTCTCGGAAAGCTCGACGCTCACGGTGATGAGCAAGCCGGGCCGGCGTTCGGTTGCCCGCTTCATCCGCTTGGCGATACTTGGCGTCCTTGGCGGCTTGGCGGTTTTTCAAATGCCAAAGCGAGGTTGATGCTCTCGGGCACGAGGTTTGCGAAGCAAGACCAGAGGTGACCTCCATTCGCTCTTCCGCCGCCGCTCTCAGACGTTGCGTCACGGTCTCGACGCTGCTTGGTGCCACTCTGCTGGCTCCGACCGCAAACGCCGAAGGTTGGTTGATCGACGGCGAGCTCGGGCTCTCGACCGGGCTCGAAGGGGGCGACGACGGGGCGGGAGAGATCGAGTGGCGGCGAGCTCGCACGCGAGTCAGCGCCGGGGTCGAGATGCGCAGTGACGAGGACGCAGATCAGGGCTACCACTTCCGCGCGTTCGCCGAGATCGAGAAGCGCGGGAGCGTCGGAGCAGAGTTGCGCTACGCGCTGTGGCCTTCCAACAAGCTGGGTGTGTTCGCGGGCGCGACGGGGACGGTTACTCCCGAAACCCTGTTCGGCGGGGTGTTCGGCGGGCGATACTTGATACCGCTCGGGAAGCGGGCCGGGCTCTACGTCGAGCCGAGCTTCAGCGTGCTGCCACTGGGCAGCGATTTGCCCGGCGACACGCCGCTCTACTGGGCACTTCTGTCGGCCGGGGTTCGTCTTGGGCTCTAGCGTGCGCTCGCTGGTGCCGCTCGCGCTGCTCGCGCTCTCGGGGCTGACCCTCCCCAGCGGCTGCGTCGATTCGGACGCTTGCCTGCGCAACACCGATTGCCCGAATGGACAAGCCTGCAGTGATGGCCGCTGCCACGTTCCGGCCCCGGAGGGGGACGCGGCGCTCGAGGCCGGGGACGCGACGAGCGACGTCGAGGCCGCGACGCCGGACGCTGCGGCGGACAGCTCGGACGCCCACGACTCGAGCAACGACGCGGCCGACAGCTCGGACGCCCCGGATGCGGCCGACGCCCTGGATGCCGCCGACGGCGCCGATGCGGCCGACGCGAGCAGCGACGCGACCTCGAGCGACGCGGCCGACGCAGGCGACGCGAGCGACGCCGACGCTTCGGACGCGAGTGACGCCGACGCCTCGGGCTGATCTGGCACCCGAGTTGCAGGGGAGTGAAGGCGAGGCCCCATGTTTCGCTCCCTCAACATCGCCGCCACCGGAATGAGCGCGCAGCAGACGCAGCTGGACGGGATCGCGCACAACATCGCCAACGCGAACACCGTCGGCTTCAAGCGCCAGCGCACTGACTTCCAAGATCTGCTCTACCAGACCGTCCGCGCGCCCGGAGCGCCCACGGGCCCCACCACCATGTCCCCGACCGGGCTCCAGCTCGGCACCGGCGTGCGCGTCGTCGGGACTTCCCGCACCTTCGAGCAAGGCACGCTCTACAACACCCAGGGCCCCCTGGACGTCGCGATCGAAGGCAACGGCTTCTTCGTCGTGCAGCAGGCCGACGGAAACCCGGCATACACCCGAGCCGGCAACTTGAAGACCGACGGCGACGGCCGATTGGTCACCTCCGAAGGCCTCCCGCTCGATCCGCCCATCACCGTGCCCCCGGGCGCGGCCGGCGTGTCGATCTCGGCGAACGGGACTGTGTCGGCGATCATGGCGGGGGAGAAAGCGCCGGTCGATCTGGGGCAGATCAGCGTCGCAACCTTCGTGAACCCCGCCGGGCTGCGCGCCCTCGGACACAACCTGTTCATCCCCAGCGCCGCCAGCGGCGAGCCCCAGGTGGGCGAGGCCGGACAGGACGGACGCGGCGCGCTGCTGCAAGGCTCCCTCGAGCGCGCGAACGTCGACATCGTGGAAGAGATGATCGGCCTCATCAGCGCTCAACGCGGCTACGAAGTGAACTCCAAGGTGATCACCGCCGCAGACGAGATGCTGCGCGCGGCGACCCAGATGAGGTGAGATGCGACGCTGGCCCTTCCTCGCGACGCTGGTGCTGGGCCTGGGCGCCGCCTCGCCCGCGCCGGCCGAGCCGCAGAAGACCGTCGACGGGCCGAGCCTGAAGCTCGGCGACCTCGTCGAGGTGCCGGCCGAGCTGTACGACTTCGAGCTCGGCGCAGCGCCCGCGCCCGGACAGAGCCGCCTCTTGTCGAAGGACGAGCTCACTCGGCGCCTCACCGAGGGCGGGGTCGACGCGAAGACCGTCAAGCTCCCGTCAGCCATCCGTGTCACGCGGTCGGCGCGCCACCTCTCGGCGGGCGACCTGGTGAAGCGCGCAGCGCCAGTCTTGGCGGCCCGACTGCCGAACGGCGCCCGTGTGGTGTCGCTCACGGCCAGCAAGGGCGCCACGGTGGCAAAGAACGTCGAGGTGACGGGCATCCGCATCCCGAAGCTGCCGCGGCGCGTGGGGCAGCACACCCTCACCCTCACCGCCGAGCTCGGCGAGCAAGGCACGATCTCCCACCGGCTGCCGCTGCGCGCGGTGATCACGCTCGACGAAAACGCCGCGAAGCCGGCGGTGCAGCGCGGGGCTCGGCTCGACTTGTTGATCGAGCAAGGGGCGGTGCGAGTGGGCGCGTCGGCCATCGCCCTGGGCGACGCCGACGTCGGCGAGGTGACGACGTTCAAGGTCGAGGCCACGAAGAAGGTCGTCCGCGGGCGCGTGCTCGCGGCGAACCGGGCGATGGTGGTGCAATGAAGCGCGGGTTGATCGGCATCGGTTTCGTCGTCGCGCTCTCGGCGTGCGGGCCGCCGCACATCCGGCCGTTCACGGCGCGGGAGCGCAAGTACGACGTGGGCGCCTACGCTGCGACCGAGAAGGGCTACGCGCCGGCACCGGGCTCGATCTACTCCGAGGCCCAGGCCGGCTACCTGGAGGACACGCGCGCGCTGCGGGTCGGCGACATCATGCTGATCCGGATCAACGAGCAGGCCGACGCCCAGGGCGGCGCCAAGACGAACCTCAAGAAGGACACCGGGCGCGACGCGAGCGTCGATTCATTGCTCGGCCTGGTGCCGGCCATCAAGAAGGCCTACCCCAACATCGACCCGGCCGAGCTGGTGAAGCTCGCCTCGAGCTTCGACTTCAACGGCGAGGGCAAGACCCAGCGAGCCGGCAAGTTGAAAGGGACGATGGGCGTTCGGGTCAAGAAAGAGCTGCCGAACGGCGACCTGTTCGTCGAGGGCACCAAGGTCGTGATGATCAACCACGAGGAGTACCACCTCTACGTGTCGGGGGTGATCCGCCCCGCCGACATCGAGGGAGACAACTCGGTCGACTCGTCCCTGATCGCCGACGCCCGCGTCGAGTTCACCGGTCGCGGCGACATCGCCGACCAGGTCGAGCGTGGCTGGCTGACCAAGGCCCTGGACTTCATCAACCCCTTCTGACCATGAAAAAGCTGATCGCCTTCGCTGCTGCCTGCCTGCTGCTCTCGCTCGCCTCGCGCGACGCCCACGCCGGCAAGATCCGCGACCTGTGCGACGTGGTGGGCGCCCGCGACAACCAGCTGGTCGGGTACGGCGTGGTCACGGGTCTGAACGGCACGGGGGACGACGTCTCGGCGCCCTTCGCAGCCCAGTCGCTGCGGGCGCTCTTGCGACGTCTCGGTGTGCAGATCGATCAGCGTCAGGTGCGCCTGCGCAACGTGGCGGCGGTGATCGTCACGACCAACATCCCCGCCTTCGTCCGGCAGGGCGGCAAGCTCGACGTCACGGTCACGTCGATCGGCAACGCGCGTTCGCTCCGCGGCGGCGTGCTCGTGCAGACCCCGCTGCGGGGCGCGGATCGCAGGACCTACGCGGTGGGACAAGGCGCGCTGATCGTCGGCGGGTTTTCGGCCAGCGGCGGCGGCAGCTCGATCCAAGAGAACTCGACCAACACCGCGCGCGTCCCGGGCGGCGCGCTGGTCGAGCGCGAGATCAAGACCGACGTCACGATCAAGGGCAAGATCACGCTCTCACTCCGCACGCCCGACTTCACCACCGCCGATCGCGTGAGCCAGGCCATCAACAAGGCGCTGGGTCAGGGCTCGGCCAAGGCCCTCGACGCCGGCGCGGTCGAGGTGAAGGCCTCGGGCTCGTCGGTGGCGCTGCTCGCCAAGGTCAACGATCTGGACGTCGACCTGCCAAGCTCCGCCAAGATCGTGATCAACGAGCGCACCGGGACGATCGTCGCCGGCGGCGACATCCGCCTTTCGCCGGTGGCGATCGCCCAGGGCGGCATCACCATCAGCGTGACCGAGACGCCGGTCGTCAGCCAGCCCGGCCCCCTCTCCCAGGGCACGACTCAGGTGGTGAAAGAGACGGACGTGCAGGCCAACGAGCAGCGCCCGCCGACGCTCTCGTACGTCAAGGGCGCGACCACGCTGGCGGACGTGGCGCGGTCGCTGTCCGTGCTCGGCGTGGCTCCGCGCGAGCTGGCCTCGCTGCTGCAGGCGCTGAAGGCGGCCGGCGCCTTGCATGGGGAGATCATCGTCCAATGATCCCACCCGTCGCCGACCCAGCCCTGACCGCGTCGAGGCCCGCAGCGGGCTACCGTGCTGGCGTCAGCCCGCAGCAGCAGCAGCGCCTGCACGAAGCGTCGCAGCAGTTCGAGGCCATGCTGCTCGGGCGGGTGCTCAAGTGTCTCGAGCGAACCACCCAGGTGGGAAAGAATCCGGCCCTCGGCGGGGGCAGCCAGTACGGCAGCATGCTGGTCGAGGCGATGTCCGACGCGATTTCGCGAGCCGGGAGCCTCGGGCTCGCCGGGCAGGTCGAGCAGGGCATGGCCGTTCGGTCAGGGGGCGGCACCCGATGACCAAAACTCATGGGACTCCGAAAGGTTACGGAATTGGGCTCAAGCCTTTTCAGAAGGGGTCGTTCAGCCGAGCGATGCAATCGGTTCGGAGGACGCCATGAAGTCGGTCACTGGAAACCCCGCGCTCGACGCCTATCAGCGGATGGCGATTTCGGGGGTCAACGCCGCCAGGCCCGTCGCCCAGGGTGAGCAACCCGTCGGCGAGGCGACAGGCAGCAAAGAGGCCGCCAAGGTCGCGATCTCGGACGCCGCGCGGGAGCTGGCCAAGGCCGGCGAAGCGGTCGATCAGAAGAAAGTCGAAGAGCTGAAGAGCCGGATCTCCGACGGCTCGTTCCAGGTGGACAGCGCAGCGGTGGCACGCCGCATGCTGGACGTCCTGGGTTGAGTGCGCCCCGGTGGGGTGCACGGGAGGGAAGCCCACCCCCATGTCCTCGCCAACTCGAGATTCGAACGTCGACGCCATCCTGAACCGCCTCGAGCTCGCGCTGTGCGATGAGCGGCGCGCGCTCAGAACGCTGGACCACGACGCGGTCGAGGACGCGGCGCGCCAGAAGCTCGACCTGGCGGAGCAGCTCACCCAGGCGATATGCGAGAGCGAGAGCGCCCCGGACCCGGCTCGACTCCAGCGCGTGCGCTCTGCGCTCGTCCACAACCAGCTCCTCCTGGTTCACGCCAGGGACGCGGTGCGTGGCGTGCTGGGCATCCTCACCGGGGCCGCGGGGGCCACCTACGGCCCCCACGGCGCGCGCCACCTCGGCGCGAGCGGCGGCCTCGACACCACGGGTTGACGATGGCGTCCCTGACCCAGATGCTCTTGACGGCTCGCGACGCGCTCAGCGCGCAGTCGTACGCGCTGGGCGTCACGGGGCAGAACATCACCAGCTCGACCACGCCGGCCTACGTGAGGCGCGAGGCTCTGCTCGAGAACCGCGCCACCGGCGGGGTGGTCGCCGTGGGCGTGCGCCGCGTCGCCGATCAGTTCGTCGACCGGCGCTGGCTCGCCGCCTCGAGCCTCGGCGCCAGCGCGTCGGAGCGCGAGGCCTTGCTCAGCCGCGTCGAGCCGCTGTTCGACGACGTCGGGGGCAGCGGCGTGGGCACCGCGCTCGACCAGCTCTTCTCGGGGTTCTCGGCGCTCGGGGCGAGCCCGTCGGACACGACGACTCGGCAAGCCTTGCTCGAACGGGCCGACGCCCTCGCCGCCCGCCTGCGCGAGAACGCCGACAGCATCGCTTCGCAGCGCGAAGAGCTGCTCTCGCGCGCCCAGAGCGTCGTCACCGAGATCAACGGAAAGGCCGCGCAGGTCGCGGACCTGAACCGTAAGATCGCGCTGGCCGAGGCCCAGGGCGACGACGCCAGCAGCCTGCGCGACCAGCGTGACAAGCTCCTGTTGGGCCTCGCGTCGGAGGTCGACATCACCACCTTCGTCGACGGTCAGGGCGGGTTGGTGGTGCGGGCGGCGGGAACGACCTTGATCGAAGGTGACGTCGCCCAGGCCTTCGAGGTCGACCTCGCCGGTGACGGAAGCCTGCGGCTCTCGGTGGCGCAGCCGGGACCGCCGGCGATGGACGTGACGGCGTCGCTGTCGGGCGGCAGCCTGGCCGCGATCAAGGAAGTTCGAGACTCCGATCTGGGCAGCGTGGCGAGCCAGCTGGACCAGTTCGCGTGGGACCTGGCCGCGGCGGTCAACGCGCAGCACTCCGCTGGCTTCGGCCTCGACGGCGTGGGTGGGCGGGTACTCTTCTCGATCTCTGCCACACCCGCCGGCGCCGCGCGCTCCATCGCGCTCGATAGCCTGATGATCGGTCACCCCGAGCGGCTCGCCGCCTCGAGCCTCGCGACCACGCTGCCGGGGGGCTCGGACAACGCGGTGGCCCTCGCCGGCCTCTCGGCGCAGAAGCTCTTCACGGGAAACGCCCGCACTGCCAGCGGCGCGTGGAGCGACCTGGTGGGCGACGTCGGCAGCCGCGTGGCGCGCGCCCGCGAAGAGACCGAGCTGCGTCAGAGCGTGCAGGCGCAGGTCGACTCGCTGCGCGAGAGCCTGAGCGGCGTGTCGCTGGACGAAGAGATGGTCTCGCTCACCAAGTACCAACACGCCTACGACGCGGCCGCCAAGGTGCTGGCCACCGTGGACGAGCTGTTGCGTGAGCTCCTGGACAAGGTCGGCCGATGAGGGTCAGCGACGCGGATCGCTACAAGAACGTGAACGCCGTGCTCGGGCGCCTCGCGTCGGAGCACGCCAAGGCTTCGCGCGAAGCCGCCACCGGCGAGCGGGTCACGCGTCCGTCGGACGACCCGCTCGCGGCCGCCGAGCTGGTGCGACTGCGGCACGCCGCCAGCAAGGTCGACGCCCATCGCGCGACACTGCGGTCTTCCGTGAACGATCTCGAGCTCTCGGAGTCGTCCCTCGCGGCCGCCAGCGACGTGTTCGTGCGCGCCAAGGAGCTTGCCATGCAAGGGGGCAACGGAGCGCTGGGCGCGAGCGAGCGGACCATGCTGGCCGAGCAAGTGAAAGCCCTGGAGCAAGAGCTCGTCGGCATCGCCAACCAGCAAGGCGCCCGAGGCTACTTGTTCGGCGGCAGCAAGACCGACGCGCCGCCTTTCGCCGCGAATGGGGCGTTCAGCGGCGACGACACGGACCACGCGGTCGACGTCGGGTCGGGGGCCACCAGCGCCAGCGCGAGTGGCGCGCTGGCCTTCACGGTCGCCGGCGGCCGCGACGTCTTCGCCGACCTTGCGCAGCTTCGGACTGCGCTCGGCGCAGACGACGCCGCCGGCGTCCGGGCCGCGCTCGACGGGCTCGAGTCGGCCCGCAAGCAGGTCGAGCTGGAGCGCGGCAAGACCGGCCTCTCGCTCGAAAAGCTGACCGCGGCCGACGGAGTGCTGGCCCAGGGCAGCGTCGACCTCGCCCGCGCCACCGAGCGCGTGGGGGGCGCCGACGCCTTCGAGGCCTTCTCGCGGATGAACTCCCTGTCTGGCGCGATGGAACGCGCCATCGCGATTTCGAAGCAGGTGCTCGACCTCGGCGCGCGCTGGCGCGGGTACTGACCTGCCCCGACATTCAGTGGCACGCGGCCTGCACTTCCAGAGGCCATGCTCGTCGTGGCGCGCCGCAAGGGACAGCGCATCGTCCTCGGTGGAGACATCGTGATCGTGGTCAGCGAGGTCGGTCGCGGGACCGTCAAGCTGGGCATCACCGCACCGGCACGTTGCACGATCCTGCGGGGCGAGGTCCACGACGCCATCGAGCAGGCCAACCGCGAGGCGCTGTCGAGCACGGTCGAAGCTCTGGCGCTGGCGACCAAGCCAACCCGCTGACCTCGTCACCGAGGTGGCAGTGTCTGCGTCAGCGCTCCGGCGCCGCGCAAACGCGCACCTGGGCGAACCCGGCCGAAAACCGCTGGCACGCGGCGTGAATGGTGCCCCTCAGCCATGGGCAACCTGGACTGGCCCGACGCGGACCTTCGCGACGCTTTCTTGACCGAGAACCTGCGCGCGCTCGGCGCCTCGGCGATCACTTCGGACTTGATCCAGGAGGCGCAGTCCGCGGAGTTGTGCGAATCCGAGCCCGGCGTCGACGTGGTCTCGATCGACGGGGCCCTCCTCGGCGCGCCCGCGGACGACTGGGGCCTGATGCGGACCTGCCGCGACGCTGGCCGCGCGCCGGTGGTGATCTTCGGCTTGGGCACCGGGGACACCGTGCGCTCGGTGCAGAGCGCGTTCGACGGCCCGGTGGTGGTCTACGAGCCCGACGCGCGCGTCGCCCGCGCGGTGCTCGAGCGCGGCCCCACGGATCTGGGCGACAGCGAGCTCGTCTGCTCGCTCCGGGACCTCTCCCAGATCTGGTCGGCGCTGGCCCGCGACGAAGTCGGAGCAACCCTGATTCGCACTCCAGGCTACCGCGAGCGCTTCCCCGAAGAGCACGCTGAGCTCGAACGGTTGGTCTCGGAGCTGGTGCATCGCACCGGGATCAACCGCAACACGCACCAACAACGCGCCCGCACCTGGATCGAAGACCTGTTCGCCAACATCGGCAGCCTGCGCGACGAGGTGCCCCTGATCGCCCTCCGGAACCAGCTGGCGGGCGTGCCGGCGTTCATCGTCGGAGCGGGGCCGTCGCTCGCCAAGAACGCCGAGCTGATCCGCGAGGCCACCCGAAAAGGCGTGGTGTTCGCGACCAACTCGAGCGGACGCGTGCTGGCCAAGCACGGCATCGAACCGCAGATCTTCTGCTGCATCGAGTCGGTGGACGTCTCACAGCTGGTCGCGTCGGTGCCCTTCGTCGATCGCTGCATCCGCGCCTTCAGCCTCTCGGCACATCCCAAGACCTTTCGTACCGGCAAGGGGCCGCTCTTTCCCGTGTGGGAAGGGATCCCGGAGCTCTGCGAGCCGCTCGAGCGGCTCACCGGGCTGCCGGGGCTGGCGGTCTCGGGCAGCGTGTCCACGTTGGCCTTCTCGCTGGCCTACGCGTTCGGGTGCTCACCGATTGTGCTCGTGGGACAAGACCTGGCGTACACCGGGAATCGCACCCACGCCGAAGGCACCCCGTTCGACGCCTCGCGGGTCGAGGTCGGAGCCGATGGCCAGATCCGCATCGCCTGGTGCGCCACCTCGAGAGGCACGCGCTCGCCGGGCGATCCGCCGCTGCACGCCGAAGAGCGACTGGAAGAGGTTCCGGCCTGGGGTGGCCGCGGAACGGTGCCCTCGGGACAGAGCTTCGCCGGCCCGCGCGCGTGGCTCTCGGGCGCGGCCCACAGTTTGCGTCAGCTCGCGCCCCACGTGGCCCTGGTGAACGCCACCCAGGGCGGGTCGCGGATCGACGGCTTCGACGAGCGGACCTTGGCCGACGTACTGGCCAAACTCGACGAGAGCGGCCCGACCGTGGACGAGCTCTGCCGCAAGGTGCGCGCGACCGGCCGACGTGTCTCCGCCGAGGCGCTACGCGCGTGGGCAAGCGACGAGCGGGATCGCGCGCGCCGCGTGCGGGATCGCGCCCGGCGCACCCGCGGCACGGCGAAGCGTGCGCTTCGAGCCATCGAGAGCGGCACCCCCGACAACGTCACCCGCGCGTTCGAGCGGCTGTCCGCCGACGAAATGGAGCTGAAGGCGGCCGCAAGCGCCGCGCCCATGGTCAACGCCTGGGCCTTCGCTGAAATCGAAGCGGCAATGAGCCAAGAGAGCGGCGGGATCCCGGGGGAAGACGCCCACGCCAGCGCGCTCTCGGCCGTGCGTCGCGAAGTCGCCCTCACACGTGCCATCGAAGGCGCTGCCCGACAGATCGCCGACCGACTGACCGAGCTGGCTCGGGGCCCCGACCCTGCGCACCCCGAGCCCACAACGACCCAAGGAGAAACCGACCCATGCCGATTGTGACCCAAACCAACGTCTCGTCCCTCGAGACGCAGAAGAACCTCTATCGCTCGCAGTCTGCCCTGCAGAAGAGCTTCAATCGGCTCTCGAGCGGTCATCGGATCAACAGCGCCGCCGACGACGCCGCAGGGCTCGCCATCAGCGAGAGCATGCGCAGCCAGATTCGCTCGTACACGGTCGCCGAACGGAACGCCAACGATGCCATCAGCATGACGCAGACCGCAGAGGCTGCCCTGGGCGAGATGCACTCCATTCTGGGACGCCTGCGCGAGCTGGCGATGCAGGGCGCGAACGGCTCGATGACCGCGACCGACCGCGGCTACCTGAACACCGAGTTTCAAGCCCTGCAAGCGGAGATGACGCGGATCCAGAGCTCCAGCAAGTTCAACGGCAGGGCATTGCTCTCGCAGACGGCCAGCACGGTCAAGTTCCAGGTTGGCCTGAACAACACCGCCAGCGACCAGGTCTCGCTCACCTTTGGCGGCTTGGGGCTCACCACCCTGCTCTCGGCCAGCACCACGCTGAGCCCCGGGGCGACCACCTGCCTCACGGCCCTGGGCCGGATCGACTCCGCGCTCGCGACCATTTCCACGAGCCGCGCGCGCTTCGGCGCCGCGATGAATCGCTTCGAGGTGGTGACCTCTTCGATCCAGACCATGCGCCTGAACTTGTCGGCCGCGAATTCGCGCATCCGGGACGTCGACGTGGCCGAAGAGACCTCCATCTTGGCCCGAAATCAGGTCCTCTCGCAGGCGGGCGTGGCAGTCCTGGCCCAGGCCAATCAGCTCCCGCAGCTGGCCCTGAGCCTGGTCGGTGGCGGCTGACGGAAAGCCCCTCAAGCCCTCCCCGGGGGGGCCGTTCAGTCGCGGTGAACGGGCAACGACGCCCCCCGCGCCTCCTTGGAGGGTCGCGGCGACCTCCAAGAAGGAGCCACCGTCATGAAGATCCAGACCAACGTAGCCTCACTCGAAGCCCAGAAGAACGTGGGCCGCAATCAGCGGGCCCTGCAGGCGAGCTTTGCCAAGCTCTCCAGCGGGTACCGGGTCAACAGTGCATCGGACGACGCGGCAGGTCTCGCCATCAGCGAGAGCATGAAGTCGCAGATCCGGTCCTACACCGTAGCCGAACGCAACGCGGGCGACGGCATCAGCATGGCGCAGACGGCGGAAGGCGCCCTCGGCGAGGTGCACGAGGTGCTCGGCCGCATGCGCGAGCTGGCCATGCAGGCGTCGAACGGCGGCCTGACCTCGACCGACCGCGGGTACATCAACACCGAGTTCGGGTCACTGAAGTCGGAGATCACCCGCATCCAGGACTCCGCCAAGTTCAACGGCAGCAAGCTGGTGGGCTCCACCGCCAGCACGGTCACCTTCCAGGTCGGCCTGAACAACACGTCGTCGGACAAGATCTCGGTGACCTTCGGCGGCGTCGGGTTCACCACGCTGCTCGCCACCACCACGGTGCTGTCCGGCAGCGGCTCCACCGGCGCGCTCACCGCCCTGGGTCGCATCGACACCGCCATCGGCACGACCTCGAGCGCCCGCTCGAAGTTCGGCGCCGCGATGAACCGGCTGCAGGTCGCCACCAACAACATCCAGACCATGCGCCTCAACCTGAGCGGTGCGAACTCGCGCATCCGTGACGTGGACGTCGCGGACGAGACCGCGAAGATGTCGCGCAACCAGGTGCTGACCCAGGCCGGCATCTCGGTCCTGGCCCAGGCGAACCAGCTGCCGCAGCTGGCCTTCGGCCTGATCGGTTGATGTCGGATGGCTGAACGCGGGGCGCGCCGGCTCGGTGAGTGGTCCCGAGCCCGCGCGCCCCAGTTCGTTTAGGAGCAGAGATGGCTGGCACGATCTCTTTCGGCGGAATCGGCTCGGGGCTCGACACCGAGGGCATCATCAAGGGCCTGGTGTCGGCGAGCGGGACCGGGCTGAGCTCGCTCAAGAGTCGCGCCGCCGCCACCCGCTCTGCGGTGTCCGAGCTGTCGGACGTCGGCAGCCTCTTGGCCAAGCTCAAGTCGGCGCTGAGCGCCCTGTCCGACGACAGCGGCGTGAAGAGCTACAAGGCGACCTCGAGCGGCGCGGCCGTGACGGCCTCGGCCAGCGCTACGGCACAGACCGGCGCGTGGTCGGTCCAGGTCCAACAGCTCGCCAAAGAGCAGCGCAACTATTCGTCGACCTTCTCGTCGTCGTCCACTGCGCTGGGACAGACCGGAACCCTGAGCATTCAGGTCGGGTCGGGCGCTGCAAAGAACGTGACCGTCGAGAGCACCGACACCCTCGACTCGCTGGTCACCAAGATCGGGGCTTCGGGGGCCCGGGTCAGCGCCGCCGTGTTCTACGACGGCACCAACTACCGGCTGCAGGTCAGAGGGCTGGACACCGGCGCCGACAATGCGTTGACGTTCACCGAGACCGGCACGAGCCTCGGCCTGACCCTGCCGGGCAGCGTGGTGCAGTCCGCCCAGAACTCGCAGGTGGTGATCGACGGTTTCACCGTGTCCCGCTCTTCGAACCAGGTCAGCGGGGCGCTCCCGGGCGTGACCCTCAACCTGACCGAGACCACCGGCAGCGCCTTGAACGTGAAGGTCGAGGCCGACCCCGCCGCGCTCAAGAGCAAGATCGAGAGCTTCGTCAGCGCGTACAACGCCGTCGTGAACAAGGTCCACTCGGCGGCAGGCTTTGCCACCACCAAGGCTCAGAACCCAGTGCTCGCCGGGGACTCGCTCTTGCGGTCGATCACCAGCAAGCTCGGGAGCTCGATGCTGACCAGCGTGACCGGCGCGGGCACGTACGGCAGCCTGTCGAGCTTGGGGGTCAGCCTCACCAAGGACGGCACCATCAGCTTCGACTCCGCCAAGCTCGACACCGCGCTCGCGGCAGATTCGGGCAGCGTGGCCAAGGTCTTGGCCGGCGTCTCCGGCGACGACGGCGTGATGGACGTCCTGGCCGACGTGGTCGATTCATTCAATCAGTCCGGTACCGGTCTGATCGCTACCAAGAAAGAGACCCTCGAGCAGCGCGCCAAGACCATCGAGGCCCGGGTCGACCGTGAGCAGAAGCACCTGGACTGGTACGAAGAGATGTTGCGCAAGCAGTTCTCGAACATGGATGGCGCCGTCTCGGGCTCGAACGCGCAGACCGACTATCTCAGCGCCATCATGAATCTCAAGTGAACCAGGGAGCGTCACCCATGCATCCGGCAGTCAGTCGATACCAGCAGGTTCGAGCCTCCACCTCGAGTCCCGGCGAGCTCCTGGTGGCCTTGTACGATGGGCTGTTCCGGTTCCTGAAGGGCGCGCGAGTGCACCTCGAGCGCGGCGAGCGGGCCCGCGCGGCCGAGCTCTTGTCCAAGGCCTACGCCGTCGTGAGCGAGCTGTACATCGCGCTGGACCACAGCGCGCACCCTGAGCTCTGCGCCAATCTGGAGGGCGTGTACGGTTTCGCCATGGACCGGATCATGCAGGCCAACCAGCAGGGCTCCGTGGACGCTGTGGACGACACTCTCCGAGTGCTCACACCCCTTCGGGAGGCGTGGAAGCTCGCCGTACCCAAGGCTGCCGCCGAAATGGCGGCAGAGCGGGGCAGGTAGCCGTGCGCGAGGCGGCCACGCGGACGCCCAGCGTCCCGCTCGACGAGGTCTTGCCGCCGACCTACGTCGCGGGTGTAACTCGGTCCGACGTGTTCGCACACTTCCGCTCCGGTCTGATCGTGCGCGCGGGTCGCAGTCGCGCCCGGACCTACCCGGGCCTTCGGGGCGCTGCTCCGCCGACGACGGTGTTCTACGGCATCGCGTGCCAGCTCCCGGACGTCGACCACGTGCTCGACGTCGGCTGCGGCTCGGGCGACGGCACGCGCCGGCTGGGCACTCGGTTCACCCACGTCACGGGCGTCGACAACAGCGGCGAGGCGCTGGTCTTCGCTCGCGAATGGTGCCCCCGCGCGCGCTTCATCCAGGCCGATGTCACCGGGGCCTTCGAGACCGACCCGGTCGATCTGGCGGTGATCGCGGACCTTCTGGGCCAGCTCCGCCACCCGGAGCTGGCGCTCCGAAACGCGCGGTCACGGCTGAGTCCGGCGGGGCGCGTGCTGGTGGCCGAGCCACTCGCCATCCCCCTGCAGAGGCTCGCGAGCCCAGCGCGGCGCGCGCAGTCGCTCCGATCGCTCGACGCCCTGTTGGTCCGCTCGGGTCTGCGAGTCCGCGACTGGGTCTCGAAGCGCGGAACGTTCGTGGCCTGCATCGCCGAGGTGGCGACGGGCGCGGGCACCGACTCGCTATTGGCCGGGCTCGACGCGCTCCGGGCGGGGGACCCCGCAGCGGCCCGGGTGGAGCTCGACGTCGCGGCGGGCTGCGGCTCGAAGCCCATCGAGCGCGAAGCGTTGCTCGGGAGCGCGCAGGCCGCGCTCGTCGCGGGCGACGGGGACGCGGCCGCGCGGGCCCTGATGTCCGCCGCCAGCCTGGACCCGAGCGACGCACGACCGCTGGCCGGTCTGGCCGAGCTCTCGTTCCTCACCAGCGATCTCCCCACGGCGCTGCGCCTGGGGCTCGAGGCCGCACAGCGCGATCCGTGCGAGCCCTCGGCCTCGCGCATCGCCGCTTTCGCCGCCCTCGCTCTCGGTCACCGGGACGCGATGAGCGCGGTCCGGGTCGCCAATAACCTGGCTCCCGACGATTTCGACCTGGCACGCGCCCTGTCCGAAGCGGCGTCCCGCCTGGGCGACGGTGGGCCCGGCGTTGCCGCGCTCGAGCGCGTCCGGGCCTACGGCGACGACCACGGCGCCAGCCTGCACGTCGAGCTGGCGCGGGCTCTGCTTGCGCAGGGCCGCCGTGCGGACGCCGAGCTCGAAGCACGGTTGGCCCGCGCGCGTCACCCGGAAGACCCGGACGTGATCGAGCTCTGGAGCTCGTTCCCCGGTCGGGTCGCTCACTGACTCAGGCGACCGCCCGCTCGACGGCGTCGGGCTGCTCGACAGCGACCCGATTGCGCCCGCCCCGCTTGGCGGCGTAGAGCGCCGCGTCGGCGCGAGCGAACACGCCGCTGGCGTCGCCCGCGCCGCGGGCCAGCGCGACCCCGAAGCTAGCCGTCACTGTCAGCGTGCCGCCGTCGGGCAGCGCCACCGGCAGGCTTTCGATGGCGCGGCGCACGCGTTCGCCGACCACGCTCGCGCCGGCCAGATCGGTGGCGGGCAAGAGCAAGACGAACTCCTCGCCGCCGTACCGCGCCGCCAGATCACCGGCTCGGAGGGCCGCCCGCAGGCTCTGGGCCACGGCGCGCAGCACCTCGTCGCCCGCGGCGTGGCCGTGGGTGTCGTTGACGCGCTTGAAGAAGTCGATGTCCACCATGATCAGGGCGGCGGGCGTGCCGGCACGCTGGGAACGAGCGAGCTCTCGCCCCAGAGCCTCGCGGAACGCTCGGTTGTTGGGCAAGCCGGTCAGCGAGTCGGTGGCGGCCAGCTCCGAGAGCTTGATGTTGGCCTCGCGGAGCTCCGCGGCCACCCGCTCGTTCTCGGCCATGAGCTCTTCCATGCGACGCATGACGGCCTCGTACTCCACGTTGAGGTCGACCAGCGCTTGCTGCGCGCTCGAGCCGAGGTCCTCGAGGCTGCGCTGCGGCTCGAGCTCGCGGTCGAGGAAGGCCGCGGCCTTGGCGAACTCCTCGGGAAAACCGGCAACCAGCTGCGCGGCGTCGGCCCGGGTCAGCCCGAGCTTCTCCAGACTGGACCGCACCTCGGCGACCCCGGCTGTGGTTCCGCTGGACTCGAAGGCGCCGGCCAGGCGCTCGGCCATCCATGCCACACGACCCAACGGATGCTCCGGCATGGTCGGCGCATGGTGGGTGCGAATGGCCTCGACCAGCTCCTCCGGAAAACGGAAGCCGGCCGCCATCTCGGCCCCGGTCTCGGGGTGCGGGCGAATGCCATCGGCACGCTCGAACAGCGGGCGGTGTCGAGCCGGGCGGCGGGCGAGCGCCACCACGCCGGGCAGGTCGTCCCGCGCCCGCGCGAGCAAGCCAACTTCGAGGAACAACCCCATGCTGAAGGCCTCGTCGGGATCCCCCATCCGGGCGGCGCGCGCGATCGCCCGAGCTGCCGCGGCCCGCCGGGTACAGTGCGCGAGCAGGATCCCGGCGCCCTTGGTGGGGACCATGTCGGACAGCGCCAGGCTTAGCCCCAGGTTCCGGATGCCGCGAGTCCCGAGCAGGCTGACGGCCTGCCGGACGTCGGCGACGCGCCGCGACAAGCCGAACGCGGAGCTGTTCACCGTCCCCAAGAGCCGAACGCCGAACGCGGGGTCCGACTGGGCGAGCGCCGCGAGCCGGGTCAGCTCCACGTCGTGCTTCAGCGACTCTTCCACGATCCGGGCCGCGATCAACGCCAGCGGGCTCTTAGCGGGCTGACTCGAGCGCGAAACGCTTCCGGTCATCTCTGTCCTCCGAACGGCTCTAGTTTCCCGTGCTTGAGGCCGGAGCTGCCGATTCGGCAGTCTTGCCGGGGGCCACGACGCCCTGGGCAGCCTCGGTGACCAGCACCACGTCCACCCGGCGGTTCTGACCGCGCCCCTCCGAGGTGTCGTTCGACGCCACGGGGCGGTACTCGCCGTACCCCGCCGCCGAGAACTGCTCGGGCGGCATGCCGCAGGCCTCGATGAAGTAGCGCACCACGGAGGTCGAGCGCCCGGCCGACAGCTCCCAGTTGGACTGGTAGCGGAGGTTGCGGATCGGAACCCGGTCGGTGTGGCCCTCGACCCGGATCTCGAGCTGCCGCCCTTTCAGGGCCTGGGCGATGGCGGACAGGGCCTCCTGACCGTCGTCGTTGACGCGGGTCTCGCCGCTTTGGAAGAGTAGTTGCTCGGGCAATCGCAGGATGAGCTCACCCTTGTACTCGATGACCTTCAGGTCCTTGAGCTCGGGCACCGTCTTCAGCCTCTGCTTCAGCTCCTGGGCCAGCGCCGACTCGTCGACCTGAAGCTGCGGCGACCGGCCGAGCACCGACTTGCCGACGGGCTTGGCGCTCTGACCCACCATCGGCTGCATCTTCTTGTCGGCGGGCATGAAGCCTTTGCCGCCCTTCGCGTCGAACACCTGCCACTCGAGCGCGTCGGTGAACGACTCGGTGAAGCGCCCGACCTGCTTGGTGTCGACCTGCGACACGGCGAACATCACGACGAAGAAGGCAAAGAGCAACGTGATGAAGTCGGCGTAGCTGATCAGCCAACGCTCGTGATTGACGTGCTCCGGATGCTTCTTCTTCCTCGCCATGGCCTAGCGCTCACGCCGCGGCGCTGCGGGCGGCCGCACCGGCCGCGGCGCCTTCCTTGCCGGCCGCGTGCTTCTCGTCGTGGGGCACCAGCCCCTCGAGCCGCTCCCGCAGCACCATGGGGTTCACGCCTTGCTGAATGCCCAGCGCGCCCTCGAGGATCAGGGTCAAGGTCGCGACCTCGTCCCGGGTCCGGGCTTTCATCTTCCCGCCGCACGGCAGCGCAATCAGGTTGGCGATGGCCACGCCGTAAATCGTGGCGACGAACGCCGACGCGATGCCGTGGCCGACCTTCTCGATGTCCGAGAGGTTCTGCATCACCTGAATCAGCCCGAGCACGGCGCCGATGATGCCCACGGTCGGCGCGTAGCCGCCGATGGCCTCGAACACCTTGGCGACGTCTTCCCCCTGCTCTTCCGCGTGCTCGATGGTCGATTCGAGCGTCTGCTTCATCTGGTTGCTGTCGGCCCCGTCGACCGCGAGCATCAGCGCGCGGGCCAAGAACGGGTCCGTCGCCTTGGGCGCCACCGACTCGAGGGCGAGGATCCCATCGCGGCGGGCGGTGGTCGCGTACCCGACGATCTCTTCGATCAGCGGCGCCGCGCGGCCCTTGGGCGGGCTCATCACGGTCTTGAAGCTCTTGATGGCGCGAATGAACGTGCTCATCGGGAACTGGAGCATGGTGGCGCCCACGGTTCCGCCGGCGACGATCACGAACGCGATGGGGTTGATGACCTGGGACATCGACCCCCCTTCGAGGACGTTCCCCCCGAAGATCGCGAGCAGCCCCAAGACCAGTCCGAGCAGCGATGCCTTATCCACCGTGCACCTCCTGGTCGTCGCGGCACTCGAGCTCGTGGACCACGTGCTTCGACGGCGGGTGTGCGCTGCCGGATCCCAGCGGATGGCTGACCGATCGACGGAAGCTGACGACGCGGTCCATCACTTCGTCCAGCGACTCGCGGACCATGATGCGGTCACCGTTCAGGAACTCGATGGTCGTGTCGGGGGTGACCTCGATCCACGTCACCAGGTCCGGGTTGATCGCGATCACGCCGCCGTTGAGACGCGAGAGCTGAATCATGCTTCTGGCCTCCGAGTGAGCTCGGCTTCCACGACCTCGCAGATCGCGTGCCAAGCCAGGATGTGCAGCTCTTGGATCCGGGGGGTCGAGCTGGAGGGCGCCCGGAACTGGAGGTCGGCGGCCTCGGCGACGGGCCCGCCTCGCGCGCCGGTGAAGGCCACGGCGGTGGCGCCGCGCTCGCGGGCGGCCTGGAGCGCGCGGACCACGTTGGGGGAATTCCCGCTGGTGCTGATCCCCGCCACCACGTCTCCGGGGCGGGCCAGCCCGCGAACCTGCCGCGCGAAGACCTCTTCGAAGCTCCAGTCGTTGCCCACCGCGGTCAGGATCGACGTGTCGGTGGTGAGGGCGAGGGCGGGCCAGGGATCTCGCTCGCGCGCGAAGCGTCCGACGAGCTCGGCGGCGACGTGTTGCGAGTCGGCCGCGCTGCCGCCGTTGCCGCAGAACAGCGCCTTCTTTCCCATGCCGATCGCCGCGGCGAGCACCCGCGCGATTTCGGCCAGCGCCGCCGTGCCCTCACCGGCCAAGCGTTGGTGTGCCTCGACGCTCTCGGCGAGCGCCGCGGCGAGCCCCCGCTCGCGGGCCAGGCGCGCGGCTTCGTTCCCGGTCGTGCGCAGCACGATCTCGACCGCTTCGGCGACGGCGCCGGAGCCACCCGGGCGCGTGAGCACGCGGTGGGCATGCTCGCGAGCGTGGGGCGACGCATCGGCAGGGGCGAGCGCCAGGCCGACGCTGTCGAACGCGAGGGCGTCTCGGTCGGCGTCGCCGACGAAGCACATGCGCGCCAGGTCGGCATGCATCTCCAGGGCCAGCTCGCGGAGGGCTGCGGCCTTGTCCTTCGCCCCCCGGATCACGTGCTCTGCGCCGGTCCGGCGCGCGATCACGTCGACCAGCGGCCCGACCTCTCCCGTGACCAGCGCGATCCGCAGGCCCGCCCGCCGGGCCGAGGTGAGCGCGTCGAGGTCGCGGAAGGCGATCCCTTTGGTCTCCTCGCCGCTCGGACCGAGGGCCACTCGCCCGTCGGTGAGCACCCCATCGACGTCCAGGGCCAGAACTTCCACGACGGACTGTGCGATCATGGGCTCTCCGATCACGCGGGGTGACGCAGGCGCAGCGTGGTCGAGGGCGGGCGCCGCGACCCCTGCAAGGCGCGCTCGAGCGAAGGGATCTGGTCGGGGTAGTCCAGATCCAAGACGCGCTCGAAGATCACGAACGGCAAGACGACCGTCCCGTTCATCGAGTCCTGCTCGAGGACCCGAGGGCGGAGCACGTCGACGTAGCCGTTGCCGCGATAGACCAGCGGAAGCTTCTGCCGAGGCATGTTGTGCGCCTCGGGCATCCCCGGAACTTCCAGCACCGGCCTGAGCCGGCCGCCGTCGATCGAGTACATCTTGTAGGGCGTGTGCTCGGCCAGCTCCACCGAGCGCAGCGAGTCTGCCTCGGGGTGCTTGGCCAGCTCGTCGATGGCTCGATCGACCACGGACGCGTCGCGCGCCGGCTGGGTGGGCCGAAGGTGCACGACCAAGTCGGGGCGGTAGCCGTCGGCGGCCAGCCAGGCGAGCGCGTGCTGGAACACCTGCAGGTCCGTGGCCTCGTCGGTGGCGTGCTCTGCGGGCCGACGAAAGGGCACGTCCGCGCCGTGCGCCGCCGAGACGTCGGCGATCTCCGGATCGTCGGTCGAGACGATGGTGCGAGTGATCCGGCGCGAAGCGAGCGCGGTCTCGATGGAGTGCACGATGAGCGGCTTGCCCCCGATGCTGAGCAAGTTCTTGCGTGGGATCCCCTTCGACCCGCCGCGCGCCGGGATCAGCGCCAAGATCTCGAGCGAGCTCATGGTCGCCTCAGGCCACCCGGCGCAGCTTGTTCATGATGGGCACCTCGTCCGCGGTGACCGTCTTGACGCCGTCACCGAGCGCTCGCTCGATGGCGCGGATGTCGCGCACCAGCTTCATCAGGCCTTGCGGCTCGACGCTGGCGGCCTGATCGCTGCCCCACATCGCGCGGTCCAGGGTGATGTGGCGCTCGACCATGCACGCGCCCAGGGCGACCGCGGCGAGCGAGGTCGCGAGCCCCACCTCGTGTCCCGAGTAGCCGACCGGGACGCGGTAGCGCTCGGCCATCCTGGGAATCATCTTCAGGTTCAGGTCGTCCAGCTTGGCCGGGTAGGCGCTCGTGGTGTGGAGCAAGACCAGCTTGTCGGTCCCCAGGAGCTCGACCGCGCGATCGACCTGTTCTTCGGTGCTCATCCCCGTCGAGAGGATGAGCGGGCGACCCGTGCGGCGGTGGTGAGCCAAGAGGTTCGCGTCGGTGAGGCAGGCCGAGGCGATCTTGTATGCCGGCGGGTTGAACTGCTCGATGAAGTCGACGCTGTGCTCGTCCCAGCACGAGGCGAACCAGGTCAGATGCTTGTCCCGACAATAGCGGTGAACGTCCCAGTACTGTCCCAGACCGAACTCGAGGCCGCGCTTCAGGTCTCCGTTGGTCTTGCCGAACGGGCTCTCGCGCGGACGGTCGAGCTCTTCTTTGCCGTAGACGACGTCGACGGTGCGCTTCTGGAACTTCACGGCTTGACAGCCGGCGATGCCGGCGACGTCGATCAGGCGCCGCGCGGTTTCGAGCTCGCCGTTGTGGTTGATGCCAATCTCTGCCACCACGTAGCAGGGTGCCCCCTCGCCGACGCGTGTTCCGTTGATGATGACCTCGGACATGACCTGGTTCCTCCGAATGCGTGGGTGGGTGCAACGGCCGTGCCGCTAGACGCGGCCTGCCTCCTCGTCGCGGTCGCTGCGCTCCGACAAGATCCGGACGGCGGTCCGTCCAATCTCGTCCGCCAGCGCCAACGCGCTGACGAAAGGCGTGTCTTCGGGGACCGGCGGCTCGAAGCTGGGTGACAGATCGGCGCGCGCCACCCGGCCTGCGGGCGCATCGAGGCGCGCGGGCGCGACCCCGGTCGCCCCGCCGAGCGCATCGAAACCGCGGGTCGCGACCAGCTCCGAGAGCTTGCTCACCGAACGGGTGTAGGCGCCGGCGTCGCCGGTGAAATAGCCCCGCGCTCGCAGCCCCCGGACGAAGGCCTCGGGGTCACCGTTCTTGGCGCCCTCGAGCGCCGCCCCGTAGCGCTTCTCGAGCAGGGCGAGGTAGTCCCCAGCGCCCTCTTCGGCCGTCTGGTAGGCGCGGAAGCGGTCGTGGATCACGCGCTCGGTGGCTCCCGAGCCCTCACGCGTGCGCTGCACGACGGACAGGCCCGACGGGCCGACCCCTTTGATGCCCCCGAAGTTGAAGTTGTACATCGACGCGCCGCGGCCGGTTTCGTGGGCCCACTGGGCCACCAGCACGCCCAGCGTTCCGCGGCTCGGCGGCGCTCCGAAGCGAGCGGTCCAGGCTCGCTCGATGGCGGCGCGGGCTTCGTCGCCGGACAGCGCGGTGCGCCTCACCTCGACGTCGGCGCGGACCCGGTCGAGCTCGCTCTGGAACGAACCGGCGGGCGGCTTCGGCTCGGTCTGCGACGGCGGCCTGGGCTCGGGAGCCAGACCGGGTGCGGCGCCAACGTGCATGCTGCGTCAATCGGCAAGAAGCAGGCCATGCGCCGTCGGCATCGACACTGGCGGTGTCCGTTGGGCCGCCGCCAGATCGGTGACACGAGCGCCGTCAATCCGGCGGGCAGTCTCGGCCGCCCACTCCCTCCGAGTCCGGTCCGATGCCCGTCCGGAGTTTCATCCACCCGGCGCGGCGAAACCTGGCGTAGGCTTTGCTCTCCTGGGGGTCAATGATGGACGGCGCGGCCCAAGAACGACCGATTCAGGTCCTCCTGGTCGACGACGATGCGATGGTCCTCCGCAGCGTGGCGCGCTTGCTGAGCAGCGTGGAGCCCGAGTGGGGGGTCGCCACCGCCGCCACGGCAGAAGAGGCCATCGCGGTGTTCGAGCGACAGCCGATCGATCTCGTGCTGTCCGATCTCAACTTGGGGGCAGCGGCCATGAGCGGTGCCGAGCTCCTCTCGTTCGTCCAAGAGCGTCACCCGGACGTGGTGCGCATCCTGCTGACCGGTCAAGCCACGCCGGAAATGGCGCATCGTTCGCTGCCGACCGCTCACCTGCTGCTTCAGAAGCCGTTCGAACGCCGGGAGCTCCACGCCAAGCTGAAGCGGGCCCTGCAGCTTCGCGAGCTCCTGACCAACGAACGGCTCCGGGGCCTGGTCGGCGCCAGCAATCGGCTGCCGTCGCCCCCCAAGGTCTTCCACGAGGTGGCCGTGGCGCTGGCTGGCCGGCGAGCGGGCGTCGAGGACGTGGCGCTCCTGATCGAGCGCGACGTCGCGCTCTCGGCCCAGCTGATCCGCCTCGTCTCATCGGCCTTCTTCGGGCTGCCGCGGCGGGTTCGCAGCGTGCGGGGCGCCATCGCCTACCTCGGGTTCAACACCGTCAAGACGCTGGTCCTCAGCGCGGCGATCGTCGAGCAATACCGCATGTCGCAGCCCGTCCGCGGCTTCGATCTCGAGGCGCTGCAGTCCCACGCGCTGGCCAGCGCCCACATCGCGCGTCAGGTCATTGGCCAGCCAAGCGCCAGCGAGACCGCCTTCAGCGCCGCGATGCTCCAGAACGTCGGGCAGCTCTTGCTGGCCTCGCGGGCGCCGCACGAGTACTCCGAGGTGTTGATCCGCCAGCGCGAGGGGGCCCCTCCCGAGCTGAGCGAGGCAGACGTGTTCGGGGTGGCTCACCCGGCGGTGGGAGCGTACCTCTTGGGCATCTGGGGGCTTCCGGGGAGTCTGATCCGCGGCGTGCTCTCGCACCACGACCTGCAGCGAACGGTCGCGTCGCGCATGGACGTGCCCCTCTCGGTGAACCTCGCGTCCAAGCTGGCCAGGGACCCCGAGGTCCCGGCGCTGGACGACGCGGGGGACGATCCATTCGTGATCGACCTCGGTCACCTGAAGCAACTGGAGTTGGCGCATCTCTTGCCAGACTGGCGGGCTGCAGCGGCGCGCGTGCTGAAGCTGCACGAAGGAGACACGGCATGAGCACCGGGATCTGGTCGGCAGCCTCGGGCGCGGTGGCACAGGGCTTCTCGCTCGACGTGGCGGCGAACAACATCGCGAACGCCACGACCCCCGGCTTTCGCTCCGATCAGGCCGTCTTCCGTCAAGAGCTGGCCAAGGCCGTGCAGCGCGGCGAGACGCCGTCGCTGCGCTACGCGCTGGTGCGCAGCGCCGCCGTCGACTTCCGAGCCGGCGACCTCACCCCTACCGGCCGCCCGCTCGACGTGGCGCTGCGCAGCGACGACACGTTCTTCGTGGTCAAGACGAAGGACGGCGAACGCTACACTCGGGCCGGCGGCGCTCACGTGGCCGCCGACGGCTCGCTGACCATGCCCGACGGCACCCCCTTTTTGGGTCCCGATCGCAAGATCCTCAAGGTCCCGAGCGACGCCAAGTCGGTGACCTTCTCGAAGGACGGCCGCCTGATCGTCGACGGGGTCGAGGGCCCGCAACGACTCCTGGTCGTGTCGTTCAAGGCGCCGGCGGCCCTCGAGCGCGATGGCAAGGTCATGTTCCGCGCGCCGCCCGCCGCTGGCCGACCGATCGAAGCTGCTGCCGACCTCGAGGTCGAAGCCCTCGAGAGCTCGAACGCCTCGGCGGTCGGCGGGATGACCTCGCTGGTCACCGCCAGCCGGCAGTTCGAGATGCTCACGCGGGTCATCGAGGCCTTTTCGAACATCGATCGCAAAGCCGCGACCGACGTGATGGCCAAGCGCTGACCGAGACGCGCAAGGCGCAAGGCGCCCGATTCCGGGGGTACGCGCGGTACCCACACCGCCGGCCCAGGGCGACCTCGATGCTTCGCGTGCTACGGTCAAAGGTCAAGATCGGCGTCCCCGAACCGTCCACTCGGTCGTCGATCCATAGAGCTCGTGTCGGTATCCCCCCTCTCCCTCGGTGACAGCGTCATCGGCGGCGCCGCGCTGCTGCTCGCCGCCTACGAGCTCTGGCTCTATTCGAGGCGCCCGGGCCACGCCGAACACCTGTGGATGGGCCTCACCAGCCTGATGGGGGCGGCCTACGCCGGGCTCATGGCGGTGCACTACAACGTCGGTCCCGACACCGCCCTGCTCCTCTCTCGGCTCGAGGGCGGGGTGCTCGGCGTGGCGGGCTTCTCCACCCTGGCCTGGGCGCTCACCGTCGCGGGGAAGGCCACCCCGCGCGCGCTCACGGCGCTCTGGGGGTGCGCGCTCGGCCTGGTCGGATTGACGGTATCGCCCTGGGTCATCACTGGGGTTCACGCGGTGACGCTGCCGTTCGGCGAAGGCGTGTTCTGGCGTCGCAACGTGTCGCCCGGGGTCACAGCGCTGTTGGTCATCGGGCTCGGGCTCGTGGCCGGCGCGCTCTTCGTCGCGACCCGGGCCCCGCCCGAGCGGCGCAGCGACGTCCGGCATTTCCAGCTGGGCGTCGGGCTGTGGGGGCTCGCGGCGTTGTACGCGGCAGTGAGCATCCTGCTCGGCCAGCAGGCGTCGTTCTCGACCACGGAGTACGGCTTCGTCGCGCTGGCGGGGAGCGTGGTCGCCCACGACGTCAAGCGCTTCATGGAGGCGCTGGCGGAGAGCGAGCGCGCGGCCGAGTCGAGCGCCACGAAGCATCGGGCCCTCGAGCTCTTGCACCATGACGTCGTCACGTCCATCGGCGAAGGCGTGGTCGTACTCGATGCCGAGGGAAGAATCCGCCTCTGGAACCCGGTAGCGGTTCAGCTCGCGGACGTTCCGCCCGAGCGCGCCCTGGGCGCGCGGCTCTGGGACGTGATCGGCATCAGCGACAAAGACAAGCAGACCCTCGCCGCCAAGCTGGCAGAGGCCGCGCGCGGCAGCACGGTCACCACGGCTCCGCTCGCGCAGCGCGATCGCCGCCGCAACGTGCAGGTGGTCTGGACCCTGTCGCCGTTCGGCGACGACCGTTCGGTGATCGCGGTACTGAGAGACGTCACGGCCGAGGCGACCGCACGCGCGGCGTTGGTCCGCAGCGAGAAGAACTCTCGGACCTTGATCGACAGCTTGCCCGACGCCATCGCGGTTCTGGACGGCGACCACATCTTGTACGTCAACGCGGCGCTCAGTCGGCTGCTCGAGCTCAGCGCGGAAGACAGCCTGAGCGGGCTGCGCGCCGGGCGGCTGGTTCATCACGCCGATCGCGCGCGCCTGCAGGCAATCCGCGACGGCGGTCCGCCGGCCGAGCTGCGCCTCAGCTCGCGTCGCCGCTCGGTCACCGCCGACGTCACCTGCGTGCCCATCGAGTTCGACGGCGAGCCCGCCCAGGCGCTGATTGCCCGGGACGTGACCGAGAAGAACGAGCTCACGGCCCGCATGATGGAGCTCGATCGGATGGTCGCGGTGGGCACCCTCGCCGCCGGGGTCGGCCACGAGATCAACAACCCGCTGGCCTATCTGACCGCGAACCTCGAGGAGCTCGCGCTGTCGCTCGGCAAAGAGCACTCCGAGTCCAAAGTGCTGGTCGACGAGGCGATGCAAGGTGCGCGGCGCATCCGGGACATCGTGCAGGCCATCGCCGGCTTCTCGCGCTCGGCGCCGGAGCGCCGCGCCACCAGCCTGCGTGACGCGGTGCACTCTGCCACCACCATGGCCGGAAACGAAATCCGCCACCGCGCTCGGTTGTCGGTGGAGCACCAGCAGGACTTCTATGTCTCTGCCAACGAGGCGGAGCTGGGCCAGGTGTTGCTGAACCTGCTGGTCAACGCCTGCCATGCCGTGCGGGAGGGCGGCCCGGAGAAGCACGAGATCCGCGTTCGCACGTACTCCGAGGCCGGCCGAGCCGTGTGCGAGGTGTCGGACACCGGCGCGGGCATCCCGCCGAACGTGCTGCCCCGCATCTTCGATCCGTTCTTCACCACCAAGCCCGTGGGCCAGGGCACGGGCCTTGGCTTGAGCATCTGCCGGCAGACCATCCGCTCGCTGGGCGGCGAAATCGAGGTCGAGAGCGAGGTCGGCGTCGGCACCACTTTCCGGGTGCTTCTGCCGGCGGTCGAGCCCACCACCGAACCGCTGCGACTCGCGAAGCGCGTGTCGGCTCCGCCCTCGCGACGGCTCCGCGTGATGCTGATCGACGACGACGAGTCCCTGCTCCGGTCGTTGGCGCGGCCCCTGCGCCGGCACTTCGATCTGATCCTGTGCCCTTCGGCGGAAGAAGCCCTGGAGCGCCTCGAGCGCGGGGAAGAGCTCGATGCGGTGGTGACCGACCTGATGATGCCGGGCACCAGTGGCATGGAGCTCTACGCGACGGTCGAGCGGCGCTTCCCGGTCGTCGCCGAGCGCATGTTGTTCACGACCGGCGGCGCGTTCACCCCAGAGGCGACGGCCTTTTGCGCCAAGATGGCCGACCGCATCTTGCCGAAGCCCGTCGGGGTGGCAGAGCTGAAAGAGCGCGTCCGGGCGCGGGCCGGCTGGGCGCCCGGCCCCGACGAAACCGAACAGGCACAGCTTCGCTGAAACCCTCGCAAGGACCGCGAAATCGGGTTAGAAGCGCCCCGTGCCGACCTTCACTTGGAACGTCGATCCGATCTTGGCCCGTCTGGGTCCCGTCTCCCTGCGCTGGTACAGCCTGCTCTTCGTGGCGGTGTTCTTGGGCGGCTTCTGGCTGCTCAAGTGGCAGGTCAAGCGCGGCGACGGCGACGAAGAAGACGCCGGTGACTTCATCGTGTACGGCGTGCTCGGCGTGCTCGTGGGCTCCCGCTTGGGCCACGTGCTGTTCTACGATCTCGACAAAGCCCTGCGAGATCCGGTCTGGGTCCTGAAGATCTGGGAGGGTGGGCTGGCCAGCCATGGCGCCGTGGTCGGGCTCATCTTCGCGATGTTCCTGTTCTGCAAGCGCCGCGGCATTCCGTTCCTCGAGGGCTCGGACCGCTTCTCGTATTCGGCGGCGCTGGGAGCCACCTTGGTGCGGGTCGGCAACTGGTTCAACTCCGAGATCGTCGGCAAGCTCACGGACCAGACCTGGGGTGTGCGTCTGCCTCGCTTCGATCGCGTTCCGAGCCCCCCCTTGCGCCACCCGAGCCAGCTGTACGAGGTGGCGCTGGGCCTGGTCGTCCTGGGCGCCCTCTACGTCTGGGACAAGAAGCTCGGTGAAGAGAAGCGCCCGCGCGGCGCGATGATCTCGATGTTCTTCGCGCTCTACTTCCCAGGGCGATTCGTGGTCGAGTACTTCAAAGAGCACCAGACCCACGAGCCGACGCCGTACCTGACCATGGGCCAGTACCTCAGCATCCCCGGCGCGCTGCTCGGCCTCTACGGGATCTACTGGGCGTTCAAGACGCGCCTGCCCGCCGGCTGGGTTGCCCCGGACTATTCCGACGAGGACGAGGACGAGGACGAGGTCGACGAGGACCTGAACGACGACGACGACGACGACGACGGCGACGACGACGACGACGACGATAAGCCGGCACCCAAGAAGGCAGCCGGCAAGCCGGCCAAGGCGGCCAAGCCGAAGGCCGACGACGACGACGACGACGACGACGACGACGACGACGACGACGACGACAAGCCGAAGAAGTGAGCCGGGCTCACTTCAGCGCGGGCAACGGCAGCGCCTCGAGCTCGCTGCGGAGGGCCGGCCACCGCTTGGGCGGAGCCAAGAGGTCGTACTCGGTCGAGCACGGCCCGGTGTCCCAGCCGCGCATCACCCGGTCCGCTCGCGCCAGGGCGTCGGCCTGGCTCTCGCCACCGAGCCGTGAATAGACGTAGAGGCGAGCTGCGACGCCCAGCGCATTGAGCGGGCAGATGCGGGACTTGCCCAGGGCTTTCTTCACGGACTCGGCATCGCGCTCGGCCTGGCGGCGGCGCTCGGCGTAGAGCGGGCGGAGCACGGGCAGCTCGCGAGAGTAACGCTGGCCATCCCAGCGCTCGAGCCCCCGCACCTCGACCAAGAGCGCGCTCGACGGCCCGCACGACGCCCGCGAGCACGGCGCGATGGTCAGGGCCGCCAGCCGGAGCTCGAGCTCGGGCACGCCGTCGTGATCACGATCGTCCAGGCACGTGGGGCACTCGGGGGCCTGAGCTGCGGCCTTGAATGCGTGACCCGTGAGCTCGATCACCAGCGGCTTGGCGACACCGCAGTTGGCGCCACACGGCGTCAGGTGGATCACGACCGCTTTCGAGCCATCCCCGCGGAGGTCCCAGAGCAGCGCGCCAGTCCGGGTCTTGACCACGTCCACCATGCCGCTCTCGCTCGACACGACCTGATAGGGCCCGGCGCCGACCGCCTCCAGCCGCGCCACCCGCGTGGCCGGAGCCGTCTCTGGCGACGGGTCGTAGACCACGAGGGCCGCGTGGTGCTCCGGGATGGGGGTCACTTCCCTCACCAGCCAACCCGCGCGCTCGGCGTCGGCTCGAGCACGCGCCAGGTTGTCGCGGAAACTCGCCTCGAGCGGATCCGGCGGACGCCTGGGCTGGACCGCGGCGGGCGGCGCGACCGTCACCGGAGCGGCGCCCCCGCCCCCGGCCCTCGCGCACCCGAGCGTCGCGAGCGCGCCCACGGCGAAGAGCCACTTCACCCGAGCACGTCGGCGATGGTGTAGAGCCGAGGGGGCTTGCCCGCCAAGAAGCGCGCCGCACGGAGCGCGCCATGCGCGAAGAGCTCGCGACTGGACGCCCGGTGGGTGAGCTCGATGCGCTCGGCGGGGCCGAGCAAGTACACGGTGTGCTCGCCGACCACGTCGCCGCCGCGCACTCCGAACACGCCGATCTCGTCACTGGTGCGCGGGCCGACGTCGCCGTCGCGACCGTGCAGCTCGTTCATGGGGCCTCGAGCCGCTTGGGCCGCTTCGGACAGTCGCTTGGCCGTGCCGCTGGGCGAGTCCGCCTTCTTCCGGTGGTGGATCTCGACGACCTCGACGTCGTAGTCGCTGCCCAGACGCCGGACGGCCTGGGTCACCAGCTCGGCCAGCACCTGCACGCCCAGGCTCATGTTCGGCGCCCACAGCACCGGGACGCTCTCGGCGGCTCGTTCGAGCTGCGCCTTGGCCCGGTCGTCGAGATTGGTCGTGCCGCTGACCACCGCGACCTTTTGCCGAGCAGCGAGCGCGCAGAGCTCGGGCACCGCGCGGGCGGTCGAAAAATCGATGACCACGTCGGCGCCGAGCAAGCCCGACGCCGCATCGGCGCCCACGGCGACGCCGAGCGCGCCCAGCCCGGCGATTTCTCCGAGGTCGCGGCCCAGACTGGGGTCGCCGGGCGCCGCCACGGCACCGACGATCTGGTCGCCCAGACCGTGCGCGAGCCGCGCCACGGTGAGGCCCATGCGCCCGGTGGCGCCGTAGAGTGCGAGCTTCACCGCTTCCGGTACTCCTCGAGGGCGCGAGAGACCGCCTCGCGACAGCCCGCGCTGGCCTCGACCAGCGGCAACCGCACGCCGGGCTTCATCCGCCCTTCGAGCGCGAGGGCCGCCTTCACCGGCTGCGGGTTGGGCTCGACGAACATCGCGCGGTGCACGGGCAAGAGCGCCAGGTGCTTCTTCTTGGCGTCGTCCCAGCGCCCGGCGAGCGCGTCGGCGCACACCTCGGACACCTCGCGCGGCAGCAGGTTCGAGGTCACGCTGATCACGCCCTTCGCGCCGACCACCATCATCGGCAAGGTGAGCGGATCGTCGCCCGAGAGCAAGGTGACTCGGCTCGCCGCGCGCCGGAGCAACTCTTGGCACCACATCACGTTGCCGGTCGCGTCCTTGATGCCGACCACGTTCGGGCTCGAGTCCAGGACCTTGAGCGTGCTCTCGACCGTGAGCTCGATGCCGGTGCGACCGGGGATGTTGTAAAGGATGACCGGCGCGCCCCCGAGCTCTTTGGTGACGGTCTGGATGTGCCGGATCAGCCCGTCTTGCGACGGCTTGTTGTAATACGGCATCACGATCATCACACCGTCGGCGCCGGCCTCGAGGGCGGCCTTCGACGCGTCGATGGTCTTCTTGGTGTTGTTCGAGCCGGTGCCGGCGAAGATCGGCACCTTGCCCTTGGCGAGCGCCGCAGTCCGCTTCACCAGCTCGCGCTGCTCGGCGTCGGTCAGCGTGGGGGACTCGCCCGTGGTGCCGCAGGGCACCAGGCCCGAGATGCCCCCGGCAAGCTGGGCATCGACCAGGCGCTCGAAGGCAGGCCAGTCGATCTCGGAGAGGTCGTCGGTAAATGGGGTCACCACGGCGGTGAACGCGCCGCTCAGGGAAGCTGCTGCCATGGCGAGCACTATTTACGCGGCTCGGGCCGGACGCAACCGTGGAAGGTGGGTCGACGCCGGGCCGCGTCTTGTGTATGCCGGCGGCGACCGTGCGCCCCCGGGCGCCATGAGGTCGGAGGGATCGATGAAGCTCTGGGCAGTCTGTGGTGTGGCGCTGGCACTCGCGGCGGCGGCGTGCGGGTCGGACGACGAAGGCGGCGGCTCGGCCGGCACCGGGGGCAGCGGCGGCTCGGGCGGCTCGGGGACCGGCGGCAGCGGGGGCGGGGGCAACTGCCCGGCCGACCCCCAGGCGGCGCTCGGGCAGAGCTGCAGCGTGGCGGGGCAGACCTGCGGCGAGTGCGCCGACGCCTGCAAGGGGTGCGACATCGTGTCGTGTCTGGGCGGGGTGTGGAAGACGACGGCCGTTCCCCCGGACCCGAGCGCGTGCACCGACGGCGGCAAGAAGGACTGGTGCTCGACGGAGTCGCAGGTGCTCTGCAAGTCGAACCAGTTCTGTGGCTTCAAGGACGACTGCGGCCTGATGAAGACCGGGTACTGCACCGACAAGCCCACGACCTGCGACACGAGCTGCACGACGGTGTGCGGGTGCAACGGCAAGACGTACTGTAACGAGTGCGAGGCCAACAAGGCCGGCGTCTCGGTGGATCCCAGCGGGAAGGCCTGCGTCGACGCCGGTGGCAGCGACTCGGGGGCCGACGCAGGCAGCGACGCGGCCAGCGACGCGGCCAGCGACGCGACCATGGACTGATCAACGGCGCTGCAGCGACGCCACGAAGTACCCATCGGTGCCGTGGGCGATGGGCAAGAGCCGGATCTGCGTCTTGTCGCCCAAGAGCTCGTGGAGGGTCGGTGCGTCGAAGGGCACTGCCTCGAACCAGCGCGCCGCGCGCTCGAGCACGCGTTCGGCCTCTTCCTGGAACACGCTGCACACGGCATACACGACCCGCCCCCCGGGGCGGACCAGCCGAGCGACGTTCTCCAGAATGCGAGCTTGAAGCTCGCCCATCCGGGCGGGGTCGTCGGGCCCGAGCCGGAGCGCGATTTCGGGGCGGCGGCGCAGCGTGCCGCTGCCAGTGCAGGGCGCGTCCACCAGGATGCGATCGAAGTCGCCGGGCAACGCCCCCACGCCAAGCGACAGGTCCACCGCGGCCGAGCGGGGCTCCGGCAGCTCGAGCCGCCGATGCTCGCTCGCCAGCTGGGCGAGCTTGGCCGGATGCAGATCACTGACCCAGAGCTCCCCCTGCACGCCAAGCAGCTCGCCGAGCAGCGTGCTCTTTTGCCCTCGCCCCGCGCACGCGTCGAGCACCCGCTCGCCGGGTCGCACGCCGAGCGACAGCGCGACGACCTGCGCGCCCTCCTCTTGCACCACCACGTCGGCCCCACCGGCACGACGCCGCGGATCACCCTCGCCCCGCGTCAGACGGGCCAGGGGCGACACCCGCCCCCGCTCGGCCTGCTCCAGCCAGTCGGGCAGCGCCCGGCCCCGCCGGGTGCGAACCGCGACCGGCGGATCTCCGCCCGCTGCGCCGAGCAGGGCGCGCATCTCGTCGGCGCCGACGTCGCGCTCGAGCCGCTGCTTCAGCCACGCGGGGGCGCTGTCGACGATGGCCTGCGCTCGGTCCAGCTGCTGCCCACCGGCCGCGAGCTTGCGCAAGACGGCGTTGACGAAGCCCGCGGGCTTGGCGCCGCGCTCGGCGCGCACCAAGCTCACCGCCGCGTCCACGGCCGCGAACGCCGGCACCCGATCGAGCATCGAGATCTGGTAGGCGGCGACCAAGAGGTGCGCGCGCACGGTGGGGTCGGTCTTGTCGAAGCCCCGGGGGATGTACTGCCCCAGGCGGCCAGAGAGCACGCCCAGCGTTCGGAGCGTGCCGTAGGTGAGCTCGGTGGCCAGCCCACGCTCGCGCGGATCGAGCCCGGCGTGCCGCGAGAGCTCGGCCGCGAGCGCCGCGGCGGCGTAGGCGCGGTCCTCTTGGACTCGCTGAACGACCCGCGCCGCGATGGCGCGCCCGCTGACGGCCTTCATCCGACGATCTCGCGCAGTTGACCCACGATCACGTCCCAGCGCTTCTCGATGTCGTTCTTGAAGGCCAGCACCATCAGCCCAAAGAGGATGGCCATCCCCACGATGTGGGCGATTTCGCGGACCCGGAGCGGCACCGGCCTGCGCAGGACACCCTCGATGGTGAAGAACATCAGGTGCCCGCCGTCGAGCACGGGGATGGGCAGTAGGTTCAAGAGGCCGAGGTTGATGCTGATCAGCGCCATCACCCAGATGAAGAAGTCTGGGCCCTTCCGGCCCTCTTCACCGGCAACCTCGTAGATGGTGATGGGCCCAGAGAGGGTCTTGAGGCTCACCCGCCCCTGGATCACTCGGACGATCCCCACGAAGGTGAAGCGCGTGACGTCGACCGTCTCTTCGATCGCCTTGGAGAGCGCGTAGCGGAACGGCGACGGGTGCGCGACGAAGTCTTCGGGCGCGAGCGGCAGCCAGTTCTTGACCTGGAAGACGTAGCGCGCGAACGCCTGCCCGTGCTCGTCCACGATGTCCTCGCGGCGCATCTGGAAGGTGCCGCTCTTCTCGCGGCCGTCTTTGGCCGAGAGGTAGTCGATGCGGTGGGGGCGATCGGGCGCCGCCACCAGCCGCTCGCGGAACGTCGACCAGGCCGGCAGCGCCTCGCCGTCCAGCTTCAGGATCTTGTCGCCGGGGCGGAGCCCCGCCTTGGCGAGGTAGGTCTCGTCGGGAACCACGGCGGCATAGAGATCGGCGAGCTCGATCCCGGTCGAGGTCATCAAGTCCGTTCCCGACGGGTCCGGGGTGAGCGCGACCACACCCGCTTCGTACACCGCCATGTCCGCGAGGCCGCCCAGGGCGCCGCCGAGCGAGGTGGGGCGCAGGTAGGTCACGGGCACGGTTTCCCCGCGGTTTTCGGCGAGCGCGACCTCCAGGTCGCGGAACCGGCGGACCGGCTGCCCTGCCACGTGGGTGACCACGTCGAAGGTGCGGAGCCCCGCGCGGAAGGCCGGGGACTCGCTGCTGGGCACGCCGATCACCGCCGCCGGCGCGCTGGGCTGGATCCCGATGGTCCCCACCCGCTCGATCAAGTCGAGCTCTCGACGCTCGATGGTCTCTTCGGCGGTGACCTCGATCTCGATGTGCTTGCTGTCGCGAAACACCCGGAAGCGCAGCAGCTGGCCGGGGCTCTTGGCGATCACGCGTTTGAGCTCGTCGAACGTCCCGACGTCCTGCCCGTTCACGCTCATGATGCGATCGCCGGGGATCAGCTTACCTGCCGCGGGGTGTCCGGGGAGCACCACCCCCACGGTCGGCGGCAGGAAGGGACCGTCGGTGACGAACACCGAGAAGTAGAGCAAGACCGGGAACACCAAGTTCATCAGCGGTCCGGCCAGGACCACGACGATGCGCTTGTAGACCGGCAGCGACTCGAAGGTGCGCTGGCGGTCCTCGGGCAACACGATGTCGCTCTTCGAGGCCTCGAGCATCTTCACGTAGCCGCCCAGAGGAATCAGGCTGATGCAGTACTCGGTCTCGCGCCCGCGCAGCTTCAGGATCTTCGGGCCGAACCCCAGGCTGAAGGTGAGCACCTTCACCCCGAACGCCTTGGCGAAGGCGAAGTGGCCCAGCTCGTGGACGAAGATCAGCGAGCTGATGAGGATGACGAAGTAGAGGAGGTCCACTCGGCGATCAGGGCTCTAGCCGAGGGCCAGCGGCGACGCCAAGAGGAAGGCCCCTCGGGACGAAAATGCTCTACAACTTCACCCATGACCGACAAACCCGGAAAGGCCGTGAGCGCCTCCCGCGTGGAGCTCTGCCAGTTGATGCTGCCGGAGCACGCCAACGCCTACGGCAACGTCCACGGCGGCCTGATCATGAAGATGGTCGACGAGACCGGTGGCATCGCAGCCATGCGTCACGCTCAGCGCCCGTGCGTCACGGTGTCGATCGACGAGATGTCGTTCGTGTCACCGGTCCACGTGGGAGAGCTGCTCTGCTGCAAGGCCAGCGTCAACTACGCGGGCAGGACTTCGGTCGAGGTCGGGGTCCACGTCCACGCCGAGAACCCGATCACCGGAGAGATCACCCACACCAACTCGGCGTACCTGGTGTACGTGGCGATCGACGACGCCGGCAAGCCTTGCCCCGTGCCGCCGCTGCTGCTCGAGACCGACGAGGACCGTCGCCGGTGGGAGGGCGCCCGCGAGCGCCAGACGGCTCGCCTGGCGCAGCGCAAGAAGCGCGGCTGATCAGCCGCCCGACGGCGCGCACTTCGCGAGAGGCGCGATGGGCGCGAAGTCCCAGGGCGTCAGGTTCTGATCGTCGTAGGCCTGAAGCTCGCTCGAGAGCACGTTCACGATGTCGGACAGGGTCTGGCCCAGCTTGTTGGTCGCGGTGCCACCGCTCTCGGCGACGCACACGAACTTCTGGGCGCCACACACCGGCAGCGCCTCGCAGGCCGGTCCGACAGGGGCGAGCGCGCTCACTTGCGAGTCACCGTAGAGCGCGCGACCGCCCACCATGACGATCCGCACGTTCGAGGGGTCGGCCGCGAGCAGCGCGTCGTAGGGCGCCGCGGCGTTGCCGCCAATCACGAGCAGGTCGGCCTTCTTTCCCACCGCGATCGAGCCGATCAGGTGGCTGAGTCCCAGGTTCTTGGCCGGAGCGAGGGTCACCATTTCGAACAGCTTCTTCGGGGTCAGCACGTTGCCAAAGGCGCCGTCGTCCACGGCGTTGGCGAAGCGCAGCTCGTCGAGCAGGTTCTGGCTGCCCCCGATCGACCAATCCGGGGCAAGGCTGACGTTGATGCCCTTGGCGAGCGCCAGCGGGATGTTGGTGGTCTTGGTCAGATCCGTGCCGGCCCCGTACAAGAAGACGTTCGAGCGGGGCGACCAGACCAGGTTCATGCCGCGCTGCTGCATGGTGGTGAACTCGGCGTCGCCGAACGCCGTGCCATGCACGATCGAGGTCTCGGGGGCGTGGAGACAACCGTCGGTGGTCGGCACGGTCCAGAGCTTGGCGAACTCGTTCAGCGCCGTCTGATCGACGCCCTCGCCGACGTGGACCAGGAACGCATCGGTCTTGTCCGACGCGATGTTCTTGCAGATTGCGTCGGCTGATGCCGCGTTCGGGAAGAGCGTCGACGCCTGGACCTTGTCGCTGGGAAGATCGTTCGATTTCTGGTCGATGGTGCGCGCCAGCGAGCCATAGCAGATCTTGTCGGCGGGGTTCGCCGCGCCGGCGATGCTGGTTGTTCCGGCGATCAGCCCCTTGAGCTCGCCGTACTTGTTGAGCTCGCAGTTGACGTTCACGGTCGAGCCGTACTCGCCGTTCAGGTGCTGTTTGGCATCGACCATCGCGCCGTAGCGCGCGTCGTTCGGCCACTGATCGTGGTTGGTGTAAACCTTGGTGGGGGACCAGTCGGACTCGTCGAAGATGTCGAACAAGATGTGGTTGTGGGTGTCGATCAGGCCCGGCAAGATGATGCCGTTCGTGGCGACGATGGTCGGCCCCGGGCTCATCGCTTGGACCAGGCCGGCGCAGCTCGCTGCGGCGCAGGTGATGGTGTCGCCCTCGACCAGGACCTCGCCCTGGAAGAAGCCGGTCTCGGTGACCACCGTGCCGCGGAGCAAGATCCGGTCGGCCGCACCCTGCTGGACGATCTGCGCGCCCGAGGGCTGCGGGGCCGCGACGCACGCTCCGGCCGAGCAGCTCAGGCCCGTGCCGCACGCCGTGCCGTCGGGGACGCTCGCATGGCCGCAACCGCCGGTCGGGTCGCAGCTGTCGGCGGTGCAGGGGTTCTGGTCGTCGCACGATGCCGAAGCGCCGCCCCCGCACTGACACGTTGCCGAATAGGTCTCGCCGGTCGTGCAGGCATCCCCGTCGTCACAGGCCTGCCCCGCCTGAGCACAGCCGTTCGACGCGCCCTTCGAGCAGGGAATGGCCGAGCTCTGCCAGGCCGCGCCGTCCGCCGAGCGCCCGAAGCATTGGCCTGCCGCCGTCGAGGCGGTGCTCCCTCCGACCATCAGATCGGTCTGCGCCCCGCAGGTGCCGCCGGTGAGAGGCGCAGTGAGCAGGCGACACGAGTCCGCGGTGGTCGAGTTGACGTACGAGTAGCCGATCCAGACGCGCTCGCCGGGAGCGACCAGCCCACAGGTCGCCGGGCGACCCGCTGCGGCGCACGTCGCCGAACCGGTCTCGTGATTCACGTTGGCGTCAGTCAGTCGCTTGGCCGAGCCGCCTCCGGAGACGTCGTCCACGTACCAGCAGCGAGCGGCGTCCAGGGCCAGGTCGACGGGCGTCGTCCCGTCGTTGTAGAGCTCGATGAAGCCCGAGCTACCGGTCGAGCACTCGTTCACCACGATGCTCTCGCCACCGAGCCGTGCTTCGGTCTCGAGGGCACGCTCGTCACGGGGTGCGGTCTCGGCGGCGCAAGCCCCGAGGGCGAGCACCCAGGGGAGAGCGAGAATCGACTGGGAACGGGTGCGGATCATCGGGGTGCCTCCTGGCGACGTCGCACCCATACGCACACTGTGTGCCAGAGCTTCCCCCGGCGAAAGCTCGTGGAAATGGCCAGGGCGGCAGGGATGTCTGTTGCTTTAGCGCAACTCTTGCTGCGATATCTCCAACTCTGAATGCCTGATGGCAAATCTTTGGAAGAGCGCTTCCACGGCGCCGCCGAGGAGCACACCGAGCGAGTGGTGCTCGAAGCGGCGATGGATCGCACCGGCGCGCGCTACGGCGCGCTGTTCGTCTGGGACGACCCCGAGAAGGCGCTCCGGCTCGACTTCCATGTCGTCGACGGCGTGGTGATGACGGTCCCCGGCCTGCTGTTGCAGCATCGCACCGACGGGCGCCCGGACGGGATCGCGCTCTGGGTGTTCCGGGAGAACCGCGCCTACCGCTCCGACGACACCGCGCACGATCCCCACTACGCCAAGTACCTGGTGGACGTTCGCTCGATCGTCGCCGTGCCGATCGTCTACCAGCGTCGCCCCATCGGCGTGCTCAGCGTTTCGAGCGCCGAGCCCAGGGCCTTTCCCGAGGACACCGAAGCGACGCTGACGGCGGTGGCGACGAGCGCCGCGAAGTTCCTCCGGCGCGCGCAGATGTATCGGGCGGGTGCCGGCGGAAGGAAACGACCGTTCCTGCTCCAGGGCCTCTCCCCCGAGTGGTTGTGGGTCGAGCATCAGATCGAGCAGGTGGCCGCCACCGACATCCCGGTGTTGATCCAGGGCGAGAGCGGCACCGGCAAAGAGCTGGTCGCGCACTCGATCCACTTCAACAGCCCACGCAGCGAGGCACCCTTCGTCTCGGTGAACTGCGCGGCGATCCCCGAACCGCTGCTCGAGAGCATGCTCTTCGGCCACGTCAAAGGGGCCTTCACCGGCGCGACCTTCACCAAGCTGGGCGAGATGGAGAAGGCCAACGGTGGCACGCTGTTCCTGGACGAGGTGGGCGATCTCGCGCCCGCGCTGCAGGCCAAGCTGCTCCGGGTGCTCGAGGCCCGCGAGATCTTGCCGGTGGGCAGCAACGCCGCCCCCAAGCCGATCGACGTGCGGCTGATCTGCGCCACCCACCGCGACCTACCCAGCATGGTCCGCGCCGGAACCTTCCGCGACGACCTGTACTACCGCGTGGGGGTGGTCACGCTCGAGCTGCCGGCCCTCCGCACCTACAAGAACAACCTCGAGGTGATCGCCGAGACCTTCCTGCGCCGAGCGGCGCAAGACCTCGGGCGGCCCGGGCTTCGCCTCTCGGCCGACGCGATCGCCGCCATCGAGGCCCACGACTTCCCCGGCAACCTGCGCGAGCTTCGCAACTGCATGGAGCACGCGGCGGCGATGACGACCAAGGAAGAAATCGGGGTCGACGATCTTCCCGGCCCGCTCCGCCGCGCCGCGCCCCAAGCGCCCGCACGTGTGCGCGGGGACAAGACGCTGCTCGAGCTGCGCGAGGAGTGGTTGGCCCCGCTCGAGCGACGCTACTTGCTCGAGCTGCTCGGCGACTGCCGGGGCAACGTGCGCGAAGCGGCGCGCCGGGCGGGCGTGAATGGCGTGACGATGTACCGGCTCTTGAAGCGTCGCGGCCTGGTGATGGAACGGCAAGCGCGAGTAGGCGTCGCGGAGCCGGGGTTGGGGCTGCGCCGGCTGCGCACGCGGTGACAGCAGGCGACCGCTCAGCGCATCGTCCCGGGCATCACGCAGCGCACCGCGGCGGTGGTGGCGGGCTCGTCCGGGGGGTGCGGCGCGGCGTGGCCCGGACGCAGGCAGGTCAGCGCAAATCCCAAGAGCGCCCCGCGGTCGGCCACGCTCCGTGCAGCGCAGGGCAGCCTCCCGTGGGTCACGTCCCAATCGAAGCCCGGCGCCGGACAGCTCTCCCCCACGGACAGAAGGGAGAGCCCGGCGTCGCTCTCGAGCGGTGCGGCGCTGCAGTCCACCTGGTGATCCCAGGCGATCGGGCGACGCTCGCCGCTCGGGTACATCCCGGGCTTGCACTTCGCGATGGTCGGGGTCTCGCAGGGCTCCTCGGTGACCCACTCCGCCAGGCGCGCCAGCTCGAAATGCGTGGGCTCGCCCGAAGACACCGTCACCGTCACGGCCGCGAGGCCCAGGCCCAGCTCGGCGCGGGCTCGCTCTTCTCGCGTGGGCAGGCGACCGGCGAACCGCATGTAGCACCAGCCCTGGGCGGCGTTGGCGTCGATCACGGTGGCCAGGCGGCTGGGCACGGGCTCCGGACGGCGCGTCTCGCCCGCGGTGGGGTGGTTGAACGGAGTCACGACCGGGCAACGCACCGTCTCGTGAGCGCCCGCCGAGCAGCCGAGCGGGTGCGCCGAGATCCAGAACGGAGCAAACTTCGCGCCCGCGACCGGCAGATCTTGGGGGCATAGCTTCGAGAACGGGATCCCGAGCTTCTCGGTCGTGCGCGGGTCGCACTCGGCGACCGTATGGGCAGACGCTTCCGCCACGTGCACCACTGGCTCGGGCTCGCATCGACAGCCCGCGACCCAGAGCCCCAAGGTGACGCCGGCGAGCGCCGACCCGCGCATCACTCGTCCGCCGGGCCAGCGGCCTGGGCCGTCGCCATCTTCAGCGCCCGGCGCGCGCGCAGGCGACCCACCACCAGGTGATAGAGCGCGACCAACAAGATCCCGGTGGCGAACGTGCCGATCAGGAACGTCCCGGTGCCCGGGTAGGCGTGGGTCGAGAAATTGCCGATCTGCTTGTGCCCCCACATCGCCGGCATGAAGGGCTGCACCTTGATCGGCGCGTCGGGGGACAGGTCGTGGCCGTACGCGTGCATCTTGTGCACGAATCGAAACAGCGAAAACCCGCCGAAATACAGCACCAGCACGGCAAGGTCGACCAGCGCGCGCACGTTACCCAGGGCGGCGACGCGCACCAACAAGAGCGCCAGCGCGCCGAAGCCGAACGGCAGCCAGTCGAGCTCGGTGAACATCGCGCGCTCGAGCTTCTGCATCCCGATGTAGTGGTTCAGGATGTTGATCTCTTTGATGTCCGCCCCGTCGTGCCCACCCACCAGGGTGTGAGCGAAGACATGGAGCGACAACCCCTTCGGGTACTGCGGCGCGGTCATCTCGATGTGCCAGAGCGGCTGCATCAAGCCGATGACCAAGGGCACCAGCAGCAGGACCAAGATGGGTCGCGAGCCGAGGTAGATCGGCTCGTCCATGAACGCGTAGAAGGCCTCGAGCGAGCGCTTGATCCGGTCCCTCATGCGCGCATCTTCTCACGTGGCCCGGCACGCGTCAGCGGGCCGGAAAGGGGCGCGCAATTACTGCGCGCCGTCAGCGTGTGGCGCCGCCCCGGAGGACCGCGGCCGCTCAGTGCACCTCGACGCCCAGCGCCGCGACGGCGGCCCTGCGCACGTCGGCGTGCTCGCTGTCGAGCGCCTGGGCCAGCGCCTCTCTCGCCCCTGGCGTCTTCATGCGACGCAGCACCCGCACCAGCTCGACCCCGAGCTCGGCCGGGGCCTGGGCCAAGAGCGCGCCGATCTGCACTTCGTAGCCGGCGCTGCTGCGCGCCAGGTAGGCTCGCAAGATGTCCTTGAGCTCGCCGTCGGGCACCGCCGTCAGGTTCTCGAGGACGACGCCCGCGTGCGCGTCGCCCAAGAAATCGAGCAGCTTGCCGATGGCCGCGACGCCCACGGCCTGGTCGACGCCGGGCGTGGCTGCGCTCTGCAAGAGCGCGCCCAGGGCGCGGGTCGAGACCACCGCGCTGGCGAACGAGCGCCGGACCTGATCGTTGTCGGGCTGGGCGGAATCGTCCACGGCGCTGCACAGCGCCAAGAGCAGCCGCATGGCAGCGTCGGGCGCGCGGGTCGCCAACCGACGCAGTCCCGTTCGAATCGGCTCCGTGACTGCGTCGGCCGCACCCTGGGGCAGCGCGCGGCGATAGGCCGCAACCACGGACTCGGCGAAGCGATCGTCGACGATCGACGCGGCCTCGACCCGGCGTGACAGCGGGCGACTGGTCGGCGAGGGCGCGTCGATACCCGGCGCCGACGGTGTGCCGTCGTGGGTCAGCGGCAGCGGCTCGGGCTCGACCAGGTCGTCGAGGTCCATCTCGATCTCGTCCCCGATCTCGACCTCGACGTCGTCGGTCACGACGGGCGACGAGGGGCGCGAAGGCTCGGCTTCGCCGGCGATGGTCGGAGCTTCGTAGGGCGACGGCGGCGGCTTCGACCCGCCTCCGAGCCGCTCGACCAGCCCGCGGTCGCCGAGCTCGCGCTGCACCGACCGGAGCACGGCGAGCATGCTCTTCGCATCCGAAAAACGGCGACGGGGGTCGAACGCCAGCGAGCGATCGACCAGCCGCACCAGCGAGAGCGGCGCCTTGGCGACCCGCGCGAGGGACGGCGCGGAGCGTGTCGCAGCGCGGATCAGCATGTCGCTCCCGGTGCCCGAGCCGTGGACCAGCCGCCCGCTGACCAGCAAGAAGACCAGGGCGCCCACCGCCCAAAGGTCGGTGCGCGCGTCGACCTCGGACCAGCGGCCGAGCGCCTGCTCGGGGGCCATGAACGACGGCGTGCCCATGATGATCCCGGTTCGGGTCTGACCGGTGTCCTTCGAGGTGTCGAGCAAGCGCGCGATGCCGAAGTCGAGCACCTTCACCTCGCCCCCCTCGGTGAGGAAGACGTTCTCGGGCTTCAGATCGCGGTGCACCACACCCAGGCCGTGGGCGACCTCGAGGACCTGAAGCACGCCTTCGGCGATGTGCAGCGCGTCGCGAAGGGTCAGGCGGCCGCGGTGCGCCTCGAGCAACTGGTCGATCGACTGCCCCCGGAGCAGCTCCATCACGATGTAGGGCTCGCCGTCGTGACTGGTGCCGTCGCCGCGAATGGCGACCACACCCGGGTGCTCGATCTTGTTGGCGATGTACGCCTCTCGCTGGAAGCGTGCGCGCACCGCCGGGTTCTTCGACAGGTGGTGGTGGATCAGCTTGATGGCCGCGCGCTCTCCGCTGCCGTCGACGGCGGCGTACACCGCAGCCATGCCGCCGACGCCGAGCAGCCGCCGGAGTTGCCAGGTTCCGTCGATGACGGCACCGATCCGGCGCTCGGAACGCGATACGAGCTCGTCGTCGGAAGTCATCCGGGGAGCGCCGCCATACTACAGGAGTTGGCTCCCGAACCGTGGGGCCAAGCCCGCGATGTTGCCAGAGGCAGCAGCGTAAGCCCTCGGAATGCGGGCTTTGTCCTGCCCCCGGCCCGGGGCCGCCGTTCGCTCTGGCGTGTCTCGGCACGAGGCATTAGCTTCCAGCGACTTTTCGCGGCCTGCCGGCGCCACTTTCGGCGCCGGAGCGGCTCGGCAAAGAGAGTCTCGATGCTCACCTGGGTAGCCAAAAAGCTCTTCGGCACTTCCAATGAACGCGCGGTCAAGCGCATGCGGCCGATCGTTTCCGCCATCAGCGACCTCGAGAAGCCCATCTCCGCCCTCTCGGACGACGAGCTCCGGGCCAAGACCGCAGAGTTCAAGGAGAAGCTCGACAACGGCGCCACGCTGGACGACATCTTGATCGAGGCGTTCGCCGTCTGTCGCGAGGGCGGCAAGCGCGCGCTCAAGATGCGGCACTACGACGTGCAGCTGATGGGCGGCATGGTCTTGCACCAGGGCAAGATCGCCGAGATGCGCACCGGTGAAGGCAAGACCCTGGTCGCGACCCTCGCCGTCTACCTGAACGCCCTCGGGGGCAAGGGCGTGCACCTGATCACGGTGAACGACTACCTGGCCAAGCGCGACGCCGAGTGGATGGGGCGCCTGTACAACTTCTTGGGCCTGACCATCGGCGTGGTGATCCCCCAGCAGAGCGACGCGGACAAACGGCGCGCGTACAAGTGCGACATCACCTACGGCCAGAACAACGAGTTCGGCTTCGACTACTTGCGCGACAACCTGAAGTTCTCGGCCCTGGACTACGCGCAGCGCCCGCTCAACTTCGCCATCGTCGACGAGGTCGACTCGATCTTGATCGACGAGGCGCGCACGCCGCTGATCATCAGCGGGCCGGCGGATGCCGCCAGCGAGAAGTACCGCACGCTCAACGAGGTGGTCGCCAAGCTCAGCAAGGACGAGCACTACAACGTGGACGAGAAGGCGTTCAGCGCCACGCTCACCGACGACGGCGTGGAGTACGTGCAGAAGCTGATCGGCATCGGCAACCTGTACGACCCGGCCAACATGCAGGCGCTGCACATCTTGTATCAGCTGCTGAAGGCCCACGCCCTGTACAAGCGGGACCAGCACTACATGGTGAGCCCCGACGGGAAGGTGCTGATCATCGACGAGTTCACCGGCCGCGTGCTCGCCGGTCGCCGCTGGAGCGACGGGTTGCACCAGGCGGTCGAGGCCAAAGAGAACGTGCGCATCCAGGAAGAGAGTCGCACCATCGCGACCATCACCTTCCAGAACCTGTTCCGGATGTACAAGAAGCTCGGTGGCATGACCGGCACCGCCGAGACCGAAGCCAGCGAGTTCCACTCGACCTACAAGCTGGACTGCGTCGCCATCCCGACCAACAAAGACATGATCCGGGTGGACGAGCACGACATCGTCTACAAGACCGAGCGCGAGAAGTTCACGGCGGTGATCAAAGAGATCATGGCCGAGCACGAGGCCGGGCGCCCGGTGCTGGTGGGCACCACCAGCGTCGAGAAGAGCGCGGCGATCAGCAAGATCCTGACCAAGAAGAGCATTCCTCACCACGTGCTGAACGCCAAGCACCACGAGAACGAGGCGTTCGTGGTGGCCCAGGCCGGGCGCAAGAGCGCCATCACCGTCAGCACCAACATGGCCGGGCGTGGCACCGACATTCTCTTGGGCGGCAACCCCGAGATGCTCGCCAAGTGGGAGCTCAAGCAGTCGGGCAAAGACGTCGACCTGGACCCGGAAGAGTACGAACGGCTCCAGAAGAAGTACGACAAGCTGTGCAAGGAAGAGCACGACGAGGTCGTCGAGCTCGGCGGCCTGCACATCGTCGGCACCGAGCGCCACGAGTCGCGCCGCATCGACAACCAGCTGCGCGGTCGCGCCGGCCGCCAGGGTGACCCGGGCTCGAGCCGCTTCTACCTGTCGCTGGAAGACGACCTGATGCGCATCTTCGCCGGCGACCGGGTGAAGAACCTGATGGACCGCATGGGTCTGCCCGACGACGAGCCGATCGAGCACCCCTGGGTGAGCCGGAGCATCGAGAACGCGCAGAAGAAGGTCGAAGAGCGCAACTTCGACATCCGCAAGAACCTGCTCGAGTACGACGACGTGATGAACGCGCAGCGCAGGACGGTGTACACGCTGCGCCAACAGCTCTTGCTCGGCCGCTACGAGCCGGAAGAGCTGGACGAGGTGGGCAAGCCCACCGGCGGCGTCCGCGCCATCCCCGTGGACAAGGCGATCAAGAAGCAGACCCGGCCGCTGGTCGGCAAGCTGCTCACGTACTTCGTCGACCCGCCCGTCACGGCGTCGTCGGGCGGGGACGACGACGAGGACAGCGACGGCGAGAACGGCAGCCCCGCGCCCAAGCGCAAGGACTTTGCCGCGGCGGAAAAGCTGGTCGAGCTCGAGGCGCTGCAGCGCGAGGTCTACCAGCTGTGGGGCGTGCGCATCGACATCGAGGACCGCGCCAAGAAGTGGACTCCGGTCGAGATGTACGACGAGCTGATCGAGCTCGTGTCGCAAGGCCTCTCGGAGCAGCGCGAGCGCATGCTGGACCTGATCGACCGCGTGATCGCCGCGATCGTCGAGGAGAGCTGCCCCGAGAACAAGCCCCCGGAAGAGTGGGACTGGACGAGCCTGCGCGACGGCATGCAAGAGCACTTCAAGCTGAAGATCGGGCGCGAGCTCGAGGACTTCGGCGACCCCGAGCTCTTGGTGCGCGACCTGTACCAGCGGGCCGAAGCCCAGTACTTCGCCCGCGAGAAAGAGCTCGGCGTGGACAACGCGATGCGCGTGTTCCGCTACATCTACCTCGAGGCCATCGATCAAGCCTGGGTCGAGCACCTGACCAACATGGAGCACCTGCGCGACGGCATCGGCCTGCGCGGCTACGGTCAGAAGGACCCGAAGAACGAGTACAAGAAAGAGGGCTACAACCTGTTCTTGAACATGATGGCCAAGGACAGCGGCACCGTGCTGCAGCGCTTCTTCGAGGCGCAGATCCAGCGCCGCGAGGACATCGAGGCCATCGAGGCCGAGGCCGCCGCCGAGCACCAGGATCTGCTCGAGCACGCGGTGGCGCGTCACGTGAATGCCTCACCCGAGGCCATCGCCGACGCCCTGGGCGAAGGCGGTCGGCCGCAGTCGGTGCCCCCTCCCCGCCCCGCGCCCGCGCCCAGCACCCCGAAGATCAGCCGCAACGACCTGTGCCCGTGTGGCAGCGGCCAGAAGTTCAAGAAGTGCCACGGCGCCGCCCTCGAAGAGGAAGAGGACGACGAGCAACCCCGAGCGTAGCTTCGCGACCATGCCCTGACCCCGAGCGCCAATCTTCTGACGCCGAGGGGTGCGAGTCCGGACAGCGTTCGCGCGGTTGCGGGTGGCCCAAAGGTTGCAACGGCCGGGGCCATGAACCGAAACGACGAGCTCGAGCGGCCGGGCGAGTGGCTGCGCCACTTGAACGAAGACCCGAGCGCGTTCGGTGAGCTCGTCTCGAGCAGCGAGAACCTCGCCGTGGCGGCCTTCCGCCTGGCGCGGGCTCGCTGTCGAGTACAGTCCGTTCCCACCTCGACGCCGACCCAGTCCGAGCTCGGCCGCGCCGCCGCAGATCTGGCACGTCACGCGGAGGTGGCGGGCTCGCGGCTGGCTCACGACCTGGTGCGAGAGTGCGAGCGGGCCGGCCTGTTGGTCCTGGCGCCGATCCGAGCCGCATGACCGCATCGCGCTACTACCAGGCCCGCGCCTGCACTCGGCCGCCGGACTACGAAGGCGCGTATTGGCACGTGGTGCGCGACCCCGACGGGCGCGAACGCAATCGCCTGGAAGAGCGCGCGCTGCACCTGAGCGACCTGGCCGAAGAGCTCGCATTCGTGCGCCAGCTGACCCCGGGTCGGGTGCTCGACGTGGGGTGCGGGCTGGGATTCTTCCTCTCGGGACTCAGCCCGGCCTGGGAGCGACATGGCGTCGAGCTCTCGACCTTCGCCGCCGAACGCGCCCGGCAGCTGGCCCAGGTTCACGTTGGCACCCTCGAGAGCGCCCACTACCCCGACGAACACTTCGACCTGGTGATCGCCCACCACGTGATCGAGCACGTCACCGATCCCGGTCCACTCGTGCTCGAGATGCGTCGCGTGCTCAAGAAGCACGGGGTGCTGTTGCTGGGCACTCCGGACTTCGACAGCGGGTGCGCGCGGCGCTTCGGCGAGCGTTACCGCCTGCTCCACGACGACACGCACGTGAGCCTGTTCTCCGCCGACGGCATGTTCCGATTCCTCAGGGATCACGGCTTCGTGGTGGACCGCGTGTCGTTCCCGTTCTTCGAAACTCGCCACTTCACCGCCGAGAACCTCCAGCGGCTGTTCGACGAGACCCGGGTTTCTCCGCCGTTTTACGGCAACTTCATGACCTTCTACTGCCGGCGACCGACGCTCGGCGCGCTGGTAGCCGCCTTGGCGGCGCTCGGTGCGGTGTCGCCCACCGACGCCCAGCGTGCAGAGGCCGAGGGCAGCGTCGCGCTGGACTTCTTGCGCGCGACGGAGCCTCCGCTCTACGTGGTGGCCGAAGACGAACCGCTCGCGCGGCACGTCACCGCCCGGCTCGAGACCGCGGGGATCCGCGTCGCGCCGGGTCGACCCGAGGCCGGCGCCCGAGCCCTGCTGCTCGACGCGAGCGAGACCCACGCCGGCCCGACTCTGGCCATCGTCGACGAGACCGAGGCGGCGCCGGGCAGGGCGCTACACTTCCCACACCGCTGGGGCACCTCGCGTAGCGCGGCGCAGCTGGCCGTGGTGGATGCCCTGCTCGCCGAGCTCTGATCCCGGTCGGCTCAGGCGGCCGCGGGCTTTGCGGGTCCGGCGATGGGCACCCGCAGCGTGAAGGTCGTTCCGACTCCGACCGCGGTCGAAAGCTCGATGCGTCCCGCGTGGCGTTCGGCGACGGAGTGCGCCAGGGCGAGCCCTTGGCCGGTGCCACGACCAACGCTCTTGGTCGTGAAGAACGGATCGAAGACCCGGCCTCGGATGTCGTCGGGGATCCCGGGACCGTCGTCGCCGACGCTGACGCAAGCGTCAGCGCCGTCCTGCCAGCTCCGCACCGTGATGGTTCCGGGACGGTCGGCACGCTCGGGATCTGCCGCCCGCGCGTCCTCGATGGCGTGTGCGGCGTTGACCACCAGGTTGAGCAGCACCTGGCTGATCTCGCCAATCGTGCACTTCACCCGCGGGAGCTCGCCCAACTCGGTCACCACGTTCGCGACGTATTTGTACGAGTTCTTCGAAACAATCAGCGTGTTTTCCACGGCGCGATTCAAGTCGGCCTCGGCCATGTCCTTGTGACCCGGGTGCGAGAACTCTTTCATGGCTCGCACGATGGTGGCCACCTGCTCGGCGCCGTCCAGAAGCCGCGCGAAGGCGGGCCCCGTCTGCTGCTCCAGATACTCGAAGTCGATCTCCGAGCGGCGGGCCTCGAGCGATTCGAGCAAGCCCCCCGCGTTGGCCCCACTGGCAGCGGCCTCGAGGGCCTGCTGGGTCGCTGCGAGCAGACCATACAGGTCGGTGACGCCATCGCGGAGGAAATGGCTGGTGTCAGCGATGTACTGCACCGGTGTGTTGATCTCGTGGGCGATACCGGCGGCCAGTTGCCCAACAGCCTCGAGCTTCTGCTTCTGGCGCAGGTTGACCTCGATCCGCTCGCGCTCGGCGATTTCTTGCCGCAGTTGCGCGTGGGCGTGCGCCAGCTCGGCGTCAGCGGTGCGATCGCGCAAGATCAGCGCGCACGCAGCGTTGGCGCGCGCCGCCCCCACCGCGGGGGACAGCTCGACGTCGAGCTCCCGGCCGCAGTGTCTCACGCGGCCTTGGAACCGACGCTGTCGGGGCTTGGCCGCAGCCAACGCCGGGAGAACGGCGTCCAGCCCGGTCCCGGCGACGAGCTCCGCGAAGCTCCGCCCGGCCACGAACTCCTCCAGCACGTGCCCGCCTTCGGCGGTGCGTGCACCGAGCAAACGAAAGAACGCGGCGTTGTGCTCGACCACCCGCCCCGCTCCGTCGAGCACGGCCATGCCATCACTCATGGTCGCCACTACCGAGCGCCAGAGCGTGCGCGTCAGCACCAGCTGACCGAGGGCGCCGCCGGGCTGGGCCACCTCGACCCAGCCGACCGGCGCGGCGGGCTCTCCGCCGACCGTCAGGTGCACGGGGTGATCGACACCGCTGACCCGCCAGCAGAGGACGAGGTCGAGGCCCAGAAGGCCGCGAGAGGTCACATGCTCGACGTAGTCTTGCACCGCGACCGGGTCGACGGGGCTCGCGAGCTCGTCGAGCCGGCGCCCGATCAGGTCACCGACGTCGCAGCCGAGCACTGCGGCCAGGTCGGCACCGGCTGCGAGAATGGCGCCGCTGCGATCGAGGCTTATCTCGTGCCACGGCCGGGTCATTCCTGCAGGTCCCCGGGGAAGCGAATCAGCTCGTGGAAGCGCCGCACGTCGTCTTCGGACCAGCCGCGTTTGCGAATCACGGTGACGGGGTTTCCCCAAGACGGTGCCCGCAAGAGCAGTCGCGGGGTCTCGAGGACCAACACTCCGCATGCGCCTGGGGTCGGGGCGCCGAACTCCTCGCTCAAGCGCTGCCAGGCCGGTTGGGCCTCTTCCTTCGGGAGGTAGTACTTGTACGTCCGGTCCCGGGGACACGAGAACACGCGCTCCCGGTAGGCGCCGGTCATGCGGCCTCCTCCGCCAGGAACTCACAGCACTCGGCGCCCGCGGCTCGACAGCGGTGCTCGACCGCGGCGAACTGACCGACCCGCTCCCGCACCGAGCCGGTGCCGTACACCAAATCCATCAGCCCGGCCGAGACTCCAGTGAGCATCACGCAGCAGGGCTCGAGGCTCGGTCCGACCAGCTCGAGCTGGCCTTCCGCCTCGTAGCCGTTGCCCGCGACGAGCCGCAAGGACTCGCCGGGGACCAGATCCATCACCCGCCAGCTGCCCCACCCGAGCGCGTTGCTGACGGCGACCAGGCCGACCATCTCGTCCGCCGGGTCGTGACACATCGGCGCGATCAGGGCATCCCACTCGGCGGACGAGCGAATTCCGGAGAAGGTATTGAGCCCGCAGATTTCGGCGACCTGCATCAAGAGCCGTCGGCCCAGCGCTCCCATGCCAGCCTCGCGCATGGCCGCGAGGAACGTCACCGAGGCGTGGTTGTAGAAGTCGGCCGGCATGCTGGCCAAGAACACGTTGAAGGCGGGGATGAGCCCGCGATCGTCGCCCGCGATGGGCATGGAAGAAACCGCCGCGACGATCTTGCCCTCGTCCACCCCCGGGCGAACGGGTGCGATGGGCTTCATCGGCGCGTCACCCGCACGCGCCACCACCTGCTCGATCGGCCGTGGCGCGGGCCCCGTCCGCGGGCGCAGCACGAATTCGCACGCGGGCGCCCGGCCCTGCTGACAGGCAACTTCCTCGAAGCTGACGGCCCGACCGAGCGCCACCCAGGCGGCAGCCTGCAGGAAGCCGGCGGCGAAGCTGCAGACGGGCTCGGTGCGCTCGGGCTCGCGGGCGGACCAGCCTTCGACGAAGTGCGAAGCCAGGGCGACGACCTTGGTCTCCGGCAGCTCGCCGTCGGGCACCTGCAATCGTCCGAAACCCAGAAACTGGTAGAGCTCGAGGCAGCGCTGCCAGCGCTCGTGCGGGCCGCTGACGCCGTCGAGCGCGCGCAGCAGCACTCCCGTCCAAGACGCCTCGGCGCTGGCCATCCAGAGGCTCCGCCCGTCGACCGCGGTCGCGCCCTCGATCGCCTTCTGCAAGCGCGAGTTGTAGTGGTGACAATGTAGGATGACGCTGGAGCCTGCGACCAAGCGCCGTGAGCGAGCAACGTCGATGTCGGTGGTGAAGGTCATTCGGCTTCGAGCAGTGGAACGGCGGCGCGCTCCGGAGCTTGAGCGACGCCGTTTCGCGCCAGCCGGCGCGCGCCCCGTGGGCTCGTCGTGCGCCCACACGCACGAGCTCGGATCCACGTGCGCTCCACACGAGCCAACTCTGCGAGACTCATCAGCGACTCGACGCGTGCTTGAAAGAAAGTCGAAGGTCGGTAACTTCGTGGGTCATGCGACGCACGATCCTCGGGCTGATGGGTGTCTCGTTGGTGTCACTGGTTGCCTGCGCACAGGCCGAAGGGTCCGGCGGCGGCGGCGGGGCGGGAGCCGGTGCGTACTCTGGCATCGGCGGCAACGGCGCGAGCGGCGGCTACGGGAGCGGCGGCAGCGGCGCCACGGGCGGCGGCGCCACGGGCGGCAGCGGCGCCACCGGCGGCGGCAACGCGGGCGGGCAGAGCGCTGGCGGCGCGGCGGGACAGGCGGGCGCGAGCGGTTCGGGCTCGGGCGGGACTTCAGGAAGTGGATCGAGCAGCGGCAGCGGCGCCACGGGCGGCGGCAACAGCGGCGGAGCCGGCGGGGGTGGCGGCAAACCGGCGACGGGCGGGGCCGGCGGTACGGGCAGTACGGGCGGCACCGGCGGCACCGGCGCGACGGGCGGCGGCGGCGCGAGCGGCGGCACCGGCGGCGCAGCACCGAAGAGCGACTGCTGCACCGAGACGCCCTACGTGGCGGGCTGCACCAACTCGACGGTGCAAGCCTGCGTGTGCGCGCAAGACAAGTACTGCTGCCAGACGGAGTGGGACGCGGCGTGCGCGGGCGAGACCTTGCTCTTCAAGTGCGGCACGTGTCCCACGCCGTCGGACTGCTGCAGCGCGGGCAAGTGCTCGAGCGACGCGGTCCTCGAGTGCGTGGGCGACAAGGACAGCTCGTGCTTCACCACCTGGAGCGCAGCCTGCGCCGCCAAGGTCACCTCACTCGGGTGCGGCACCTGCGGCGGCACGCCGACCACGCCGACGGTGTGGATAAACGAGATCCACTACGACAACGCCGGGACCGATGCCGCCGAGGGCGTCGAGGTCGCCGGCACGGCCGGCAGCGACCTCAGCGGCTGGTCGCTGGTCTTCTACAATGGCGCGACCGGTGGGCTGAAGCAGTACCTGACGAAGACGCTGGCGGGCACGATCCCGAGCCAGTCGAACGGGTACGGCACGGTGTGGACGGCGATCGCCGGCATCCAGAACGGCGGCGCGGACACCACGCCGGAGCCCGACGGCGTCGCGCTGATCGACAAGGCCGGCAAGGTGGTGCAGTTCCTGTCCTACGAGGGCAAGTTCACTCCCACCGACGGACCGGCGAGCGGCGTCGCGTCGGTGGACATCGGCAAGAGCGAGACCTCGACGACGGTGGCCGGCGAGTCGCTGGGGCTGACGGGCACCGGCAAGAAGTACGCGGACTTCACCTGGGCCGGCCCCAACAAGGCCACGCCGGGACAGCCGAACACCGGCCAGAGCTTCTGATCAGGGTGCGTCTTTGGCGCAACGGAAGCCGGCGACCAAGAGTCGCCAGGTGCCCGGGTGGTGCACACGGTTCGACGAGCGCAGCCCCTTGGCGTGGTAGTTGAACGCTCCGCCTCGGAGCACGCGTTCGCACTCCGTGGGGATGGGGTTCGAACCCGTGTAGCCCTCGAGCTTCTTCTTTCGTAGCTCGTCCTGCGCGGCGAGGATCTCGTCACAGGTGCCGGGCACACCGCGGTCGGCGCTCGGGCGCTTGTACGCGTAGGGGTCGTAGTGATCCGCGCTCCACTCCCAGACGTTGCCGGCGAGGTCGTGGTGGCCGTAGGGGCCCGCGTCCGCCGGGAACGAGCCGACCTCGGCGGTGGCTCCACCCTGGCACCCCTGGAAGCACCCGTGCTTTTTGGGGTCCGGGAAGGCGCTGCCCCAGGGGTACTTGCGACCGTCGTCGCCGCGCGCCGCGCGCTCCCACTCGGCCTCGGTGGGCAGACGCTTGCCTCGCCACTCGCAGTAGGTCTTGGCGTCGTCGAAGGAAACCCCGACCACCGGCTTCCTCGCACCGCGGAACTCCTGCTCGGAGCCGTACTTCATGGCCTTGGCCGCGTCGGCCTTCCATGGCCTGCAGATCTTCGCGTTCACGCACTCCAGGTACTGGCCGTTGGTGACCTCGTGCTCGTCAAGCAAGAACGCCTTCAGGGTGACCTGGTGCGCGGGCCGCTCGTCTTCTTCACCCTCGTCGCTCGAGCCCATGGTGAAGGTTCCTGCGGGGACGGGCAGCATGCCCGGCGGTGCGGGCGTGGCGCTCGGCAGCGCCGGCGGCGTGGGCGCGGGCGTGGACGGCGCGGGTCGGGCGCTGGCCACGGCGGGCGGCTTCGGTGGCCTGGGCAGGGCCCGGTGCCGTTGGGGCGTCGGCGCCGGTTCGACCTTGGCCGCCGGCGGGGGCGCCGGCGACGCACCGTTGCAGGCGAGGAGCCCGAGACCGACGAGGAGCAGCAGTCGCACGACGGACCCACGTCTAGCGGAGCTTGCCGCCAAGTGCCAACTCCGCGGCAGGCGCCTCGGAGGCGCGGCGAAGCTGCCGCGCGCCGGCACCGCGAGACCGGTGACAGTGCCGGGCGCCACGGCTACGGTCCGGCCCATGCGTTGGGCTTCGTGGTGGTGGGCTTCGCTGACGTTGGTTCTCTCGATCTGCCTGGCAAGCAGCGCTCGGGCCGACGCCGGTCCGGACGCCGGCCCGAGCGACGCCGCGGCGGAGGGAGCGCCGGCACCGGCCCCCCGGAAGAAGCTGATCGTCGGCACCTATCCGATCGCGCCGTTCATCGTGAGGCGTGACGACGGCGAGTGGACGGGCATCAGCATGGAGCTCTGGAAGCGCGTCGCCCGCGAGGTCGGCGTGGACTACGAGATTCGCCAGCTGGAGCGCACCACCTGGCGCGAGCGCGCGCACAAAGAGGTGGACGTCTGGGTGTCGATGAACATCACCGAAGCCGGGGAGAAGAAGTTCGACCTCTCCCACGCCTTCTTCTCGACCGGCCTCGGCATCGCGGTGCGCAAGGAGACGAAGGGCGGCGGCGCGGTGCTGTGGGAAGCTGCCACTTCGTCGGCCTTCCTGAAGGTCCTGGGTGGCGTCACCGGCATCTTGCTCGTGATGGGCTTCGTGATGTGGCTGATCGAGCGCAAGCGGAACGAAGACGAGTTCGGGGGAGCCGGCGGCATCTTGCACGGCTTCTTCTGGGCGACGGAGACGTTCATTGGCTATAACGATCCGATGCACCGGACGCGCCTCGGCCGGTCGCTCGGGATCGTGTGGGCCATCGTCAGCGTGCTCGCGCTCTCGGGGTTCACCGCCGAGATGTCGTCGCAGCTCACGGCCAGCCGCCTGACCACCGCGGTGGGCGGCCCCAAGGACCTGCCCCGGGTGAAGGTCGGCAGCGTCGAGAAGTCGCAGGGCGAAAAGTGGCTGAACGCCCGCGGGTTGAGCGGCAAGGCGTACGTCTCGCCAGAGGACCTGGTGAAGGGCCTCGCCTCCGGCGAGATCGACGCCGCGGTCTTCGAGGCGCCGATCCTCAAGTACCACGTCAAGCAGAAGTACGAAGAGCGGCTGACGGTATTGCCGGGCACGTTCGACAATCACGGCTACGGGATCGGCATCCGCGCCGAGGCGCTGCCGCTGCGGAAGGAGATCAACTTGGCGATCTTGCGCCTCTCGCAGTCCGGCGAGTTCGAGCACCTGCTCTCGGAGTGGCTGGGGGCCGACGGGAGCTAGGCCGTCTGCTCGAGCCAGCGCAGGGTGGCGGTGAGCCCCTGCTCGAGGCTGGTGGCCGCGCGAAACCCGAGGCGAGCGTGGATCTCTTCCACGTTTCCGACGCGGCAGGAGCCCGCCGTGAAGTCCGCCGGCCCCGCCTCGACGCCCACGACCTTGCCCGAGACACGAATCATCAGCGCGACGAGGTCGCGGACCGAGGTCGCGACCCCCGAACCGACGTTGTAGAGCCCGCCCGAGATCGGCGACTCGAGCGCACGGCACGTCGCCTCGACGGCGTCGCCCACGTAAATGTAGTCGAGGGCCTGTTGCCCGTCGCCGTTGACGATGGGCGACTGCCCGGCGAGGAGTCGCTCGAGGCTCTTCACGATCACGCTCTTGTAGCCGGTGCCGGCGAACTGCCGGGGGCCGTAGACAAAGAAGTAGCGCAGGTTGACCCAGTCGATCCGGTGCTGGCGGGCGAAGAACTCGGTCAAATGCTCGCCGGTGAGCTTGCTGATGCCGTAGACGGTGCTGGGGTGCGGGTGCTCGGTCTCGACCATGGGTGGGCCCGAGAGCCGGCCGTAGGCATAGAGCGACGAGGTGAAGAGGAGCTTCTTCACGCCTCCGTGGCACGCCGCGCCGAGCAGCGCCGCGGTGCCTTCGACGTTGGCGCGCAGGACCCGGGTCGGATCGTCCTTGGACTGGTTGTGCTTCTCGGCGGCAAGGTGGAAGAGATAGTCCGCGCCCGCGCACGCGCGCTCGAGCTCCGCAAGGTCACCGAAGCCCAGGTCGTGCTTCACGACCTCGACGGGAAGGCCGGCTTCCAAGTTCTCGGGCTTGCCGTAGCGCAAGCTGTCGATCACCACGATGCGGCGCGCGCCCCGGGCCGCGAGGGCACTCACGAGGTGCGAGCCGATGAACCCGCAGCCGCCAGAGACGACGACTGTCGAGCCCTCGATGCGATGGGGTTCGGCCATTGGGGCGGGACGCTAGCATGCTAACGTCGCCGCCGTGCGACCCCGGCTCGAGAAGCTCCGCGCCAGCGTCCGGCGAGAGCCGCTGAGCTGGCTCGCCGCGGCCCTCGCCGTCGCCGCGTCGGTCTACGTGATCGGCTACCCGTTCATGGTGGTCCGCTACCCGCCCATGACGGATCTGCCGTTCCACGCCAGCGACGTCTCCATCTTCCGCCACTACTGGGATCCGACCTTCGGCTTCGACCGTCAGTTCACGCTGCAGCCATTCAAGGTGCCGTACATGAGCCTGTACGCCCTGGGGGCGATCTTGGCCTTGGCCCTGCCGATGCACGTGGCGGTCAAGGCCGCGGCGGCGATCACCCTGGCCATGCTGCCGGCGGGTCTCGCGGTGCTGTTCCACGGGATGAAGAAGAGCCCGCTCTGGGGGCTGCTCGGGCTGAGCGCGGTCTGGATGCACCTGACCCACTGGGGCTTCGTCAATTTCGTGGGCGCCATCGGGCTTTTTGCGATGTGCGTCGGTTTCGCGCTCCTGATCGTCGATCGCCCGACGCGCGGGCGTCAGATCGGGCTGGCGCTCTGCCTGATCGCGGTCTTCTTCACCCACCTGTTCCGCTACCCCTTCGCGCTGCTCGCGGTGTTCGGCAGCGTGGTGTTGGTGTGGCCGGCCACCCGTCGGCTGTGGCCCGCGCTCTGGCCGACCTTCCCCAGCGTCGCCATCTTTCTCGGCTGGCACTTCTACCCCGGCAAAGACAAGACCGACCTCGGCGGCCACCTGGCCTGGACCCCCGAGCGGCTGAAAGAGATCGGCAGCTACTTGGTCGACGGCTTCGCCGGCGCCGCAGGAGTGGAAGAGAAGCTGCTCTTCAACCGGTTCCTCGACCTCGCGCTGGTGCTGGGGCTGTCGTGCGCGGTGTGGTTCGTGGCGCAAGGGCGCGCTCGCCGGCGGTCGTTTCGCGAGTGGTGGTGGGGCATCGCGGTCACGCTCTTGCCCTTCCTCTTGGCCGGCGGGTTCCTGTTCGCGTTCCTGATGCTGCCCATGCGCATCGGCCTCTGGTGGTACGTCTACCCGCGGGAGCTCACGCCGGCGTTGTTCATCCTCTTGGCGGCGGTGCCGGACATGCCGCGACAGGGCTGGGTGCGTTTGTGCCTGGTCACCGCGCTCGCCGTCTCGGCGGGGCGCATCGGGTACCACGTGGCGGTGCAGTACCACGCGTTCGACCAGAGCACCGCCGACTTCCAAGCAGTGGTGCGCCACATCCCCAAGGCGCCGCGCCTGATGTACCTGGTGTTCGCCCACGACGGCAGCACCCGCACGATCACGCCGTTCATCCACCTGCCCGCCTGGGTCCAGGCCGAGAAGGGCGGCGCGCTGTCGTTCCACTTCAGCGTGTGGAACGTCAACCCGGCGGCCTACCGCGTGGGCAGCCCCGACGTCCCGCCGCCGGTGCCCGAGCGCTGGGAGTGGCAGCCGCACCTCTTCGATGTGAAGCGGAACGGCGCGTGGTTCGACTGGTTCCTGGTGCGCCGGCACGACAGCCCCGCCCACTTGTTCACGGCGGACCCCAGCATCGAGGCGGTCGCCCAGCACGGCAGCTGGTGGCTCTATCGCCGAGCGGCTCCGCGCTGAGCTATCCTCGGGGGCGATGTTCTCGCCCGGCACGCGCATTCGAGACTACGAGGTGTGGGGCCGCCTGGGCGGCGGCGGCATGGGCGACGTGTGGCTCGCGCGGCACGTGGTGCTGGCCGCGCCGGTGATCATCAAGACCCTCAAGCCCGAGCTGGGCGGCTCGGCCCAAGAGCGCGAGCAGCGGGTCGTGACCGAGGCGCGCCTGATGGCGCGGATCAACAGCCCGAACGTGGTGCGCGCGCTGGACGTGGGGACCTACGCCGGCGAGCTGCCCTACGTGGTGCAAGAGTACGTGGACGGCATCGATCTGAACGAGCTCGACCACGCGCGGCGCGACTCGCTCGGCCGGGGCTTGCCGCTCTGGTTCGCGTGCGACGCGGCAGCGCAGATCGCCAGGGGCCTGCGCGCCGCCCACCAGTACGGCATCTTGCACCGCGACCTCAAGCCGTCGAACCTGTTCGGCTCGGTCGACGGCACCTTGAAGCTCGGCGACTTCGGCGTGGCCGTCCCGACCCAGATCTCGGAGAAGAAGCTGTGCGGCAGCGCCGGCACGCTGCGCTTCATGGCACCCGAAGCGCTGCGCGGCGAGGCGCTCGACCGACACGCCGACGTGTATGGGCTGGGGGCGACCATCTTCGACCTGCGCTACGGCTCCCCGCCCTTCCTCGACGCCCACGAGCTGCTCGAGACGCCCGACGAGGCTCGCTTTCCACCGCCCCAGAGCGCGGAAGAGGCGTTCTTCCAGCACGTGATCGGCAAGATGATCGCCAAGAACCCGAGCCAGCGCTACGCCGACCTCGGCGAGCCGCAGCGCGCGCTGGCGGCCCTGGCCCGGTCGACGGCCCGGCCCCTGCGCGCGACCCAGCTCGGCGCGGACCGCTTCGTCCTCGACCGTGTGCAGGTCTTCACCGAGGCCGGGGACATCGCCACTGTCGAGACCGACGGCATCGTGAGCTCGGCCAACTGGCAGCTCGCCATGCGCACCGGGGTCGGCGAAGCGCTGCGGCGGACCGGCGGAGACGAGATCGAGGCCGAAGCGCTGGCCTACGGCGAGCAGCCGCTCGGCGCGTGCATCGCCACTGGGCCCGGGCGCCTGCGCTGCCGCCGCGTGCTGCACGCGGTCAGCGCCTGGGAAGAGGCGAGTTGCATCGGGCGCGCCACGCAGCGCGTGCTGCTCTTGGCGGAGCGGCTCGGGCTGCGGCGCCTGGCGATCCCGGCGCTGGGGACCGGCGCTGCCCGGGTCACGCTCGAGGTCGCCGCACAGGCACAGGCGTCGGCACTGAGCTGGCACCTGTCGCTGGGAGGGTCACGCCTGGAAGAGGTGCGCTTCGTGCTGCTCGACGACGCCAAGCTGCGGGTGTTCCGCCAGGTGCTCGAGAGCGAGCTGTTCGGCTTGCACGTCGACACCGGACTGGACGCCGGATTGGCCAGCGCGGAACGCGGGCCGACGGATCCGACCGGGCCGACGTTGCTCGACACCCCGCGCAGCTGAGCTCAGCCACGGACCGACGGCGGAGGCTCGCTCTTGCGCAGCGCCCGGAGTGCGGCCTTGGCCAGCGCTTTCGCCGCCGAAAGTGCGTTCTCCGGCAGCGAGTCGCAGACCATCACCGGGACCACGCCGGTCAGCGACTGCCACTCCATGGCCAGCGCCGGCCCGCCGTAGATCACCGTGGGCAGCACGACCCTCGCCGGCTGCAGCGCACGGCACAAGCGCTCGACCGCCGAGCTCGAGTAGTGCGTGCCGGGCGTTAGCGCGTCGGTCAGCACCAGCGCGTCGAGCTGGTGAGCCGCCCGCTCGAGCGCCGCGCCGCCGGCGCCCTCCCCCGCCCAGGGGTCGACCCCGAAGGCCTCGAAGCGCAGGCTCAGCTCGAAGTCGTGGACGCGGCCCAGGGGCAAGCGGTCGCCGTGCAGCTTCAATGCCGCCAAAAATGCCTCGCTCGCGCCCCCCATGACCACCACTCTCAAGCAGAGGTCACGGGCCCCCGGGTCGGTTTCCGTCATCGCAGCGCGGAGCCTAGCATTTCCGGAAGGCCCGGGCTCTGTTACCGAGGCTCACCATGCCCGACCTTCCGGCCACCCTCGAGCTCACTGACGAAGTCGCCATCGTCCGCATGGACGACGGCAAAGCCAATGCCCTCGGTCCCGAGATGCTCGACGCACTCGACGCCGCGTTCGATCGCGCCGAGCGCGAGGCGAAGGCCGTGGTCCTCACCGGCCGCGCTGGGCGGTTCTGCGCGGGCTTCGATCTCAAGCACATGATGGCCGGACCCGAGAGCGCCCGGGCGCTGGTGACCCGGGGCGCCGACGTGCTGCTCCGAATGTACGCGCATCCTCAACCCCTGATCGTGGCCTGCACGGGTCACGCGCTCGCGGGCGGTGCGCTGGTGGTTCTGTGCGGTGACGTGCGCCTCGGCACCGCCGGCGAGTTCAAGATCGGGCTGAACGAGGTGGCGATCGGCCTGCCGCTGCCGATCTTGGCCATCGAGCTGGCCCGGGACCGACTCGACCCGCGGAAGCTGACGGAAGCGACGCTCTTGGGCCGCCAGTTCGACCCGGACTCCGCACGCGACGCGGGGTACCTCGATCAGGTCGTCCCCGCCGACCAGCTCGTCCCGCGCGCGATGGACGAGGCGCGTCGCCTGGCAGCCCTGAGCAGCGCGGCCTTCGCGGCCAGCAAGCGAGCCCTCCGCCGGGACACCATTCGGCACATCCGCGACACGCTCGACGAGAACATCCGCGAATTCGGCGGGTGACCTCACCGGCTCACGTGCAGCTCTTCCAGACGATCGACCCTCCTGAGCGCGGGAAAGAGCAGCGCGCACAGGCCCACCACCACCACGGTCCCGACGCCCCCGGCGATGACCGCGGGCACCACCCCGAGCCAGGCCGCGGTCACGCCGGACTCGAGCTCGCCGAGCTCGTTCGAGGCCCCGATGAACACCAGGTTCACCGCGCTCACTCGGCCGCGCATCGCGTCGGGAGTGCCGAGCTGCACCAGGTTCTGGCGCACGAACACGCTGACCATGTCCGACGCGCCGAGCACGGCCAGCGCACCCAGCGAGAGCGCGAAGCTCTCCGAGAAGCCGAGCACCACCGTCGCCAGGCCGAAGATCGCCACCGAGATCAACATCACCACCCCGGCGCGGCGGCGCAGCGGGCGATGCGCAAGCACGAGCGCCATCAACGCTGCACCCACCGCCGGCGCCCCACGCAAGACGCCCAGCCCACCGGGTCCGACGTGGAGCACGTCTTTGGCCAACGCTGGCAAGAGCGCGACTGCGCCCCCCAGCAGCACGGCGAAAAGATCGAGCGTGATGGCTCCGAGCAGGGTCTTCTCGCGCCAGACGTAGGCAATGCCCCCGAGCAGGGTCGACAGGCTCGAGGCCTGCGCCGGAGGGGCGAGGGGACACGCCCGCAAGGCAGCGAGACACGCCGCCGAGCCGAGCACGAGCACCGCGGTCGCGAAGTAGGCCGCGGCGGCGCCGGACGCGCCGTAGATGACGCCGCCGAGCGCGGGCCCGAAGATCGTGGCCACCTGCCAGTTCGCCGAGCTCCACGCCACGGCGTTCGCGAAGTCGCCCTTGGGAACGAGCGACGGCAAGAGCGCGCTGGCCGCCGGCCCGTAGAACGCCCGGGCCGTGCCGAGGACGACCAAGAGCGAGTACATGAGCCACAGCCTGGGGGCGCGAAGCGAGCTCGCCGCCAGGGTGAGCGCCGCGAGCGCGGTCACCAAGAAGCAGAGCATCAAGATGCGGCGGCGCTCGAAGCGGTCGGCGACGTGCCCGCTGGGCAACGCGAACAGCATCATGGGCAAGAACTGCGCTAGGCCCACCCAGCCCAGGTGGAGCGGGTCGCGCGTCAGCGAGTACACCTGCCAGCCGACAGCCACGGACTGCACTTGAATGCCCACGACCGCGAGGAAGCGCGCGAGCATGTAGAGCCGGAAGTCGCGGTGCGCGAAGGCCGCTCGCGGGTGGCTCGACCGTTCGGCGGCTTTCACGCGGGAAAGCTCGCATGAGTGGCGATCGATGGGTAGCGCCGGTTTCCGAGCGGGCCAAGGGCGCGTTACACTGCCGCAGCGTGAGGCGACGGGCCCTTGCTCGGCGAACGGTAAGTGTCAGTAGCCAAGGAACAGTCACCGGCCACGGCCGTGCTCGTCAGCGTGCTCTTGGTGTTCGTGGTGATCGTCGTCTTGGCGTGGCCCGCGCCGCGGCTCTGCTACGAGCAATTGACCGGCACGCCGGCGGTCTCGGACGTGTGCAATCCGGTGGGCTGGGTACGCCGCGCAGTGACGCGGGTTTTGGGAGGCTAGGGGTACTCCGGCGGCCGAGAACCGTGCTATCTCGGGCCGGCCATGATCGAGGTCGACCGCCTGACGAAGGACTACGGCACCGTGGTGGCGGTGCGCGACGTGTCCTTCCGCGTGGGCAAGGGCGAGGTCGTGGGCTTTCTCGGACCAAACGGCGCCGGCAAGAGCACGACCATGCGCATCCTGGTCGGGTTCCTGGGGGCCACCAGCGGCACGGTGAGGGTCGCCGGGCATGACATCGTCGACGATAGCCTCGAGGCCCGCCGCGCCATTGGTTACATGCCCGAGTCGGCACCGCTCTACACCGAGATGCGAGTCCGCGAGTACCTCGGCTTCCGCGCCGCCGTGAAGAAGGTCGCGCGCGGCGAACGCAAGACCGCGGTCGAGCGCGCCATGAGTCTGGCGGTGGTCACCGAGATGGCGGACACGGTCATCGGCCACCTCTCCAAGGGGTATCGACAGCGCGTGGGCCTGGCCGACGCGCTGGTCGCCAACCCACCGCTCTTGATCTTGGACGAGCCGACGGCTGGCCTCGATCCCAACCAGATCCGCGAGGTCCGCCGGCTGATCCGCGGCCTGGGCGAGAGCCACACCATCTTGCTCTCGACGCACATCTTGAGCGAAGTCGAGGCCACCTGCGACCGCGCCATCGTCATCGATCGCGGCCGGCTGGTCGCCGAGGGCACCATCGCCGAGCTGCGCGCGCGGCGTCGCGCCGACGGAGGCGTCCTCACCGTGCGGGGCGATCGCGACCAGGCCATCGCGGCGGTCGAACCGTTGACGGGCGTGCGGCGAGTCCGGGCGAAGCCGGCCGAGGGCGAGGGCCTCTGGCGCCTGACACTGGCCCTCTCGAAGGGCACCCCCGACGTCGGACCGGTGCTCGAGGCCGCCATCGCCGCGCTGGTCGGAGCCGGGCTCGCGGTGCGGGACGCGGGGCCGTCCCGCGCCACGCTCGAGGACGTGTTCGCCGAGCTCACCCGGGCCGAGCCCGAAGCCGACGAAGAACCCGAGGGGGCGTCATGAGCGGGGCGCTGGCCATTTTCCGTCGCGAGCTGCTCGGCCTGTGGGTCACCCCCCTGGCCTGGGTCATGCTCGTCGTCTTCCTCTTGATCCAGGGCCTGAGCTTCTACTCGATCGTGGTGCACGTCTCGGGCATGACCAGCGCGTCGATCGACAGCGGTCCGGTCCAGGCCTACTTCGGGCAGTCGATCTTCCTCTTGGTGTCGCTGCTCTTGGTCTGCCCGGCGCTCACCATGCGAGTCTTCGCCGAAGAGCGGAAGAGCGGGACCATCGAGGCGCTCTTGACCGCACCCGTCACCCCCGCCGGGGTGGTGCTCGGCAAGTACCTGGCGACCTTGGCCACCTACCTGGCGATGTGGGCGCCGACGCTGCTCTACATCTTGATCTTGCGCAACACCGGTCAGATCGACTGGCGGGTAGTGGGTTCCAGCTACCTGGGTGTGATCTCGGTCGGCGCCGGGTACCTGGCCGTCGGCACGCTGATGAGCGCCATGACCCAGAGCCAGCTGACGGCCTTCGTGCTCACCATGCTGGTGATCTTCGGGTTGTTCATCCTGGGGATCGGCGAGTACGTCTTCGACGCGGGCATGCTGCGGGACCTCTCGGCGCACGTGTCGGTCTTGTCTCAGATGGACGAGATGGCCAAGGGCGTGGTCGATCTGCGCCGCCTCGTGTTCGACGGCTCGCTGGTCGTGTTCCCGCTGTTCGTCACCGTCCGCGTGGTCGACTCGTGGAGGTGGGGCTGATGGCAAAGCCCAAGAAGCGGCCGCCGGCCGCCGCGACGCCCTCGGGGGCCGTCACGCCCACCTTCAAGGCGCTGGCGGCCGCGGGCGTCCTCGCCGCGGCCGTGATCGCGGTCTTGTGCAACGTGCTGGTCGCCCGCTTCTACAAGCGCTGGGACGTCACCCGGGCGGGCCTGTACACCCTGTCGAGCGCGACCACCGAGACGCTGCGGGCCCTCGGAGATCCGGTCGAGGTGGTCGTCTTCTTGAGCGCGAGCGATCCGCTCAGCGTGAGCGTGCGCCACATGCTCACTGCCTACGGCGCCGAGACCACCAAGCTGAACACCCGCTACGTCGACCCCGACCGCAGCCCCGCCGAGTTTCTGGCGCTGCAGCAGAAGTACGGCATCGTGGCGGGCAAGACCGAGGACGGGCGCGTCGTCACCGATGCCAGCCTGGTCATCGTCCGCGGGGACCGCCACTGGTTCGTGACCACCGACGACATGGTCGCGGTGGACGACAACGACGGGCGAAGCAAGCCCAAGCTCGAGCAGGCGCTGACCGAAGGCATCCGCAACGTGCTCGAGAAGCAGACCACGAAGATCTGCTTTTCGACCGGGCACCAAGAGATCTCCATCGACGATGGCGGTCCACAAGGCCTGGGCGAGCTGCGTTTTCGCCTTCAGAAGAACAACTACGAGTCCGTCGTCGTCGACCTCACGTCGCCAAAACCCACGGTCGCGCTCTCGGACTGTCACGTGATCGCCGTGGTCGGCCCCGAGGTGGCGGTCTCCGAGAAGGTGGGCAAGCAGCTGGCCGACTACCTGACCGGCGGTGGCAACCTGCTGGTGTTCGCCAACCCGGTGCTGGACGAGGACAACCGGATCAAGAGCACCGGGCTCGAGCCGGTGGGCCGCGCCGCCGGAATCGAGCTCGGCAACGACTTCATCATCGAGAAGAACGAAGAGGCACGCCTTCCCCAGGGGCTGGGCGAGACCTTCTTCGCCGTGCCCAAGGCCCACGGCATCACCAGCGGCCTGCTCAAGGGGGATCAGGCCAAGTTCAAGGTGCTGATCAGCGCCGCCCAGAGCTTGAAGGCCACCGCCAACTCGTCGGCTCAGCCGTTGCTCGGAACCAGCGCCGACGCCTTCGCGCTGCGGGACGTCCGCCCGTTCGTCGAACAAGGCAAGCCGGTCGAGAAGGGTGCAGGCGATGCGGCGGGGCCGTTCACCCTCGCCTTCGCCGTCGAGCTCCCGAAGCCCGCCGGCTCGAGCCGAGCCCACGGCCCTCGTGCGGTCTTCGCGGCCAGCACCAACCTGGCGTGGGGCCGGAACTGGCGCGAGCCCACGCTGCTCGGCAACCGACTGTTCGTCGAGAGCGCGCTGTCGTGGCTGTCGGCCCGCCCCGCACTGGTGAGCGTGCCCGACAAGCAGGGCAACGACGTCGGCCTCTCGCTGACCGAAGAGTCGCTGAGTGAAGTGCTCCGCTACGTCCTGATCTACATGCCCGTGTCGGCTGCGGCGCTCGGAGTGTTCGTGATGCTGCGGCGCCGCGCGAAAGAGAAGCGCTCGCGCAGCCCACGCTCGGGGGCCACGCGGACCGAGTCCGAGTCCGAGTCCGAGGACCAGGATTGATGCAGAAGGGCGTGCGGCGGCAGATCGTGAACCTGGGGCTGGTGGTGGCGGCTCTGGGCCTGGTCGGCGTGGTGATCGCCACCCAGGGCCGGGTGACCACGAGCGAGAAGGACGCGCGTTCTTTCAACTTGCTCACGGCATTTCGAGAGGACGACGTCTCGCGCATCGTCGCGGAGCGCGACGGCAAGCGTCTGGTGATCGAGCGCGAGCTCACCGGCGACGCCGGCGACCGCAGCTGGAACATCAAGGAGCCCGTGGCCGAAGAGGCGGACGCCTACGCCATCGACAAGTTCCTCGGCTCCCTCGAGTTCGCCCGCTTCGTCCGCCGCATCAAGCCCGAAGAGGTGAACCACGCCGAGCTCGGCCTCGATGCCCCACTGTTTCGGCTCGACGTGGCCATGGGCAAGGTTCGATACCGCCTCACGGTCGGCAAAGAGGCCGCCTCGCCGCCGGGCTCGCGCTACCTCGAGGTCACGGCCGAGGGCGGGCCCGAGAGCGGCGTGTTCTTGGTGGCCCGCGATCTGATCAAAGAGCTCGAGATCGACGCGGGCACGCTCCGCGGGCGTCAGATGATGCCCTACACGTCGAACCAGCTCTCGCACGTGATCATCACCGGCACCGACGGCGCGGTCCGCAAGCTGAAGAGCACGGGGCGCGATCGCTGGCAGTTCGACGGCATGGAGCGAGAGGTGCGCGTGAGCCGCGACGTCTTCGATCAAGTCCTGACCCAGTTCGCCCGGACGAAGGCCGAGCATTTCATCGAGCCGACCGAGGCCGAGGCGGCGCTCGGGGCAGGCAAGAACGTGCACATCGAGCTCACGCCCAAGGAAGCGGGGCGCCCGAAGGGGATGATCGAGGTCGGTGGCCGCTGCCCCAAGAGCGAGAACGACGTCGTGGCGCTGCGCCGTTCGCCGGACCTGGTCGCGGCCTGCGTGCCGAAGTCGGTGCTGCCGGCGCTCGACACCCCGGCGGCAGACCTGGTGGACAAGCAGCTCTTCGCGCTCAGAAAGGACGAGGTCGAGTCGGTGCTCGTGGTGCGCGGGGACAAGAAGCTGGATCTCGCGCGCAAAGAGAGCGGCTTCGTGATGCGCTCTCCGGTCCAGGGCGACGTCGGACTCGAGACCGGCAACCGGCGCATCGAGGCGATGGTTCGAGCCACGGGGGAGCTGCTCGGCGAGGCAAAGCTCACCGAGCTCGGGCTGTCACCCCCCGCGGGCAAGGTCACGCTGCGGTCCGCCGGCGAGAGCGACGCAGCAGTCGTGGAAGAGGTCGTCGAAATCGGCACCGTGAGCCGGTCTGGGAAGCTGGCGGTGCGCCGCGTCGCCGACGGCGCGGTGATGATGCTCGACGCCGACACGGCCCGCGCGCTCGACGCCGACTCGACGCTGATGCGGAGCCTGAAGCTCTTCGAGTTCGAGAACGCCGACTTCCGCAGCCTCGAGGTCCGAGGGCGGGGCCTGGAGCAGAAGATCCACCGGGATGCTTCGGGGCAAATCGCCCTGGACCTGCCCAAGGGCAAGCGGGCAGACACGGCACTGACCGGAGACGCGGTGAGCGAGCTCGGGCGCCTGACCGCCGATCGCTGGGTGAGCGAGAGCGACGACCCGAGCTTCGGGCTCTCGACCCCCGAGCTCACTTTGAAGCTCGCGTTCTCGGCCGGGGACGCCGGAGTCAAAGAGCACACCGTCACCGTCGGGGCGGCGACCACCGGGGGGGCCTTCGCCAAGCTCGGCGGTGAGCCGGGGGTGTTCATCCTGCCGCGCCGGACCCTGGACGCAGTCGGCACTTGGTTCCTGGATCGCACGGTCTTCACCGTCACCCCGGACGTCGCGACCCAGGTCGTGCTCGAGCGTCAGGGCAAGAAGCTGGTGCTCGAGCGCCGCGCCGACGGCTTCGTGCGCGCGTCGGGCGTCGAGCTGGCTCCCCAGCGGGTCGCCGAGATCTCCGACACGCTGATCGCGCTCCGCGCCGAGGCGGCCATCGCGCTCGGACCCGAGAAACCCGGCCAGGGGCTCGAGGCGCCGGAGGTGGTCGTGCGCATCGAGCGCACGGCCTTCGGCCCGAAGAGCCTCCGCATCGGCGCGGGGGACTCGTGGCGAGGTCAGAGCATCCACTACGCGCGAGCCGAGGGCGTGGACGCGACCTACGTGATCGCGAAGACCAAGGCGCGCGTGCTGATCGACGCGTTCTAGGCGCGAACCGCTGAGCGGCCGTCAGCTCGGAAGGGTCTTCTTCTGGGCCCAGATCGCGTCCCAGTTCCGCCGATAGTCGTCGGTCGCAACCTGAGGAGGCCCGCTGCGCGAGCCGGGCGTCGCTTCGGCGGGCGCCGCAGGAGCGCGCCGGCGCACTTGCTTCGGTGTGTATTGCACTTCCACGTCGCAGACGCGGGGTGAGTCGGAGCGTGGGGTCAGCTTGACGACCTCGCCCAAGATCGGCTTGCCCTCTTCCATCGGCTGAACGCGCCCGAGCTCGACGTTGCCCTCGCGCAGGCGCACGACCCCGACGCCCTTTCCATCCGGCAGCTCGGAGCCCAGGACGACCACGTCGTCGCCGCCGGCGGCGCCCGCCGACGCGCCGGGGCCTTCATCGGAATCGCCGTCGCCAGTCAACCCGAGCAGCCTAGCACGACCCGTCGACACCGCCGGTCACATGCCGATGGCGGTACGGAACACCCAGGCCTCGGAGCCCTTGGCGTCGTACTTGATGCGGTACCAGTCGCCGTCACGCCCGGTCACGACGACCCGCGTGCCGCGCATCAGGCGAGCGACGATCTCGCCGTCTTTGGGCTGATCGCGCACGATCGCCACCTCCCACGTCACGCTCGCTCGGCCGCTGGCGGTCGCGACCTCTTTCGGGCCCTTGGCCGCGTCGGGCGCGGGCCCCGGGGGCTTCAGCTCGACCAGGAAGAACACGGTGTACTTCGCGTGGTCGTGCTTGACGTCCGAGAGCGACAGCGTCTGAAACTCTTTCTTCGCGCAGGTGATCAGCGCATCGGCCGTCGCGTCCGGCAGATTCGTGCTCTTGCCCTTGAGGACGTCGGTGGCCTTGCCACTGTCGAAGTCGAGCTCGACGCCCAGCGACAGTTTCCCCTGGACGCCGTCGGCCGCCGGGCACGTCGCGAGCGCGAGGATCTTGGGGCGCATCAGCCCGTCGACGGGGATGGCGTCGCACTTCTCCGTGCGGCCCCCCTTGGCGTCACGACAGCTCGTCACCTTGGGCTCCGAGACGTCCAGTCGGTCCGACGGCTCGGCGGGGGCCGCCGGCGCGGGCTCCGAGGCGGGCGCCGCCTTCGCCGCCGGGGGCGGCGCGGCGCTCGCGGCCGGCGATGCCGGCTTCGCCTCGTCGCCGCTGGTCGCGGCGGTGGCCTCGCTCTCGACCGGGGCGTTCGGGACGAGCTTGATGCCCGCGAGCCGCGGCCACGCCACGCCGATCGCGAAGCCCACGACCGCGATCAGCGCCACGCGCACGAGGCGCGGCTGGTCGTCGCCGGGCTTCGGGATCTGGACGCTGAGGCCGCTCTTGTCCGGGGTCATGGGTCTCGGGCGCTCGAGCCGCTGCCGGGCGCCGCCCACCCCCTTAGCACGTGAGACTCCGGACGGAAAAATGCCTGGATGAGCCGGATCTGAAGGGGTCTCAGCGAAACTCTTCCAAGAGGCCCGACCCTGGCAGAGGATATGCCCTGCCCCGGCCCCCATGAAAGCCTGCCCGCAGTGCAAGCTGAAGTACCCGACCGACAAGACCACGTGCTTCGTGGACGGTGCGGTGCTGGTCGAGATCCAGGACCCGCGCATCGGGACCACGGTCGCGGGGCGCTATCTGATCGAGGACGTGATCGGCGAAGGCGGGATGGCCACCGTCTATCGGGCGAAGCATCGGGTGAGCGATCGGCACGTCGCGATCAAGGTCATGAACCCGACGCTGGCCAAGAACTCGGTCATCCAAGAGCGCTTCCGTCGAGAGGCCAAGGCCGCCCAGAAGATCGCCCACCCCAACATCATCGAGATCTTGGAGCAGGGCGAGACCGGCGAAGGCAGCTTGTACCTGGTGATGGAGCTGCTCGAAGGCGAGACCTTGGCGGACGTCGTCGAGCACGGCAGGGTGCCGCTCGAGCGGACGCTGCGGATCCTGATCCAGGTGGCAAGGGCCCTGGCCCGCGCCCATGATCTCGAGGTCATTCACCGCGATCTGAAGCCCGAGAACATCTTTCTGGCCCGAATGCCGGACGGTTCCGAGATCGTGAAGCTGCTCGACTTCGGCATCGCTCGCTCGATGCAGGACGTCCGACTGACCGGCTCGGGCGAAGTGTTCGGTACGCCCCAGTACATGGCACCCGAGCGCATCACCTCGACGGAGGCGGGGCCGGCCGCCGATCTGTACGCGCTCGGGATCATGGCGTTCGAGATGCTGGCAGGCCGGCTGCCCTTCCAGGCGCACGACGTGGCGACCTGGTTCCTGAAGCACATGAAGGAAGCGCCGCCTTCGGTGCGGCAGTTCGATCCGGATCTGCCCGAGGCCCTCGACGAGCTCGTCCACGAGCTGCTCGCGAAAGACCCGTCGGATCGACCGGTGGACGCCCACAAGGTGCACAACGACCTGGTGGCCGCCGCCACCGCGCTCGGGGTGCACTTGCCCGTCGAGGCGTCGGACGACGTGGTCAGCTCTCACGTGCCGTCGACGTCCGAGCGCACGGCAGTCGACCGGTGGAAGCGCCGGCTCGAGGTCTTCGAGCTGATGCTGATGCGAGCCTACCCTCAGAATCGACCCGCCGAGCTGGTGCAGGTGCTCTCGCAGATCAAGTCGAAGCTCGGCGATCTGGCCGAGGTGGGCGCGTCGAGCTCGGCGGTGCAACGCGAGCTCGAGGGCGCAGAGGCCCGCGGCCGCGAGGGCCGCCAGCGATTGGGGCACGCCGTCCACGCCCTGGGTGTCGATGCCAGCCGTGCACGTGAAGATGCCAAGGCCGCCGACTCGACCATCGCCGCGCAGACCGCCGAGGTCTCGCGCCTCGCCGAGGACTTCCTGGCTGGGCACGAGAAGGCCGTGTACTGGGAGGGCCGGTCGGGCTTCATGGAGCCGTACGCGCAGCTCTCGGCCGCCTACCGCGCCCTCGCCGATCTGGTGGACGCCTGGCTCGAGGCAAAGCGCGCGCTCCAGACCGCGACGAAGACCGCCGAAGCGAAGCGCGCCGAGGTGAGCGACCTCGAGTTCCAGATCCAGACCCTGCGCGGCGCGCTCGCCGGCAAGGAGGAGGCCATCGAGAAGGAAGTCGCCGAGGGCAACCGCCAGCTCCGTGAGCTCGGCGAGCGCGCGGACGGCCTGGAGACCGAGCTGCTCGAGCTGGCGACCCGTTTCTGTTCGCCGCTCAGGGCTCGCCCCGAGCTCGGGGCGCTGTTCACGAAGCTCGAGAACGTGGCCGCGTGACCCGCTCGGCGACCACCAGAAGCTCGTTGATCGGGCCGCGCGCCGTGCCCCGCGAGTTGATGTTGCGGGCCACTTTCACTCGGCTGGCGCGAAAGCCACGGTAGAGCGCCCGAGTCTCCGGCGTGTCGGAGTTCGAGAGCACGGCATCGACACGGCGACGCTCGAGGTCGGCGAACGCGCGCGCCAATCGCTCGTGCTCGTCCATGCCGAACGGGTGCCGCGCGTAGGCGGTGAAGTTCGCCGTCTTCGAAAGCGGCACGTAAGGCGGGTCGAGGTAGACCGCGTCACCGGGCCGGGCTCGCCGGCAGACGTCCTCGAAATCGGCCTCGAGGATCTCGACGTCGGCGAGCACCTGGGCGGCGGCGCGCAGGTTCTCGGCGTCGCAGAGGGTCGGGTTCTTGTGGCGCCCGAACGGCACGTTGAACTGCCCCGATCGGTTGACGCGATACAGACCGTTGTAGCCCGTCTTGTTCAAGTAGATGACCCGCGCCGCGCGCTGCACGAGCCCGCGGGGCGCGAGCGCCCGGATCCGGTAAAATTCGGACTCGGAGTGCTTCATGCCCGAGAGAGCGCGCACCACACCCTCGGCGTCGGCCTGGAGCGCGCGATACACCGCCAAGAGATCGGGATTCTTGTCGGCGATCACCGCCCGGCGAAACCGACCCGCCGCGGCGAGCGCGAAGAACACCGCCGCGCCGCCCACGAAGGGCTCGAAGAAGGTGTCGATGCGGTCCGGAAGACGCGCCAGGATCTGGTCCAAGATCTGGGTCTTGCCACCGGCCCACTTGAGCACGGGGCGAGCCTGGACGACGCGCGTCATCGCGACCTGACTAGTCCCGCGGGCGTCCGACGTCCAGGCTTCGGAGGCTGACCGACGCCAAGGCGCTTCATCATCTTCTGGAGGCCGAAGCGAGAGAGTCCGAGCAGCTCGGCCGCGCGCGTCTGGTTCCCCGAGGTCTGGGCGAGCGCCTTCTCGACCAGCGCCTGCTCGAGCTCGTCGACGCGAGCGCGCAGATCCAGCTCGTTTTCCGATCGCACACGACCGGCGCCGGCCGCCACCTCTGGCGAAAGATGGGCGACGTCGATCAGCTCGTCCGCCAGGACCAGCGCCCGACGGATCTCGTTCTCGAGCTGACGGATGTTCCCGGGCCAGGGGAAAGCCGCCAGGCGCTCGACGGCTTCGCGGCTGATGCGGACCGACCTGCCTCCCGCGTGTTTGGCCAGGAAGTGGCGAACCAGGAGGGGGATGTCTCCCCGTCGCTGCCTGAGGCTCGGCACTTCCAGGCGGATGACGTTGAGCCGGTACAAGAGGTCCTGGCGGAACAGACCGGCGGCGACCCGCGCCTCGAGATCGCGGTGGGTCGCGCCGATCACCCGGACGTCCACCCGGCGTGACCGCTCGGACCCGAGCGCGTGGACCTCGCCGTCCTCGAGCACGCGGAGCAGCTTGGTCTGCATCCCCAGGCTCATCTCGGCGATCTCGTCCAGGAACAACGTCCCGCCGTCGGCGACCTCGAACAGCCCGGCGCGGGCCCGCGATGCACCGGTGAACGCCCCCCGCACGTGGCCGAACAGCGTGGACTCGAGGAGGGGCTCGGGGATGGCGCCGCAGTTCTCGCTGACGAACCGCTGACGGCAGCGCGCGCTGTGTTCGTGGATGGCGCGCGCCACCAGCTCTTTACCGCTGCCGCTCTCTCCCGCGATCAGCACTGGCACATCCGAGAGGCTGACCCGGTCGAGGGTGCGCAAGAGGCTTCGGAGCACGTCGCTCTCGCCGACGATCTGCGAGTAGGTGAAGCGCGTGTCTCGGGCACGCGCCCGCGCGAGCTCGTGCTCGGCGACGTCGAGCAGCGCTTCGCGCGCGGCCAGGTCTTGGGCGAGGCGCGCTTCGGCGCGCCTCGCGCGTCGCGCCGCACGACGCAAGAGGACGCGATCGCGGGCGTCCGCGATGGCGACCGCGGCCAACGACCCGAGCAGCCGGACCCAAGCCAGCTCGGCGGGGCCGAAGGCGCCTCGACGCATGCGATCGTCGAGGTAGACCACGCCCAGGGCCTCGCCGTGGGCGAGCAGCGGCACGGCCAGCACGCTTCGCAGCTTGAGGGCGTGAACACTCTGGTGCAGCTCGGGCAACTCACCCGCGGCGTCCACGGCCACGACCGGCTCCGACAGCGCGAGGGCTCGCTCGGCCAAGGTGTTCGAGAGCGCGAGCTGATCGTCCGTCAGGTCGTGCCTTTCCAGGTTGCGGGCCGCCCGGGGCACCAGCTTGCCGCCGGGAGCGCGCAGCAGAAGAAGCCCGCGCTCGACGCCGGTCCAGGTGATCAGCGCGTCGAGCACCTGTTCCAGCAGCGGCCGCAACCGATCGCGGCGGCCGAGGGCGTGCACCAGCGACTCGACGTCCGCGACCTGATCCGACGAGACCCCGCTGTCCGCGGGCACCGCGATCTGGCTGAGCCAGGGCAGAGCGCGGACGGCCTGCCCGAGCTCCGGCGGCGCATGCTCGCACAGCTCGGCCGCGGCGGCCTTGGCGACAGCAGAAAACCGCCGGGCGCGCTCGCCGTCGCCGAGGCGCGCGGCGAGGCGCGCCGCAGCGGCAAACGCCGGGCCGCGCACGCTGGTGGGCACACGCGACGGCGCGAGGCCCGCGAGCTCGACCAAGAGGGCGTCGGCGCGGGTGGGGTTCGCCGAACGACTCTCCTGCCACGCGCGGGCGCCCCACCACTCGACGCGCGCGTCGACGGCTGCCTCGGCCCGCCGACTCGCCGCGTCCATCGCCACCACGTCGACGTCGCGACCACGGACCAGGCGCCGCGCTTCCGCTCGAAGGCGATCGTCGGGGTCGGAGATCAGCGCCAGCGCGCGGTCCGCGTGCTCCGCGCCGTCCAGGGACGAAAGCGGGAGCACGTCGGCGAGCGCCAGGTGCACGTAGGCCGCGCAGCGAGAGTCGTCAGCGCTCCGGGCCCGGGACAGCGCGTCCTGGGCGGCGTCGAGGGTTTCGGCGACCGCCCCCGCCGCAGCAAACGCCGCGGTCCGCGCCAGCGCAGCCCGCGCCGCGTCCCTGGGCCTCCCCAGAAATTCGAACAAGAGCACCGCTCGCCGGGCCGCATCGAGCGCTTCTGCCAGTCGGCCCAGATCGGTCGCTGCCGCGGCGAGTCCGGTCGAATAGGTGGCTTCTTCCAGCACGGCAGCAGAGCGCGTCGCAAGCTCGGTGGCTCGGCGAAAGCTCCCGAGCGCGGCTTCGGCCTCGCCGGCCGCGTGATGAACGCCGCCGCGGGTCGCCTCCAGGCGAGCACGCTCCTCCGCGCCCACCGCGATCGACAGCCCCTGCGCCACCAGCTCGAGCGCGTCGGCCCGTCGGCCTTCGGCCAGGGCCAAGAGCGCCCGCACTTCGATCGCGGCGGCCCCCTCTCCGGCTTCGTCCAAGCGCGCGCGACACTCCACGAGATCGCCGCGGTCCAGCGCCAACCGCGCGAGGACTGGCCGGGCGCGATCCGCTGCGCCGTCCAGGCCGCCGAGCGCGAGCTCGGACGCAGTCTCGAGGTCCCCCGAACGTCGCGCGACTTCGGCGGCTTCGACCCGCGCCTCCGGCGTCCCGGTCTGTCGCAAGACCGAGAGCGCGCGACCCAGCTCGCCCCGCAGGCAGAGCGCGTGACCGAGCGCGACGCCCAGCGCGGGATGCGGTGCCTCGTGCAAGACCCGCTCGGCGGCGTCCAAGAGCTGCGCATCGGTCCCGCCGCGGCCCAATGCGAGCGCGATCTCGATCGCACCCTTCGGAGGGGTCGCCCCGCTGCTCGCGCCGGTTTCGAAGGCGCCGAAGGTGAAGGCTTCGGGGTCGGCGACCGAGCAGAGCGCGAGCGCGCGATCGACCAGCTCTCGATCCGTCCCGGCGCTCAGCGTCGGCCAGCGCGAGGCCAGCGGGCCCACCCACCGCACCAGGAGGCGCGCGCGCCCGAACGCGTCGAGGTTGCCGACGCGCACCGGCGCGCCGTCCGCCTCGGCGCCGCGCAGGTTGGCGAGCCTGCGAGTGAGCGCGATGGCTCGCCCCAGCCACTCGGCCGGAGCCCCCGCCACATCGATTTGAACGGTTCGGGCAGTCGCGCAGGCGACGATTTCTCGCCGGCGCACGGCCAGGTACGCGCGCTCCACCGCGCGGCGGCGGCGGAGCGTTCGGTCGTCTGGCGGGTCCTCTTGGCCCAGGGCGCGGAGCGCGCACTTCCTCACCCACGCGGCGGCGGGACGCGCACCCGGGGCGGACGCGAGCAGCGCGCCGACGATGGCCGCGATCGGTGCGGGCAGGTCGACCCCCGGCTGGCGAGCGGGCTCTTTGGCACGAGCGAGCTCGGCGCTCGCGATCTCGGCAAGCGTGACCCCGAGGGCAAATAGATCTCGGGCTCGCGCGTCGCCCAGCGTCCCGGTCGAGCGAACCTCCGGCGGCAGGTACCGCAGCGTGGCGCCTCGCGGCACGACTTCGTCGCTCGCCGCCGATAGTCCCAGATCGACCAGCCGAGCGGTGCTGCGCGAGAGCACGATGTTCGCTGGCTTGACGTCGCCGTGCGCCAGCCCCGACTGGTGGAGGTCATCGAGGGCCTCGGCCACGTCGCGGGCGACCACGAGCGCGATGGCCGTGCGCTCCGAGGCGCCGAGCGTCGCCGGGTCGATCGCCCGACCGGGCGCGCGTTCGAGCGCGAGCCAGGTGTGGCCGACGCGGTCGGAGAGCTGGGGCACCCCCCTCGGGACGCGCCCGACGTCGACCAATCCCGGGAGCACTCGCGAGCTCGCGAAGAGCAACCGCTCGGCCTCGAGCCAGAGCTCGTGATCGCTCGCGCGCGCGCTCACCTTGATGGCCAGCTGCCGGCCGTCGGCGTCGCGCGCCGCCCAGACCTTGGCTCGGGCACCTTCGCCCAGGGGAGCCTCCAGGAAATACGGCAGCTCGCCGGTAGCCAACTTCGATGACACTCGCTCGGACATGCCCTGACCGCAGGATTACTGCTGGTATCCAAGCTACAGCCAACTGAGTGTACGGTCCAGCCCTGGTCCCGGCGGGGGTCCCCGGCGCGCGTCGGGGCGTGACGCGGCTTTGGCCGCGATCGTACCCTTGGGGGCACGATCGCCCCCCCCGTGGGGGCCGACGCCCAACCGCGATGCGAGACGTCACCCGAGCGCTGCTCAACGTGCTGACCAGCGGCCGACGTGGTGCGCTGGCCACCGTGGTGCGGGTCTCCGGATCCGCGCCGCAGCAGCCGGGAGCACGCCTGCTCTTGGCACCCGGAGGGGCGACCACCGGGACAGTCGGCGGCGGCGCCGTCGAGCGCGCCGTGCTCGGCGCCCTCGCAGAGTGCCAGGAGCACGGTCGCCCCGAGCTGGTCGTGTACGATCTCGCGCGCGATCTCGGCATGTGCTGCGGGGGCCGGATGGAGGTGTTCATCGAGCCGGTCGAGGCGGCGCAACGCCTGATCGTCTTCGGCGCGGGACACGTGGCGAGGCCCACCGCCGAGCTCGCTCGACGCGTCGGGTTCGAGGTGACCGTGGTCGACGACCGGGAAGAGCTCGCCAGCCAAGAGCGATTCCCGGACTGTGAGCTGGTGCTTGCCGAGCCGAGAGAGTCCGCGGTGCGTCTCGCCCCCCGACCCGAGGATTGGCTGCTGATCGTCACCTACGATCACCGGCTGGACGAAGAAGCGCTCGCGACGTTTGCGCGCCTTCCGCACCGCTACCTCGGACTGATCGGCAGCCGGCGCAAGGTGCTGCGCATTCTGCAGCGGCTCGCCGGGCGGGGTGACCTCCCTCCGATCGACCGGGTGTACGCGCCGGTGGGCCTCGACATCGGGGCCGTTTCGCCAGAAGAAATCGCGGTGAGCATCGTGGCCGAGTTGGTGGCGCTCCGGCACGGAAAGCCTGCGCGGCATCTCCGCGCGCTCGACGACCCGCGCGTCGCGCGCGTGCTCGCGGGGGAGCTCTCTCCCGAAGCCGCAGCGTTGATGGTCGACCCGGTGGAGCAGAAATGAGCGACCGCACACGCCGCGGCAGCGCTCCTCCGGAAGTGCTGGGAGACGACGACCTGCCGACCGAAGAGCACCTGGGGCTCGACGCGCTCACCGACGACGACATCGAAGACAGCATCCAGACCGTGGAGCGGCGCCTCCCCGCCGGATTGTTCGGCAGCAAGCTGCCCCGGTTCGAGACCACGGGCACGATCACCCTTCCAAGGGACTTCAGCGAGCCCGCCACGCTGCCGAGACCCCTGCCCGTGCCGGTAGCCGCGCCGACTCGGACCGAGCCTCCGCCGAAGCCCTCACTGCGAGCGTGGGCGACCCCGCCCCCGAAACCGGTCCGCTCGCGGGACGTCACCCTCGAGGACTCGGGCGATCACGCGCCGACTCCGGTTCGCCGGCTCTCCGATCCGGGTCCCCCGCCGCCACGAGCTCCGTCCATTCCCCCGCCACTGCCCCCGCCGCCGGCTCGAACAGCCCGAGCTCCCTCGCTTCCGCCACCGCTGCCGCCGCCTCCGGCGCGGCCGCCTTCGCTCCCGCCCCCGGCTCCGCCCCCACGAACGTCCTCTCTGCCGCCCCCGCCCCGCATGCCGTCGGCACCCGACCTCTCGGCCGCGTCCGCCGAGACGCCGACGCCGAAAGCGCGACCAATGAAACGGGCGCGACCGAAAGCTCCGGAGCCCGCCGCTGCCGACGTGACCCGCGAGTTTGCCCTGCAAGTCCCGGTGCGCCGGAGGGTCGAACCGTCGCCGTCGCACACGCCTCCGCCGTTGACGGCCTCGACGCCCCCGCCGCCGGCAGCGGCGCCCGCGCCGACCCCGGTCGTGCCCCGGGCGGCGCGGCTGCCCTCGCGCCCACGGAGCTTGCCGCCGCCGGCGCGCGCCGATCGCTTGCCGACGCCCCTCGAGATTGCTGGGCGCCACCTGGGGCTGTCGAGCCCCCGGGCGATCTCGGCGGCGATCGGGGTCTTCGCCGCGCTGGTGCTCGGGGTCTTGGTGATCATGGTCGCGACCACCTTCCGACAGGACGACCGCGAAGCGCCGCCGGCGGGCCCCGTGGTTGCCGCACGACCCGTCGGGACCCCACGTCCCGCGGAGCCGATCGCCGTGCCGACCCAGGCGACCGCTGCCCCGACCGTCGCACCCGTGCCGCCCCCGCCGCTGGCGGCCCCCCTCGGGAGCTGTCGGCTGGTCACGGTTCCTCGTCGCATCGCGGGCCCGGTCATGCCGAACGTCCCTGTCATGGCGACGACGGCGCCGGGACTGAACCGCGTGGCGATCGGCTACGCCTCGGGCCGGAACCACGCCGAAGGGGCGATCGTCAACCTCGATGACCTCTCGGTGGAGCCCCGCTACTCCGAGGAGCTCACCGGTCCGGTCTTCCGAGTCACACCGCTGACCGATCGCGCTCCGGTTGCGTTTGCGGTCGATCGCGACGACCCGCGCATCCAGTCCCTGCGCACCATCCCGGCGAGCCCGCCGCTTCGCGTGGGCGCCAGCTTCTTCGGATTCGTCCGGGTGAACGAGCCGGCGGCGCCAACCGTGATCTGGCCTGGCGCCCGCTTCGAGGGCATCAGCGAGCCCTCGTTCGCCGTCACCGATCGCGATGGTTACGGGGTCGCATTCCGAAGCGGTCGCGGCAGCGGCGACGTGCTCGCCGGCTGGCTCACGAAGTCGGGGACCGCTGACGGCGATCTCGGGCGGGTGGATGCCGGCGCCCGCGAAGTCGGCCCGCCGAGCATGGCGGCAAACGACAAGCACGTGGTGGTGGTGTTTGCCGCGCGTGGCACGGGGGAGACCTGGCACCTGCGCATCGCGTCCGCAGCGCGCGGCAAGGCGCCCACCCTGTCGCGCGAGCTCGTACCGCGCGGCGGGGCGGCGGCCGAAGCGGTCGCACCGGTGATCGTCGCGTTGCCGAGCGGCTTCTTGCTCCACTGGCTGGAGGGGCCGCCGGGCGCCCGACGCGTGCTGGCTCGAACGCTGGATGACTCGCTCGAGCCGCAGGGCGTGCCGATCGAGCTCGCCCAGGGTGCAAACCTCCTGGACACGCCGGGAGCTCTGGCCTTCCGCTCGGGCAGGGTGCTCGCCGTGCACCTCGCCAACGTGGACAAGAGCGTGGAGCTCCGTGCAGCGGTGTTGGCCTGCGGCTGACTCGCGTTTCGCCCGAACGGGCGAACCCCGGAGCCGTGGTAACCTCGACCGCGCTATCATGGCGATCCGCTTCACGCTGAACGACCTACCCGTCGAGGTCGAAGACTTCGATCCGAACACGACCCTGCTAGCGTTCTTGAGAGCGCGGGGCATGACGGGCACCAAAGAGGGCTGCGCCGAAGGCGAGTGCGGCGCGTGCGCCGTGGCCTGGGTCCAGCGCGACGCGCTCGGCAACACGCGGTACCAGCCGGTGAACGCCTGCCTCTTGCTGCTCGGGTCGTGCGCAGGCCGCGAGATCGTCAGCATCGAAGGCATCGCCCGCGGCGGCGAGCTTCACCCGGTGCAACAGGCGATGGTCGACCGGGGGGGCTCCCAGTGCGGGTACTGCACACCGGGTTTCGTGGTCAGCCTGTTCGCCGAGTACTATCGCCCGGGCCGCACCGAGCTCGATCCGGAGGCGATTGCCGGCAACCTGTGTCGCTGCACGGGCTACCGACCGATCCGCGAGGTCGCCGAACGCATGGGGCAGCCGGACGAGAGCGACCCCTTCCGGAGGCGGCTGGCGCTGGCGCCTCCCCCGCTCGAGCCCGTGCGGCACGGCTCGGAGGCGGGGCGTTTCTTGCGCCCGAGCACCCTGAGCGAAGCGCTGGCGCTGCTGGCAGCGGAGCCAGGCGCGGTGATCGTGGCCGGCGGAACCGACGTCGTGGTCGAGGTCAACCAAAGACACCGACGCCACCTTGGCCTGCTCTCCCTCGAGAGCGTGGCCGAGTTGACCCGCTTCGAGTACGGCGCCGATCGCGTTCGAATCGGCGCCGCGCTCTCCCTGACGGAGGTCGAGCAGCACTTGGCCGGCAGGGTGCCGCTCTTGGAGCAGCTGTTCCCGCTGTTCTCGTCGCGACTGATCAGGAACCGCGCAACCCTCGGCGGCAACCTGATGACGGCGTCCCCGATCGGTGACGGTGCGCCGGCGCTCTTGGCGCTGGACGCAGAGGTCGAGCTGGTGAGCCTCGGCGGCACTCGCACCGTGCCGTTGTCCGAGCTCTTCACGGGGTACCGCCGGACGGCGCGCAAGCCCGACGAGATCTTGTCCGCGATCACGATCCCCCTGCCCTTGCCTGACGTGCAGCGCTTCTACAAGGTCAGCAAGCGGGTCCTCGACGACATCAGCACGGTGGCGGCCGCCTTCTCGCTCAGGCTCGAGCCCTCGGGGAAAGTCCTCGCGGCCCGCCTCGCGTACGGCGGCGTCGCGGCCACGCCGGCGCGCGCCCGTGACGCCGAGGCGTTCATGGTCGGTCAGATCTGGAGCCGCGAGCTGGTCCTGCGCACGCAGCCGCTTTTGGCACGGGCGTTTTCGCCCATCGGCGACCACCGGGGCAGCGCGGACTACCGCTCGACCATGATCGTGCGGCTGCTCGAGAAGCTCTGGGTGGACTCGTCGGGAGGTGCAGCGTGACGTCGCTCGGAAAGCCGATGGCCCACGAGAGCGCCCTCGCCCACGTGACGGGGTCGGCGCTCTTCACGGACGACCTCTGCGGGCGTTTCCCCGGGCTCTTGCACGCCCATCCGGTGACGGCGCCCCACGCCCACGCACGCGTGCTGGCCCTGGACGCCAGCGCGGCGCTGATCGTGCCGGGGGTGCTCCGGGTGCTGACGGCGGCCGACGTGCCCGGCCAAAATCAGATCGGCCCGGCGCGACCCGACGAGCCGCTGTTCCCGACCGAGGTCATGTTCCACGGGCACGCCGTCGCCTGGGTCCTGGCCGAGAGCGAAGAGGCCGCCCGGCTCGGTGCCGCAGCGGTCCGCGTCGAGTACCAGCCCCTGCCCGCCGTCCTCGAGCTCGAAGCCGCGGTGGGCGAGGGCTCGTTCCAGACCGAGCCGCTGCGTCTCTCGCGCGGGAGCGCCCAGGCCGCCCTCGCACGGGCACCCCACCGGCTCGCCGGCGAGCTGTTCGTGGGCGGGCAAGAGCACTTCTACCTCGAGACCCAATCGGCCATCGCTCACCTCGACGAGCAGGGCCGGGTGTTCGTCCACTCGTCCACGCAGCACCCGTCGGAGACCCAAGAGGTCGTCGCGCGCGTGCTCGGGGCGCACCGGCACGACGTCACCGTGCAGTGCCTGCGCATGGGCGGGGCGTTCGGCGGCAAAGAGGTGCAGGCCAACGCCTGGGCTGCCGTGGCGGCCCTGGGCGCGCGGCTCACGGGTCGCCCCACCCGGGTTCGGCTGAGTCGCGCGCACGACACGAGCATGACCGGCAAGCGCCACCCCTTCCTGGGCCGCTTCGAGGTCGGCTTCGACGCTCAGGGCACGCTGCTCGCGCTTCGCATGCAGCTCTTCGCCGACGGCGGCTGGTGCCTGGACCTCTCGGAGCCCATCCTGTACCGCGCGCTGTTCCACGCGGACAACGCCTACCGGCTCCCAGACGTCGAGCTCGAAGGTCGCGTGGTACGCACCCACAAGACCAGCATGACCGCGTTCCGGGGCTTCGGTGGCCCGCAGGGCATGCTCATGATCGAAGAAGTCGTGGACCGCGTGGCGCGCACGCTGGGCCTGGACCCTTGCGCGGTGCGCGAGCGAAACTTCTACCGCGATGGGGACACCACCCCCTACGGGCAAGAGGTGCGTGACCCGGAACGCATGCCACGCATCTGGCGAGAGCTGACGGCGTCGAGCGACTACGCCGATCGCCGGCAGGCGATCGCCGACCACAATCTGCGCACGCCCCACCTCAAGCGCGGGCTGGCCCTCACCCCGGTGAAGTTCGGCATTTCGTTCACCACCGCGTTCTTCAATCAGGCGGGCGCTCTGGTGTTGGTCTACGCCGACGGCAGCGTTCAGGTGAACCACGGCGGCACCGAGATGGGGCAAGGGCTGCACACCAAGATGCTGCAGGTCGCCTCGCACACGCTGGGAGTGCCGCCGTCGAGCGTGCGCATGATGCCCACGCAGACCGACAAGGTGCCCAACACCTCGGCCACGGCGGCCTCGAGCGGCGCCGACCTGAACGGCGCCGCGATAAAGGCCGCGTGCGAGACCTTGCGCTCGCGCCTCGCCGAGGTCGCCGCACGGGAGCTCGGCGCCCCGGCCGACGAGGTGGTGTTCGACGACGGCCGGGTCTTCGCCCGGGGTCGGCCCGAGCCAGCGCTCTCGTTTTCGCACGTGGCCCACCAGGCTCACCTGCAGCGGGTGCCGCTCTTCGCCACCGGCTACTACCGGACCCCCGGGATCCACTTCGACCGGGCCACCGGGACCGGCAAGCCGTTCCACTATTTCGCCTACGGCGCCGCCGCCACCGAGGTCGAGGTCGACGGCTTCACCGGGATGTACCAGATCCGGCGCGTCGACATCTTGCACGACGTCGGGGACTCGCTCTCGCCGCAGGTGGACCAGGGCCAGATCGAGGGGGGCTTCATCCAAGGGCTCGGCTGGCTCACGCTGGAAGAGCTGGTGTGGGGCGCAGACGGTCGCCTCGCCACCGCGAACGCGTCCACCTACAAGCTCCCGGGGCTGGGCGAGTGTCCGCCGATCTTCAACGTGGCACTGCTCGAGCGCGCAACCGAACCGGACGTGGTGTACGGCAGCAAGGCGGTCGGCGAGCCGCCGTTCATGTTGGCGATCAGCGCGCGCGAGGCGCTGCGCGACGCCGTGGCTGCGTTCGGCAGCGGCCGCCCGGGGGTGGTCGAGCTCGCCTCGCCGGCCACGCCGGAAGCGGTGTTCTGGGCCATCGAGCGCGCGCGCGGCTCGACCGCGTGAGCGGACCGACCTCGGCTTGAGTGTGTCACGTGCGTCCAGTACTCTGAGTCCGTGCGCATCGTCCGAGCCGTCCCTGTCGTCGCGCTGGCGCTCTTCGGATGCGGGAGCGACGACTCGTCGCCAGCGGGGGCGGCCGATGACGCGCGCACACCGCGCGACGCGGCGCCCGACGGTTTGTTCCGCGACTTCATGGACGGGAAGTACGACGGCCTGGGCCATCCGCTCGACGCCCAGGTGTGGGACGCCGCGCTCGACTGCAAGCCGACCACCGGCACCAACCAGGCAAGCGCGCGACGCTTCTCGAAGGCCGCCCACTCACCGGGCATCGCGTGCCGCGGCAGCTCGAAGAGCATCGGGCTCGGCCGCTTCACGCTCAACGTGCGGGCCCTGGTCGAGAAGTCGTGTAGCGGCAGCGCCTGCGACCTTCCAGTGTTCACGGTCAAGGTCAAGAGTCCGGCCGGGGCGCTCCTCGAAGAGAAGGCGCTGGCCTGGTCGCAGTTCCCGAGCGCGCTCACCTACTCCAACGTCCCGCTTCGCTTCACGCACAAGGCGAGCGGGCCGGTGGACTTCGAGCTGACCTGGAACGATCAGGTCGACGCCCGCCTGGAGTACGTCGAGCTGTTCCGTGCCACCCAGAACGTGCTCATCACGCCGTCGCAGGTGTTCACACCGGGCGCCAAGCTCGAGGTCGAAGCCCAGGACGCGCCCGAGGGCTTCGATCTGCTCTACTTCTGCAACGGCAGCGACAAGACCGAGACTCTCGCTCCGCTGCTCGCGTCGGGTGCGGCTTCGCGCGAGGACACCGAGTTCCGCAGCGTGTTTCGCTTCGAGGCCGACGACCTGGTGAAAGACTGCCCGCTTCCGAGCCGGCTGCGCTTCGCGGTCTCGGCGGGCGGGTGGACGCGAGCCCAGGCACGGGTCAGCCTGTTCGAAGAAGAGCCGCCCTGCACGTTCTCGGCGAACACCACGCGCGTGCTGCTCACCGGCTTCGAGCCCTTCCCGGCGGACTCGACCCACGACAACAGCTCCGAGCGAGCGGTCACCGGCTTCGATCCGAAGACCGTGCCCGGCGTCTCGGTGATGAAGCTGACCCTGCCGGTGGAGTACGACACCGCCCCGGGGATCGTCGGCAGCGTGATCGCGCGCTGTTCGCCGGACGTCGTGATCGGCTTCGGACAGGGTCGCTCGGAGGTCGATCTCGAGACGACGGCCTACAACACCAAGAACTCGGCCGAGCTCTCGGGGGGGTTCGCCGACAACCGCGGGCACATCGCCGGTGGGGAGGCCATCGTGACCGGCGGTCCTGCCGAGCTCGAGACGGGGCTACCGAAAGAGGCCATTCACTCTTCGCTGAGTCAGAGCGGCATCGCCGTGGGGTACTCGGACGACCCGGGTCGCTTCGTGTGCAACAACCTGTTTTATCGGATCATGACCGAGTCGGCGGGCAAGCCCCGGGTGTCGGGCTTCGTGCACCTGCCGTACATCCACACTGTCGACGCCGCGGACCAGAAGATGCTGAGCGAGGTCGTCCGCACGGCCGTGGCCGCAGCCGTGACGAAGCACCAGGCGCTACCCTGATCAAGCCGCGAAGGCCCGCTGAGCGACGAGCTCGGCGAGGCGGCGTTCCAGCTTGTAGCGCTTGGTGTACACGGTGGCGACGCTGATGCCCATGCGCTCGGCGATCACCTCGGGGTCGAGGTCTTGACCGAAGTAGAGCGTGAAGAACTCGCGCTCGCGATCGGAGAGCTCGGCCAACACCTTGGCGACGATCTGCGCCCGCTCGCGCTCCCACAGGTCCTGATGCGGGTCCGAGCGCTCGCAGACGGTCTCGAAGCTCTCGGCTCGCACGTCGATCGGGCTTCGCTTGATGCGCCGCAGGTGATCGTACGTCGCCTGCATCGCCATCCGCGTGAGCCAGCTTCCGAGTCGGGCGCCGCGCGTGGGATCGAAGCTTCGGAGCTTCTGCTTGTCGCGCGCAAGCAGCGACACGCAGAGCTTCGCGTACACTTCGCGGACGTCGTCGGAGCCGGTCACCGCGCCAAAGCGCGAGAGGATGCGGCCGATGGCGCGGTGGAGCGGAGCCGCGTAGATCGCGTTGAACTCGCGCCACGCGCTGGGCTGATCGGCGACCAAACGGGCGACGAAGGCGGCTTCTTGGTGAAGCTCGCTCGACGCAGCGGGCTTCTTCGGGGCGCGGAAGGAAGTGGCTTGGGTCTGCATGGCGTTGCCGGCGCCTACAGCAACCGACATGCCAGGCCCGAGTGGGCCGTTTCCTCAGCATTTCGGAGGTTTCCGCTGTGGCGCGGACGCCTCAGGCGGGGCGCCTGATGGGGTGCGAGCGCCTCAACCGGGGCCCGCGCGCCCCTCCCAAACGGGAGGCGGGAGGCTCGCTCTGGTGGCGGGCACACGCGATACGCCTGAACAGCTGCGGTCTTCCCTCGGCGGTGACCGGGGCCCAGCCAGACCTCAGTCGACGCACTCCACCTTCAGGGTCGTGTTCCGGATCCATGCCTGGAGGCCACGAAGGTCCACCGAGCGATCGTTCTGGGGCATCGGCGAGCCGCGCACGAACCAGGCGGCGAGCCGCGCGGACTCCGCGGCGGTCGGCTCGGGGCAGACCTCGGCGGGCAGAGCCACCTGATGCACGGTCGTGCAACCCACGCCGGGGTTTCCCCTGAAGTTGGAGGAGCTGAGCAGCAGCTTGTACATCAGGTAGCTGTTCTCGGGCCGCCCTCGGTCGATGATCGGCATGTTGACCCCGAGGCGGGGCGGGTTCTCGAGCGTCTGGCCAGCGTGCGCGCCGCTCTCGGTCTGGTGCGCGACGTGGTCGATGGCGGTCTGAGCCAAGCCCTCGGCATTGTCGAGCCGGAGCCCCATGCGCGCGTCGGCGCCGCCGTGGCACGAGTTGCTCGCACAGCCGGCGCGCTTGTTCTCGGGGACTCCGGGCGCGAGTGCTTCGAGCAACGAGCACGTGTCCGCGAACACCGGCGAGGTCGGCGGCGGCGGTACGGTCGCCGACTTCCGTGTCCGGAAGTCGAAGCGAAGCGGGACCTCGCCGACCCCGAGCGGCGCGCCGTCGAAGGCGCGGAATCCGAAGTCGTCGTCCGCCGAGGGCGTCAGCAGCTCGACGGTGTACCGCGTGCCCGGCTCGAGCTTGGCCCCCTCGGGCAGACGATAGACGAGGACACGCTCCACCACGTCGTACTCCGGCTGCGCGAACACCCCGAGGTCCTCGCTCCCGGTGTAGACCGAGACCGACTGCCGAACGGCGGTGACGGGCAGCAGGTACCGGTCGAACCTGAGCTCGAGGGTGGTCTCGGTCGGGACGCCGCAGTCGTCGGGCGCGTCGATGCCGCACTCCGTGCCGGCGCCCGGCTCGGGGTAGGTGGCGACGACCCGTAGCGGGGGTCCCTGGGAGGCGTCGAGCGCGGGCGCCCCTTGATCGCAGCCGAGGGCAGAGAGAACCAGCAGCGAACCGATCAGCTGTCGGCGTACATCTGGAGCTGCTCGCGCACGGTGGACTCGCTCACCCCGGTGCGGATGTGGTCCTTCAGGCAGTCGGCCAGGGTGATCAGGAGATCGTCGATCCCCTTTTCCTCGATCACCTTGGACAGGAGCGCGCGGGCCTCGCGGCTGTCGTCCTCGCGGAGGAACCCCCGGACCTTCTCGACGGAGATGTCCCCCTGAAAGTCCAAGTACATGTTTTCCAAGAGATAGCGGACGAGCTCCTTCACTCGGGGCCTCCTGCAAAAGGGGTACCGGCACACGGGGCGCCGGCGGAGCCTCGCTATACCCCCCACCCGAACATTCCGGCAAGCGGATTGAGCCCCCGCGGCAGAAATTCCTGGGCCCTCGCGTTCCGTTCCGGGACATCACCGGCACTCCTGCAGCTTCGGATCTGCTGGATCGTGGCAAACCAGGCAGGGGCGTGCATTCTTGCGGAGCGCGCCGGCACACCGATCACGGAAATTGCGGGGGTGGGGGTTCACGCCCTGTCCCCCGAACCCCGAGTCGCCGAGGCCGCTCGGTCCGGTCTTGGGACCGAACCCGCGCCCGCCGCGTGCTGGGGTCGCGTGGCAGGTCGCGCAGTCGCGCTCGACGTGGCAGCTGGCGCACGCGTTGATGTTGCGCTGCGCCTCCCACGCGTGGTGCTGAGACGAGCGCGGCGGGTTCGACCAGACGTCGGGCGGGGGATGAAACCGCCCGCGGCCGGCGAAGTTGGCGTACGGGCCGCTCATCGCCACACCGGCCCGTTGGTGACAGCCGACGCAGAAGGTCTGCTGACGGTGGCAGCTGGTGCAGCTGGGGTCGTTTTGACGCGCCGCCACCGGATGCATGCTGATCCAGTCGTTCGGGTGGATGGCGCGCGGGCGCACCCGGCCGTCGTGACAGTCGGTGCAGAAGCGTTCTTGATGACAGCTGGCGCACAGCTGGCTGTCGCTCCCGGCCACCTGCTTGTGACGAAGGACCCAGTCCGCGCCGTGGCCGGAGTCGCCGAGCCAGCGCGGGGGCTTCAGCGTTCCGCTGCCGAAGCGAGTCTTCATCAGCCCCCCGCGTTCGGTCAGGTGGCAGTTGACGCACTCCCCCTTGGCCCTGCCTCTCGCCACGCCGGGCATCTGGTGGCACGAGAAGCAGCCCTTCATGCGGGGCAGCTGATCGCGGGTCGCCAGCTCGATGTTCTCGACCGCCCCGTGGCACTGCGAGCACGCGATGTTGCGGCTCGCGTGCACCGCGTGGTTCATGCGCAGGTTCGGCTTTGGCACCACCATCCGCGCGACGCGATTGCCGTCGGTCGGCTTGTAGCCGAGGTGGCAGAAGCCGCACTGGGCCATCAGCGCGTCGTCGTCGGTCTTCACCCGAGTGAGATCGCGGTGGTCGCTGCCGTGGCAGGCGTCGCAGCGGGTGGCCTTCGGCAAGAGCGAGTCGGCGCTCGAGCGGCTGGTCTTGGCCGCGTCGTGACAGGTCGTGCAGGTCAGCCCCAGCTCTTTGACGTGCTTCTTGTGGTTGAAGCGGAGGGTCAGCTGCTGGGGCGGGAAGATCACCGGGCTCGGCCCGCCGTCACCGGGCTCGGCTCCGGGCGGGCGATCGGCCAGGGGAACCTGGGCATTTCCCGGCAATGGCGCCAGACCGTGCACCGTGGCGAGGGGCGCGGCGGGCTCGCGCCGGGCGGGGCCCGGGCCCTCGGCCCGCGCCGAGTCGACAGAGAGCCCCAGGCCGAGCGCGGCGACGCAGGTCAGAACGAGCAGCCACGCCGCTCTCATCGGAGCACCGTGAGGTCGAGGGTGGCGAGCAGGCGATAGCGTTGGCCCACCAGGCGGCTCGTGCTGTGCTCCCACTCGATCCCGAACCGAGTCTCGTCGAAGGGTCGGACTCCCCCGCCCGCGACCCAAGAGAAGCTGGTGGCCGATCGATCGGGACGCAGACCGTCTTCCCAGTCGTAGAGCGAGACGATGCCGAGCGCGTCGTACAGGCCTCGATCGAAGGTCTGGTTCAGCATGACATCGCCTCCGAAGCGATGACCCCGCCGGCCGGTCTCTGCCGTGCCGCGGAGCCCGGCGCCCCCATCGGACCAGCGGTAGCGCCCCGCGAGGTTCGTCACCCAATCCGAGAGCCGCCCGGTCTCACTCCGGTCGGGATCGCGATCTTGCTGCTCGACCGTGCCGTAGCTTCCGCTGTCCCCCTCGGTCTCGAACACCATCACGCCGCTCGACAGCGCGACGTCGAAGCGCCGAGAGGGCCGCCATTCGGCGCGACCGAGCAGCGTGGTGATCCCGCTGTGGGTGAACCAATTCCAGATCGAATCACCGTCGAAGGTCGGGTAGAAGTAGTCGTAGTCCGCGCCGACCGTGATCCGTTCGGTGACGTACCCATCGAGCGCGAGCGCGCGCTCGCTCGTCACCTGGCTGTAGAGGTCGTAGACGATGCTGCCGCGCACCGCGCCGAGGGTCGGCTCGCTCGCGCGCATCGAATACCCGATCCGCTCGCTGGAAACCCGGTCGCCGCCCACCCGCTGGAAACCGCCACCCGTGTCCGGGAACGGCGAGACCACCACGCGATCGCGGTTGATCACCTTGCGGTACGAGAGGCGCCCGTGGACGAAGTGGACCCCCGTGCTCTCGAGCGCGAAGCCGAAGGCCGGCGCCAGCTTGGACTCGCTCAAGAAGTACGGCGCCTGGTTCAGCTCGAGCTCGTCGCGGTTGCCGCGGAACACGCCGTCGGACGCGTAGCGCTCGGTCCCGAGCAACATCGGCAACCCGCCGCGCTGCTCGAAGCCGGCGTACGCCTCGGCTTGGAAGTACGCGGGCGTGGTCAGGCGCACCAGCCCGCCGTCGAACGACCACCACCCGAGCGAGTCGGTGACGTACTGCCTTCCGGCGCGAAACCCGACGAAGCCGCCGAGGTAGTTCCGCCCTTCCAGGTAGGCGTACATCACGTCCACGGGCGACTGGACCAGGTCGGGCACGAAGGTGCCCGGCTGGCGCGGGTTGGTCTCGTACCCTTCCTTGCCGAAGTCCGCGTCGAGCCTGAGGCGCGCCTTGAACGAGAGCTGCGGCCCGAACGGGACGAAGTCCCCCTGGATGTCGTAGACGCTGAGCGCGAGCGTCTGCGTGTAGCGCCGACGCCGCACGATGGGGTCACCCCAGGGCGAGCGCAGGGTGTAGAACTGCGCGTCGCTGGTCGCCGCGACCTCGGCCTCGTACGCCCGCGCGGGCGTGACTTCCGAGAGCAGCGTCAGCACGCCCAAGACGACCAGGCTCGAAGGGCGAACTCCCATGGGACCGCGAGCCCCGAGCATCGTCGAGCGAACTTCCGGCTGTCAACTCGCGGCCGGGCCGCCGTGTTCGGCCGCCGACCTCGACAGCTGATGTCAGGGGAAGATCTCGCGCTCTTCGTAGACCCGCTGCAGGCGCTCGAGCGCCACGCAGTAGCAGGCGGTGCGGTAGTCGGTTTGATGCTGCCGCGTCGCGTGCACCACGCGGCTGTAGGCGTGTTCCATCGCGTCCTTCAGCCGGCGGTCGACCTCGGCGAGGTCCCACGACTCGCTCCGGCGATTTTGCACCCACTCGTAGTAGCTGACCGTGACGCCCCCGCCGTTGGCCAGGACGTCCGGCAGGATCTCGATGCCCTTCTTCAGCAGCACGGCCTCGCCCTCGGGGCTACACGGGCCGTTCGCGCCCTCGGCGATCAGCTTCACGTTCAAGGCCTCGGCTTCGGCCGGGCCGATCTGGTTCTCGAGCGCCGCAGGAACGAAGATGTCGCCCTGGAGCGAGAAGAACTCCTCGCGAGTGATGGCCTTGCCGTTCGGATAGCCCGCGATGCTGCCCTTCTCTTCGACGTACTTCTGAAGCCGGTGGGCGTTGAACCCCTCGGGGTTGTAGAGGTACCCGGTGTGGTCACCCACGGCCGCCAGCGACACCCCCAGGTGGCTGAGCAGCACGGCGGTGTGCGAGCCCACGTTGCCGAAGCCCTGGACCAAGAGCTTCTTGCCCTCGAGGTCGAAGTGGTTCCGCTTGGCCCACTCGAGGATGCAGTACACCAGCCCCTGGCCGGTGGCCTTCTCGCGACCCACGGTGCCACCGCTGGCGATGGGCTTGCCGGTGACCACCCCGAGCACGGCCTGCTTCTGCACCATGCCGACCGTGTTCATGTAGGTGTCCATGGCCCACGCCATGGTCTGCGCGTTGGTGCCCATGTCGGGGGCGGGGATGTCGTAGTCGGGGCCGATGTTCCCGCCGAGCGCGTGGAAGAAGCGGCGCGTGATGCGCTGCAGCTCGTTGCGGCTCACCGTGCGCGGATTGAACTTGATGCCGCCCTTGCCGCCGCCGAACGGCAAGCCCATGAGCGAGCATTTCCAGGTCATCAGCGCAGCCAGCGCCTTGAAGTCGTCGAGGCTGGCGCTCTCGTGAAAGCGCATGCCGCCCTTGTACGGACCCAAGATGTTCGAGTGCTGGATGCGATAGCCCTTGAACAGCCGCACGTGCCCGTTGTCCATCTTCACCGGGAAGTGACAGATGATCTCGTTCTTCGGCTGACTCAGGATCTGGTGGATGTAGTCCGGCAGCTGGATCAGCTTGGCGGCTTTGTCGAGGTAGCGCTGAACGACGTGGAAGAACTCGTACCGCGGCTGGCCGGGGGGCAGGTTGGTCGGCGACGAGACGGCGTCGTCCTCGAAGCGGCGGGACGAGGGTGCGGGTTCACTGATGGCGGGGCGTGAGGGGGTTGCGCTCATGGCGAACCCGATCTTGCTCATGAGCGAAGATCGCGGTCAGCCCATTTTTCGTCAACGCGCCGCGTCAGCGTGTCGCCCGTCAGGGGTCAGCGGAAGACCGTGTAGAGATAGACGATCGGGCTGACGATCAGCAGGGCGTCGACGCGGTCGAGCAGCCCGCCGTGGCCCGGAACGATCCAACCGCTGTCCTTGATCCCGGTCGAGCGCTTGAGCAGCGATTCGACCAGGTCCCCCATCTGACCGAGCGCACCGGCAAAGATTGCGAGCGGCACGGCGTGGCTGATCGGGATGCTGGGCAGGTACCACAGACTCGCGACCACCGCGCCGAGGGTCGCGCCACCCAGCGCGCCATAGAAGCCCTCGCGGGTCTTCTTGGGACTGACCTTCTCGTACAGCTTGTTCTTGCCGAGGAAACGCCCGGCGAAGTAGCCGCCAGTGTCGGCCAACCACGCAAAAGTGAGCGTCATCACCACCCAGCGCGGACCGTCGGCGCCCATGTCGCGACGCAGGAGCGCGATCGTGCAGAACAGCGCCCCGAGGTAGAGCGGCGCCGCCACGTTGGCCATGATCCGCAGACCCGCCGTCTCGATCTGACCCAGTCGCCAGAGCGGAAGCAGCACGCCGACGACCGGCACGGCGAGGAAGACCGCGAGCAACACGCGCGCATCTTGGGTGGCAAAGTAGACGGCCGCGCTCACCCCCGCGGTGAGCGCCACGCCGATCCCCTGCGCAACGCGATCGCCCGGGTGGGTCATGGCGAAGAGCTCGCTCGCACCGACCGCCGTGGCAGCGGCGACCAGAAGGTAGAAACCCCAAGCGGGGCCCACGAAGAGCAAGGCCAACAGCAATGGCACGAACACGACGGCCGTGAGCAGGCGCACGGTGAGATTGCTCTTCGCCAAAGCCGGGGCTGGTTAGAGCATTTGGCGCCGCGCGGGAACCATCCGCGGCAAATTCGCGAGATTGTCCCGGGAATGCCCCGGCGTGCGTTGTGGACGCTGGCCGCCTTGGGCAAGCTGACACCGCCGTGCGCCTGCGCCACCCCGTACCCTACGAAGAGCTGGACCACACGGCAGACGCCGGGGTCCTCGTCCGCGGCGACTCGAAGGAAGAGACCCTCGGGCGGCTGGTGCTGGCGTACGCGGATCTGGTCACCGGAGGCGCACCTCTGGCCTCGGGCGCCGATCAGGTGATCGAGGTCGAGGCGGGCGATCTGGCGGGGATGGCCGTCGACGTGTTGCGCGAGCTGCTGTTCCACTTCGAGACCGAGCGCTGGGTCCCCGAGAGCTGCGAGGTCGCCCTGCTCGACCCCGAGCGCGGCGCACGGGTCGTGGTCGGGACCGGCGCCTACGACCCTGTCGCCCACACCGACGGTCTGGTGCTCAAAGCAGTGACCTTGCACGCTGCGCGCTTCGAGCCCGAAGGCGGCGGTTGGGTCGCCGCGGTAGTGTTCGACACATGACCCTGCCGCTCCGACAGCTCAGCCCGTTCTGCTGGGAGATCCCCCGTCGCGGCGGGATGCGGGTGCCGGGCCGAGTGTACGTCACAGAAGCCCAGCTCGCGGCGCTCTCGGCCGATCGGGCGCTCGAGCAGGTGGCCGCCGTGGCGCACTTGCCCGGGATCGTCGGAGCGAGCCTGGCGATGCCGGACATCCACTGGGGTTACGGCTTCCCGATCGGCGGGGTCGCCGCCGTGGACGCCGAGGGCGGGGCGGTGAGCCCGGGCGGGGTCGGCTACGACATCAACTGCGGCTGCCGTGTGATCACCACCCAGCTCCCGGTCGATGAGGTGAGACGAAACACCCACGCGATCGTCTCGAGGCTGTTCGCCACCATCCCCACCGGGATGGGCGCCGGAAGCGCCATCCCCAAGCTCTCGCGGCGCGAGCTCCGCGAGCTGATGGCCCAGGGCGCCGACTGGGCCGTGGCCCGGGGCTATCGCGCGGGGGCGGACGACGCCACGCACTGCGAGGAGGGCGGCCGCCTGCAGGGCGCAGAGCCGGAGTGGGTCAGCGACCGCGCACTCGCCCGCGGCGCCGATCAGGTGGGGACGCTGGGGAGCGGCAACCACTTCCTCGAGCTCCAGCACGTAGCCGAGATCTACGATCCCGAGGCCGCCGCCGCCTTCGGCCTGCGCACCGGCGAGATCACGCTGATGATCCACTCCGGCTCCCGCGGGCTCGGCCATCAGGTGTGCGACGAGACGCTCCACGAGCTGTCGCGGGTCTACGAGAGGTTCGGCGCGGACTACGCCGCCCTGCCCGACCGCCAGCTCGCGTGCGCCCCGATCGGCTCGGAGCTCGGCACGCGCTACCTGGGCGCGATGCAGGCCGCGGCCAACTTCGCCTGGGCCAACCGGCAAGTGATGACCGGCCTCGCGGTGCGCGCCGTCGCGGAAGCGATGGGCTTGGCGGAGCCGGAGCTCGGAGCGCGAGTCTTGTACGACGTCTGCCACAACATCGCGAAGTTCGAGGAGCACCAGGTCGACGGGCAGCCAAGACGCGTGCTGGTCCACCGCAAGGGCGCGACTCGCGCGTTCGGGCCGGGTGACCCGCGGGTCCCCGAAGCGTATCGCGCGGTGGGGCAGCCCGTGCTCATTCCCGGTGACATGGGTCGGTACTCGTTCGTGCTCGCCGGCAACGCGAGCGCCATGACGGAGACCTTCGGCTCGAGCTGTCACGGCGCCGGCCGCCTGCTCTCGCGCACGGCTGCGCTGAAGCACGCCCGCGGTCGCGACATCGAGCGCGAGCTCGCCTCGCGCGGCATCGAGGTGCTGGCCCGAGGCCCACGCACCCTGGGCGAAGAGATGAGCGAGGCCTACAAAGACGTCGAAGACGTGGTCGACGTGATCGCCGGCGCCGGCATCTCGCGCAAGGTCGCGAAGCTGGTGCCCCTGGGAGTGATCAAGGGGTGAGCCGTCCTCGACCGCCGAGCGCCGCGCGTCCGCCACGCGGCGCTCGGCGTGGTACGCACCGTCAACCTCAATCACGAGCCGCGCGGAAGGAACCGCGAAGTCGGCGATGTGCGGGCCGATGACGTACTGGTGGAAACGATCGCTGGGTTGCGCGGCGCTTCGATCGCGGTCGCTGGCGCAACAAGTCCGCGGGACGAAACGCGATCCGCCGAATCTCAGGTTGATCAATGCGCCGCGTTCTTGCGGGATCATCTCCAAGTGAGGGTGACTGCGTGAGCAGAGCAGGGCGGCAGCGTGGTTCAGCGGTCGACCTCCCACGGCCACGCCCCACCCGCCGGGCCGCGCCACACGACGCCCTCTCGCTCGTAGGAGTCGCGTCGTGCGGTCACCACGCTGCGAGACGCGATGCGTGCGTCGCCGACGGCAGACGCGACCTGTTTGAAGCCTTTCGGCAATGCGGCGCGCTCCTGGTACTTGACCTCGATCAGGTGCAGTCGATCGGCCTCCGGGATCACGAAGTCCACTTCGAGCCCGGCGTGCTCTCGGTAGAAGTGGATGCGCGGCCGGGCGCCGCGGTTGGTGAACGACTTGACGAGCTCGGCGTGAACCAGGTTCTCGAACACGGCGCCACGCAGTGAGGTCTTCGCTAGCGCGCGCTGCGACTCGATCGACAAGAGCGAGCACAAGAGACCCGTGTCGAGAAAGTAGACCTTTGGCGACTTGACCAGACGTTTGCCGATGTTCTCGAACCACGGTGGAGTGAGCAGAAGGACTCCCGACGCCTCGAGCACGCCGAGCCATGCCTTGGCCGTGTTCACGCTGATCCCCGTGTCCGAGGCCAGCGCGCCGATCTCGAGAAGCGACCCGGCGCGCACCGCGAGCAGGCGCAAGAAGCGCTCGAAGTCGCGCAGGTTCTTCACGGCCAGCAACGAACGCACGTCTCGTTCCAGGTAGGTCGCGATGAGACTCGCATGAAACCCCGCGGCGTCGAGATCACGAGCGTGGAGCTCGGGGAACGCTCCTTGCCACATCCACTCGAGCAGACGTTCTCCCTCGGCGCGCTGGCCGCGTGCGGCTTCGATCTCAGCAAGGGACAACGGCGAGAGTTCCAGGACCGCCGCTCTCCCGGCCAGGCTCTCCGTAACGCCTTTCATCAGCACGAAGCGCTGCGAGCCCGTCAAGAGGTACGCGCCAGAGCGATCACGCGCGCGGTCGATCGCGACCTTCAGGTTTCGGAACAGCGCTGGCGCGTACTGCACCTCGTCGATCACGCACGGCGCCGGATGCTGCTCCAAGAAGCGCTGTCCCGAGCCTTCGGCTTGTTCGGCGAGCGACGGCAGGTCCAGGGTCACGTAGGTCGCGTGAGGCAAGGCCGAGCGCGCCAGCCACGTCTTGCCCGTCTGGCGGCAGCCGGTGAGCACCACGCAAGGCCGCTGCGCGAGCAGCCGGCGCAGAACAGGCTCAATTTCCCGGGAAATTTCTGCCATGGGGTCACGTTATTACTACTGACGAAAAATCGTCAATAGAACTGACATCGTTATCCCGGTGTTATTGGGGCGAACCGCAGGTGGATGACGGTCTTCTTCGCGACACAGTGTGCCTGGTGAAAACCCGGTCCTGCGCGTGATCCTTGAGTTTTCCTTCCAAGCGATGAGATTCGGCGGCTTTGCGCCTCGGCTCGGCGCTCACGATCGCCCGCGTCGGCTTCTTCCTCGAGCAGCACAAGGACGAGCTGCTCGTCGAAGAGCGGCACCTCGAGGCCCTCCGCACGCGGTCGCCCGCTCAGCCCCGCTACCTCGAACGCCAACATCGCAAGGGTGGCAAGCTCCTTCCACGCTGGAACCTGATCGTTCCCGAGCAGGTCCTCACGCGTTCGTGGGAAGAGGTCGCATGAAGTTCGGCGCTGAAGAGATCCAGGAGACTTCCGCGACACTCGGTTTTCGACCCGACGCGCTCGAGAAGGTGTTTCGCTTGCTGAGCCTGCTCGAGACGTTGCGTTCCAACGCCTTCCTTCGTCCGCGCGTCGCGCTCAAGGGCGGCACGGCCCTCAACCTCTTCCTCTTCGACGTGCCGCGGTTGTCGGTCGACATCGATCTCAACTACGTCGGCTCCGGAGACCGCGACACCATGCTCGCGGACAAGCCGAAGGTTGAGCAGGCGATTGCCGCGGTCTGCGCGCGTGAAGGGCTCACCGTGAAGCGCATGCCGAGCGAGCACGCCGGGGCAAATGGCGCCTGTCCTTCGTGAACACCGCCGGCTCCTCGGACAAGCTCGAGGTCGATCTCAACTTCATGCTGCGCGTCCGGCTGTGGCCGGTCGCCACCCTGGACTCCCAGCCGCTCGGGCCCGCCGTGGCGAGGGAGATCGCAATCGTCGATCGACATGAACTTGCCGCGGGCAAACTCGCGGGGCTCGTCGCACGCAACGCGAGTCGTGACATCTTCGATGCGCGCGAGCTGCTCCGTCGCACCGATCTCGACCGGGACAAGCTGCGCCTCGCCTGCGTCGTCTACGGCGGCCTCAACCGCAAGGATTGGAGGACCGGGCGCAGTCATCGAAGCACGGGTGCCACAGTCGCGGAACGACGCGTCCCCCCCACGCGCGCGGCGCGCGCCATCGGCAAGGCGCCGTGGTCTTGGAGAGACGAAAGCCGGCGCGCGCTGCCGCGTAAGGGGGGGACCGCCGAGCGCAGCGAGGCGAGGCGGGGGCAGGACAGGAGCGAGGCCTACAAAGACGTCGAGGACGTGGTCGACGTGATCGCCGGCGCCGGCATCTCGCACAAGGTCGCGAAGCTGGTGCCCCTGGGTGTGATCAAGGGGTGAGCCCCCGTTGCGGAAAAATGACCATGTGCAGAGGGTCGAGCTCCAGTTAGCGTGGTGGTGGATGTCGACTGGGCTTCGCTACGCGTTCTGGCTCATCGCCGGACTGGGCTCGGGCCTCTCGCTCACCGGCGGCTGCGGAGGCGACACCGACGGCGACGGCAGCGCGGGCACGTCGACGGGCGGCGCGGGCTCATGTACCCCTGGCGAGACGCGAACCTGCGTCGGCCCCGGCGCCTGCCAAGGCGGGCAGCTGTGCGGGGCGAACGGCAGCTGGGGCAGCTGCGATTGCGGCGCCGGCGGCGCAGGGGGCAGCGCGGGCAGCGCTGGGGGCAGCACGGGCGGCGCAGGGGGCGGCGCAGGCGCTGGGGGCAACGCGGGCGGCGGCGCTTCCGACGCGGGCGACGGCTCGGCGGGCGCGGACGCCGGTTGCACGCCGGCGAAGACCGCCGTCACGATCGCTCGCGGTCCGGCGGACATCATCTGGTTGGTCGACAACTCGTGCTCGATGGCCGAGGAGATGAAAGCCATCCAGGACAACCTCAACCCGAACTTCGCCCAGGCGCTGGGCTTGGCCTCGATCGACTTCCGGATCATCGTGGTCGGAGAACACGGCGGGTACAACACCCCGTCGAGCTACGAGTCCTCGATCTGCATCGAGCCGCCGCTCGGCGGCAAACCCTGCGCGGGCGTCGGGCAGAACGTCGCGCCCACCAACAACCTGCCCATCTTCTTCCACTACGATCACGACGACGTCGAGAGCACGGACGGTTGGTGCAAGCTGCTCGAGTGGTTCGACGACCCCGATCGCTACAACCTGGCGCCCAAGGGCTGGTCGGAGTGGCTGAGGGCCGACGCGTTCAAGACCTTCGTCCTGGTGTCCGATGACGGGATGAATTGCACCTGGCCCTACGTGGGCACCTACCCCCCGTCGTGCGCCACCAACGGCCCCAAGTGCTACAAGGACGGCGTGCAGTCGACCTCCGCGACCGAGGCCCCGATCGCTGCGAAGGGCTTCGACGCAGATCTGCTGGCGCTCTCGCCCACGCAGTTTGGCACCGCGCAAACGCGCAAGTACATGTGGCACAGCTTGAGCGGTGTTGCGCCCAATTTCGGCAGCAGCTCGTCGGGGTACCTTCCGAGCGATCCGTTGGTCCCTTACAGCACCAAGTGCACCACGGCCGTCAACTCGGGTCCGGGTACCCAAGCGCTCAGCATGCTCACCGGCGGGCTCCGCTTCCCGGTGTGCGACGGGGCGGGGTTTCCGGTCGCGTTCAAGCAGCTGGCCAATGCCGTGATCCAAAGCGCCCTGCCCACCTGCGAGCACCCCCTGCCCAGCGCGGGTTCGCTCGCGACGCTCGAGCTCGAGTACGCGCCCCCGGGCGGCGGGCAGACCGTGCACCTGTCGCAGGTGAAGGACCAGGCCTCGTGCAAGGCCTCGGCGTTCTACCTCAGCAGCACCGACGCCGGCGCCAAGACCGCGGTGTTCTGCCCCGACGCCTGCAAGCAGCTCCGAGCCGACAAGCCCACGAGCATGCAGGCGCTGACCTGCAACTGACCGTGCCGCGCTCTTCGCTCGCCGGGGAAGTACCAGAAGCCCGCACTGGCATGCTTCTCGCTTGACTCGAGGCATGCTCGCCCGACCGGTGACGTACTACCTGAAGCACCCGGTGTTCACCCTCTCGGCGGACGCGGTGCTCGAGACGGCCCGCCAGCGCATGGACGCGCACAATGTCTCGTGCCTGGGTGTCTCGGACGGGCCCGAGCCGCTGGCGGGGGTGCTGTCTCGCACCGACCTGCTCCGCGCCGGAACCTTTCAGCGCAGCGCAGAAGGCGCGTCCAAGCTGGTGCTTGCGGCGCAAAATGTTCGCGACTTGATGCACGCACCGGTGTTCAGCATCGAGCCGACGGCAGACATGTCTCTGGCCGCCGCCGAGCTCGTGCGTCACTCGGTGCACCGGGTGTTCGTGCGCAAGCTGCACTCGGTGTTCGGCGTGGTGAGCACGTTCGAAGTGATGCGGGCCCTGGTCGACGCCCGGATCACCACTCCCGTCGAGCAGCTGATGTCGTCGCCGGTGGGCACCGTGGACGCCGCGACGCCGATCTCCGAGGCCATCTTCCGCCTGCGCGGGGCCGGCGTGACGGGGCTGGTCGTGGTGGTCGGCGCCGAGGAGCGACCGGTCGGGATGTTCACCCAGCGCGAGGCGCTCGAGAGCAACGCCCACGTGGACGACGTGCCGGTGGACGTGGTGATGAGCGCTCGCATCATCTCGGTCCATCCGGGGACCGCGGTTCACCACGCGGCAGCCCAGGCCGCCGCCACCCGCGCGCGCCACGTGCTGGTGATGGACGGCCAGCGCTTGGCCGGAATCGTCTCGGGCCTCGACTTCGCCCGGGCTGCAGGCTGAACGCCGGCCCGGAACTTGCGCCGTCCTCGGGCCGTCGGTATGCCCGCGTGCGGGCATGACCAGGTCCTCGTTCCTCGCGCATCGCATCCGCCTGCTGGCGGTCGCCTCGGGCCTGGGGCTGGCGGCGCACTGCTCGTCCGCGCGGCCGCCTCCGCGATCGCTCGAGGGCTTGGCCGCGATGCTGGGCCAGGCCTCGGGCTCGGTCGTCGCTCCCGGCGACGTCGCGTGGGAGCCGAGCCCGGGCTGGCTGGCCGAGGCGTTCTTCGGTCGGCGCCTGCTGTTCTTGGGCGCCGAGAAGGTCGGCGCGCCGCGCGACGTCTATCGCGCGCGCGTGCGCGTGACCCTCGACGGCAAGCCCATCGCGGTGACTCAAGTTCGCAACCTGACGGACACGCCCCTCGGCGACGACACGGGGCTCGACGTGCGCGGCAGCCACGCGACCTTCGCGACCCTGGCGTACGGCAGCATCCAGGGCATCACCGTGCTCGAGCTCGCGGGCGCGAGACGCGAAGACAAGCCCGAGGGCGCGTTCCAGCGGGCGCTGCAGAGCGTGACCGCGTTCCAGCAGTACGGCTCCTTCGAGGGCCTGGGCCGGACCGACATCGTGCTCGAGATGCCGGCGACCCGCGGGCGACTCGCGCTCGATCCGCGCGAGCTCTCCGTCGACCTGGGGGAGCCCGCACGGGCCCTGCGTTACGATCTTGCCACCCGCGCGCTCGCGTCCCGCGACGGCGGGCAGCCCTACGCCGCCCGGGCGGACGTCCACCGTCAGGCGGACAAACCGCTCGTGCTCTGGGGAGTGGACACGGTTCGCGCGGAGGTGGGACCTGCGCCCATCGCGTGGCTGGAAGAGAAGGTCTTCGGCGCGAAGGACCGCTTCAAGCGCACGACCTACCAGATGTTCGGCTCTTCCGGGGCTTCGAACACCTTGAAGGAGGGCGCGGGCACCCAGCAGGTGCGAGCTGCTGTGCTCGACGCGAGCAAGCTCGACGAGGGCGAGAGCTGGCCGCCGCCGAGCATCCCCAGCATCTGGAAAGAGACCAAGCCGGGCGAAGGCGAGTGGCAACCGGTGGTGTTGCCGTTCTTGAAGCCCATGCCCGGGGCCAGCGACAAGGGCGAGAAGCCGCCCGCCTATTTCTACAAGACGTTCTTCCGGCCAGACTCGGCTCGCCCGTACTCCGAGGTGATGCTGATCGCCCTGGACATGCGGCAGCTCGAGCTGGGCATGCAAGCGGGGTTCGAGGACCCCAAGCCTCTCACCGGTCCGGCCGGTGACGGGCGGCTCCCCCGCGAGAAGGCGGTGCTCGACCGCGTGGTGGGCACGTTCAACGGCGCGTTCAAGACCACCCACGGACGCTACGGCATGAAGGTGGACGACCGTGTGCTGATCCCGCCGGTGCCGGGGGGCGCCACGGTGATGGTCCGCAAGGACGGCGCGGTCGGCCTGGGCAGCTGGCCCCGGAGTGAAGAGATCCCTGACGACATCCGTTCTTTCCGGCAGAACCTCGACCCGCTGGTGGAGGACGGCGTCGCCAACCCGACCGGGCGCTACATCTGGGGTTGGCAGCTCTCGGGCACGAGCGTGATGACCCAGCGAACGGCCCTGTGCGTCACGGCCGCCGGGCACCTCTACTACGCGTTTGCTCCCGAGATCGACGGCCCCACGCTGGGGAAGGCGCTGAGCCAGGCGGGGTGTTCCTACGGCATTCACCTGGACATGAACCCGGGGCACTGCGGGTTCGTGTACACCGACGTCGTCGACTACCGCGCCAAGGAGTTCAACCTCAAGAAAGCGCACGACGAGATGAAGCTCGACCCGGGGAAGTTCGTGCGCTGGAGCGCCAAGGACTTCTTCTACGTGATGGTTCGCGATCCGGTCCCGAGCGACCCCTCGGGCGTGCGTTGGGCGCCGGATGGTGGCCTGCAGCCACCTCCTCAATGGCTGCCGGGGGTGCATCGCGGCGCGCTCAAGGTGGGCAACCTCGAGGTCGAGCTCACGAGCTTCGACGCCGGCCGCGCGGGTTGGCGGCTGCGCGCGGGCTCGAAGGAGCCTCGCCACGTCGGGTCCGCCGCCAACGCCGAGCTGACGGGTGAGGACAGCAAGCGCGCGATCGCCGCCATCGGCCTCGGTCACACCACCGATGCCACCCGGCTGGGGATCGCATTCGCCGGCGCCTTCGCCCTCGATCCAAAGCCCGGGTACGCCACGCTGGTCGCCGGGCCCGGCAGGGCGCTGACCGTGTTTGCTCCGGGCGAGACGCCGAAGCTCGAGAAGGCCGACGAAGCCGTACAGCTTCCGCTCTTGGCCGAAGCCGGAAAGCTCACCGAGGCAGCGCGCGCCCACGGCCCGCTGCGCCACCGCGGGGCCCTGTGCGTGCTGCCAAGCGGCCGCGTGCTGGTCGCCTCGGCGCGCCACGACTCGAGCGATTCGCTGGCGGCTGCCCTGATGAAGGTGGGCTGCACTCGGGTGGTCGAGCTCGACCGCGGCTCACAGCACCCGGCGTTCGTGCACCGCGCCGGAGGCGCCACGCCGCCGCTCGCCGCCTACGAGACCAGTGTGCTGTACGCCATCGGTCGCCAGATGCTGCCTCACGCTTTCCGCTGGAAGGCCGAGGGGTCGGTGAAGTCCACCAAGCCGACGCTGTTCGACGTGTCGCCGGACATCGGGAAGAAGCGGAGGCCCAAGCCCGAAGCCCCGCCCGCGCCGAGCGCGAGCCCCTGATCTCAGGCGAGCACGATCTCGCGCAACAGGTCCAGCCGCATCGCCCCGTTGCCGATCACTCGCTCGTGAAAGTCCTTGAGCGAGAAGCGAACTCCGAAGCGCGCTCGCGCATCGTTGCGGAGCGCCTCGATCTCGCGCTCACCCAGCTTGTAGGTCGGCGCCTGGCCCGGCCAGCCCAAGTAACGCATGACCTCGCTCTCGGCCTGCGCCGGGGTGCGGTGACCGTAGACCCGCATGAAGGCCGCGGCGCGGTCGAAGCTCCAGGGCTCGCCCGGGTCGAGCGGCGACGAGGCGTCGATCGGCAGGTCGAGGTGCAGCCCGATGTCCACGACCACGCGCGCCGCTCGATAGAGCTGCTTGGCGAGCATGCCGAGCTCGTAGTCGGGCTTTTCGAAGAACCCGAGCTCGCCCATCAGTCGCTCGGTGTACATCGCCCACCCCTCGCCGTAGCCCGAGTACCAGACCATCACGCGGTGCGCTCGGCACAGGCGATCGGCACGAGTCATCGCGGTCCCGACCTGCAAATGATGCCCCGGAAAGCCCTCGTGGTAGGCGGTGGACACCTGGTGATAGAGCGGGAAGACCGTCTGCTCACCGACGGCGTAGCGCACACCCCCCGGACGCGAGAAGTCCTCCGAGGGCGGCTGGTAGTACGCGCCGAGGGGGGAGCCGACGGGCGCGAGCTCGACGCTGATCGTGGCCAGGCGCGGATCGACGTCGAAGTGCACCCCCGAGAGCTGCTCGCGTGCGTGCTCGAGGCGGGCCGCGATGAAGTCGAGGAACACCTGGGGCGAATGCGCCGCCCGCGCCGGATCCGTCTCGAGCAGGCGGGTGACCTCTTCCAGCTCTGCTCCGGGCGCGATCTGCGTCGCGGCGCGCCGCATCTCGGAGAGCAGCCGCGAGAGCTCGTGCCAGCCCCAGGCGTAGGCCTCGACCGGATCGACGTCGAGCCCCATCGCCCGGTCGAGCGCGGGCCGATACCGCTCGAGCCCCACGCCGTCGCGGGCCGGCGCCGAGGGAAGCACGTCGCGCTCGAGGTGGTCCGCGAAGTCGGCGACCGCGCGTTTCGCGCGCAGGACCCCCGCCGCGAGCCGATCGCCCAGGCCAGGGAACAGCGCGCTGCCGCCGCTTGCGACTTGGTCGTAGGCCGAGTCCGGAGCGGCGAGGCGACGAGCCTGCTGAGCCACCGACGCCACCTGACGGGCAGCGACCTGGTGGCCCCGCGCGCGCCCAACCGCGAGGCGCTGGCGCAGATCCGAATAGGGGCGGTCGATGTCGTCGAGACGCGCGCAGATTGCCCGCCAGTCGTCCTCGGTGTCGGTCTTCATCAGGTCGAAGGTCGACCGAATGCGCTGGAAGCTGGATGCCAAGTGCGACAGATCACGGAGGTGCTCGCCGGCCTCATGGGCGGCCAGCTCTTCGTCCAGCGCGCCGAGCATCACCCGGGCAGCGAGTTGCTCTCGGGCGTCGGGGTGCTCGGCGTGCTCGGCGAAGGCCGCTCGATAGCGGCGCACCAGGTCGATGCGCGCCAGGTGCCCGTCGAGCCCGAACGCTTCACCCCAGAGGTGGTCCCGGCCGGACAGCCCGAGTGACGTGGATTGGACAGGATCGAGCGCCGCGCTCTCGTCGACGTAGGCGTCCGAGAGCTCGAACGGCGTCCGGCTGGCTGTCAGCGCACGCCCTTGGCGCAGCACCCGGTCTTGCAGTACTGGCCCGCCGGGCACTCCGGGTAGTTGGGGCCGCACGCCTGCTTCCCGCTCGGACACGGGTCGAGATCCTTCTGGATGTCGCCGCCACCCAGCTCGTACAGGTAACTGCCCCCGGTCGCCCAGAAGTGACTCAGCGTGCCGAAGCCGAACCCCTCGACCATCGACTTGGTCGCGTCGTCGTACTTGTAGAGCTTCTCCTGCACCCAGCCGCCGTTGTCGCCACGGCGGTACTGGCCGATGAAGTCCGACGTCATGTCCGAGACGTAGACGTATTGCTCCTTGGTCTTGGGCGAGACGACGACTTCCATGCCGTCCATGTGGCTGCCGGCCATGTCGGGGTACCCGAACTCTGCGACCCAGGCCTTGGTGGGGGCGTGCCACGAGTAGACCCGGCGGGCGCCCTCGTTCCCGGCGTACCAGGTCGAGTCGGCGAAGCCCCACCCCAGGAAGGACATGTACGCGCTCGCGCCAGTCGGCTGGACCACGACCGTGGTCGCAGCCGTCGCGAAGACGTATTCCGAGATCGTGCCGTCGTGAGCCGGCCCCAGGCTGAAGATCTTGTCATTCGACTGGGCGTGCAACGACGAGACGCTGGCCGACCCGAGCGGGGCGCTGTCGGGTGCGGCCTTGGCGTAGCTCTTCACCAGCTCGATGTTGCGCTGCTCGATCGGCCCGGTGGCGTCGGGGTTGTTCGGGTGCTGGTTGGGCTCGAGCACGCCGTCGCCATCACTGTCGACCAGAGTGATCTTGTAGACGTCCAGGTACTGAGAATTGCGATTGACGTAGACGTAGTCGCCCCACGAGGTCACGTCGTACCCGCCCTTGAACGCGGTCGTGTTCGTCTGGAAGATCCCGAACTGATAGTACTCGCCCGTGGGCGTCGAGGTGCCGACCACCTCCACCGGCTTGCAGGTGCCGGTTGCCTTGTCGCACTTCTGACCCGACGTGGGGGCGCAGGTGGTCCCGGTCGACGTCCACTTCGACGGCGGGCCTGGGTCGCACTTCTGGATGTCGTTTCCGTAGCAGTTGAACTCGCCTGCGGTGCAGCCCGTCTTGCAGGCGCCGCTCTCGCAACCGAACTCGCAGTCCGTGAGCCCCTCCCACTCGCCGGCGGTGCCGCACTTCTGCACCTTGCCGTACTTGCACTGGGTGCTGCCCGGCTTGCAGCTGCCGCTGCACTCGCCCGCCACACAAGTGAACGGACACGGTGCGCCGTTGACCCACGTGCCGTTGATCTGACAGCTCTGGGGAATGTCGCCTTCGCACTGGACGGCGCCGGCGGTGCACTTGATGACGACCCCGCCGCCACCGCCCGTCGCCGACCCGCCGACACCCGAGTCGGAGCCGCCAACTCCCGAGCCGCCGGTCCCAGCGAACCCGCCACCACCGTCGCTGCCGCATGCCGAGAAGAGGACTGCTGCGCCCGCGAGCGCTCCCAAGACCACCAGGTAACGCATGCGCGCGAGTTTAGCAGATCGACGGAGACGCGCCGCAGGCAAAGCGGGCCCCCCCGCGGCACACCGCCGGCTCAGCGGCCGAGGGACTCGGAACGATTGACGATGCGGGGCGTCAGGAAGATCACCAGCTCGCTCCGCGAGTCGCTGGCGCGCCGGCGCTGGAACAGGAGCCCGAGCAAGGGGATGTCGCCGAAGAACGGCACCTGGTCCAGGTTTCGACCCGTGTTTCGGGTGAAGATCCCGCCGATCACGGCGGTGTGCCCGTCCATCACCAGGAGGTTCGTCTCGGCCTCGCGCTTCAAGATCGTCGGGTCGCCACGCGCCGAGGTCTGGTTGAAGTCGGGCTCGTCTCGGTTGATCTTCACCTTCATCCCGACGCTTCCGTCAGCCGTGACGTGGGGTCGTACCAAGAGCTGCAGCTTGGCCTCCTGGAAGGTGGTCTGCACGCCCTGCGCGCTGACCTGACTGAACGGAATGAGAGTGCCCTGCGAGATGCGCGCCTCTTGATTGTCCAGCGTCAGGATGCGCGGGCTCGACAGAATGCGCAGCATGCCGCTCGACTCTGCAGCCGAGAGGCGGACCGCCAGGTTGATGTTGTTGTCGATGGAACCGAACGACAGCCCGATGGCTCCACCTTGTCCGGTGCCGACGGCCGCCGGAAGGTTCACGGCGAAGTTCGGGTTCGCCACCGTGTTGGTGAACGGCGACAGGCCCGCGGTCGGGGTGTTGGCGTCGCTCGCGCCGCCCACGACCCCCACCGAGTTCGGGAACGCCAGACCGGTCGGGTTGCCCGTGGCCCCGCTGAAGGAAGCGTCCCCGCCCCACTGGATGCCGACGTCGCGCAAGTAGCGGCTGGTGGCCTCGACGATTCGGGCCTCGACCAGCACCTGCGGCGTCTGCGTGTCGAGCGAACGCGTGAGCTCTTCGATCTGGTTCAGGTTGCCGGCCACGTCGCGCACGATCATCACGTTCGTTCGCTCGTCCACCGCGATCGACCCCCGCTCCGAGAGCAGATCCTTGGCGCGCGCCTGGATCTCGGTGGCGTCGGCGTAGCTCACGGGGATGAGGCGGGTCTCGATCGGAGCCAGCTGCATCTCTTGCTTGCGCCGGGCGATGGCCATCTCGCGCTCTTTCTCCAGGTCGGCGAGCGGGGCGACGCGGATCATGTTGCCCTGGCGCACCATGCCGAGGCTCTTGGCCTGCAGCACCACGTCTAGCGCCTGATCCCAGGGAACGTTGCGCATCTTGATGGTGACGGCGCCGGACACGTTGTCGGCCGTGATGATGTTGACGCGACCGATGTCGGCGAGCAGCCGCAACACGTTGTGGATGTCCGCGTCCTTCAGATCGAGATCCATCCGGCGACCGGTGTAGCCCGCGCGGCGGGTTTGCCCGAGCAGACCCGGTGTCACGGCGCTGGCCTGGTCGGCCTCGGTGGACTTCTCGCTTCCGCCACCGACGAATCCGGCGTGAACCGCCGGGATGTCGGCGTAGTCGTCCTCGACGTGCACGGTCTGCGTCTTGCGCGCCGCGCCGCCGTCCTTGGCCACGCCGGTCCGGGTCGAGGGCAAGGTGCCGGGCCTGAAGAACGACCAGACCATGCCCGAGCCCTGCCGGGCGACCTGCGCCGTCGTGCTGGCGTCGCTCTCGACCTCGACGATCACGTCCCCGGACTTCGGATCGACGAAGCTCGACACCGCGCTGACCAGGCCTCCAAACGCCGACACGTCGAGCTTGCGCACCAGCGCCTGGGGCAGGGTGGCACCCTCGATGATCAGCAGGAAGCGGCCGCGCCCGCCCGCGCTCTGGCGAACCTTGGCGCCGGGGGAAAGATCGATCAAGACCTTGTCCTCGAGCTTGCCGTGCTCGAAACGCACGTCCGAAACCCGGGCGGAACCCTCGGCTGCCGCCGCAGGCGCTGCGCGTTCGGTGCGCTTCGCGCGGCCTTCCGCCATCGGCCCGCTCTTGCCCGGGGCCACGTCGATGACCAGCCGGCCGTCGTCCACCTTCACCGCGTACGCTGCCTCTTCCAGGAGCGTCACGAGCACTCGAGTGGTCTTGCCAGAGCCGCTCTTGAACGCCTGGGCCATCACGCCGCCCACCACCCCGGTCTTCCGGGTGATGAACGCCGGAGCCCCTTTGATGTCCGCGTCGGGCACGTCCACGATCAGGCGCCGGCCGTTCTGGTCCAGTCGAGCCGTGAAGGTGGGTCGCGACGTGAAGCTCACGACGACTGACGCGCCGCCGGAATCGGCGGCGCTCACACGAATGTCGGTGGCGTATCGCTGGCTCTCAGCCGCCTCTGCGACACGGGGGGCCGCGAACAGAGACAGCTCCAAGGCTGCAGCCATCACCAGCGCGAGACGGAACGAAGTCGACCTCATCCTCAGGCTCCGATCGTCGGTGCGAGCGAGCGGACTCTTTCCGGCTCGATCACCCGTCCGGCCATCGTAGCGACGGGGCCTCGAGACGAACAAATTCCAGGCTAGGATCTCTTGCGCTTCATGAAGCGCGGGGGAGCCGGCCCTGGGGCTCAGGCACGGGCATCCAGGACCAGATCCAGGTTCTGGTCCTCGGCGACCCGCCCGAGCTCGCGCCGCAGGGTCGCCAGCGGCACCTCGCGCGGGACCGAGAGCACGGCCTCCAAGAGGAAGGCCGGGGTCCCGGTCAGGGGCTGGTGAATCACGCTGGTCTCGAGGGAGGCCACGTTCACCCCCATGGCCGCCACGACCGTCGTGACCGCCTCGACGATCCCTGGTTGGTCGAAGCCGGTGACCCGGAGCTCGTAGGCCAGAGTCCCCGCCTTCGCCTCGGGCACCTCGGTCGCGCGAAAGTGGCACTCGACGCCCAGCGGCGTGAGGGCGGCTCGGCCCCCCGCCTCGGCGGCCGAAAGCTCGGCAGCGGTGCCCGAGAGCAGCACCAGCATCGCGAACTCGCCGCCAAGGACGGCCATGCGGCTGTCCTCGAGGTTGGCACCGGCCTGGTGGATCGCCGCGGAGATCTCCTTGACCAGGCCCGGTCGATCCGGACCGATGGCAGTGAGCACCTTGAATCGCTTGGCCATGGCCGAGACCATGGCTCGCCCCGAGTCAGGGCGCCAGACCCTCGTTTCCCCTCACTGCTGGTCCGAGACGACCGAGCCCTCGGGCCGCAGGGGGATGACCTTGGTGGCGCTCGGCACGTCCGGGTTTTGCGGGTCCTCGCGGACCAGGACGACGTCGCCGTCGCGGATGCGGTCGACCCGCCAGTTGATTTCGTAGGATCGCGCCGTGGTCGTGCTGGCCTGGACCACCTCGGCACGGCCCACGAACTGGCCACGCTGGACCACGTGCCCCTTGCCCGTCGGGTCGACCAACATCGCCTTCGCGGGCTCGATGCCGGTCACGATGCCGACCAGCTTGAGCTCGTCGACGGAGTAGCGGTCGAGCAAGACCTCGCGCTGCGACTTGACCTTTCCGCGGGCCTCTTCCACGAACATCCCCGCGAACGACCGGAACGGGTCCCGGCTCTTCTCGTTCTCGGCGAACTCGGCCTCTTGGAAGTCGATCTTCGGCGGACCCACGGCGGCGTCACCCGCCCCGCCGTCGACCGCTGCTGCGGCCACGACCGGCGCGGCCGAGCCCGCCGGGGCGCTCCCCTTCGATGGGCCCCCGGAGCCGCAGGCGGCGGCGAACACGGCGAGCGCGAGAGCGACCACGAGCGCGCGGTTCATTTCTGCGCTCCCGGCTGCTGAGCCCCGCCGCGTTTGTCCTTGCCCGCTTGGCTGTCGTCCAGCATGCGGAAGGCGGTCGCGAGCACGTCGACCTTGATCATGACCTCGCTGCCCTCTTTGACCTGCGGATCCGTCGCCGAGATGTTCTCCATGTTGATGATGCGATCGAGCTGCCCGACGCCGTAGAAGAACTTGGCGACCTGGTGGAACTTCCCTTGAAGCTCGAGCTTCATCGGGACGCGAGAGTAGAACTTGTCGGGGCTCTCTTCGGTCGGCGTCCACGCCGTGAGCGCCACGCCGGAGACGTTGGCCACGGCTTGGATCGCGCTCAAGAACGACGGGTACTCCGTGCTCTTCGGCAAGATTTTCTCCAGCTCGCGCGCCCGCTGTTCGCGTTCGGTCAGCTCCGCCAGGTCCTTCTGGTAGGCGAACTCGGCCTTGCGGGCCTCGCCCAGCTCTTCGCGGAGCTGGCGCTCTTTGCCTTGGGCGGCTTTGATCGAGCTGGCGAGGTCGCCGTAGAACACGACGAAGTAAGCGACTGCCACCAGCACCAGCAAGCCAGCGCCGATACCGACCTTCGCGACCAGCGGGAGCTTGGCCAGGCTGCTTTCTTTGGCCATCAGTACCTCACCTTCGCCTCGAGCTCGAAGCGGACCACTTCCATCCCCGTCGTCGCGTCTTTCTGGGTCCGCGCCGGCAAGAGCCGCACCTCGTAGAAGAAGCTCGACAGACCCATGCGCCGAGCAAGCTCGCTCACGTCCTCACCGTCCCGCGCGATGCCTTCGAGCCGCACCTTGCGCTGTTGCTCCACGAACTTGGTCAGCCACAGGCGGCGCGCGTCCCACGCGGGGTTGTAGACCGCGAGCGGGTTGTCCTTCCGCAGCTGCTGCAACCGATCGGGGTCGACGCTCGGACCGCGACCGGGCGTGAGCAGGCGCGCGAGCTCGAGCATGACCGAGGTCGGTCCGGTCCGCGCGCTCTGGAGCTTCGAGATGGCGTCCTCCCGGGCGCGGAGCTGCTCGAGCTTGGTCTTGACCTGCGCGTGGTTCGCCACGGCCTGCTTGGCCTGCTCGATCTGGGTCTGGATCTCCGCGTTCTTGCGGTTCTGGTCCTTGAGCTCTTCGTTCTTGATGCTGTGGAAGACGAAGAGGGCCACGACCTCGAGCAAGAACGCGCCCAACAGCGCGATCAGCCAGAGCTGACTGCCCTCGCTGCGCTCGGCGCGGCGCTTCTGGGGGAGAAGGTTGATCTTGATCACTGGCGGGTCTCCCTCTCGTGCCGGAGCGCGAGACCGGCGGCTACGGACAGCTGGGCCGCCCGGAGCTGCAGCACGTTGCCGTCCACCTCGCGCGCCTCGACCTGAAGCCGCTCCGCGGCGGACCAGACCTCGGTGGGCACGCGTGCTCGACGCTCGATGGCCTGGGCCAAGTGCACCAGACTCGAAGTACCACCCGTCACGTAAATGCGGGAGATCTCACCCTCGCCGCTGGTGGCCAGGTAGAAGTCCAGGCTACGCTGGATTTCGGCGGCGATCGAGTCCGTGACGGTCTCGACCACCTGCACCACCTGCTGCGGCACCATCCCGGCCCGGAACGGCTCGCCCGGGTCCGCCGCACCGCCGCACTTGTAGGCCTCGGCCTGCTCGTAGGGGACACCCAGGGCCTTCTGGATCTCGTCGGTCACCACGTTGCCACCGTTGGCGATCTCGCGGGTGAAGGCGCTGACCCCGTTGGCGATGATGTTGAGCGAGCACAGGCTGGCGCCGACGTTGATCAGCCCGATGGTCTGATCGGGAGGCAACCCGCGGGAGTACTCGAACATGTTCTGCACGGTGAAGGCGTCGATGTCGCAGATGATCGGCTTGAGCTTCGCGTCGCGGGCGAGCTGCGCATAGTCGTTGATCTGATCGCGCTTGGCGGCGACCAAGAGTAGCTCCATTTGGCTGGTTTCCGGCTTCTTTCGCAGCACCTGGTAGTCGACCTGCACGTCCTTGATGTCGAACGGAATGTGCTGCTCGGCTTCCCAGTGGATCTGCTCGTTGAGCTCTTCGCGGGTCATCATCGGCACGGTGATCTTGCGGATGATCACGCTCTGGCCCGAGACGCTGATCGCGACCTCTTTCTGCTTGATTTTCGCGTCGTGGAAGACCCTCATCAGGCCCTCCACCACCGCCGACGCGTCCATGACCTGACCATCGACGATGGTCTGCGGATTCAACGGAGAGTAGCCGAGGCGTTGCAGGCCTAGACCTCGGCGGCTCTCTTTGATTTGAACCACCTTGATCGAGCTCGTCCCGATGTCGACCCCGACCAGATTCTTGCCTTCGCCCATGAAGCCTCGAGGGAGATTTGGGCTTCCGCGAGGAAACCCGGCGCAAATGGTTGCACCTCTGGGTCACCAGCGCCAAGAAACGCGGAGTCGGCTCGGAGGGCGCACTTACGCAAGTATTCCGAGGCTTGGCCGTGTGGTCAGATCTGCGCCACTTTTTTCGCCTTCCGCCGAGGAGCAGTAGAGGCTATCGAGGTGTCGACCCGCATGACCCGTACGGTCTCCGCCCTCTTGTGCGCCTCGGCCTTGGCCCTCGGCGCCGCCAGCGCCAGCGCCACGCCCACGCCCCGCGTCGCCGCAGCGCCGCGCTCCCACGTGGTCTACCCGGGTCAGACTTTGGCGATGATCGCCAAGCGCTACAACGTGTCGATCGACGCGCTGTGCAAGGCCAACGGGATCACCCCGAGGAGCGCGATCCGTCCCAAGCAGCGCCTCGTGCTGCCCAGCCGCGATGGCGACGTGATTCCAGCCTCGCTGGACAAGCCCGTGGTCGAGGACTCGAAGTCCAAGCCCGCGAAGGCAAAGAGCGCAAAGGCCTCGCATGAAGCTGCCGACGACAAGCCCGCCAAGGGGAAGAAGGGCGGCATGCTCAGCCTGCAGAGCTACACCGGGTCGTGGCGGGGCCAGGTCTTCAAGAACGGGAAGGTCACCGACTCGGCTCGCGCCGGCATCGAGAAGGTGCTCGCGGCGTGGCGCACGGGTCAGCACCAAGCGATAAGCGATCGCTTGATCCGGATGCTGGTCAGGGTCAGCGCCCACTTCGGCGGCAAGCCGATCCGCGTGGTGAGCGGCTTCCGGCCCTACTCGCCGACGCAGTACACGCCGCACTCCCGCCACAACTCCGGCCACGCCGTGGACTTCAGCATCCCGGGCGTGAAAAACAGCGAGCTCCGCGACTATTGCCGGACGCTAACCAACGTCGGCTGCGGCTACTACCCGAACTCGAGCTTCGTTCATCTGGACGTGCGTGAGTCCAGCGCCCACTGGGTCGACTTCTCGGGCCCGGGCCAGTCGCCACGTTACGCCGACGCCCAGGGGCGTGACCCGGGCGCCGACAACGAACGAGAAGAGCCCGCCGCCGGCGCAGGCGACGGCAGCAACGACGACGAGCAGACGTTCGAGCCGGATTCGATTTGAGGCCCGGTCGCAGCTAGAACTCCTCGTCGTCGTCCGCCTCGAGGTGTCGCGTGGCGTGGATGGCGACCACGAAGAGGAGCGCGATCCCGAGGCAGACCGCGGCGACTTCAGGACCCAGCGTGCCCGGCGGCAAGAGCAGGCGCTCGGCGCAGAGCTCGATCACGAAGAAGCCCGCGAAGTAGACCGCGAGCCTGCGTGGGACCTTCCAGGTGCGAAACCGAAAGGCGAAGATCGCCGTGAGCGCCGCGGCGATCGAGCACGATACGAGGACGGTGAGCACCATCAGCGCTCGAAGTCGTCGCTGAGCCCGGCCGCATGCTCGACCAACTGCGGCACACGCTCGGGCGACAGCCCTCGCCAGAACACGTGCCAACCCGGCAGGCGCTGAAGGCCGTCGCAGACCGCGGCGTACCAGGCCGAGATCGAGTTGTCGGCCCGGGTGCGCCAGAACAGAGCCGGGAAGTCCCGCGCCATCGCCTGCCAGAGGTCGCGACCCATGCCCTCGCCTTGGGCCACCGGGTCCACCGCGAACTTGGCGAGGTAGGGTCCGACGGGGGTGTCGTGGACGATGGCGGCGCCGCGGTAGTTCTCCTCGACGTAGACCGCCGCGGGCGGCACCAGAAAAAAGGCCTCGCGCAACGGGTGGCCGAAGCTCGCCTCGATGCAGCCCTGCAGGCGGGGGATGTCGAGCTCGGCGTAGCTCTCGAAGCGACGAATGGCGGTGCCGCGCTTGACCAGAGTTCCGGCGCCCTTGGTGGTGAACAGCTCGCGCAAGAGGTCGAGCGGCGACGTGATGCTCACGAGGAGCTTCTCGTCGGCGCACGACTCGAGCAGCCCCTTCACGCTGTCGAACAGCGTGGCGTCCTCTTTTCGCAAGAGGCGCTGCCCGGTCAAGAGGGGCGTGTCGGTGCGCAGGTTGATCAGGGACAGCGCTCCGGCTTCGACCGAGAGCAGGTTCCGCTCCGCGATGGTCAGGCTGCGCTCGCTGGTGATCTGCAGCGGACCCCGGCGCCGGAGCAGCACCAGCTTGCGCGTGTCCAGTCGCTCGGCCAGCCGGGCCAGCCACGCGAGCCGACTCTCGGTGGTAGGGGTGGCCGCCTCGGTCAGCTGTATGATCGGCCAGCGCCCGGCGCAGAGCTCGACCCTCAGCGCCTCGCTCGGATCGGCCTCACCGGGCACGTGGACGGCAAAGTCGAGCTGAGCCGTTTCCAGCCGCTTGAGCAGGCGATCGCGCGCGCCGTCGGCCTGCGCGGGATCGAACAGGCCGAGAACGATCGGCGCAGCCAGCCCCAGATCCGACAAGAAGCGCAGCTGCTCGGTGAACGACCCCTGGCCCTGACGGATCACCTTGGCCCCCGGGGCGATGATCGCGAAGCTCTCTTTGGGTAGGCGCCGGAACAGTCCGAGGTAGAGCTCGGCCTCCGAGCGGCGGCCCACGCTCTCGATGAAGCGCAGCACGGCCTCGGTGGCTCGGGGCAGCGCCGGCGCGGGCGAGGTCTCGCTCATCCTTCGGAGGCTCCTACCACGGGAGGTCACCGCACCGGGAGGCGCCCGCGGCAGCGCGTGGCCAGCGGCGAGCGGGCGAGTATATTGCCGGCCATGCACGTGGGTCTCGTGACGCCGCCGGGAGTGCTCGGACAGTTCGTGGCTCGAGCCATCGAGCCCGCCGGGCATGCGCTCTCGGTGGCGCCCGACCTCGAGGCGTTGTCGGAGCAGGCCGGCAAGAAGCTCGACGTGGTGCTCTTCGCGCCCGTGGTGGCAGGCCTGCCAGCGAGCCACGCCCTGGCCGAGGCCACGTCGGCGGGCGTCGCCCCAGAGCGCGCGGTCTACTTGGGCCTCGACGTCGCCGCCTGTGAAGAGGCGCGGCGCGCCGGGTTCTTCCGTGCGCTCTCCATCCCGTTCCAGACCCAAGAGCTGCTCGCCACCATCGAAGACAGCGCCCGAGGCAAGCTCGTGGTGCTGCTCGCCGACGACAGCGATCTCATCCACAAGCACACCGTGCCGCTCTTGACCGCGGCGGGCTACGACGTGCGCGAGGCCTGGGACGGAGAGGAAGGGTTGGCGATGGTGCGGGCCCGGAAGCCCGACCTGCTCTTGACCGACGTCGAGATGCCCAAGATGGACGGCTATTCGCTGTGCCGCGCGGTGAAGAGCGACGAAGCGCTGGCCGACCTGCCGGTGGTGATCTGCTCGAGCCTGGGCGAGACCGCCGATCTCGAGCGCGGCTTCGACGCCGGGGCCGACGAGTACCTGGTCAAGCCCGTGGTGCCGGAAGAGCTGGTCAGCCGCCTGCACTCGCTCTTGGCCACCCGCATGGTGAGCGCCCGCGAGCGCGTGCTGGTCGTGGACGACTCGGCGGCCATTCGCCACCTGGTGGCCGATTGCTTGCGCCGCCAGGGTTTCCGCGTCGAGACCGCGGTGGACGGGCAGGACGGCAGGGACAAGGCCGTCGCGACGCCGCCGGATCTGGTGCTGACCGACTACGACATGCCGCGCATGACGGGCTTCCAGCTGGTGCACGCCCTGCGGCGCGACGAGCGGACCCGCGATGTGCCAATCGTGATGCTCACGGCGCGCGACACCAAGCGCGACCAAGCGCAGATGCGCGCCGCGGGGCTGACCAGCTACTTGGTGAAGCCTTTCGGCACCGACAAGTGCATCGCGATCGTCGAGCGCGTGCTGGCCGAGGCGAGGCTGTCCCGGTACAAGGAAGCGTCACGACTGTACATCAGCGAGGGCGCGCTGAAGGCCGCCGAAGAGATGAGCCGCGAGGCCGGCAGCTTCGGCGAGGTCCGGGCCAAAGAGGTGGACGCGACCCTTTTGTTCAGCGACATCTCGGGCTTCACCAACATGAGCTCGAAGATGTCACCGGCCGAGGTGGTCTCGATCTTGAACGAGTCCTTCGACGCGCTGTGCGTGGTGATCAAGGAGCAAGGCGGGGACATCGACAAGTTCATCGGTGACGCCATCATGGCCGTGTTCGAGGATCGACCAGAGCTCGACGAACCGCACGCGCTGCGCGCGGCCCGGGCGGCGTGGGGAATGCAGCAAGCGCTGGGGCGGTTCAACCAGGGCACGGAGCACCGTCTGACCATGCGGATCGGGCTGAACTGCGGCAAGATCGTGCGCGGTGACATCGGCTCGCGCCACGTCCGCCGGGACTACACCTGCATCGGCGACGTGGTGAACCGCGCGCAACGCCACGAGGGCAAGGCTCCGCTCGGCGGCGTCTTGATGAGCGTCTCGGTCTACGAGCGCATCCAGGCTCACGTCCGCGTCACCGAGATGAGCGGTCTGACGTTCAAGGGTATCGACGAGCCACAGAGCGCCTACGTCCTCGAGGGTTTCGTGTCATGAAGAGAGCCATCCCCATCATCAGCATCGTTTGCGCGGCGGCCGCCGGCTTGCTCGTGGGCGCGCGCCCGGGCTCGGCACAAGAAGCCAGCCGCTACCCCTACGATCCGGTCTGTCCGTGGGGTCGGCTGTCGAATGGCAAGGGCATGCTGCTACGCTGCATCGCCGAGGGCGAGGCCCGCGCGCTGCCCGAGAAGGGAACCGCGCCTGCCCCACTCCCGAGCGCGAGCGCGACGCCCGCGCCTTCGGCCAGCGCAGAACCCCCGCCCGGCGACCCGCAGAAGCTGTTCGTCCTGCGCGGCATCAGCGTCACCGCCGACGAGGGCACGCTGCCGGGCGCCGAGAAGAAGCTCTCGGCGGGCCGAGACAAGATCCTCGAGTGCCTGGGCAAGCACGGCGGGCTCGAGAAGAACGAGGGCGAGGCCCACGTTCGCTTCCTGGTCAGCGCCCGGGGCCGCGCCGAGGGTGTCTCGGTCAAGAAGCGCGTCGGAATCAGCGCGGCCGCCGCTGACTGCATCGCGCACGTGGTCGATCGCCGCCCGGTCGGCAACCCGGCGGCACCGATGATGGGCGCGACGGCGGTGGTCCGGGTGGCGAAGCAGAAGATCTGAGCCGCGCGGCTCAGAACGTTCCCGACAGCGAGCCTGGCCCGAAGCGCACGCCCGGCGCCGGGGCTCGACCGGACCGGATCGGCTCGGCCTCGAAGCCCTCCCAGTCGGTGAAGAGCCAGTACCAGACCGCCGTGCCGGCCGCGATCGACAGGTACATGGCCGAGGCGCCGTACCAGAACCCGCTGTCCTCTTCGTCGGTGGCGCCCTTGATCAAGGTCACCGTGCCGCCGATCGCGCACGGGATCCCGAGCCCGTAAAAGGCAATGGCGCCCCAAAGCGGACCGCCCCGCTCGGGGTGGTAACTCGCGCGGGCATTCGAGCCCGGGAGGTTCCCGAGGCGGTCGGGGATCTTCACCTCTTTGCCGTCCGACTGGCGGCGCAGCTTGTAGCCGCTCGCGCGCGGAACGGGGCGGCTGCACGGCACCTCGCACAGCAGCTTGCCGTTTTCGTCGAGCAGCGCCCAGAACTCCCCCTCCCGCTCCGGGAAGGTGATGTTCACGGCTTCGGCGCTCGCAGCTGGGCCCGCGGCGGCAAGCGGGCTCGCGGCCCCGGGGGCGGACACCGCCGGCGGGCGCACCGGCGTCAGGAACACCTGGATCGGCGACGCACACTGGGGGTGAGGCGCGCTGGCGGTGGACTCGGTGCACTTCACGGGGTCCCCTGCCTCGCGCACCGTCGACTCTTCGCGACGGCTCTCGGCCCCCGCCCCCACGGGACCGAGGCTCGCCCCGCCGCCCGCGCTCACCGCGCCGCCCGCGAGCAGGCGAAACGAGCCCACGCTGATGGCCCGCACGACGTGCGTCACTCGCGCACAGGCGGGCTGGGCCGCGAGGTCACCGGCAGAGGCCTCCGACATCTCGAGCTGCCCGGTCACGGTGGTCTTCACCGCCAGCCGGCCCGACCGCGCCAGCTGGCCCTCGAGCCCTGCGGCGCCCAGTGGCAGCTTGGCGAAGAGCTCGTCCGCGTTGGCGATCTCGACCGTGTCGGTGGCCAGCGTGGTCTGCTTGAAGCCGTACTTCCCGGCCACCTGGCACGAGTCGACGATCTTCATCTCGCAACCCGAGTACTCGACCGCCACCACCTGCTTGGCCGACAGCGCCTCGAAGCGCGCCTTCTCGGAGGCGGGCCACTCGGTGATGAGCGGGCTCTCTTGGCTGGCGGCGACCTTGCACTTGGCTTGCTCTGCCGGCGCCGTCGGGGCCAGCGACCCGCCGCCGGCGCTGGGCAAGACGCCCCCGCCACAACCCAGGAGCCCCAGGGCACACAGCCACGAGAGTCGCGACACCAACGCCGAGTCTACTCCAACGGCACGTCCAGCCCCACGATCTTCATCAGGCGGAGGGCGTTGCCCGCGGTGACCGGCCCCGGACGCAGCCGGTAGTCGAAGGTCATGGCACCGCCTTGGACGCTCTCCTGGAAATGGACCTGCTCGACGTGCTGCATCAGGTGGTCGGGCAGCCGGCAGAGCTCCATGTCGTGAGTCGAGACCGCGCCCAGGGCGCGCTTGGCGATCAGCTCGCTCAGCATCCACCGGGCCCCCACCTGGCGCTCGCGCGAGTTGGTGCCGTGCAAGACCTCGTCGAGCAAGAAGAACACCGGCAGCTCGCCGGCGGTGGCGTCGAGCACCACCTTCAGCTTGCGGACCTCGGCGTAGAAGTGGCTGACGCCTTGATCCAACGAGTCGCTGATCCGCATGCTGGTGCGCACGGCGAGCAAGCTGGAACGAAGACGCTTCGCCACCACCGGTGCGCCCGCCATGGTCATGACGGCGGCGAGCCCCATCGACCGCAGCATGGTGCTCTTGCCACTCATGTTCGAGCCGGTGACGAGCAGCGCGCGCCCGGCGTCGGGCAGCGACAGGTCGTTCGAAACCCGCACCCCGGGCAAGAGGAGCGGATGCGCCAGCGCTTCCGCCTCGAACACCGCCCCGCCGTCGACCAGCTCGGGAAAGGTGGCGCCGGGGTCGTCGTGCAAGAAGCCGGCGAAAGAAGACAGCGCCTCGAGCTCACCCAGCGCGCGGAACCAGCCCCGCGCCGCCTTGCCCGCCCGCGTCTGCCAGGCTTCGAGCATCAAGGTGCAGTGGATGTCCCAGAGCAAGAGCGCGTTGGCGAAAGGGTGGATCAGCCCATTGTGCTTGAGGTCGTACCAGCTCACCGCCCGCCGGAACTCGGCCATCGCCTCCGAAGGCAGCTTGCCCCCCTCGACCACCTGCTGTCGCATCGCCTTCAAGAGCGGGCTGGGCAGATCCAGCTTCTCGAGCAGGCCGAGCATGGCGCCGTAGCGCAGAAACGCGCCCTCGGTGCTGGACACGGCGACGAACACTCGCGACGTGACGTCGCGCGTCACCAAGTTGAGCACCACCGATAGCGCGATGGGCACGCCCCACGCCAGCGCGGGCAAGCCGAACGACGCGCTCCCGACGATGCCCGCGATGGACAGGATCGGAAGCGCCCGCGCCGCCCAGACCACGATCACCTTCTTGCCGAGCTCGGGCGCGCTCTCGGCCCAAGCCAAGAGCGGCTCGGGATCCGGCGCGGGTCGAGGGGCCCGCTCTTTGCCGTCGGGCTCGGTGGCGGCAAGCGCCAGCGCCTCGAGCTCTTGGCGCGTCTCGAGCTCGGGGCCGAGCACGCGCACCGCCTGCTGGCGACCGAGGACTCGGTCCCGCGACTCGGGCTGGGTCAAGAACCGCGCGAGCGCCTCTTGACCATAGCGAGTGTGCGTCACCGACAGCCGCTGGAACAGAGAGCCGGGTCCGAACAGATCCAGGTCCCCGGCGTACGGGTGGTTGCCATCCGCGAAGCGGGCGCCGTTCTCTGGCAGCTCGCGCCACTTGCCGGTGACGCGTCGGACCGCGTCCAAATTCACTCGCGCCCAGCGCTTGGCGGTGTCCTCGGCGGCGATCACCCGCGAATGGACGACGAGCAGCACGAGGAAGCAGACCAGCCCGACCGCCGCCAGCGGACCGCTGACGGCGACCGCGCGGCCCGTGATGGCCACGATGGCCGACACCACGGCGACCCCGAACGACAGACCTCGGAGGTTCGAGACGAGCCGAGACCGTGCCCCGTGCCCGTCGGCGGTCTTGCCGAAACGCGCCGCACGCGCTCGGTACTCTTCGCTGCGGTCGGGCGTCGTCACGAGCTCACGAGTCGGCTGACCGTTTTCCCGATTTGGTCCAGCGGCAAGACCTCGTCGACCACCCCCATCTCCACGGCGGCTTTCGGCATGCCGTAGACGGTGCTGGTGGCCTTGTCCTGGGCCAGGGTTCGGCCGCCGGCAGCCTTGATCGCCGCGAGCCCCATCGCGCCGTCGCGACCCATGCCCGTGAGCACCACGCCCACCGCGCGCGCGCCGAAGATCTGCGCGGCGCTCTTGAACGTCACGTCGGCCGCAGGCCGCACACCGTGCACGGGCGGGGCGTCGCTCATCGACACCGTCCCGTTGCGCTCGAGCACCAGGTGCTGACCGCCCGGCGCGACCAGGGCGGTGCCTGCGCGAAGCTCGTCGCCGGGCTGGGCCTCGCGCACGGCGTAGCGCGCGTGCTCGGCGAGCTGCTCGGCGAGCGCCGAGGTGAAGCCGGCGGACATGTGCTGCACCACGACCAGGGAGGCATTGCTCGCGGTGATTTCTGGCAGCAGGCGCACCAGCGCCGCCGGACCGCCGGTCGAGGCGGCGATCACGACCACGCGCAGACCTGCCGGCATGGGCTTGGGCGTCGAGCGCGGCGCGCGCCGCGACATGGGCGGGTCGGCCGAGCCGACGTCGAGCACGGTCATGGAGCCGCGCACGTTGGCACCCGCCGCAGAGATCAGCTTGTCGACCAGCTGGTCGCGAATGCTGGCCAAGTTGGCGCTGACCTCGCCGTCGGGCTTCTCGACGAAATCGACCGCGCCGGCCGCCAGCGCCTGCACGGTGGCCGCCGCGCCCTCGCGGGTGTGGGCGCTGAGCATCACGATCGGCGTCGCGTTCTTCGCCACGATCGCGCGGGTGGCCTCGGCGCCGTTCAGCCCCGGCATGTTGAAGTCCATGCTGATTACATCGGGCCGAAGCTCGGCGGCGAGCCGCACCGCCTCTTCGCCGTCCTTCGCCTGGCCCGCGACCTCGAAGCGCGGGTCCCCCGAGAGCACGCGACTGATGGCCCCGCGCATGAACGCCGAGTCGTCGACCACCAGCACCCGCAGCTTCTGGGTCACGGTCGCACTCTAGATCAGCAGGCCGCGATTCGCGAACGTCGATTCACACGACACGGCTGCGGTGCAAGGCAGCCGAAGCGCGGGCGAGCGCCCCCCGTGTTGCGCGGTCTCGCCTGTCACGTAGACTGTGCGTGTGCGCGGCAAGGGGGTCCGGTGGAGGGCGGTGACGGCCATTGGCCTCATGCCCGCGGCTCTGCTCGTCGGTGCGGGCGCGTGTGGCGCTCGGACGGCGTTGCGTTCCGAGCGGTGCGTGGACCTCGCTGCGTTCGCCGAGCAGTCTTCGTTGGTGGTGTTCTTGATGCTCGACAGGTCGGGCTCGATGGCCCGGAAGACCGATGAAGAGACGACGAAGGCGCAAGCCGTCCGCGATGCCCTGGCAGAGTTCCTGGGCGATCCCGCCTCAGAAGGGCTGGGAGTGGCCGCGGCGTTCTTCCCCATCACGCGCGCCGAGGTGCCCGAAAACTGCCACACGGACCAAGACTGCGGCGCGGCCGGGGCGTGCCAGACCGCCACGCTCAGGTTCTGCCTGCCGAACCAACAGACGCCCTGCAAGACCGACGCGGACTGCCAGTTCGTCGACGACACCGATACTTGCGTCGAGGTGGGAACGTGCGCGGACGACCTCGACCAGCCCTGTCTGATGGCCACTGCGGCCCAGGGCTGCGCACCGGGCGTCGAGTGCCTCACCTGGGCAGGCTGCACGAACCGCCTGTCCTGCGATCCGGCAGAGTACGCGGCGCCGGTGGTCGATGTCGGCGTGCTGCCCGCGGCGCGCACGAAGCTGCTCGCGGCGCTCGACGCTCTGGAGTCCGACGGCGGAACGCCGACGCTGCCAGCGCTCACGGGCGTGCTCCAAGCTGCCAGCGAGTGGCAAGACGCGCACCCGAGCGACAAGGCGATTGTCCTCTTGGGCACGGATGGGCTCCCCACCGCGTGCGACCCGGCCATCGCCAGCGCGGTGGAAGAGACGACCGAGGGCGTCCCGGCGGTCGTCAAGGCCGCCGAGAGCGGCGTCGACGACGGCGTACAGACCTTCGTGGTCGGTGTGTTCACCCCCGCAGAAAAGGCCATGGCGACGTTCGCCCTGGGGAAAATCGCCGACGCGGGAGGCACGGGGCAAGCGTACATCGTGACGACCGACGACTCGGTGTCGGCAGAGCTCGTGTCACGCTTCAACGCCATTCGCGCGCAAGCTTGGGCGTGCGAGTACGCGATCCCCTGGCCGGCACAAGGCGGAATCGACCCCGACTCCCTCACCGTGACGGTCGGCGCGAGCGCGGTGCCCCGCGTCGCATCGCTGGCACACTGTGGAGCGACGACCGGGGGCTACTACTTCGATCGCGAACCTCGCCCAGGCGTCCTCCCACACCGAGTGGTGTTGTGCCCACAGAATTGCGGCACCGGCGCCGCGCCTCCGCCGCCGAAGATCGGGCTCGTGGGCGAGTGCCGAGTCGAACACCACTGATGCGCGCGATGCCAGTCGCCGTCGACCGCGATCCACACTCACAGCTCGACGACCGGGCAGTCGAACCGGACTACGACGCGGTCTTCGAGCTTGATGGCCCCGAGCAAGGCCTTGAAGGGCTGGATGCCCCACCGGCTCGGAACCAGCTCGACCTCACCGCGCCAACGGCCGTCGGCTTCGCGCACGCCTACGCTGAGGTCCTGGGTCTTGCCGGCCAGCACGAGCCGGCCCGTCACGGAATGCCGGCCAGCGCCGCGCGCAACCTCGCCGACGAACTGGGCCTCGGGGAAGTCGTCGGTATGCAGCACCTTCTTCTGGACGTTTCCGTTGATGTCGTGGCGGTCGCTCTCGGACAGGCCGTGGGCGTCGAGCACCCCGCTCCGCATCACGCCCTCGACCGAGAGCGAAGTCAGCAGGAACGTCCCCTCGACCCGCTTCCCGTCGGTCCGAAGGTCGAAGCGCCGGAGCTCGAGCAGTAGGTCATGGGCGACCTTGGACAGGAGGCCCTGCTTGAAGGTCAGCACTTCGATGCGTCCGGCGACGGGCTTCATGCCCCCCTTGTTAACCCCGGATGCCGCACAGCGTAAGAGCGCCTTTGCCGGGGGATTTGCGCCAGGGCCTGGGTCGCGGCGGTGAGAGGATCTTGCGCCACGACCGGAAGCAGGTAGCGTATGCTGTGATTTGAAGCAGTTAGCTCACCCGTGAGCGAGTTCGACGAAAAAACCCGTGTGACGCAGGTTGTCCAGCAGCCGTCGCCGGCGGAAAGCGCCGGTAACGACTGCGTGGTCGTGATCTACACGAAAGAGCCGGGGCTCTTGGGCAAGCGGTTCGTGCTCGACCGCAACCAAATCGGAATCGGGCGCGGGGCCGACAACGTGATCGTGCTCGACGGGGACTCGGTGTCCCGGCGGCACGCCCAGATCGAACGGCGCAGCAACCGCTGGTACGTCGTCGACAACGGGTCGACCAACGGGACCTACCTGAACGAGGAGCAGATCGTCCGCGAGGCGCCGCTGAACAACAGCGACCGCCTGAAGGTGGGCCCGACCATCCTCAAGTTCTTGTCCGGGGCTGACGCCGAAGCCAAGTACCACGAAGAGATCTACCGCATGACCATCGTGGATGGTCTGACCCAGATCCACAACAAGCGGTACTTGTACGAGGCCCTCGAGCGCGAAGTGTTGCGCGCCCGGCGGCACGGTCGCCCGCTCAGCATCTTGATGTTCGACATCGACTTCTTCAAGCGCGTGAACGACCAGTACGGCCACCTCGCCGGCGACTATGTCTTGCGCGAGCTGGCTCGCGTGGTCCAGGGGCGGATCCGACGCGACGAGGTGTTCGCGCGCTATGGCGGGGAAGAGTTCGTGATCGCGCTGCCCGAGACCCCGCTCGAAGGCGCGGTGTCGTTGGCCGAAAACCTGCGAGCCCGCGTGGCGGAGCACACCTTCGTGTTCCAGGGCGAGCGCATCCCGGTGACCGTGAGCATCGGCGCCGCCGTGCTGGCGCCGGACGACAAGACCGCGACCGAGCTGGTACAGCGCGCGGACGAGAAGCTCTACGAAGCGAAGCGCGGCGGCCGCAACCGCGTCTGTCACTGATGACCTGCCGGCGCGCCGCGGCCCCATGAGCTTCAGCGAGTTCCCTCCGCCGCCGGAGCTGGATCCGGGTCAGGACCTGCCCCACCTGCGGGTGCCCCCGCCGGGTCCGGCGTCGCGCTCGTGGCTGGTGCGCTACGCCCACGCCGCCGCGCCGATGGGCCCGAGGCGCGCGCCGGGCTCGCCCGCGTCGACCGTGGTCTTCGCGCGCGGGCTCGGCTCGAACGTGATCGACGTCGACGGCAACCGCTACGTCGACCTGGCCGCGGGCTTCGGCTCGCTCTTGCTGGGCCACGATCACCCGGCGATCCGCCGGGTGCTGGGCCTACAGGCCGAGCGCTTGTGGCAGGCGCTGGGCGACGTGCACCCGTCCGACGCGCGGGTGGCCCTCACCGAGCGCCTGGCGCGCGTCCACCCGAGCGGCGACGGCCAGGTGGTGCTCGGTCAGTCCGGCGCCGACGCCATCACGGCCGCGCTCAAGACCGCCGCGCTGTTCACCGGCAAGCCGGGGGTGCTCGCCTTCAGCGGCGCGTACCACGGCCTCTCGTACGGCCCGTTGGCCGCGCTCGGACTGCGCGAGAGCTATCGTGCACCCTTCGCCGCGCAGCTCAACCCCAGCGTGCGCTTCGTGCCGTACCCCGCGAACGAGGCCGCCCTCGGAGACACCCTCGAACGGGTGCGGTTCGAGCTCGCCCGTGGCGACATCGGCGCGGTGCTGGTCGAGCCGATCCTGGGACGTGGGGGCTGCGTGGTGCCGCCGAGCGCGTTCTTGCCCGAGCTCCGCGCTCGCGCCGAAGACGCGAAAGCACTGCTGGTAGCCGACGAGATCTGGACCGGGCTCGGTCGCACGGGCAGCTGGCTCCAGTCTGCCAGCGCAGGCGTCGAGGCCGATCTGATCTGCCTCGGCAAAGGCCTGGGCGGCGGGCTGCCGATCAGCGCGTGCGTCGGCCGCCGCGAGGTCATGGCTGCGTGGTCTCGAGACGCCGAGGTCGTGCACACCTCCACCTTCGCCGGGGCGCCGCTGGCATGCGCCACGGCCATCGCGACGCTCGACACACTGTCCCGCGAGCAGCTGCCCGAGCGCAGCCAAGAAGTCGGCGCGCGCTTCCTCGATCGCCTGCAGCGAGCGGGCTTCGTCGCCCGCGGCGCGGGTCTGATGGTCGGCATCGAGCTCGGCGGGCGCAGCGGCGCAGCGGTCGACGTCGGCCGGCGGCTGCTCGGCGCGGGCTTTCTGACCAGCACCGGCGGTGGCGCCCGCGAGGCGCTAGTGCTCACGCCGCCGCTGACCATCGCCGAGCCTCTGCTCGAGGCCTTCGCCCACGAGCTCGAGCGATGTCGGTGACCGTGGTCGACGAGTCCGAGGCCCTCCACGCGCGAGTGCGTGCGTTCGTGCGGGGTGGCGAGAGCGAGAGCTTCGACCGCCTGGCCCTCGACCTCGCGCGCTTCCAGGCGCGCTGGTCTCCCGGCTATCGCCGGCTCTGCGCGCTGCGCGGCGAGCCCTCGCGCGCCGACCAGATCCCCGCGGTCCCGACCGACGCCTTCCGGCTGACTCGGGTCGCGGTCCACCCGCCGGAGCTCGACGCCGCGCGCTTCGCGACCAGCGGCACCACTGGCAGCGATCGCGGCGTACACGTGCTGCGCACGCTGGACACCTATGCCGCGGTCGCGCTGGCCTCGGGGCGGCGCGCTCTGTGCCCACCCGACGCGAAGCCCGTGGTGGTGGCGCTGGCGCGCGACCCCGGGGACCCCGGCGAGTCGTCGCTCGGGTACATGATGCGACTGTTCATGCGCGCGTTCGACGGCGCCGAGCGAGACGCCTGGCTGATCGACGGTGACGAGATCCGCAGGCCGGCCCTCGAGGCAGCGGTCGGAGCAGCGCGCTCCGAGGGGCGCCCGCTGCTGATGCTCGCGCCCGCCTTCGCGCTCGCGGCCCTGGTCGAACGGCTGGGCCCGGCCGCGCTCCGGGCCCCGCACGGCTCACGGGTGATGCAGACCGGCGGGTTCAAGGGGCGGACGCACGCGGTGGATCCCGCGGCCCTGTACGCGCGGGTGGCCCGGGCCTTCGGCGGAGCGCAGGTGATCGGCGAGTACGGCATGACCGAGCTGTCGAGCCAGCTCTACGAGGCAGAGCCGGGCGTGTACGTGCCCCCGCCGTGGCTCCGGGTGACGCCGGTGGATCCGGTGAGCCTGGTCGAGGTGCCCGACGGCGAGGTGGGCCTCGCGCGCTTCGTCGATCTGGCCAACGTCGACAGCGCGGTGGCGGTGCTGACCCAAGACCAGGTGCGTCGAAGAGGTTCGGGCATCGAGCTGCTCGGCCGAAGGCCCGGCGCTCCGGCGCGCGGGTGCTCGCTGTCGATCGAGACGATGCTGGGCTGACCGCAGCACAAAAACCGCAACTCGCCCGAGGCGCGAGCCGAAGCTCGGGCATGTCCCTCAAGAAACAGTTCAAACGAAAGCATGATCAGGCGCGGTCCGATACCGAGACCGCAAACCGGCCGACGGGCGAAGAGGTTCACTTCGTGATCGACTATTCGGGCGGGTCTCGCACCGCGCCCTACGACGACTGCCCGATTTGTCGAGCGCTGCAAGAGGCAGGGGAAGAGGTGATCACGATCAACCTGGACCCGTTCGAGAACTGAAGCGTGCCAGGGGCCTCGGCTGGTTCTCGCCGCCCGCGCCGAGTACCTTCGAGACCATGCGCACCTCGACCCTGATCGTTTTCTTGGCGGCGATCGCGACGGCCTGCGGCGACGACTCGGTCACGGGCGTCGCCGAAGGCGGTGCCGGTGGCCTGGACGCCAGCGTGGGAGGCAGCGGCGGCACCGCGGGAGTCGGCGGCGCGGACGGCGGGCCCGCTGGCGGTGCGGCTGGGGTCGGCGGCAGCGCGGGGAGCTCGACCGGGGGCAGCGCGGGGGGCGATTCGGGAGCACTGACTTGCAAGAGCGGCACCTCGACCTTTCACTACGTCGTGTCGTCCGCCGAACAGTTCAAACGCGTCCCGCTGCCCCTCGACGTGGGTGTGGAGTACCGCCGGGTCGAGCTGACTTTCGGATACACCGCGACGGCCTGGAGCCCCACCTGTTACAACCCTGCCGCGGGCGGCGGCACCAAGAGCGGGTTTCCCGCGTTCGAGTCCCTGGTCGCGCTGAAGCGGGGGTCGCACTGGTGCAAAGGCGGCAACTTGTTCGAGCTCACCTTGCACGGGCCTGCCCCGGGCCACGGCGCGGGCAACAAGGGCCAAGCCGAGACCTACTACAAGCAGCAGTACCACTCGGGCAGCGGCTGCGGCACGACCGACGTGGAGGCCAAGGTCTTCGCCGCAAGTCACGGCGTCAGCGCGGGCGCGAAGCACACCGCCAAGGTCGTGTTCGACGCCGATCAGGGCACGCTGAGCGCCGACCTCGGACCCACGACGCACCAGGGCACGATCCCGAGCGGGGCCAAGCTGATCGCCAACCCAGGCGACACCTGGAACGTCGTGCTCAGCTTCGACGGCGGGAGCCTCGAGTGCTACGGCCCGCAGGGTCAGGAAGATCCGACGGCGCCGTGCTGCTGGCTCCCGAGCATCGGCTGGGTGTTCGACGATCTGTCGTGGAAGGTCTGCTCCTGACGAGCCGTCCCCGGCTTGCTGTGGAGTGTACTGTGGAGTAGACTCCACAAGTATGAAGACGATTCAAGTCGTCGTCGACGCGCGGACGCTGAAGCTGGCCGACCGGGAGGCGCGGAGTGCGGGTGTGAACCGTTCCGCGCTGATTCGACGCGCCGTCGCCTTCTACGCCACGAAGCGCGCCGAGGCCGAGCTCGCGGCGCGCCATCGTGCGGGTTACGAGCGCAAGCCAGTGGCGCCTGGAGAGTTCGACGCCTGGGACGCGGTGCAGGCATGGCCGGAGAAATAGCGCGCGGTGACGTCCGCATGGTGCGGTTTCCACCGCCGGACAAGCAACGTCCGGTCGTCGTGCTGACGCGAACCTCCGCGATTCGATACTTGAATCGAGTCACAGTGGCACCGATCACTTCGACCATTCGTGACATCCCGACCGAGGTCGCCCTCACTCAGGGCGACGGCATGCGGACCCCCTGCGCCGTGAATCTCGACCACGTCGTCACGGTACCGAAGGTCGCGCTGGGTCGCCGGGTGACGGGACTCGCGCCAGAGCGGATGCTGGAAGTCTGCAAGGCGCTCGGGTTCGCGGTCGGGTGCGGCTAGTCATTGGGGCAGCTTCCTGAATCTCGTACCCCTCCTGCGCGAGCGAGGCGAACGCCGGGGAGGGGTCGGCCGCGCGCTGGCGGGGAAGCCGCCGAGCACGGACGAGGGGGGCAACCTCAACCGATGGCCTCGCGGGCCAGCGAGCAGCTGCTCGAGACCAGGCTCCAGAGGGCGAGGTTCATCACCAGGGGTGAGTTGCGAGCGACTGACGGCGAGCGCCGAAGCATACTAGACCTCGTCGCGTGTCCCCCGAAGCCCGCGTCCGCTCCTTGGTCCAGGCGGCACAACGCCTGAAGGACCCGAGGGATGAGCTGGGCCACGCCGCGCGCGCCGAGCTGCCCGCGAGCACGGGGCTGTCCCCCGAGAACGTCGAGCTGGCGCTCTCGGAGATCTTGGAGACGCCGTCCGACGCCGAGATCACCGCGCTCTCGCGATCCGTGGCGCCCACGCCGCGGGTGTGGGTCCAGCTGGCCGCCAACGTGTTCACGGCTCCGCTCCGCGCCATCGCCCTCGCGCTCGGGCAGTCGGATCGGGTGCTCGTGCGAGCGTCGCGGCGCGAGCCGGTGTTACCGCGGCTTCTGCACGCAGCGTCGGGGCAGTTCGAGCTGACCAACGAGCTGGCCTTGCTGCCCGGAGACCACGTGTGGGCCTACGGCGCGGACGAGACGCTGGGGCGAGTGCTGCGGCGCCTGCCCCACGGCGTGGTCCTCCACGCCCACGGGTCCGGGTTCGGGCTCGCGCTGGTGGAAGGGGCGGCGCCGGGGGCCGCTACGGCGTTGGTGCGAGACATCGTGCCCTTCGACCAGCGCGGCTGCCTGAGCCCGCGCGTCGCGGTGGTCGTGGGAACGCGGAACGAGGCCCGCGCCTTCGCCCGCGAGCTGGCCGACGAGCTCGAGACTAGAGCCGCGGCGATTCCGCTCGGGCGGTTGGACGACGCAGCTCTGGCCGAACGCGTGCGGGTGCGCGACACGCTGACCTACGCCGGTGAGGTGTTCGCCGCCGGGCCAGGCTGGGTCGCGCTGGACGACGCAGAGCAACGCTTGGTCCCCGCGCCGGGCGGAAGGACGATGGTCGTCGTCCGCTCGGACAGGCAGCTCGACTGGCTCGCCGGAAATGCTCCTGAGGTGACCTGCGTGGGCACCTCGGAGGGCTTGGCGCAAGCGGCCGAAGGCCTGTTTCCGGGCGCGCGGCGCTGCGCCTTGGGGGCGATGCAGCGGCCGCCGTTCGACGGCCCCGTGGATCTACGGCCGGCCTCCAAGTCACGAGTCGTTGGCGAAGATCCAGGTTAGGCTTGGCGCCGTGGCCCAGCCGAGCGCGAAGCACTGGGGATGGGTGTCGGGGCTCTTGGGGCTGGCGGCGTGCGGGAACCCGCTCACGGGCGGCGGCAGCGGTGGAGCGCTGACGGCCAAAGCACCCGAGGCGTCGACGGGCCAGGCCAAGTGCAAGGTCGCGGCCAGCTCCGAGAACCCGCTGGTCACCGAGTGGCCCGCGTCCGAGAAGGCCAACCTCGAAGCACGGCTGCGCGAAGGCGGCGTGGTCGTCAGCTTCTCGGGTTGCGAGATGAAGCTCTTGCCGCAGTGCCGCGTGCGCGGCTCGTACGGCTGGCGGCGCACCACGACCACCACCGACGTGGTCGAGATCCACGACGCGGACGAGCTCTACGCCAAGCTCCCACTGGGAGCAGTGTCCCTCGAGGGCGAGCTCGAACGCCGCGGCCGGCTCGCCGTTCAGACCACCATCGCGGGGCAGCTCGAGCTCCGGGGGTGGGACAAGCAGGTCTCGGAAGACGCAGCCTGCACTGGAGCGAGCCACGTGGTCGGTGCGCTCTCGGTCGGGGCCTTCAAGCTCCGCGCCGGCGGGAGCGTGAAGGCCAAGGGCGGGGTGGGGGTGACGGGCGTGGGCACCACGGGCGGCGGGACCCAGAGCTCGGAGTCGGTGCTGCGCGAAGCCGGCTCGCCCGACGCGTGCAAGGCGTCGACCGACGAGTCTGCGAACGCCGAGTGTCGCTCGCCGATCCAGGTGTTCCTCTGGCCGCTGCCCAAAGAGCTGGCCGACCGCGGCCCGCAGGGCTCGGTGAAGGTGAACTTCCTCTCGGCGAACCCCGATCATCAATACGACATCGCGATCAACGACCGGAAGCTGTGCAGCACGCCGTGCTCGCGGTGGGTCGACCCGGCGGTGCCCTTCACCTTCGTCTACGAAAAAGCCTGGTACGAGCGCAACGAGCGGATCGAGATGCCGGATCTGCGCGACCAGAAGGCCAAGGGCGACAAGCTCGACGCCCGGGCCTACCCCACCAGGACCGGGAAGCTCGCGGGCGGCATCGTGATGACCTCGTTCGGTGGGATCGGCATCCTGACGGGCGCGGCGCTGACCTTCGTGGGCGCAGCCAAGGACCAGAGCGGCACGCTGACCGCCGGGCTGATCACGCTGCCGGTCGGCATCGGGCTCACCGTGCCGGGCATATTGCTGATTGTGAACAGCGGGTCGTACGTCGAGATCGAGCCCGCCAACCCGGACGGGCCCAAGATGCCGGTCGAGGCGCGTCGTTCGACATTGGGCGTGGGCGGGCAGTTCTGAGCGTCAGGCGCCACCGGCGACCAGCGCATCGAGCACCGCGGGCTTGGGGCGCACGTGAAAGAGCAGACTGCGGAGCGGCGCCTCGGCCATGATCCCTTCCCACGTGCGGCGACGCGGGCGCTTCATCTGGTCGGCCAGCGCGTCGGGAAAGCCCGTCAGCGGGTCGGTGTCTTCGATCAAGATCGCGTGCTGGTGGATCAGTCCGTCGGCCTTCTTGCCCTGGATGGCCACCACGTCACCGGGCCTGAAGCGGTCGGCGTGCTCGAGCAAGAAGCCGAAGAAGCGCTGACGCTCCCCGAACGGGATGCGCTCTTCGGGCTTCAGGCGCCGGTGCTCGAACAGCTCGGGGTGCTCGCTGGCGAAGGTCTCGAAGGCGAGCACCGAGCGCCGGTTTTTGATCCCATGCTGGTCGAAGTCGAGGCCGCCGGCTCTGCGACCCAGCTCACCGCCACGCGGCGAGAACCACGTGCCCGACGCTCGCTCGAAGCTGTCGAGGACGAAGTCGACGCACATCTGCGGTGGCAGCGGTCGCCCGCGGGTGTCGAACACGGGGTAGCTCACCTCTTCGTGGCTGAAGAACGGCTGCCCCCGCGAGTACGCGAAGCGCCACGCGGGGCGCAGTTGTCCATCGCGCTCGGCTGTCTTTTCGTCCTTGGGGCGATCGAAGGGAACCGCCTCGGCGACCTGCTCGTCGATCGCAGCCCGGAGCTGGGCCAGGGCCGCACGACGACGTGCATCGCCCTGGCGAACACGGGTGAGGCGCTCGCGCTCGTCGCGGGGCGCGTCGTGGCAGGCAATGCTGAGCCGAGCCCCGTCGGACACGAGCAAGGTCTTCACCCAGTGCTCGCCAAAGCGCAGCTCGGCGATGAGCCCACTGGCGCTGCGACGCGCGATGCGCGCTCGGTCGAAACCGGCCTCGCGACTGAGCGCGCGCAAATCGCGATGCAAGGGCTGCTCGAGCTGATCTCGGGTCACCGCCACTCGGTCGCCCAGCAAGAGCTCGGCAGGGCGACCGTCGGCATGGCGATAGGTCGCGAAGCGCCCGGAGGTGCGCCGGAGCTCGATCACCTTCTCGCCACGCTGCAGCACGATCTCGGGCTCGTCGAAGAGCAGAGTCAGCTCGAGCAGGCTCACCAGCGCGAGCGCCTCGTGGGGCCCGTCGGCATAGACGTAGCCCTCGCGCAAGAGCAACGCGCGCAGGGTGGCGCGGTCACCGCGATGCCGAGTCAGCGCGGTCTTCACACTCGAGTACCCTGGCTTGTCTCGGAGCGCCTGGGCCGTGACCCGCGCGGCCGCCGGAAGCGACTCGAGATCGCTGCGCTCTGGCGCGCGCAGCCAGATCAGCGGCTCGCCCCGGGCGCGGCCGAGCACGTCGGCGCGAACACGGTCCTGCTCGGGGTTGCCGGGCACCGCGGCCTCGGCCTCGAGAGACCGAATGCTCGCCTGGCACCGCTCGAGCTCGGCGTCCGTCTCGGGCGCGACGGCTGCGGCAGCCGGGGGGGAGTCATGCTTCGGCCGGGCGGGGGCCTTTCCGCATCCCACCGCGAGCAAGGTCAGAGCCACGCCGACGCGCATGCTTTCCCAGGCTAACGCCAAAGCCGAAGAGCGCATTCACTTCCGTTCCGGATCCGCGCTAGCGTCCGCTGGGGCCCGGATGAAAGCACATTCTCTGCGGTGGTTGGCGGTGACGGGTGCCGTCGCTCTGGGGGCGGCGAGCGCCGCAGCCTGCAGCGACGGCGAAGAGGGCGGCACGGGCGAAGCCACCGCTTCCGGCGGGGGCAGCGGCGGCGCGGCCGGCGCCGCGGGAGCAGCCGGGGCCGCCGGCACCGGTGGCGTGAGCGGGCCCGCCTGCGGCAACGGCAAGCTCGAGGGCGCCGAAGAGTGCGACGACGGGAACTTCGTCGGCGCCGACGGCTGCGAGAACACCTGCGACCACAGCTGCGAAGCGGCGACCGACTGCGACGACGGCGACCCCTGCACCGGCAGCGAGACCTGCGACGCGAATCACGCCTGCAAGCCCGGCACCCCGCTGCCCGAGGGCACCGACTGCGGCAACGGCCAGGTGTGCGTGAACGGCAACTGCGTGTCGCCGCAGTGCGGCGACGGGCAGAAGCAAACCGGCGAAGAGTGCGACGACGGCAACGCCGTGAGCGGCGACGGCTGCGACTTCTGCAAGCTCTCGTGCGTGTCGACGGACGCGACGCGCGACTGCACCAAGACCGGGGACGCCTGCGCGGGCAGCAACGCTTGCGACGACACCAAGCACACCTGCACGGCAGGGACCAAGCTCGCAGAGGGGGCCGCCTGCAACGCAGGCTCGGGCAAGTGCTCGAGCGGGGCGTGCACGCTCTTGACCTGCGGCAACTCGCAGCTCGACAGCGGTGAAGAGTGCGACCCGCCCGCGGCTTCCAGCTGTAGCGCGCAGTGCAAGAAGGTCGTCACGCCGGTGTGCGGCAACGGCACCATCGAGGCGCCCGAGCACTGCGACGACAAGGGCACGGCGAACCTCGACGGCTGTGACGCCACGTGCGCCTACGAGACCGTGCTGCGCGTGATCGACATGGACATCAAGGGCGGCGCGGCGCCCAGCTTCTGCAGCGTGACCAAGAACCAGCTCGGGAACGTGGCGCTGACCCCCACCGCGCTCAGCACGCTGAACGGCGACCTGCAGAAGGGCATCGACGCCGGGAGCAACAACCTGATGCTGCAGCTTCTGGGGCTACAAGAGCTGACCGGCACGGCGGACGCGAGCCTCGAGGTCGGCCTGCTCTCGGGGTTCTTGGACAAAACCAAAGGGGCGTGGCCAACCGACGGGCAGAACCCGATCGATTGGTGGTTCACGGTCGACGAAAAGGGCCTCGACGCCGCCGGCCTGCCCACCGGCAAGATCGGCAGCGGCGCGCTGAAAGCCAAGGTGCTGCGCGCCGGTCCGAGCACCATCGACCTGGCGCTCAACCTCGGCGGCAGCCCCGCGGTGCTGGGGATGCGCGACGCCAAGCTGCGCGCTGCGGCCAGCGGCGCCCCCGACGTTCCCGCTCCCCCACCCAGCGCGCTCGGCGCCGGCCTGAGCGTGTTCCAAGAGCTGGTCGCCAATCAGGGTAACCAGGGGCTGTGCGGCAACGTCACCGTGAGCTCGCTCGCCAAGATCCCGATCCCCGAGGCGCTCACCATGGGCGTCGCGGCGTGCCAAGAGTGTCCGGGTTCGAAGAAGTACACCTTCTGCGGCAAAGAGAAGCCCGTCGGCGAGGGGTGCAATTCGCTCTTGGATGCGCTGGTCGGGGGCTGCAAGGGGCTGGTGTGCGCCCTCACCACCATCAACCCGACGCAACCCGACGTGGCCAAGCCCGGCGGCAAGCCCACCCCGCTGTCGAACCAGGGGGCGTTGAACAAGATCCCGGATGCCGACGTGGCCGACAACCTGGACGCCTACTCCGCGTTTCTCACCTTCCGCGCGCGGCGCGCGCACGTCACGGGGAAGAAGTGAGTCGGGCGCGAAGCTCGCCGGCCTCGGCCAAAAGCTCGTGAGGCTTCGCGTGATCGAGCAGGTCGCGGGCGCGAGCGCGCTGCCGGCGGGCTTTGGCCGCGTCGCCGCGGGCGCCCGAGACGAGCGCCCGGTGCTCGAGCACCAGCGCCGCGAGGACCACCTTGTCCCCGCCGCCGATGACCATTGCCGCCGAGCGGGCATCGAACAGCTCGATGCCACGCGGCAGCGCCAGCGAGAGCTCGGCCGATGCGATCTCGGCCTCGGCTTCGTCGACCTTCGACTCCCGAGCCAGCTTCACGGCGCGCGCCAGCGCCTCGGTGAGCTGCTGAATCAACCGCCCGATGTAGTCCTGGCGAAGCACGAGGCACGAGTCTAGCTCACAGCCGACGGAAGGCCGAGAACGTCATCAGCGCCCCGAGCACGAGCAGCACCACGCCCAGCCCCCGCACGATCTTGGCGATCTTGTTCTTGGTGAGCCGCTCGCGATGCCGCGCCGAGAGCGCGGCCACGAGCACGAACCAGAGCACGATCCCCGCGAAGGCGCCGGCGGCCAGCCACGGGACCCGGTCGGCGCCGAGAGCGGGGAGACCGCTCGCGTGAACCACCGTCGCCACCGCGCTCCAGGTCACCACGAAGCCGGGGTTGGTGGCGACGATCACGAACCCCGCGACGAAGCCCCGAGCCCCCGACTCGGCACGGACCGGGCCACGGCGCCGGCGGAGCAAGAGCGCCCCGAGCACCAACAGGAGGGCCGCGCCGACGAAGTGCATCCCGAGCTCGAGCTGGGGATGGCGCGCCACGATCCCCGACACGCCCCAGAACGCGAGCGCGACGTATGCACTCTCGGCCAGGGCCCCGCCGGCGGCGAGCGAGAGCGCCTGGCGGCGCCGCCCCTCGAGACCGCTGGCCACCACCAAGAGCAGAAGTGGCCCGGCCGCGGGGATCGAACCGGCGAATCCGAGGACCAGGCCCGCGATCAGGGCAACGGCGAACATGACTAGCGCGCGCTCAGCCGCACGACGGCGTCCTGGATCGGTCGGTCCAGGGCGAGCCGGGTCGCGCGACGCGCCGCACCCAGTGCTCGCACGCCGGCGCTCAGTGAGAACGGCCCGGAGCGCGGCAGGTCGTCCACGACCAGCGCCACCAGGCCCGAGCGCCTCGGCGGCACCAGGCTCGGGTCGCGCGTGCTGCGCCAGGGAGAGCGCGACGCGAGGTGGTTGTGCAACACGCGCCGACCGGCCGCCACGCCGTCGAGCCCCGGTCGATCCAAGATGCCGCCGTCGAGCAGCGGCCGACCGCCGTGCCACGCCGGATGGAACAAGCCGGGGACCGTGCAGCTGGCCTGGATCGCGGGTGCCAGCTCGCCGTCGCGAAGCACCCGTGTCGAGCGCGACAGCACATCGAACACCGAAACGGCCACGGGCACCCGGCAGGCCGCGAAATCCCTCACGGGCAAGAGCGACTCGATGCGCGCGCGGAAGCGCCGCCCGCGGAGCAGACCCAGGCCGGGGGACGGGTCCCAGAAGTCGGCGCGACGCAGGCGCGTGAGCTCGCGGTCGAGCACCGGCGCGTCGAGCCCCGCCGCCCAGAGCCCGGCGACCAGCGCGCCCGCGCTCGATCCGGCGACGCCGTCGGGCACGAGCCCGGCCTCTTCCAGCGCCGCGAGCATGCCGGTGTGGGCGAAGAACCCGAAGAACCCGCTGGACATCGCGAGGGTGAACGGGGCCTCGGAGAGCCACGCGCGCAGGGTCGACATCGACTTCACCCCGGTTTGCCGTCGACCCGCGGCGCGAGCAAGATCGGTGTGTAGACCACGACGAACACCAGGAACCCGAGCGCGAACAGCCCGCCGGCGGTGTTCATCGAGTGCCGGTAGGCGACGTTTCCGCCGAGCGGACCGAAGACGCGCAGCAGCGCCGCGAGCACCACGGCGCCGAACGCCACCGCGACGATCGGCTTCACCGCCAGCATTCGCCCACTGTGCCCGAGCGACACGCGAGCCATCATGCCCAGCGTGAGGCAGCCGATGGCGCCGGCGGTGAACGCGTGCAGGGCCGCCGTCGCCGGCAGGGCCGGCGTGAACCAAGCGGCCCCGCGCAACAGAAAGCCCAGACCCACGAAGGCGTGACCGACGTGCAAGATCCACAGGAGTGAGTTGTTCCAGGTGTAGCGCGTACCCCAGGGCGCCATGCGCGCGAGCACGACCAGGCCGGTGGCCACGCACAGCGCGGCGACCAGCCGCTCGTCGAGCGTTGCCAGATCTGCCAACGAAGCGAGCACCACCCCGCCCGCCGCGACCGCGTCCAGCTTGGGCAGGTTGCGGATGCTCTTCTGACCGGTCGCGTTGCGGGTGAACATCGGCACGACCCGGGCGGTCATCACCACGATCATCGCGATCACGACATAGACCGCGAGCCAGGCGCCCTTGCGCGAGCCCTCGGCCCACACACCGAGCGCGCCCAGGTGCATGCCCAAGTTGCCGGCGAAGAGCAGCGCCAGCATGACGACGAACTGGTAGTTCCGCTTGTTCTGGGTGGCGACCATGGGTCGCGCGCAGACCACGGCCAGCACGGGCAAGAACGCCAGGTCGAGCACCGCCGGCAGCGGGCGGGGGAGATGGTCGGCGAAGAGCACCGCCAAGCGGCCCACGAGCCAGAGCGCGGCCAGCGCAGCCAGGAGTCCACCGGTCGCGGTCTCGCGCGAAGTCCAGTTCCCGATGGCGGTGAGCAAGAAGCCCGCGATCACCGCCAGCGCGAAGCCGAAGATCATCTCGTGGGCGTGCCAGAAGGGGCCCCCAAGATACGCGGGCGGGGCCTTCGCTCCGCCGAGCATCAAGAGCCAGAGCGGCATCAAGAGGGCGACCTGCAAGCCCGCGAGCAGGAAGAACGGGCGGAAGCCCTTGCCCAAGATCGCGGGCTTGACCACCTGCGCGGCCGGCTCGCCCGCCTGCAGCAAAGAACGTTGAACCACGGGCCGCATGTAGCGCTCGGGCGCCGCCGAGCCAAGCCCTGTGCCTGACGGGGCTCAGTGGAGGATTCGGAGCCGGGCGCGCCCGTCGGCCGATTCGGCCCGGGGCACGACCGCCGCCGGCAACGGCAGCGGCTGGTTCTTGGCGTAGACCGGGTGCTTGCCGTGCGTGCGGAACCACTCGGCCACGCTGGCCGTGCGGTACATCTTCTCGACGATCTGCCGCCAGCCCACCCCGGTGTTGTAGGCGCAGAACGAGATCTCTCCGAGCTGGGTGCCGTAGGGGATGATGCACATCTCGGTGCGGCGAAAGTCGTAGTTGAAGAGATCTTGGAAGTGCATGCCGGCGACGAACAAGAAGCGCCACTCGAACTCACGGGCGTCCCCCTCGCTCTCGCCGATGCGCCGCCCTTTCGCCCCCATCTGGCTCATCACCTGGCGGATCAGGGTCGCCAGATCGTAGCCTTCGGGCGCGCGCTCGGGCCGGAAGTTTCGCAAGAGCGCCAGCGCGACCTGGCCCAGGGTGCGCTTCTTGCCCAGCCCGGCGTCGGCGATGGCAGTGAGATCGCGGAGCAACTGCGGCAGGTCGACCAGGTCGGCCACCGGCACCATCTGTTTGGTGCGCTTGTTCACCAAGAGCACCGTGCCGATCCCACAGTTCGGGTGGCAGCCGCACTTGAGCGAGCCAAACTCGGCCTGGCTGCCCAGCGTCAGATCCACCACGTCGCTGAACGGGTTCATCGCCGAGAGCGGGAACCAGTCGCGCAGCGGCTCGGTCACCCCTAGCTGGGCACGAAGATCGTGCGCCAGGTGACTGAGCGTGTAGCGCTGGGCGGCGCGCGCCCTGTCGCTCACGTCTTCGTCGCGCCCGGTGAAGCTCACGGGCTGGAACGACACCACCGTGACCTTGTCCGCGTTGTCGATGGCAAAGCGCACGACGCGCCCGACCTCGCCGTCGTTGACGCCACGGATCACCGTGACCACCAGCACGACGTCGATGCCCGCGGCGGCCAGGTTCTCGATGGCGGAGAGCTTCACGTCGTACAGGTTCGAGATCTTGCGGTGGGCGTTGACCTCGTTGCCGATGCCGTCGAACTGCAGGTAGGCCAGGCGCAGTCCCGCCGCCTTGGCGGCGCGGCAGAAGGCCGGATCTTGCGCGAAGCGAAGGCCGTTGGTGGCACACTGCACGCAGAAGTAACCGAGGTCGCGGGCGTAGCGCACGCTGTCGAGGAAGGCCGGGTGCAGCGTGGGCTCCCCACCCGAGAACTGCACGCTGAGCTGTCGCTTGGGCTTCACGCTCAGCGCGTCGTCCAAGATGCGACGCACGTCGTCGTACGAGAGCTCGTGCACGTAGCCCACCTGATTTGCGTCCATGAAGCACGGCTCGCACATCATGTTGCAGCGGTTGGTCAGATCGACGGTGAGCACCGCGCCGCGCCCGTACTTCACGCTCGAGCTTCCGTGGTCACGCAGGCTGGTCTTCGGCGCCAGGAAGTCGCGACCCGGGAACAGGCTCTCGATGCGACGCAAGAACTCGGCGTCGATGCTGATCAGCTCTTCGAAGCGGCCGTGCTTCGGGCACTCTTTGAGCATCCAGACCCCGCCGTCACGCTCCACCAGGTCGGCGCGGATCTCGCCGGGGTGGCGGTGGAGCACGTCCAAGGGCTTCTTCCCGCCGAGCACGTCTCTGCGCACTTCCTTGACGCAGGTCGGACAGAGCGAGTCGGTGCGCCGGGGAATGCCGAGCTCGGGGAACGAGCGCTGGCCCTTGCGCAAGAGCGGCGCTGGTGCCCAGGCCGGCGCCACCGACGGGGCACGAGCCCGCCGGTTGTAAGCCTGGACCAGTGGCCAAAGCGCGCTTGCGGCGGTCGTTGCGAATGCGGCGGCGCGACGGCGAAGCGGGTGCGTCATCGGAGCGCGCGAGGATAGCAGAGTAGGCTAACGTCCGCGGCCATGCCGGAGCGCCTCGCCCCCCCGCTGTGCATCGTGGGCGACGTGCACCTGTCGGAGGCGTCCCCTCGCTCGGTGAGCGAGGCCCTCGCGGGGCTGGTCGAGGCACATTCCGGCTACGAAATCGTGCTGAACGGCGACACCTTCGATCTGTCCAGCGACCCAGCCGATCGCCCCGCGGCCCAGAGCGTGACCCACATCCTGGCTGCCCACCCCGAGGCGCGTGAGGCGCTGGGGCAGCACGTGGAGCGCGGCGGGCGCCTGAGTGTGTTGGCCGGGAATCACGACGCCGCGGTGGCCAGCCCCGATGTGACGGCCGCGCTCTGCCAGGTGCTCGGCGGCCGGGTCGAGGTCGCCCCCTGGTTCCTGCGTCGCGGCCCCGTGCACATCGAGCACGGGCACCTGTACGATCCCGACAACGCTCCGACCCACCCGCTGGCGCCGTGGAGTCTCGCGACCGAACCCTTGGGTGTCGCGCTGACGCGGCGCTTCGTTTCGAGAGCTGGGGTATGGGACTTTGCGCACGGCGACGAGACCACGCCGCTCGACGGACTTCTGAAGACCTTCCGATTGTACGGGGTGCGGGCCCCTCTGAAGGTGCTCCACTATTTCGCGACGGCCGCTGCGCTGACGCGCGAGGCCGGGCGTCAAGCCGGCATCGACGAAGAGCGCGCGGTCGGCGCTCGTGCAATCGCCGAGCTCGCGCGTCGCACGGGAGTGGACGCCGACGCGCTCCACGCCCTCGCGCTCGCATCGCGCGTCGCGACCCACCACGATCGCGGTGCGACATTCCAGCGCCTGTACCTCGATCGCTCGCTGGCCACGCTGATCGTGCTCGGCGCGCTCGGCGCCGCCGCGCTCGGCTCGACGGCAGGCGCCGGAGCGGCGGCGCTGGGCGCGGGCTACCTCGGGTGGTCCATCTCGCGAGGGACGAATCGCTATCGCGGCCTGCTCGAGCGGCGTCTGGACGACGCGGCGACCCGGATCCGCGAGCTGACGGGTGCGCGCTGGGTGGTCTTCGGCCACTCGCACCGGGTCACCGAGCAGAGCGGTGCTCTGAACCCCGGCTCGTTCGCCTTTCCGGACGGGCCGAGGCGGCGGTTCGTGTCCGTGGACGCCGGCGGCGTGGCCGAGCTCCGGGCCATCTGATCCAAGGAAACCCCACGGATCCCCACGGAGCTTGACGCCGCCTCCTGATAATGAAAATCATTTTCATTATGGCTCGGGTTCGCCCCCTGCTGGTCACCACCCTCGCGCTCGCGCTCGCACCGGCCCCCGCGCGCGCGGAAGACGACCGCCGCATCGAGCTCGGCGGCTACGGTGAGATCCACCTGAGTCACCACGACTTCGGACCCGACCCGACGGGCGCGCACGGCTCGGCGAAAGAGCCGCGCAACGTGTTCGACACGACGCGCTTCGTGCTCGGGATCGAGGGCGAGCTGCCCGGCGAGTTCGAGTTCGAGAGCGAGATCGAGCTCGAGCACGGCGGCACGGGAGCCGCGATGGAGCTCGAGTACGAAGAGTTCGGGGAATACGAGACCGAGGTCGAGCGCGGTGGCGAGGTGGTGCTGGAAGAGCTCTACCTCGAGAAGAAGTTCGGCAAGCGGTTCTCGCTCAAGGCCGGGCGGTTCTACGTCGCAGTGGGCATGCTGTCGTTCTTCTATCGGCCCACGCAGTATCTGGGCCTGGCCCGACCCGAGTCCGAGACCACGGTGCTGCCGGCGGTCTGGGACGAGATCGGCGTCGCGGGGACGGCCAAGCTCGGTGCCGTCGAGCTGCGTGCGCAGGTCGTGAACGGCCTCGACTCGACGGGCTTCAGCTCCCAGCGCTGGGTCGCTTCCGGGCACCAGACGCGCTTCGAAGAGACCCGCGCCAACGACCTGGCGGTGGTCGGTCGCGCCGACTTCGTCGGGGTGAAGGGCTTGATGCTGGGCGCCTCGGCGTACTGGGGCAACACCACGGGAAACCGGCCCAAGCCGGACATGAAGGGGATCGATGCGCCCCTCGTGATCGTCGACGCCCACGGCGCGCTCGACCTCGAGCCGCTCCGCGCGCGGGGCTGCCTGATCTGGGGCAACCTGAAGAACGCCGGGGCCATCACCGAGAAGAACTCCCGGCTCTCGAACAACCTCCAGGTGCTGCGCTCGCCGGTGGCCGATCAAGCCCTCGCCGCTTGGTTCGAGCTCGGCGCCAACGCCGCGCCAGCGCTCGGGCTCGAGGCGGCTCATCGGCTGGAGACCTTCGTGCGCGTGGAGCACTACGACACGATGTTCGAGACGGGCAGCGGTCGCTTCGACAATCCGCGCTTCGAGCGCCTGATCTACGCGACCGGCGTCGGCTACACGTACCGCGATGCGGTGGTGACCAAGCTCGGCGTCACTCACCGAAAGCTCGGCTCGTCCGAGCTCAACGCTGAAAACTCCGTCGGGCTCGCGCTCGGCTTCGTTTACTAGGAGAGACATCGATGCGACGTGTGAACACCTTGGCCCTCTGCACGCTGGGGCTCGCCCTACTCCACTGTGGGGGCTCGGACGAAGCGCCGGGGACGGACCGCGGGTTCGATGGGTGGAGCAAGAGCCAGACCGTCGTCGTGGACTACACCGACAAGGTCGTGGTCGGAACCTACGAGCTCCTGGCGACGCGGCTGCACGCGCTCAGCGCCGCCGCCGCCGCGCTGAAGGCGGCGCCCACGGAAGCCAACCTGGACAGTACGCGCAAGGCGTGGGTCGACGCCCGCAAGCCCTGGGAGCAGAGCGAGGCGTTCTTGTTCGGGCCCGTGGACGCCAAGGGCTTCGACCCGGCGCTGGACAGCTGGCCGGTGAATCGCACGGATCTGGACGGGGTGCTGGCGTCGAAGGACGAGCTCACCCCGGCCTACGTGAAGAACCTGGATCCCACGCTGCGAGGCTTCCACACCGCCGAGTACCTGATCTACGGCGTCGACTCGAAGAAGGCCGCCGCGGCGCTGACGCCGCGCGAACTGGACTACCTCTCGGCCGTCATCGGCAACATGGCCAGCGTCGCCGACGAGCTGGTCTCTGCTTGGAAAGAGGGCCCCGACGCCTACGCGGACGTGCTCAAGGGCGCGGGCAAGAACAGCGTCTACCCCTCGCGGCAGTCTGCGGCCGAAGAGATCGTGCGGGGCATGATCGCCATCGCGGACGAGGTGGCCAACGGCAAGATCGCGGACCCGGTCGAGCAGAAGGACCCGAACCTGGTCGAGAGTCAGTTCTCGTTCAACTCGCTCGCGGACTTCGCGGACAACGTGCGCAGCATCCAGAACGCTTACACCGGCGACAACCCCGACGCTGGCTCGACGGGCGTAGGCCTCGACGAGTGGATCGCCGAGCTGGATCCGGCGCTGGACCAACGCGTGAAGCAAGAGATCGCCGACTCGCTCGCCGCGCTGGGCGCCATTCCGCCGCCGTTCTCCACGGCGCTCACGAGCCCCGACGCGGCGGGCCAGATCTCGGCCGCCCAGACCACCATTCGAACGCTGCAGAGCACCCTCGAGAAGGACGTGCTGCCCAAGATCGTGGAGTGAGATGCGCGCGCTCGCGGTCACACTCGCGCTCTCCTTGGTCGCCTGCGGCGCTGACGACGGGCCGGAGGCCTTGTTCCGTGAACAGGTCGCACCGGTGCTCGAGCAGCGCTGCGCGTCGGCGGTCTGCCATGGCGTGCGCGAAGGGGCCGAGGCCCAGGGTGAGGTGGTCGACTGGGAAGCCCAGCTGCTCTTTCGGATCGACCGGCACGGGCTCTTGACCGACCCCGACGCGGCATACGTGACGGCGAAGCGCGCGATCAACAGCGTCGAGGTCGAGGCCTCGTCGCTCTTGCGCAAGCCGTTGCACGTCGAGCTGGGTGGTTTGCCGCACCTGGGGGGAGCGAACTTCCACCGCCGCGACATGCCGGCGTACGCTGCGCTCCGGCGCTGGGTCGAATCCGAAGCCGACGGCGGGGAAGATCCGCCGCCCCTCGATCCGGGCGAGCAGTACTTCGCCGACGCGGTGCAGCCGGCGCTGGCTGCCGGCACGTGCTTCGACTCGACCTGTCACGGCCCGAGCGCCGGCAGCATCCCGTACCGGCTCGAGCCCAGTCGCGACGGCAGCTTCTCGACCGAGGCGACACGGCACAACTACCGGGTGTCCCGTCGGATGCTGGCACTCGGCGGTGATGCTCGGCAGTCGCGCCTAATCAGGAAGTCGATGCCGCTGGCGGGCCCGGGCATCTTCCACAAGGGGACCAACTTCGACTTCTACGCCGGCGATCCGTTCGGGGGCGCGAAGGCCATCGAAGCCTGGGCGTGCTTCGAGCGCGAGCGGGCGACGGGGCACGGCTGCACCACGGCGGGGGCGTCCCCCATCTCCGGGTTCGTGTTCGTGCGCGGGCCCGCCCCGACCGCGCAGGTCTTCGATCTGGACGTGTTCGAGCCAGGCAGCGATCTGCTGCTCGCGAGCACCGCGGAGGCCGCGCTCATCCCCTCGAAGCTCACGAACCTGACGGCGGCGCTGCACGATCAGCCGGCAGACATCCGTGACCCTGCCGTGTCCCCCGACGGCCGGCGCGTCGTGTTCGCGATGCGCACCAGCCCCGCGAGCGGGCACCACCTCTGGGAGGTCGAGCTCGAGACTCGCAAGGCACGCCAGCTCACCTTCGGGAATGGACCGCTGAAGACCGGCGGGCTCGCGACCGACCGCGACCCGACCTATGGCCCCGACGGCAGCGTTTGGTTCGTGTCGACGCGCGCGGGGCGCTTGGCTGATGGCGGGCAGCGACTGGATGCCGAGCTGATGAGCCTCGACGAGGACGGCGGGCTGCGGCGCTGGACCCACACCCCGCACGTCGAGCGCAAGCCCGTGTTCCTCGAGATCGGCGAGGAAGCGGGGGGCGAGGTGGCCTTCACCGCGTTGCGCCAGGTCATCCCGAGTCAGAGCCGCGCGCACTCGTTCCGCTTTCCGCCCAGCCTGGCCACCGAGTACCACCAGCACTTCGGCATCAACTCGAAGCCCACGCTGTTCCACGACCTGCGCGAGCTGCCGGACGGTCGCTACGTGTCGCTGGTGGCCGAGCTGGACGCCCCACAAGCGCCGAGCCGGCTGGGGGTGATCGATCGCAATTTCGGCCCCGAGCTCGGCGCCACCACGGCGCCGGGGCAGGCGGCGATCGCGCCCTACACTTCGCCGCTGGTGCTGCTCGAGGCCGACGACGCGAAGGTCGGCTACCGCGATCCGGCTCCGCTCCCCGACGGTCGCGTGCTGGTGACCCGGGTCGTCGCGGAGGGCAGCTCGGTTCAGACGCGAATCGACGTGCTGACGCTGAGCGAGCACCTCGATGGATCAGGAGCCTGGGTCAGCCAGCGCGCCACGCTGGTGGACGACGGCACGGCCAGCGATCCCGAGCCGGTCTTCGTGCGCCCGCCGATCCATCTGGATGCGCCGCCCTTCGCGCCGGCCGCCGATCGCGACACCGCCCTCTTGGTGCACAACGGCGCGCCGATGATCGACGCGATCTTGTCGCGGCTCGAGCCCGCGGGAGAGAAGCGGCTGCGCGACGACCTTCGGTTCGTGCGGCTGATCGAGGCGCTGCCCGAGACGCCCAGCTCGCGTGCACCCGTTCCGCACGCCAAGGGAGCAACGACCACGTCGCTGGGCTGGCACGGCAAAAGCCGCATCTTGGCTGAGCTGCCCCTGGCCGACGACGGATCGTTCCAGGCCAGCGTGCCTGCCCGGGTGCCGTTCCGGATCCAGTTCCTGAACGAGCAGCGGATGGCCGTGGGGCACCCCCACAACCGCTGGTTCGATCTTCAGCCCGGGCAGACGCTGACCCAAGGGCTGAGCGTGTCGGCGGGCATCGAGCGCTACGACGCGCGCTGCGCGAGCTGCCACGGCGCGGCGAGCGGTGACGGCACGACCCCACCGCGCTTCGAGGCGCCGGATCTGGTCAGTGCCGCCTCGCTCACGCTCAGCCGCTACCAAGCGCAAGACCCGCGTCGCCCGCTGCCGCCGGCAGAGACCGGGGATCCGACGCGGATCGGCGTCGACTTCGTCAAAGACGTCCAGCCAATCCTGAGCGCGCGGTGCGCCGGATGCCACGGGGGCGCAACGCCGGCCGCACAGCTCGCGCTCGAGTCGACTGCCACGACTTGGTACTCCGTCGCGTACGAGGCACTGCTCGATCCGGCGCGCAGCCTGGTGGACGCCGACACTGGCAGCGCATTCCGCAGCCACTTGATCGAGCGCCTGACTGGAAACGAGCTGGGCGCGAAGCGCAAGCTGCCGCACGCCGCAGCCCACCCCGGCGAGCACGGGGCGGCGACGCTCTCGAAGACCGAGCTTCTGACCCTGGCGCGCTGGCTCGATCTGGGCGCCAGCTTCCGAGGTGAGCTCTGATGCGCCACGCCCTGGTCGCAGTGGTGCTCACGGCCTGCGGCGGCACGCCCGAGGCACCGCCTCGTCCGGAAACCCCGCTGGCTGGTGGAGACACCACGACCTGCGACCAAACCACCGGTGCGTTCTCGAACCCCGCCCCCAACCTGAACGACCAGGACCTGTCGCTTCACCTCGCGGGGGACGTCGCGTTCGACGCCACCTTCGTCACGCCCCCGGCCACGGTCAACGCGGGCCTCGGTCCGGTGTTCAACAATCGCTCGTGCAGCGCGTGTCATGTCAAAGACGGCCGGGGCTTGCCGGTGACCGGCAAGGGCGCCCAGGGCAGCATGGCGCTGGTGCGGGTGAGCACCGCCGAGAGCGCGATCCAGACCGAAGGCGCTCCGCTGCCCGTTCCGGGGCTCGGCGGCCAGCTGCAGGACCACGCCGTGTACGGCGTCACGCCCGAGGTCACGGTCGCGATCGCGTGGACCGAAGAGCCGGGCAGCTACCCCGGAGACGGCAAGGGCTACTCGCTTCGCCGCCCCAAGCTGACAATCGAGCGCGCCGACGGCACGCCGCTGCCCGCCGACGTGCTCACCTCACTCAGAATTCCTCCGCCGGTGTTCGGTCTGGGCCTGCTGGAGGCCGTCCCCGAGGCAACCCTGCTCGCCCTCGCCGATCCCGACGATGCCGACGGCGACGGCATCTCGGGGCGCGTGAACCGAGTGTGGGACGAGGCCGCGCAGAGCACGGTCGTGGGGCGCTTTGGTTGGAAGTCGAACGCGCCGAACCTGGTGCAGCAGGCGGCGGCCGCGTACCTGAACGACATGGGCGTCGAGAACCCATTGCTCTACGTCGAGGCGCCCGAGCTCGACGGCCCCACGCTGTCCGCCGTCTCGTTCTACACGCGCACGTTGGCCGTGCCGGCTCGACGCGACGTGGGTGACCCGCGAGTGATGCGCGGCGAAGTGCTGTTCGGCGAGATCGGCTGCGCCAGCTGTCACGTGCCAGAGCTGAAGAGCGGAGCGTCGCCCTTCGCGGCGGTGACAGATCAACGGTTTCAGCCGTACACCGACCTGCTATTGCACAACATGGGCTTCGATCTGGCCGACGGGCGCCCCGACTTCGTCGCGTCGGGCACCGAGTGGCGCACCGCCCCGCTCTGGGGCGTGGGGCTCGCCGCGCGCGTGCTGGTCGGCGCGGCCTTCTTGCACGACGGGCGAGCGCGCACGCTGGAAGAAGCCGTGCTCTGGCACGGGGGTGAGGCCGAGCGCTCGCGGGATGCGTTCCGGGGCCTGCGAGCGGGGGATCGCGCGGCGCTCTTGGCGTTCTTGGAGTCGCTCTGAGCGACGCGCGCTGATCACCAGGCCGCGGCGAGCTCGCGGGCGAACGCTTCACCATTCGCCGGGCGAGCCTCACGGTCATGGGCGAGGGCGAATTCGACCACCGGGGCCAGGCTCGATGGCAAGTCGGCCCGAAGAGCCGCCAGCGGCGGGATGGGCTCGCTCATGCGCCTGAATATCTCGCCGTAGCTCTTCCCGACCACCGGGGGCCGACCGGAGAGCAGGCGATAGACCACCGCCCCCAGGGACCAAACGTCGGCGCGCGCGTCGATGTCGCTCTCGCCACGCACTTGCTCGGGCGCCATGTACGACGGGGTGCCGAGCACGGTCCCGCTCTCGGTCAGGCGCATCAGCGTCGACAGCGCCGGGTGGGTGGTGAAGGCCTTCGCCAGGCCGAAGTCCAGCAGACGCAGCCTGCCCGAGGCCTCGAGGAACACGTTGGCCGGCTTGATGTCGCGGTGGACGATGCCCTGGGCATGCGCCGCACCCGCGGCGCGCGACAGGTCGAGGGCGATGCGCTTCACCTCGACCAGCTCGAGCGCGCCGACTCGTCGCAGTCGTTGCTCCAGGCTCTCGCCGTGCAGAAGCTCCATCACCAGGGCGAGGGTGCCCGCGTGGTCGATCGTGATCGCCTCTCGCACGCTGAGGACGTTCGGGTGCAAGACGCGCGCGGACAGCTGGGCCTCGCGCGCGAACCGCTGCGCGTGCTCGAGGGTGTCGCTCTGCATCAACTTGAGGGCGACGCTCTCGCCGGTCGACTCGTCGCGGGCCCGGAACACCCGGCCCATGCCGCCCTCACCCAGCAGCGCTTCGAGCGCCCAGCGGTCCGCGACCACCGAGCCCACGTCCCAGCCGGACGCCGGGCCCCCCGGCGCCGCCTCGGTGGGGGCCAGCATCGCCAGCAGTCGGCGGCACGCGCTGCACGCGTCGATGTGGCGCTCGACGTGGTCCGCGATCGCCGGGGCCAGGCGGTGCTCGGCGAAACCGAGCAGCACGGCGTCGTCCAGGCACTCGGTCATGGCTGCCTCACGCAGCGAAAGCCCACGGCGTGGGACACGGCCTGGGTCTCATTCGCCAGGCGAGCGCGGAGCGCGGCGCGCATCAGCGGGGGTGACGTGTGCCAGCCGCCGCCTCGCATCACCCGCGCGGGCGGGTCCACGGCGCTCGGCGTCTCGCAACGCGGATCGTGGAAGACGCCAGTTCCCCAGCACGCTTCGGTCTCGCGATTCCACTGATCCGAGGCCCACTCACTCAGATTGCCGGCCAGATCGACGACGGTTACCGAGTCGAGCTCGAGTCGGTCTCGCACGCCGCTCCCGACCGCGGCGGGACCGGTGCCTGCCGCCGCGCAGGCCGCGCCCGGCTCGCGATCGAACACCGCGTCGGGACATGCCGGCGCCTCGGTCCCCCACACGAACGGCCCGCGGCCCAGCGCGCTCTGCAGGTATTCGAGCTGGGCTTCGCTCGGCAAGCTGTTGCCCAAAGACTCGCAATAGGCCCGCGCCTTGTCCCAGCTCGTGCAGTTGACCGGGTGGCCCTCGAGCTCCCCCGCGCTCTCTGTGTAGCGACAGTGCTCGAAGCCGGGGCCGGGCACGTGGGGATTGTCGCTGGGCCCCCCAGGGAAGAGCGAGGTCGCGAGCCCTGACTTCCGGAACGCCGCCACGGTCACCTCGCTCACGTCGACGAAGAACGGCGAGACCACGACCAGACGCTCCAACCGTCCGTCGTATTCGCTGCTGTCGGTGGTGTCGAGGGTGGGGTCACCCATCCAGAACGCGCCACCGGGCACGCAGGCCATGCCTGCCGGTGGCGCGCCGGCGCACGGAACGCGAGTTGCCCCCGGGAAGCTGCCGACCCAGCCCTCCGGCGGGCGGCCCGGCAGGGCGGCAGTCGGCGGGCCCGGCGGCTTTCCGACGTCGTCGGTGCGAAGCATCACGGTGACGTGATCGACCACGCCCTCGCGCACCGCGGGCAGGTCCACCATCGTCTCGATGGTCGAGGCGGGTCGCGGCGTGCCGGCGATGGTGCCAGCGTTGCGATAGAGCCGCACCCGCAGGCGATATCCGCTCTTTCCTGGCGGCGCCACCGACCCGAAGCTCGCGCGACCCGAGTCGACGAGCTCGTGATCGACCGCGACTTCGCGGCGACAATCGTCGCACGGCGACACGGCGCCCGGTTCGTAGAGCGCGAGCTCGAGCCGATCGAACAGCGCCGGAACCACCGGCAGAGGCTGCCCCGGCGCGGCGGGCAGCGGAGCGTCGGTGGTCACGTGGACCACCAGCTGCCCTTCGGGGGGAGGTGCGGCCGGCGCGCAGCCCGCGAGCCCGAGGCCGAGCAAGAACGCACGCCTCACGATGGCTCCCGGTACACGCATCGAAACCCGATGAACGCTGCCTGCCCGTCGGCCTCGGCCCCCATGCGCGCGGCGCTGCGCAGCACGGTCGGCGGCGCAGCCCAGCTGCCGCCGCGCAACGCGCGCTGGGCGGTCGCAGTCTGACATTGGGGGTCGGCGACCTTCGCCTGCCGCCAGCAGCTCGCCGAGTACTCTTCGTACGAGTCGAGCACCCACTCGCTGACGCCCCCAGCCAGGCCGTGCACACCCAGGGGAGAGCGATCGCCCTCTCCCGCGTCCGCGGGCAGCGGGCCGAGCCCGGAAGCTTCGCAGACCCCCGGAGACCCCGCGAGCGAGAGCCGGCCGAAGACCGCCGCCTCGCATGCAGGAGCGCTCTCGCCCCAGGGGAACGGAGTGCGCCGATCCCGACCGGCAGAGGTCGCCACGTACTCCCACTCTGCTTCGGTGGGCAGATTGCCGCCCACGAACTGACAGAAGGCCCGCGCGGTCTTTTGGGAGACGCAGCTCAGGGCAAACGCCTCGCGATCGCCGGGCACGCTCTGCCACGTGCACCCGTTCTTCACGTAGTCGGGCCCGAGGGCGCCGGGGTTCTCGGCGGGCATGGCCTCGGGCGCGAAGCCTGCGGCGATCGCCGCCCGGAAGCGCCCCACGCTGACTTCGTGCCGATCGACCCAGAAGCGGGAGAGGTAGACCACGCGCTCGGGGCTGGGCGCTTTGTCCGGGAACAAGAGCAGCTCGCGCGACCCCATGATGCTGGCGCCGCCGGGGATGCACACGCGGTCGGCATCGCCGGCGTTCGGGCACGGCTCGGACCAGCTTCCGACCTTCGACGCGGTCGCCCGCGAGATCCCGCGGGTGCCGCTCAGATCACCGACGGTCACGCGGTTGCCGGCGAAGCACGTGGTGCGCAGCGCCGAGAGTCGAGACATCGACCCCGAGCACTCCCCCTCGAGCAGCACGTCGATCGTCTCTCGGCGACCGGGCTCGAGCGACACCTCGAAGAGCCGGTCCACGCTGAGCGCGGGCAGCGGCTCGGTCAGCGGCGTCACGTCGACACCAGCCCTGACGAGCCGCGGGCCCTCGGCCTCGGGGATGGGATCGACGACGCCTTGGTCCGTGAAGCGCTCGCCGCGGTAGTCTCGCTCGGCGCCATCGGAGTGGGCGCGCAGGCGCACCCAGGTGCGAGCGACCTGGGACTCGTCGGCGGAGTACACCGAGAAGCTGACGGGCCAGCTCGTGGGGTCGGGCAACCCGATGGACCGAGACTCGAACCAGCGACCGTCCTCCGAGTAGAGATCGACCCGCAGCTGGCTGACCACCCGTGGCACGGGCAGATCGGTGTCGACGTTGAGCAGAACCTCGCCGTAAGGCTCGGGGCCGCGCGCGGTGCACCCGCCCAAGAGGCCGAGGGCGGCCAGGGTCAGCGCGCGCGAATCGCCCATCCTAGACCTCCACCATCGACCGCTGGGCGGTCGGGCTCGGGACGCGTCGCCGCGTAGGTGCCGAGCGCCACGCCGGCCACCACGACGCCCGCCGCGGTCCAGAACCACCACCGCTGGGTCAGCGCGGGCTCGTCCCGCTGTAGCCGCGCGGGCACCTCGACCCGCTCGCCGGCGCGAGCCCGGGCGCTGACCTCGTAGGGCAAGAAACCCTGCTTGCGCACCGCGATGCGATAACTACCCGCGGGCCTACTGAGGGCGACCGGCGCGAGCCCGACATCGACTCCGTCGATGCTGACCGCCGACCTGGGCTCGGTCGAGGTCACGTGCAATGTGGACGGCAGCTTCTCGAGGGCCAGATCCAGGTCCCGCTGCTCGCCCGACTTGAAAGAGTGCCTCACGATCACGTCGGCGAAGCCCCGGCGCGAGAGCACGAACACGTGGGTGCCCGGGTCGAGGGTCAACGCGAACCGCTCGGCCGGGGCACGTCGACCCCGCCCCGGCTGAGTCGTGCCGGCCCGCAGCCGGGCCGGGCTCGCGCTCAGGACCTCGAGTGGGGCTCCGTCGACGCTGATCGTGGCGTCGGCCGGCTGCAGTCGAACGTTCAGGCGCACCACCGCCGCTTCGGTTTCTTTCAGGTACCCTTCGATGTCGGCGAGGATGCTCGGCGGAAGGTCGCCGTCGGCGCCTTCGCCGAGGGCGCGAGCAAAGAGCTGCTGGGCCCGGGTGTAGCGACCCAGGGCGCGCTGGCAGATCCCGATGTTGTAGCTGGTGGCAGCGTGGGGGCGCAGCAGCGCCGAGCGTTCGAACTCGGCCAGCGCCTCGTTCCAGCGAGCGTCCGCCGCGAGCTCGGAGCCCTTGCGAAACAGCGCGCGAGCCTGCTCGACTCCGGCGTCCGCCGGTGGTGACTCGGCGCGAACGTCGGCGCTCGCGCTGAACGCGCCCACCAGCACGATGACCGACAAACGACGAAACATGGTCAGAACGGCGGCTCGGCGATCAACTTGTCGGAACCGGTGCGGCGCGGCGGCTCGGCGGACGCGCTCGGCGCGACGGAGCGCGACGCTCGGCGCGCTGCGTGACCGAGCGCGGAGGGCGCGGGCACGGCAGCGGGTGCGGGTTCCGCCGGGCTTCGCTCTCGCACGACGACGCGGGGCGCGCCCGCGCCGAGGGCGCGGCCCAGCGTGCTCGGGCGTTCGGCCCGGGGCCACGCGAGCCCCAAGAGCGCGGTGAACGCCGCCAGGCCCAGCGCCCCTCCGACGCGCAGCGACGGGCGACCTCGCGATCGGGTCACTTCGCGCGTGACCGGTGCCCCCGTCGATACGTCTTTTCGATCCGCGGCCGGGCCGTCGCCAGGAGCGACGGCGTCCGGCAGATCGGCGGACATTGCGTCGAGGCTCTCGAGAACCAGCGCCGCGCTGGCCGGACGCCGGCTCTTGTCGACGAGCAGCCCGTCGACCAGCTCGGCCAGCTCGCGCGGAACGCCGGGCGCCACGCGGCCGAGCGGGGTCACCTTGCACTCGGTCATGGCGCGCAAGATCTGCCCGAGGTTCTCGCCCCCGATCGGGCGCTCGCCGCACAGGCACTCGTACAGCACCACGCCGAGGGCCCACAGATCGGCGCGCCCGTCGACGTCTTTCTCACCAAACGCCTGCTCGGGCGCCATGTAGTGCGGGGTCCCGAGCACAGCGCCGGTCTCGGTCGAGAGCCCTTGCAGACCGTCGGTGCGGGCGATCTTGGCGACGCCGAAATCCAAGAGGCGAGTCTTTGCGGGATCGCCGTGCAAGAGGAAGATGTTCTCGGGTTTGAGATCGCGGTGCACGATGCCACGTGCGTGTGCGACGACCAGCGCCGAGAGCACGACCCGGGCGACGGTCACCGCGGCGAGCGGCGCCAACCGGCGGTCTCGGTCCAGCCGCTCGCGCAGCGACTCGCCCTCGAGCCAGTCCATCACCAGCACCGGCGCGCCGTCGACCTCGACCACGTCGTGGATCGCGACCACCGCCGGGTGCTCGACGGCCCCGGCGGCGCGAGCCTCGCGGAGCAATCGCGCCCGGGCACTGGGATCGAAGTGGCGACTGGGGTGGAGGAACTTGAGCGCCACCGGGCGACGGGTCACCAAATGGTCGGCTCGCCACACCGCGCCCATCCCGCCGGAGCCGATCGGCCGTTCGAGGCGGAACTTCTCGGCGATCACCTCGCCCGGCTGGCGCCCCAAAGGTCCCATCGAAGCCGAGGCGGCATAGCACGGCGGCCCGAGCACCGCGGTTCGCCGGCATTTTTCCGGAGAAATTGGCGGTCTCGCCGGCAGTGTTACGGTGCGCCCATGGTCGATCTTCCGCCGCCGCTCGCCGCGCTCGGCGATGATCCCGACCGGATCGCCGCGGCGTTCGAAGCGGCGCTGATCGAGGCGCGCGCGGCGCACCCGGAGGTCGAGCTGCCCCGCGAAGCGTTCGCGACGGCCGTCGCCGCGTGCGTCGCGGCCGAGGGGGATCCGGCGACGGCCCTCGAGAGCCTCCCGGCCGCCGACCTCTGGCTGGCGACCGCGGCGCTGGCCGCCGTCCCCCACGCGGTCGAGCGGCTCGACGAGCAGTGCATCCGTGGGTCGCGCCTGGCGCTCGCGCGGTTCGAGCTGGGCAGCGTGAGCCTGGACGACGTCCTGCAGAACGTACGCGCTCAGCTGTTCTTCGGAACCGAGACGCGCCCGCCGAAGCTCGCGCAATACTCGGGACGCGGAACCCTGCGGGGATTCGTGCGAGTGTTGGCGGCCCGCGAGATCGTCGCGCTGAGCCGCCGAGCGGGCAACAGCCCGATGCACGACGACGCCGGGCTCGATCGCGTGGCCGAGGTCGGCGACCCCGAGCTCGCGTCCCTGCGCGCCCGCTACGGCGTCGAGTTCAAGGCCGCGTTCGAGACGGCGCTCGCACGGCTCGAACCGCGCCAGCGCAACCTGTTGCGCCACCAGCTCCTCGACCAGCTCGGGATCGACGCCATCGCCGCCCTGTACGGCGCACACCGCGCGACCGCCGCGCGCTGGCTCGCGCGGGCCCGCGAGGACCTGTTCGACCACACGGTGCTCGAGCTGAGTCGGCGGCTGCGGGTGCCGGCGCCCGAGATCGACAGCGTCTTGCGCCTGATCGGCAGCCAGCTCGACGCCAGCGTGACCCGTATCTTGCGGGACCAGGGCACCTGAAAAAATCTTTGCGACATCGTCCCCGACGACGCGTCCATGCCCCGAAAGGAGAGAGAACTCTCATGAATCGGATTGGCTTGATCGCATCATTTTGGGTTGCCTCGGTCGCTTTGGCATGTTCCTCGGGGGCCGGAGGCGGCGGCGGAGCGGGCGCCGCCGCGGGGGCGGGCAACGGCAGCAACGGCGGCGGCGGAGGCTCGGGCAACGCCGGCGGCGGCGGCAACGGCGGGGGGGGTGGCAACACCTGCGTCGCCTGCGGCGACGGCTGCCCGTCCATTCCCTGCGAGTGCGCGGACGACAGCATCGTCAACGCCTCGTTCTGCGACAACGGTTGCTGCGCGTCCCAGGCGGCCACGTGCACCGACGCCTGCAAGGACGCCGGCGGCTGGGTGGGCGGCGGCGGAAACGGCGGGGGCGGCGGGAACAGCGGCGGCGGTGGGTCGGGCAACGCCGGCGGGGGCGGAAGCGGCGGCGGCGGAAACGACGTCGGCGGCGAGTGCAAGAGCGACGACGGTTGCAAGACCCAGGTCTGCCTGTTCAAGGGGTCGGCCACCTTCGGCTACTGCTCGAAGATGTGCGAGAGCTTCGCGGACTGCCCGAGCTTCTGGGAGTGCGAAGAGGTGGGCAACGCCTCGGGCAAGTACTGCGTTCAGAAGTGAGTCATGCTCAGAAGCCCGGGGGACAGGCCGCCGGCGGAGGAAACAGCGGGGCCAGCCTCGAGTCGCAACCGAGAAACCGGTCGTCGTACGCGCACTTCTTCAACCCGACGACCCCCGCGGGTGTCCTTGCCAACGCGGGCTCGGGACCGAGCGCTTGCCCCACCGAGAGCAAGAGCTCTCGGTAGACCAGCTTCCCGAAGTGGGTGCCCAAGGTCTGGTCGGCGGCGTGGCGCAGGCGAAGATACGAGCCTGCTTCGCGTCGCTTCCAGGTCTCTTCCAAGGCCTCGGGGAAGATCTCGGGGCGTGTCTCGGAGCTGAAGTTGCAGGCGGCGATCGCCTTGTGTACGCGCTCCGACAGGGCTCGGGCGGCCGCGGCGTCGACAGCGACGCGTCGCCCGCCGGACACCAGCTCGATCTCCGGCAGCGCGTCCGGGGCCGGCGACGGCCCCGGCGGCGGTGGGCCCTTGCAAGCGGCCAGTACGGCGAGCGCGATCGCCGAGGCAACGCGGAGTCTCACGCCGGCAGCCCGCCTTCCCCGAGCTCGATGAACAAGCCGGTCGCGTCGGCGTAGGGCTTCTGCTCGGCATCGAGCAGGTGCCCGCGGGTGTGGACCTTCCGACCCTCGACGCGATCGATGAAGGCCTCGATCCAGACGTCGCTACCGATCGGGAGCATTCGGCGAAAGCTGACCTCGATCTTGGCCGCGACCACCCGGTGACCGTTCAACCAGCCCACCTTGCCGATGGCGTCATCGAGCACCGAGGCCATGCTGCCGCCGTGCGCGTGACCGGGCGGGCCTTCGCACCAGGGTCCGAACCACACGCGCCCGACCAGCGCGCCGTCGTCCCGGCGGAAGTAGGCGACGCGCATGCGCTGGTCGCCCTCTTGACCGTGCACCCACGAGCGCCCGCTCTTGGCGGTGATCGGCGAGAGCGCGGACCAGCCAGGCTCGGCGACGACGGGCGGAGGCTGCATCTTCGGTGCAGGTTAGCGCGGGGGGAGCCTGCGTTCCATGGCCTGCGACTCCCACCCCGTCACCGCGCGTTACTTCACGTTGATCAGCGCGTTCACGTCGAACAGGCCGCCATCGATCGGCGCCACGCTCGAGCCCTTGGCGTACACGTCGAAGCCGGCATAGCCGGCCTTCTTGTAGTGCTCGAAGTCCTGCGCCCAGCTGTTCGACGTGCTCATCTGTACGTTCATGCGGACGTCAGCCGACGCCGGCGACGTGAGCGCGAGCAGCGCGTAGAACACCGGCTGTTCGGCGTGGGGCTCGAGCCCGTCAGCGGACTTGACCAGGCTGTCGAACAGCGCCAACGCCTCGCGGGCGCGGGCTTGGCTCAGCGAGCCCGCCGTGGCCTTGTCGTAGTCGGGGCGATTCGAGGCGTCGACCGGGAAGCGGATCTCGACCGTCCGCGGGCCCACGGGCCCCACGTTCTGGATGATCGCCTTCTCTGCGGCCATCAGCTTCTCGTAGCTCGCCGCGCGGGTCTTGTACTCGGCCGCCATCGCGTCGAGCACGGCCTTGTCCTTGCCATCGGGGATGGCGGCGCGGGCCGACGCGATCTGCGTTTCCGACGCGCCTCGGTCGATCATCGTCGCGCGCAAGTAGGCGGTCAGCGCGTTCCTGAGCTCGAACTCGCTCTTCTGAGAGAAGAGGGTGGCGAGCGCCTGGTCGTCCAGGCGCAGATCCGCGACGATCGAGCTCGGGGGGCCGACCAGTGACGCCGCCGGCTCGAGGGTGGCCTGGGCGGTCAAGCGCAGCTTCCCGGCATGGGTCACCAGCTCTTTGGCTTTGGGCTCGAGCCCGCTAGCGGCCGCCTCGAGCGCGCTCGCGCCATCTGCGCGCAGCTGCACCACCTTCGGGTCGTCGAGCACCGACAGGCGGCAGGGGTCGTAGGCCTGACTGTTGGGGCACGCCTTGATCACGTAACGCTGGAGCTCGTTGCCGTGCTTCTCGATGGCTTCGAGCGCTGGCTTGCCACCCAGGCTCTGGATCACCGCGTCCAGGTGATCGAGCAACTTGTCGCGCTCCATGTAGTCGTCGCCCTCTTCGACCTGCAGCACCAGGTTCGCCTCGCCCAGGGCGGGAACGCTGGGGTTTGCCGGGTCGAACACCAGCCCGCTCATCCCCACACGGGTGTAGCCGTGCGACGAGAAGAACCAGCCGCTCTGCTTGTGGAGCCCGTCGAAGAGCAGCGTGCGAGCGCCGCCTGGCGTCTGCACGACGACCGAGCCCTGGCTCTCTTCGATCGTCTTGAAGAAGCTCATGCCGAAGACGTCGATGCCCGCGTGCGAGGTGGCCGACACGCCCGAACGCGAGAGATCGAACTCGGCGATCACGCCTGGGTCGTTCTGCGCCGAAAGCGCTTGCGCGAGGCGGATGTCGCCGCGCAACGCCTGAGCCAGCGCTTGCGCGAGAGCCTTCGGATCGCTCCCCGCGTCCAGCTTGAAGCGCAGGCGGGCCACCGACAGGCGGGTCTTCGTCTTGGTCTTCGCGGCGCGCGCGTCGATGAAGCTGAGCTTGGCGTTCATCTGGTTCTGCAGGGCCTTCTCCACCAGCCGGCCCAGGTCCAGGTCGACGCCGCCGACCGCGAGCTTGCTCTCGACCAGCCCCTGGATGCCCCAGCCGTCGGTCAGCGCGATGCTCGCGCTCTGCACCTTCGCGGAGGACACGCCGACGTCCACCACCACTTGATCGCCCGCCAGACGGACCAGCTGGACGTCCATCTGGCCGCGCAAGTGCGCGCGCAGCCCACCCGACAGGACCAGGTTGTAGCTGACCCCGGCCGCCGGCGTGGCCACCAAGAGTGGCACACCCACCCCCAGGTTCAGGCCAACGCCGCCGCTGCCGCTGAGCGCCATGAGCTCGCCTGGCTTCATGGCCCGGACGTCCTCGACGCTACGGGGAACGACGTAGCCGCGAGCGCTGCGCAGGGCCTTCAGCGGCGCGCCGCCGAGGGCGGTTGCCTCGCTGCTGAAAGGTGCGATCACTCGCGTGGTCAAGTTCGCGCCCACGTCGAAGCCCAACGCCACGCTGGCGCCGCCCAGACCCCCGGCCGAGAGCCCCCAGTTGTGGCCGAAGGCGGCAGAGGTCTGGAACGAGAACTCGCCGTAGACCCGATCGCCGGACGAGTGCAGATGGCCGCGGCGCAGCTGGTTGACCTCGGTGGTGAGCTCGCGCTCGCCGTAGGCGACTGCCAAGCCGGTGGCCAGGCTGTCGAGGTTCCCCAGGGTCAGGTCGTTCTGTGCCGTCTCGGCCGTGGCGTAGGCCTTCGGCTCGCCGAGCTTGATGCCCGCGTAGTCGCTGAGCGAGAGCGAGTCGTTCAACCCGTCAGAGGCGAACCCCGCGCCCACGCTGAGCAGATCGCCCAGATCGAGCTTCTTCGCATCGCGCCACAGGCTGGTGATCGAGCCCCACCCGTCGCACTTGCCTTCGCAGGTCACGTTCAGCGAGTCCGGGCCGTCGGTCGAATCGTCGCCCGGGCTGGCCGAGGTGCTGCAACCGAGCGCCAGCGCGCCAACCAGCGCGAGGGGGCGGGACCAAGTGAAGCGAGTCGTGAGAAGCATCGCGGTGACACCAGCCCCAGGCTGGCGCTCCTTTGGGTGAACCGGATTTGCGATACTACGTCATCCGGCGCTTTTTTTCACGATTCCAGCCGCGCGCTGGCCCAACCGCCACCGAGCTCGGCCACGCCCTCGTGGGCGTGAAGCCGCCGCTTCACGTCGAGGCCGCCCGAGAAGCCCCCCAGTGACCCATCCGAGGCCACCACCCGATGGCACGGCACGAGGATGGGCAGTGGGTTCTTCGCCATCGCGACCCCCACCGCGCGAGCCGCACCGGGCTTGCCAACCCGCTTGGCCAGCTCGCCGTAGGTGGTCAGCTGACCGAAGCGCACGGTCGCGAGCTGACGCAACACCCGACGCTGGAAGTCACCCGCCAAGGTGAAGTCCGCGGTCACCCCGAAGGTACGCCGACGGCCTCGGAAGTACTCCGCCAGCTCGGTGGTGGCCCGGAGTCGCGCGCGCTTCTGGAGTGCGACGTCGCCACGCACGGCTGCACGGAGCCGGGCTACGAGCGCCGCCTCGGTCGGCTCGCCGAAGTCGATGGCGGCCACGCCCCGGTCGCTCTCGACGACGGTGATGGGGCCGACCGGAGAGCGCATCGTGGCGTAGCGAAACGAGTGGGTGGCCATGGCTGCCTGAGGGTTTCAGGGCGGCCCGCACCCGTCAATGGGCCCGGGCGTCAGGGCTTGATCACCTGCGTGCCCGCCGGCGGCTTGAAGTCGAACTCGCCCTCGGGGACCTTCTCGTTCACGCTCGGAGTCACGAAATCGAACCGGTTGCGGTTGCCCTGAGCATCGAGCAAGAGCACGCGGCGCACCTGGTAGGTGCCCGAGTCGACGTAGAGCAAGATCTTCTGATAGGCGGGCGTCGCCTCTTTCGGAACGCCCTCGAGCACGTAGCCGCCTTCGAACTGCAGGTCCTTGGCGCTCAGCTTGCGCAGCTTGAAGCTCTTCTTCAGGTTGCCGCCACCGACCAAGAACGCGAGCGCCGCCGGGTACTGGCTCTTGTCCATCGGCTGCTCGTACATCTGCTTGTTCTCGGCCTCGTACACCTTGATGACCTTGCCGTCCGAGACGACCCGGTTGCCGTTGTTGGTGTAGCGCCAGCTCATCTTGCCGGGCTTCTCGAAGATCACGGAGCCGGCGCTGTCCTTGCGCTTGTTGTAGGCCTTCACCTGGTAGCGCTGCTTGAAGCCGGCCTTGAAGTTCTTGGTCTTGTCGTAGAACTTCTGCACGCTCTCGGCGACCTCGTTGGCGCTCGGCTCGCTCTTGGCCGCGGGCTTGCCCTGGGCGACGGCGGTGCCGTCGAACGAAAGCGGCAGAGCCAGAGAGAGGGAGAGAGAGAGGAAGACGTGCTGGAGCTTCATGATCGACGGGTCCTGACGGGTCAAACAATCAACGCGGGGTGGTATTCGCGGCTTGCAGCTGCGTTCGCAGGATCAGACGAGGGAGGCGCCCGGAAGATTCGCGTAGGCCGGCCTTTTAGCACAGGCCGAGGCAGCGGCATGATCCAGGGATTTTCAGCGGGGAGAACGCACCGCGCCGGGCCGTAACAGGCAAGGAGGGGGGCGCGTCTGCTCAGGGGGCTCGGCGGCCGCGCTCGGCGACCAGAGCGCGGAGCGCCGCCTGGTGCTTCCGACGTCGCGAGCCCGCGCTCGGCCCGCTGCCGAGCCCCAGGCGCTCGGCCACCGGACCCACCCGAAGGTGGGTGACCGCGAGCGCCAGAGCGTCGGCGGCGTCACCCGCGGGAAGGTCGGGCAGCGCCAGGACGGCACGCAGCATCAGAGCCACCTGCCGTTTGTCGGCCTGCCCGCGGCCAGCGATGGTGAGCTTCACGCGGGCCGGCGGGTACTCGGCGACGGTCACACCCGCCCGAGCGAGCGAGAGCAGCACCACGCCACGCGCGTGACCGAGCTTCGCCGCGGCCTGCGGGTCCTTGTGAAAGAACAGGCTCTCGACCGAGCCCACGTCCGGCGAAAAGCGGGCGATCACCTGGGCGAGCTCCAGGTCGATGACGTGCAGCCGGCTGGCGAGGCTGGCCTTGGCGTCGAGGCGGATCACGCCGTGACCCACGTGGGCCAAGCGCTGGCCCTGGCGCTCGACCACGCCCCAACCCAGGTTCAGCGTGCCGGGGTCGATGCCAAGGGCGATCACCCTTGGTTCGTAGCAGGAGTGGCCCGAGATGGAAAGCGCATCGCGAACGGGGAAGCCCTACGGCTGGACACCCCCGGGCACCTTGCCCGATGATGGGGCGATGGTGCCTCGGTCGGCGGTGGTCGGTCTCTTCGGGTTCGCGCTGGCGGCCTCGCTCGGCGCGTGTGGTGACGATGACGACGGCAACGGCGGCACCCAGGCCGACAAGCTCGGGGTCGGCGCGGCCTGCGCGAACAACGACGAGTGCGAGATCGAAGGGCAGATCTGCTTGCCGTTCAAGGGCGGCTACTGCGGCATCGCCGACTGCAAGGCGCACACCGACTGCCCCGACGGCTCACTGTGTGTGACCCACGACGACGGAAAGAACTACTGCTTCCGCGTGTGCGTCGACAAGGTCGACTGCAACCGCAACCGCCCGGTGGACTTCGAGGCGAACTGCTCGTCGAACGTCACCTTCGTCGATGGCAAGAAGGGCGGGAAGGCCTGCGTGCCGCCGTCGTGACCCTCACGCATCTGGACTGATGATCGCGGGTTCGGGCTCGCTCGGCTCGTCCCGTGCCCACTTGCCCATGGCGTCGGCGTCCAGCCGGTCGGGCCCCGCCTCTCCGGCGGCCCGGCGAGCGATGAGCTCGTCCACGCAGGCGAAGAGCATCGAGTTGTCGTGCCGCTCGAAGCGCTCGAGGTTGTGCGCGAAGTCGTCGGCGCGGGCCAGAAACCCAGCGATCACGTCCTGATCCAGCTCCGAGGCCCACTGCCCGTAGCCCAGATGCTGGAGGTATCGGGCGTTCAGCTCTTGCTCGTACTGCTGCTCGATGGGCACCGACAACATCGGCACGTGCAGGCTCACTGCCTCGCTCATCAGCGAGAACCCCCCACCGGCGATGACCGCCCGCGCGGTGCGCAGGTCGTCGACGAACCCCGTCTCCGAGAACGGGCGCAGGGTCACGTTGCCGTCGGTGCCGTCGCGCCCCATGCCGTACACGCGGAACCGATACGGCAACTTCTTCAGGGTCGGGACCAGGTCTTCGTTGCTGCCCGCAGTCTGGTAGACCAGCACGTGGTCCGACGGCTCTCGCTTCGCCGCCATGACCTCGGGCCGCAAGATCGGCGGAACCAGCGTGGTCCGCCGCTTCTTAACGGGCGGGTAGAAGAAGCTGCTCACCAGATAGTGATAGGCGCCAGGCATCTTGATCTTCACCGCCAGCTTGGCGATGCGAAAATCCATGCCTTGCGCCTTGGTGATGCCCTTGTCGTGACGACAGCGGTTGATCACCTGCATGTTGTCGATGCTGATCACCGGCAAGAAGTGGTTCAGGGCGTAGAACGCCGCCCACGACTCGAAGTCGCTGATCACCAGCTCTGGCGTGAACCCCCCTTCGACCACCTTCTTGTAGACATCGAGGTTCTTCTTGATGCCCTTGGGTGCCTTCTTGAGGTTGTGAAAGAGCGACTCGCTCTTGTCCAAGCGATTGCCGAAGTAGCGGAGCGACAGCCCGTGGATCTCTTCGACGCCGATGTTCGACTTTCCGGCCAGGCGGTCCGTCAGGAACTTGTGGGCCCGCCCCGAGACCACGACCTTGAGCTCGTGGCCCTGGCTCGCGAGGTGCTCGAGCACGACGCGACTTCGGGTCGCGTGCCCCATTCCTTCGCCCACCACGCCGTACAGGATCTTCATGCGCTTCTCCCGGAAACGCCGAGCCTCGTGCGCCCGGGCCCCGCGGTCGAGCGGGGCAAATGTTCACCAGTGGCCGCGGGGACGCCGCCGGGATACACGCGGCGCGTGGCTTCCCCCTTGAGCGGCAAACAGCGGAGCTTCCTCCGAGCCCTGGCGCACGATCTGCGTCCGGTGGTTCAGATTGGCCTCTCAGGCCTCACCCCCGGTGTGCTCGCCGAGATCGGACGCGCCCTTCAGACCCACGAGCTGATCAAGGTGCGGGTCAGCAAAGAGAGCCCGGTCAGCCCGGCCGAGGCGGCGGAGCCCATCGCGTCGGCGACCCGCTCGGCGGTCGCCCAGGTCATCGGACGCATGGTAGTGGTCTACCGGGCGCGCAAGAAGGATCCGAAGATCGTGCTGCCGAAAGAAACCGCCAAGAAGTAGACTCGACGGCCATGGAAGCAGGGCGACCGACCTCGTTCGCGACGATCGTCGTCGCGACGGACTTCTCCGACACGGGCGACGCGGCGCTCGACCAAGCGCTGTTGCTCGCCTCCGAGCGCGACGCCACGAGTCTCCACGTGGTGTACGTGGCGGGCTCCGCGGGCGAGAACGTCGAGGTCATGACGGCTGACGGCTCGCTGATCACCACCGCCGACAAGGCCGTGAAAGAGCTGGAAGCGCGGGTCGAGAAGGCGCGGGTCACCGCCATGAAGCACGGGGAGCCCATCGAGAGCGAGCGCGTCACCGTGCACATCCGTGCGGGGATCCCGGAAGACGAGGTCCTGCGCCTGGCGGACGAGCTCGGCGTGGACCTGATCGTGCTCGGCACCCACGGGCGACGCGGCCTCCGCTCGCTGGTGCTCGGCTCGGTCGCCGAGAGCGTGCTCCGGAGCGCGAAATGCGCCGTGCTGGTGGTGCGCCCGAAGCACTACCCACCCGCCGAGGCGGGCGCGTGAGTCAGAAGGTCGAGCGCTCCCAGAGCGCCAAGAACCTGGTGTGGCTGGATCTGGAAATGACCGGGCTCGACCCCCAGCGGGACGTGATCTTGCAGGCGGCGGCGATCATCACCGACGCCGAGCTCACCCCGCTGGAAGAGCTGTGCATCGACATCTGGCAGCCGGAAGAGGCGCTGGCCAAGATGGTGCCGTTCGTGCGCGACATGCACGACAAGACCGGCCTCTTGACCCGCCTGCGCGCGTCCAAGGTCGACCTTCGAGCGGCCGAGCGGCAGCTGATGGAGCGCGTGACGGGCTGGTGCCCTTACGGCGCGGTGTTGTGCGGCAACAGCGTGCACAACGACAAGGCCTTCGTCGAGCGGTGGATGCCGGCGCTGGCCGGCTACCTGTCGTATCGCATCGTCGACGTCTCGAGCTTCAAGGTCTTGGCGCGCCTCTGGTACGGCGACGACGCGGTGTTCAAGAAGCCCACCGAGGGGGAGCACGACGCGCTGGTGGACGCGAAGAACAGCATCGCCGAGCTCGCGCACTACCGAACCCTGATGATGCGCTGATCAGCAGGCGCGGTGGCCTGCCCCCGGAAAGATCTTGCCCGGGTTGAGCAGCCCGCCGGGGTCGAACACGCGCTTGATGTCGCGCTGCAGGCCGATGAGCTCGCTGGACTGCTCGAGGGGCAGGTACGGCGCCTTGAGCACGCCGATGCCGTGCTCGCCGCTCAAGGTGCCCCGCAGCGCGATCACGTCTCGGAACAGCTGCTCGATGGCGCGCTCGACAGTGGGCGCCTCGTGCTCGTGATCCCAGAGGAAGTTGACGTGCAGGTTGCCGTCGCCCGCGTGACCGTAGGTCAGGTGGCGCACCCCCAGCGCGTCGCAGCTCTGAGCCACGCGGTCGAGCAACTCGGGGATCTGCTCCCGCGGCACGACCACGTCTTCACTCAGCTTGAACCGGGTCAGCTTGCGCACCGCGCGGCTCATCTCGCGCCGGGCAGACCAGAGCTTCTCGCGCTGCCCCGCGTCTTGGGCCACCAGCACCTCGAGGGCGCCGTCGCAGGCGTTCCCCACCCGCTCGGCCTGCACCTCGGTCTCGCCCGGCTCACCGTCGACCTCGATCAAGAGCAGCGCGCCGGCTTCTTGGCGGAAGTCGTTGCCGGCGGCGCGCATCGCCTCGAGGGTGTGGCTGTCGAGCAGCTCGATGCAGCGGGGCACCAGGCCGGCGCCGGTCATGTTCGCCACCGCGACACTCGCCGCGCGGACGTCGGAAAAGAGCGCGAGCAGCGTCATGACGGCGGGCGGCTTGGGCACCAGGCGCAGCGTGATGTCGCCGAACACCGCCAGCGTGCCCTCGCTGCCCACCAACAGCGCGGTCACGTCGTAGCCGGTCACGCCCTTCACGGTGCGCCGCCCGGGGGTGACGCGCTGGCCCCCGATCAAGAACGCCTCGACGCCGAGGACGTACTCGCGGGTCACGCCGTACTTGAAGGCGCGGGGGCCACCGGCGTTCTCGGCGACGTTGCCGCCAAGCGCGCAGCTCTCCGCGCTGTTCGGATCCGGTGGGTAAAACAGGCCCTCGGCCTCGACGGCGCCGTGTAGGTCGCCGAGCACCACGCCGGGCTCGACCACCGCGAGCATCTCGCGCCGATCGATCTCCTTGATCTGGTTCATGCCCAGCGTGGCGAGCACGATGCCGCCCGATCGCGGCACGGCGCCGCCGGTGCGCCCCGTCCCGGCGGCGCGAGGCGTGATCGGGACCTGAGCCTCGCGCGCCACGGCGAGGGCCGCCATGATGTCGGCGCTGGACTCGGCCCGCACCACCGCGAAGGGCAAGGCGCCTTCGGCCTCGGACTCGTCGCGCACGAACGCGACGCAGGCGTCGGGGTCGGTCACGACCTTCGACGGACCGAGGGCGCGCTCGAGCAGCCGCAGCGCCTTGTCGCGCGCGGCAGCGGTGGGCGGGGGCAGCGCGGACAGGGTGCTGCTCATCGACCAGAACCATAGCGCGTCTGCCGACCGGCGATTTCTCGCGGTTTGTCGCCCCCGGATCGATCACCTTGACGAAGCCCGGGCGGCGGGTACCTTCTCGGCCTTCCTGCAGGCCGAAGTACCACTGGAGAGGTGACCGAGTGGCCGAAGGTACCCGCTTGCTAAGCGGGCGTAGGTCAAAAGCCTACCGAGGGTTCGAATCCCTCCCTCTCCGCCGAGTTTCCCGACTCGTTCTCGCTACTTCAAACCGCCGTGCTCGCGGCACTGCCCACCGGCTGCCCAAAGTCGAGCAAACCGATCGCTTCTCGCAACGCGCTCGGCGCCAGGTGCATGTACCGAAGGGTCATGCTTAGCGTCGAGTGCCCGACCAGCTCCTGAATCGCCTTCGGCGCCGCGCCCCGCATGGCGAGGTGCGAGCAGAAGGTGTGTCTGAGTACGTGCGAGCCGATGATCCGGAGCCCCGCGCGTTTGCAGCCGAAGCGGAGCGCCGCCTCGATTGCAGACTGCGTGAACGGCTTGCCGTCCGAGTGGCAGAACACCAGCTCGGACTTCAGGTGCCGATGCGCCTTGAGCGCGGCTTTGAGGCGCGCCGTGAGTGGAACCTTGCGTTCCCTGCCACTCTTCGGCGTCCCGACCTGGCCTTTCCAGGAAGAGCGCCGAACGGTCAGCACGCCCGCTACCAATTCCACGTCGCCCCACTCCAGAGCGATGATCTCGCCCTGTCGTAGGCCCGCGTCTGCGCCCAAGAGCACGAGCGCCCAGCGCTCCGGATCGCCTTTCAGCGCTTCGGTGAGCCGTGACAGCTCATCGAAGCTGAGAAAGTCGAACTTTTGCGGCGGGATCTTCAAGAGCTTCACCCGTGGCACGACTTCGATCAGCTCGACTTCGTGCGCGTAGCGCAGCATCTTTCCGAGGCAAGCGAGGATGTTGTTCACCCGCTTCCGACTGAGCCCCTTGGCGAGCAAGCTCGCTTTGAAGACCTCGATCGGATGCAGCTTGATGGCGTCGAGGGGCATGTCCGCGAACACCGGAAGCAGGTGATGCTTCAGGATGCTGGCTTTCATCGAACGCTCGGACGGTTTGTTGTTCGCGATCACGTACGTTTCCATGAATTCGGTCGCATACGCCGAGAACTTCGGCACCTCCTTGGGTGTCGTGCGGGCCGGCGCCAGAAGCTCGGTCCGAAGCTGGTGCTCGAACTGGTCGGCGCCCGCTTTGGACTGAACCGGCGAGCGCTTCCGCACCCGCTCGGCCGTGCCGTCCGCATGTTGAAATCGAAAATCCGCGTACCATTTTCCGTCGATCTTACGTGCCGCCACTGGGGCCTCCCAGGTGCGGCACGCGACCTTGCTCCACCAAGCCTAGCAGCTCGGCGCGTAGGAAGTAGAGTCGGCGGCCGACACGCGTGCCGCCGGGCAAAGTGACGCGTTCGGCCTTCGCGTACACGGCTTGCACCGTGGTCTTGAGCCACGCCGCGACCTCGTTGGGAGTGAGGAGCACGGGGAGCACCGGGGTTCCTTCCTGCGTCGCTGGCGCGGCACCGTTCCGGACACGCGGAGAACGTTGACGTGCCAGCGCCATGGGAAAATCATGGCACTGGCAGCGTCACCGTCAGGCGGAGGAACGAACCCTTCGCCGTTTGTCCGGTCGCCTTCGGTCGGCTGCGAGTTCCGGGTGAAACTCGCGCGGCATCACGCATCGCGCATTCTTCGAGCGAACGCGCGAGCGCACGCGTTCGGCTGCGCCGTTCGGTCCGTTTCTATCGGGAACCAGCCTGGCGATCTCGGCGTAGGTGAGCCCACCCCAGTCCAGGTGCTGCCACACGGCGGTCAGAAGCACGTCAGCGCCTTTCCTGTCAGCCGGCTGACGAAGATGCCGGCTCAGTAGCAGCTCACGGAGATCATCCTCGAAATTGTCGAGTGACTGAAGGAAGGCAGTCAATGGCCGCATGATTCGCAGCGGTCGAACGCACAAGAGCGCATGATCGTGGGCGGGGCGCGCCAGGCGGAGTTTCTCCTCGGACGCGTGGCGGTCCTTGCCGTGTTCCACGAGCGCGTTCAGCGCCTGCACGTAGCGGAAGCCCGAGTTTCCCAGCCACTTGCTGACCTCGTGGGTCTGCTCCAACACGTCCAGCAACTCCTTGGTGCGCTCCAACTCCGTCCTGTGTTCGGTGATTTCGGCGAGGGCGTGGCAGAAGCCGGCGAGTCTGCACGGACTGCGCTTGCAGCTAGAGGGCTCGAGCCCGTGAAGATGCGCGCGCGCGGTGTGCTGCGGGGAAGCTGCTCGGGGATCATCCTGCGCGGCGCCCGCCGCGAGCGCTTCAAGGTGCAGAGCGGCGATGGCCTTGCCGACGTCGAATCCAACGTCGTCGCGTTTGCGTCTCGCCATGGGTCGTTCGGCCAGGAATAGCACGCGGACCTGAAGCGGCGCTCCCGGCGTGCGCCTCGTCTCGACACTCCCGCCTCAGCCCGCTCGACTTCGGAGCCGGAGGAACTGCGGTCACGCCATTCCTCCGCTGCTGGGCACAGGGTTGCGATGCCAACTTCGACGCGTTGCCGCAAGGCGGCCTGTCAGTCGCCTGTCACCGTGACGACAGGGAGCGTCGAACCATGTCCAGGAAGCCGAAAAAGCCGCGGGAGGAAGCAGAAACGTCCGTGCTGAGCGCTCAGGAAGCTGCCAGTTTGGCAGCCCCCGAGGAGGCACCCGGGTTGCTCACGCGCACGCAGGCCGCGCGCGTCCTCGGGGTCAGCGTGTCCACCGTCATTCGACGCGAGCACGTGCTGAAGCCCGTCGTTGTGAACGGCGTGCACCTATTCGACGAACGCGTCCTTCGGCGAGAAGTCGTGACCGTGCGCCAGCGTCAGGCCATGGCGTCGCTCGGCTCGACCGCCGGAGACGTCGCCGCCGCGGTGTTCGAGCTTCTCGAAGCGGGGGTTGAGTCGACGCAAATCGTGATCCGGCTCAAAGTACCTCCGCACGCCGTTGCGGCGCTCCGAGCGCAGTTCGTCGAAATGCGCAGAAGCTCCAAGTGCAAGCGCTGCGGGGAAGCGCTCGATTTCAACTGCCTCGCGTGCTTGAAGAACCTGTTCGACGCCCCGTGCCCAGCCTGCGCCCGAACGTGCCACGCCTGCGGCAGGCCGCTGGGGAAGGGCAAGTTCAAGTGCAAGGCGTGCGACGCTTGGAACCCCTGATTCGTCCGCCACCGGGTTCGTCTCATGGCCTGCGGGCGTGCGCGCGAGCGCAGCCCTCGCTGCCTTCACCCGAGCAAGCGGGGGCTGCGACGCAAACGCGATGCGGCGCGCCGCAATACTTCGCCGAAGCCTCTGCCAGTTCGGCTGCAAGAAAGACCATGCGTGCGCTCCAGTACACGCAGAGCAGCAAGACGACCAGCGAGCTTGCTGCGCCGTACGCGGACGCCGGCGGAAGCCAGTTCAAGAAACGGTCAAACAAGCGCCCAACGACAGAGCAGAGCACCGTTGCGGCGATCACGCCTGTCCAAAGGAACGGGGCGCGCTTGGGTGCAGTCGGGAGCACCCAGAACACGGCCGCGATCGCGCAGGCGGTCACCGCGGCGGGGATCGCCAAGAGAACCCACGCCGGCACATCCCATCCGACGGCTGCGGTGAGGAACGTGAGCACGGGCGACGCGGCGAGCACCACGCACAGGAGAAACCCGGTCGCTGGCACCATCGCAAAATGCAGCACGCTCTCCCGCAAAGCGGAGCGAAGCCTGCGCCCGCGCCGGCGGGTGGCATCGAGCGGTTCGCAGAAGATCTCGTCGAGTGATTCCTGCAAGCTCGCGAAGACTCTGCTGGCGCTCCAGACCGTCCACCCGAGAACCAGCAGCGATGCAGTCGCGGTGGCCATCGGATCGCGCGCCTGGGCGACCAGTTCCTTGATCACGGCAGCACCTTGCTTGCCGACCGCCAACTCGACTTGGGCCTGTGCGGCGGCCAACACGGCGTCACGCCCGAACCACTGGCCAGCCACCGCGACCGCGAGCACCAGCAGCGGCGCCATCGACTGAAGCATCGTGTAGGTCAGCGCGCCTGCCTGTCGAGATGACCGCTTCCACCAGCATCGAACGGCATCCTCAACAGCAAGCACGTAGCGATGCACGCGCGCTTTCCGCCAGCCGCGCAGGATGCGCGGACGCTTCACGAGGTTCTCTCCGAGGTCGTCAACGCCAGGCTGTGGCCCAGTCGGGCAAGCGCGCCGCCCCGGATCATTCAGCAGCCGTTGGACTTGCAGAAGTTCACCCCCCCGATCATGCACGTGTACTGCTGCGTGCACTTGCACGTGCAGACGCCCGTGTCGTAGGCGGGGGGTTGGGGAACACATTGGGCGATCCATCCCGGCCCGGCGTATGGGTACGGGTGGGTCGCGTTTGCTAGGGACGGGCAGGCATTCGCGTAGGTGCAGGTCCCGCCGCAGGCGTCCACGCAGGCGCCACCGCTGCATTGCGGCAAGGCACCCGTGCACGTGGCGTCAGCCTTCCACGCGCCTGTGCCATCACAGGTTCGCGGTGTCTTCCCGTCGCACTGCTTCGTCCCCGGACTGCACTCGCCCGTGCAGTTGCCGCCCGTGCAGACGTAGGGACACACGCCGCCGTCGTGCCATTGCCCGGTCGCGTCGCACGACTGTGGGACGTTGCCGGAGCAGCGCAAGGCGCCCGGAGCGCAGACTCCTCCATCGGGGAGGTTGCCTCCATCCGGACCGCTGCCTCCGCTGTCGGAGCCGCCTCCCGCCCCGGCGTCGCCGCCAGCATTGCCGACCCCGCTCGCCCCGCCTGTTCCCGCGCCTGAGCCGGTACCTGCACTGCCGCCGTCGCCCGCGGAGCCGCCGCTGGCCCCGGCGTTGCCGCCGTCGTTCGTCGACGTCGAGCTGCATGCGAGCACGGTGACGCTCAGCAGGGCGAGGATCGGGAGCCCCTGATTCCGCGGTCGACCCGCCAGCGACGTGCGAGGAGCCATGCGCGCTAGCGAACCATACATGTTCATCGTTTCGCAAGGGTGGCCGGGGCCCCTTCCGTCGGGTGAAGAAAGAGAACCCCGACGATCTGCTCCGCAGCGTTGGTCTTCGACTCGCAGAGTTGCGCGCACGGCGCCGGTGGTCGCGCGAGACCTTTGCGGAGCGGCTGGGCGTCAGCACGCGGTATCTGGCGCGGCTCGAAGCGGGTCGCCAGAACCTGACGGTCCATCGCCTGGCCTGGTTGGCGGATCACCTCGGCGTGCGTGTGGTGGACCTGTTCGCCGCTCCTGGGATCGAAGCAATCAGAGTCGGACGTCCGCCGGGCGCCACGCGGCGGCGAGGATAGCTGCCTGGTCGCGACTGATCGGTTCTGCGTTCAGGTGGGACGAGGCCCTACACGGAGCCGGAGCGCGGCGAGCGCTCGCTTGCAGCGCTGCGCGCGGAGCGTAGTCTTGCTGCATGCGGCTTCGGGGGCGCTTCACTCCGCGCATTTCGATACTCGGATGCGTTGGCGTCGTCGTGGCTTGCACTGCCGAGAGCGCGCGGGCGCCGGATGCTGGAGCGACCGGCGGCGGTGGTGCGGCAGGCGCGGGCGCAGTCGGGGGGACTGCCGCGTCCGACGCGCCATCGAGTGGCGGGGGGCTGACGTTCGATTCGTCCGCCGACGCGCTCCCGCCAGCGTGCGAGTGCCAGCCGGGAGACTACTGGGTGAACGTCCTGGGCGACGGAGAGCCGCAGACGCTCAAGGCTCCGTGGCCTGAAAGCCGCAACTGCACGCCTTTGGTGCCGTGGTTGGGCACCACGGTGAACTGGACGAAGACCCCAAGCTTCATCTTCAATGAAGTAGGCGCGTGCTCGGCATCGGGGAAGGCGTGCCTGCTTGCGACCGCGGATACGGACTCGTTCTACATCGACAGGGACGGCACACAGTGGCAGCTCTCGAGCGTCACCATTGAGCTCACCACGCCCATGTCCCCCGCGCCAAGCAAGGGGCAGGCCGTCGATGGTTCGTTCACTGCGACAGCCACCAAGGACGGCAGCGCGCTGCCGCTGAGCGGGGAGTTCCATGTCTGTCTCACTTTCCTCACCGTCATCCCGCTTTGAGCGGGTTGCGCTGCTCGCACTCGTTGCCCTTGGCCCGTCTGGCTGCGGGCCGTCCGACGCCGAACATTCCGAGCAGGTCGCCGCCAGTGCGGCAGCGGTCGAGCTCTTGCACGAGAACACCTACTTCGAAGTCAGCCTGGCCCCATCAGGGCCCAAGGCCGCCGTGGAGCGCGCGACCGCTGCCGTGCACGTTCCGTTCAGAGACTCATCCGGCGCGCAGCTCACGGCTTCCAACGGGAAGCCACTCCGCGGCACCTGCGGCGTCACGTTCATCTCGCCGAAGCACGCGGTCACCGCCGCTCATTGTGTGGAGGATCCAGACGTAAAAGATCCGAAACAGCACATCGTTGGAGTCGAATTCTACGTGCCGAAGAGCACGCTGAACTGGTCTACTGCGACCATCCTGGCCGGGACGTTCCCCGACTTCACGCACGTCGTCCTGTCGAGCCAGGACGGCTACGCGACCGATCGCTACCATTGCGAGGTCGTCCTGCGCTGCGGGTCCGGCTACGGCCCACAGATTGGCTGCAATCAGCCAGTGAGCGCAGCGTTGGCGGCCGACGTGGCCCTGCTCCGCTGCGACGGCGAGCCCGGCAAGAAGCACGGCATGATCAACGTCGCGGATAGTGACGTGCCCGGCCTGAAGGTCTTCATGCCATGGAAGCATGAGATCTACGACGTCCCGAACGTGGCCTCCGACGATCGCTTCCAGCACTACACCGCGCGAAACGGTTCGCAGTACGACCAGAACTTTCATTACTTCGGGGGCAGCCAGGGAGGCCCGCTCGCGGACCCGCTCTTCGGGACTGACAACCAGCCGCTTCCCCTGCGTTCTCGCCCTTGGAAGCTGCTTGGAGGTTTCACGTTCGAGCGAGCCAAGGTGCCAGGGGGCCCGGACCCGGATTTCGGGTGGACCGACCTCATGGGTTGCCACGGCACTTCTGGCAGCGGCATCACACAGGTTCACTCGACGGGACACCACGACTTGCTGGGGCCGGTAGCGAGAGGCGAAGAGCCGCTGACCACGCGGCTTTGCCAGACCCAGTCGCTCGCGCTTCGGGGCACGGCACAAATGGCTTACACTTCGTTGAACTATACGAAGCTGGCCGAGGACGCTGCCGATGACTGCGGCGGGGGATCGAAGGAAAGCTCTCCGCTCCTGTGGCTCAAGTGCCACCTCAAGCTCTTCGAGTTGGTCTACCAGAAACCTGTGATCGCCGATCCCATCCCGTGGCCGTGCATCACGTGCCCGCCCTTCGCGAAGTACCGCGTGTGGTACGAGCCGATGTTCCCGGTCCAGTACGGTGACCCGCAGCACCTGACGATGCCCGTACAACTGGATGCCTCCGCTCGGTATCGGATTGCCGCGAACATCACCACGTTCACTCCGGCCAACGTCGCCATCACGGTCGCCGGGGCAGTGGCCGCGCAGCGGTTCATCGCGCCAAACGGTTTCTCCTTCGGGACGGTGTCGGGCTCGTTTACTCCGACACCGGCGCAGGTCGCCGGCCCACTGGAAATCGTCTCGCTCTTGGGCGACTTCGGAGTGAACTCGATCGTGGTGGTGGCCGAGGACGCGGTGAACGACTTCGACACGATGGTCAAGCGCGCAGGAGTAGGGCTGGAACCGATCGGCGGCGGCTCGGAGGTTATTCCCATGCGCTTCGCCGGTGACGGCCTCGGCGGCTACGCGGCGGTCTTGCTCGGTGGCGAACGCATGGTGATGACCCGACAGGCGCTCCTGAATGGTGTTCAGTGGAGGGGGCAGTTCCTCGCGCGAGGCGACGACCACCCGTTGACCTGTGGCTTCGTTGATGAGTACGGCTCCGAGACCACCTTCGCGTGCACTCCGGTGAACAACCAGGTGAGCTGGGAAGTTTCGAGTCCGGTGGAGGGGCATCCGGTGGCGTTTTTCGTCGAGAATCCGGCAGACGCCTCGCCAATGGAGCTGGACGACATGACGCTCGCGTCCGTTCCCCAGAACCGCCCACCGCAGTGCTCAAGTGCGCACGCTGACGTGGGCACGCTCTGGCCTCCGAACAAGAAATTCGTCGACGTGAACGTCGTCGACGTGACCGATCCGGACGGAGATCCCGTCGTGGTCGAGGTCGTATCGGTGCGGCAGGATGAACCTGCACAGGGACCTGGGTCGGGGTCACTCTTTCCCGACGCAGCCATTCAGGCGAGCGCGCCACCAGCCGTACGCCTGCGCGCAGAGCGCAACGGCGCAGGCGATGGCCGCGTGTACCACGTCGCGTTCAGGGCTTCGGATCCAGCGGGAGCTTTCTGCGACGGGGAGATCTCGGTGTGCGTGCCGCACGACCTCGGAGGCGGTGCAGCCTGCGTGGACGGTGGAGGGCTCTACTCGTCGACGGCGCCTTGAGGGCTCTGTCGGCCGGTGGGGGCGGGGCATGGCGAGCGGCACGTCCCGCGAGGCGCGCGCCGCCCATCCGTTGCCCAAAACCTGCCCAAGTCCACTCGACCCCCGTCGACTCACGGGGACCAGCGGAGAGAGCGACTCGAATCATTTCGAGCGAAATTTCGGGGCGTTGGTGTGCAAGGTCGCGTGCCGCTTGAAGATGTTGCCAACGCTGCCCGAAGGGTTCGAATCCCTCCCTCTCCGCCCCGCCACCACCAGAGCTCACTTGGGCTTCGTCGCTCCGGGGCACGGCGCCCGCAGCGCCCAGGTGCGCGAGCCGGCTCCGTATACGACGAGCACGGACTCGGCGTCCCCGCTCGCGGTCAAGCCGCGGAAGCTCGGAGCGTTGGCGATGACCTCCGGGCTCTCGAGACCGGACTCGCCGCTCACCGCCAGGTGCAGCTCTTGTTCGGCGCCCGGGGTCTCGGTGGACGGTCGCGCGTAGACCAGGATTGCACGGCCACACGCGCGCGTGGCGGCAACCGGCGCCGGATCGATTCCATTCGGATAACTCCGCCACTCGACCGGCGCGCCCATCTTCGGAGAGCGGCCGATGTGCACCGCCGCCAGGCCGAAGCGAGTCGTCTCGCGCTCGAGCGGGGAGAAGATCCACGCGTCCTGCTCCGGCGCGAGCAACGTGAGCTCCGTGGTGGGCTGCGCGGGCCCCGCCACCCAGGCAACGACGTTTTCGCCGAGCTGGGGCCGTTTGTCCGCGAAGGTCAGCTTGCGCACGTGAACCGGGGTCATCCCGGTGCGGCCGTCGAGCACTGCGACCAGCACCTCTGCGCCGCTCTCGGTCATCGACACGCTGCTCGCGCCAGTGCCGTCCGGCGACAGTCGCAAGAGGTCTCCGCCTTCGACCCAGAGCATGGCGGTCGCGCTGCCCGTGGGCTTGTCCGGGTTGACGATGAACGCCGCCAGGGCGGGACGAGCGTCCGTAGCGGACAGCGCCGAGACTCGGGTGCTGTCGCGAGCATCGCCCAGCACCTCGACCGGGCCCAGCGTCGGGACGCGGCGGCGCGCCAGCTTGCCGTTCGAAACGAAGTAGGCGTACTCGCCGGCGATGGACGGCGGCGCTGCCTTCTCGGAGAACGAGCTCGCGACCAGCGCGATGCCCTTGAACGAGCCCTTGGCCTTCCCGGGCGGAGCCAAGGCGACCTCGTCCTTGCGGGTGATCATCACTACCCCGAAGGGGCTGGCGCTGGCCGGGCCCAGCGGCCCGATGTCGCTGAGAGTGCCCGCCTTGAACGCGCCGCCGTCCACCCGGGGCGCGTCCGGGGCTTCGTCTCGCTCTTCCGACTTCACGTTCGACAGGGCCCACTCGGTGGGCGTCGAGCTCGCGCTCGGGGGCGTGGGCGGCGCAGGGCGCGCGGACCGATCGGGGTTCGGCGTCGGAACCTCGCGCTTGCACGCGGTGAGCCCCGCGACGGATCCGACCACCATCGCCACGAACGCTCGCTTCTTCACCCTCAGCTCCGCTTGCTGAACGGCGACGCGATCAGCTCGTCGCCGCGGCGCTCGACCAAGGTGTCCGGCGCCGCCTCGCGCCCCGCGCTGAGCCACTCGGTCGTCTCGTCGAGGCGCAGGCTCTGACGCACGCCCAGGTTCCAGAGAAACTTCACCGCCAACACCGGGTTGTGCTGAAACAGCGGGTACACCGCCTCGCGCGTGAGCGAGAGCAAGCGGCACGACTCGAGGGTGACGACCGTGGCCGAGCGCGGCCGGTTGGTGAGCAGCGCCATCTCGCCGAAGTGGCTGCCTGGAGCGAGCTCGGCCAGGCGCTTGCCGCCTCGCTCGACCGAGGCGCGGCCGCTGGCGATGATGTAGAAGGTGGCGCTGGCCTCGCCCTCGCGCACCACCGCCGTGCCCGCGGGGACCTCTTCCGAGCGCAACGCTCCGGCCACCTCGAGCAGCTCGGAATAGGTGAGCTCGCGCAGCACCTCGATGCCCGACAGCGCGCGCAGGGCCTGGGTCACGCGGCTCAGCCGGATCGAGTCCTCGGGCGCGGTGCTCGACTCGGATGCGATCTCGAGGGCGATCACGCTGATGTTGTCCTCGCCGCCGCGCTCGTTGGCGGCGGCGACCAGGCGCTCGGGCGCGGTGGCGACGTCGGCCATGAACGGCACCAGCTCCGGTGCTTCGACGAAGTACCCGTGGAGCCCGTCGGTGCAGAGCATCAGCTTGTCGCCCGGCAAGAGGTCGAAGACCAACGTGTCGATGTCGACGTGTTTGTTCGGCCCGACGGCGCGGGACAGCATGTTGGTCGGGATGTGCTGGATGGCCTCGTCGCGGCTCATGCCCCGGCGCAGCGCCTCGGCCAAGAAGGTGTGGTCGTTGGAGATCTGGTGCATCTGCCCCGAGCGAAGCAGATAGAGCCGGGTGTCCCCCACGTGCGCGAGGGCAGCCGTGCCTCCCGAGATGACCAATGCCGTGCAGGTCGTGCCCGCGCCGCGCTTCGACGGGTCCTCGACGCCGATCGCGTGCACCCGGGCGTTCGCCGCGTCGACCGCGTCCCGAAGCAGATCGGCCAGCGCCGCAGCCCGCCGATCGGGCTCGACGGCGCCGGCGGCGGGCAAGCCCGCGGTCACGCGGGCGACGATCGCCTCGACCGCGGCTTGGGATGCGACCTCGCCCGCGGCGTGCCCGCCCATGCCGTCGCACACGACGTACAGCCCGAGCGCGTCGTCCACGAGCAGCGCGTCTTCGTTCCCTTGCCGTCGGAGCCCGACGTCGGTCCTGGCCTTGGCGGTCGTTCGCACGCTCCCACGATATCGAGGCGCCGCGCGGCCGCAATGATGGAAGTGCGCTTGGCGGGGCGGCCCGGCCGGGCTAGCATCTCGCGTGGGCTTCGAGCAGCGATTTGTCCGGGGGCGTTGCGCGCTGTGGGGCGTGCTCTTGTGCGCGCTCTCGAGCGCGTGTGGGGGTGACGACGCGGGCGACGACGGCGGCGGGGGCCAGGCCGGCGGCGGCGGCGGGGGCAGCTCGTCGTGCGGCGTCGCCGCCCTGGGTGATCCGACTCTGCCCATCGAGCTCGAGGTGACCGCCCGCGGCGCGGATCTGGTGTCGAAGAAGATCGACGACGGAGCCCAGATTCCGATGATCCTTCCCCCGCAAGGGGGCCGCGTGATGTTCATCGGCGCGCGGGCCACGAACATCGAGCCGTGCGCCGTCGAGATCAACGGGACCTTGCGCGACCTGACGAACAACGAGGTCCGGGTCGACGGTCGCAAGATGAACCTGAAGCCGACGGGGGACGGGTGGGGCACGAGCACGGACACCGACATCTCCACTTTCTCGATGATCCCAACCTGCCCGAACCAGTGGGCGGCGACCGACGTGTTCGGCACCACCTTCGAGCTCGAGCTCAGCCTGACCGCCAAGAACGGCCAGAAGGCGTCGAAGAAGCTGACCGTCGTCCCGGTGTGCGGCGAGCCGGCCAACGAGGCCGAGTGCAAGTGCCAGTGCACCAAGGGCTACACCCTGGGTAAGACCTGCAACTGAGAGCCATGATGAACACTCGATGGACCTTCCCGACGGCCGTGGCGCTCTGCGCGGCGGCTCTCGCCATCCCCGCGTGCGGGGGTGACGACGAAAGCCAATCCAAGCCCTCCGCCGACGCCGGCTCGGACGTCACACCCGACGCCCCGGCCTGCGTCGATCCGGGGCAAGATCCCCTGCCCCGTACCGAAGCGTTCGCCGCCTTCGACCCGAAGCGAAACCGGGTGGTGGTCTTCGGCGGCGACGTCGGCGTGCCGCAGCAGTGCAACCCCGCACCGAAGCCGATTGGCGAGCTCTGGACCTACGACGCCACCTGCAAGTACTTCTCCCAGGCCAGCCCGACGGGGGGGCCCGGTCCCCGCGCGCGCGGGCTCGCCGTCCACGACCCCGACGGCGACCGCATGATCGTCTTCGGCGGCCGCTACCGCGAGGCCTCGTCGGGGCCCTACACCGTGTACAGCGACGTCTGGGCGCTCAGCCTCGAGACCCTGACCTGGCAGCAGATCCAGACCACGGGCGGCGGCCCCTCGGGTCGAAGCAGCACCGGCGGGGCTTACAACCCCGCCACCAAAGAGCTGGTGCTGTTCGGCGGCAACTCGAGCACCAGCGGGCTGTCGTTCGTTCCGCTCGACGACGTGTGGGCGCTGAACCTGGCCACCGGTGCGTGGCGTGAGATCACCTCGACCGGGTCGAAGCCCGAGGCGCGCCTGTTCCACTCCGCAGCCATCGATCCGGCCAGCGGGCGCCTGTTCGTCTACGCCGGCGGTGGCGTGGGGGCTTTCCAGGGTCCTTTCATGGCGGATCTCTGGTCGCTGGACATCGCCACCGGCGCCTGGACCCAAGAGAGCGCGGGCGGCAGCGGTGCTCCGATGGGCCGCATCCACACCTCCCTCGCTTTCGACACGAAGCAGAAACGCCTGCTGATGTTCGCGGGTCACGACGACGGCGCGGTGGGGAACAACAACGACACCTGGGCCTTCGATACCGCGCAGAAGAAGTGGGTCGAGCTGGTGCCGGCCGAACAGGTCAAGACCCCGGCCGCTGACTTCTGCCTCTTTCCGCCGGACTTCACCGTGCCGAACCTGCAGGCGCCGGACCGCCGTTCGGCCCAGGTGGCCGTGCTCGACGAAGCGGGCGGGCGCTGGCTGATCTACGGCGGCAAGACCGACTGCGGCAACGTGGACGACGTGTGGTCCTTCGATCTCGCGACCAACACCTGGAAGACCGAGCTGCCGTCGACGGTAGGCGAAGCCTGCGTGCGCGGCAAAAATCCAGGCCAGTGCACCACGCTCTGCATCTGACCGTCGGCCTCGCGATCGTGGCCCTGGCGCCCCGCGCCTTCGCGCACGGGGCGTACCCCGCCGTCCGGCAGATCGTCGCGGATCCGAAGGATGACAGCCGGCTCTTTGCACGGGCGACCTATGGCCTCTTGACCAGCACGGACCACGGGAAGAGCTGGCGCTGGGCCTGCTCGGCCGCGGCGGGATACGGCCCGACCGAAAATCCGATCCTGGCCGTGGGGGCGAGCGGAGCTCCGCTGATGGGAACGTTCGACGGGCTGCTCGCGTCACCGGACGGCGCATGCACCTGGTCGAAGCCCACTCCTGCGCTCGATCGCACGGTGACGGGCCTGGCCGTGAGCGGGGACCGGGTCGTGGTGCTGATGTCGACCGGCGGCGCGGGCGGCGCGTTCGCGAGCGAGCTGTGGCTCTCGAGCGACGGGGGCACGAGCTTCGGAGCGCTCGGGGCGCCGCTGGATCCCTCGACCCTGTTCACCGGCGTGGGCGTCTCGGCGTCGGATCCGGCGCGGCTCTACCTGACCGGGCAAAAGGGCGCGAAGGCGGTGCTCCACCGGAGCGTGAGCTCGGGGAAGACCTGGGACCCCGCCGTCGAGCTCCCCACCACCCCCGGCGCCTCGCCGCAGGTTGCCGCAGTGGACCCGGGAAATCCAGACGTGGTCTACGTGCGCGCGGGGTTCGCCAAGACCTCGGGGAGCGAGGGCGTGGTGCTGGCTTCGAAGGACGGCGGTGCGACGTTCACCGAAGTGCTGAAGCAGAAGGCGCCGCTCCTCGGCTTCACGCTGTCGCCCGATGGCGAGCGAGCGTTTGCCGCTTTCGGCGATCCGCGCGGTGGGGTGGCCCTCGATGGCGCGGCGCTCGGGCTCTACTCCGCCAAGACCAGCGACGACGCCTTCTCCAAGGTGCGCGGCAGATCGACGGCGTGCGTCAGCTACGTGGGCTCCGAGCTCTGGGCGTGCACCAGCCAGACGGGCGACGGCTTCGAGATCGGGCGCTCGACCGACGGCGGCGCCACGTTCGAGAAGGTGATGGAGCTGTCGGCGCTCAGCGGGCCGCTCGACTGCTCGGTCGAGTCCACGGTGGGGACGACCTGCACCGCCGAGGATCGGGACGACCTGTGCAAGGACACCGGCAACTGCCCACCGCCCGAGACCGACGCCGACGACGGCGGCTGCGGGTGTCGAAGCGCGTCCGGTTCGGGTCGAGCGGGGCTGAGCCTGGGCGGCCTCTTCGCCGCGCTGCTGCTGGCGCGCCGCCGCCCGCGCTGAAACCGGGAGTGCCAACGCCGAGTTGGCGGCTGGCGCGCGAACGCGCGCCGATCGCGGAAAAACCCCGCTGGTGCGCGGCTTGCAGTCTGGCTCGTGCGATGCGGACTCAGCTCTCGATCCTTGCCCTGGGACTCGCGGTTGGCGGTTGCGCCCTCGAGTCGGAACCGGACGCGAAGCACGAAACATCCACCGGCGGCACCGGGGGCAGTTCCGTCAGCACCGGGGGCGGGTGGAGCAGCGGTGGCGCGGCTGGCGCGGCGGGTTCGGCGGGCGCAGCGGGCTCAGGCGGCGCCGCGGGTGCGGCGGGCTCGGGTGGCGCCGCGGGCGACACGGGGATCGGCGGCACCGGCGGCACCGGCGCCACGGGTGGCAGCTCGAGCACGGGCGGCACCGGCGGCACCAAGACCAACGACTGCCCGCGCGTCGAGGTGAGCGTCGCAGCGGGGGCCACGCTGAACGTCCGCCCCACGCCCGCGACGTCTGGAGCCGCGGTCGGGACCCTGGCGAACGGCGACATCGTCGACGTGCTGGCCCAGGTCCAGGGCGAAGCGGTGAGCGGCAACACCCTCTGGTTCCAGATCCCGACACCCAAGGGCTACATCTCGGCAGCGTTCGCCAGCTGCACGCTGAAGCAGCCGCCGGTGGCCACCACGCCCGACGGCTACTACTTGCCCCTGAAGTGCGGCACCTCGGCGAAGATCGCCCAGGGCAACGACGGCAGCTTCAGTCACCAAGGCAAGGCGTTCTATGCCTACGACTTCTCGATCCCCCTCGGCACGCCGATGGTCGCGATGGCGGACGGCGTCGTCAAATACCTGTACGACAAGACCGGACCGGGTGACCCCTGCTACAACGGCGGCGGCTCGTCGTGCTACCCGTACGCGAACTACGTGGTGCTGAAGCACGGCGACGGGAAGCTCACCACCTACAAGCACCTGAACAAGGTGAGCGTCACGCTCGGCCAGAAGGTGAAGCGCGGGAGCGTGATCGGGCTCTCGGGTTCGACCGGGTACTCGACGGGGCCCCACGCCCACGTGATGCGCATGGACGACTGCGGCCAGTACTCGTGCCAGTCGATCCCGCTGAAGTTCGTCGACGTGGGCGGCGATCACGTGCCGAACACGGGCCAGGTCGTCACCAGCGGGAACTGCCCGTAGCTCACCTCACGACCAGCGCGAACGGCAACGTCGCCAGCGCGGTCTCGCCGGCCATCAGCGGCGCGAGGGCCGACAGGAACGGCCGCACCTCGCCGGGCACCGCCGACAAGAGCGGCTCGCGCTCGCGCAGGACCCGCTCGACGGCCCGCTCGACCGTCTTCGCGTCGGCACCCTCGCCGACCAGCAGGGTCTCGATCAGGCTCTCGTCGCGACCGACGACCACGACCGGCGCGCGCGCGTCGAGCTTGCCCAGATCGCGGGCGATCTCGAGGGAGCGCGACAGGCCGCCCAGCTCGTCGACCAGCTTCTTCTCCAGGCCTTGCTTGCCGCTCCAGATGCGCCCCTCGGCCGCTGCGCGCACGGTGTCGATGGGCAGGCCCCGGCTCTCGGCGACGCGCTCGAGGAAGAGCTGGTACACCTCTTCCATCTGCTTCTGCACGCGCTGACGCGTCGGGTCGTCCCACTTGCTCAGCGCGGACATGTACGTCGCGCGCGACGCTGCCCCGGGCTCGGGGCTCGCCGGGAAGGTGACCGTGTTCACGCCATACTCGGCCAGCGCCTCGTTCAGGACCAGCTTGCCCCCGAAGACGCCGATGCTGCCCACGATGCTGGTGGGCTCTGCCACGATGCGATCGGCGGCGCACGCCATGTAGTAGCCACCGCTCGCGGCCATCTCGCCCACCGAGGCCACGATTGGCTTCTTCTTCTTCAGCTCGCGCAGCTCGTACCAGAGAAGATCGCTGGCCAGCGCCGAGCCGCCCGGCGAGTCGATGCGCAGCACCACCACCTTCACGGCGTCGTCCTGGGCCAGTTTCCGGAGCGTCTTGGCGAGCGCCTTGGCGGTGATGCCACCACTGTCGAGCATGCCGCCCGGAGCCATGGTGATCGAGCCTTCGGCAGGCACCACCGCGATGTGCGGCCGGCCGGCGGCGCCCTCGTCGGCGCCAGACGGGATGCGGATCAGCTCGCCGATGTCGGGGCCCTCGGACGGCTGGCTCTTGGAGCCGAAGACGCTGGACACCCGATCGGCGCCCGCGCGCTTCTTCGCGTCGTCGAGCGCCTCGGCCTCGTACCCGATCTCGTCCACCAGGCCGCGCTCTTTCGCTTCGCGCGGCGACCAGGGACCGTTCTCCATGTCCGCGCGGGCCGATCGCCCCTTCTTCGCCGCGTCGACCCCGTCGAGCCAGCTCTGGCGGATCGACGCGAGCGTCTCGGTGAGCGCCAGCTTGGCTTCGTCACTGGGGCCGTCGCGCGTCAGCGGCTCGGGCCCGCTCTTGAACTTGCCGGCGTGCAAGAAGTCGGCGTTGACCTTGAGCTTGTCGAGCGCCGGCTTGAAATAGACCATCTGCCCCGCGATACCCACCGAGGCCACCTCGCCCGCGGGTGACAGCCAGACGCGGTCGCAGCCCGCGAGCGCGACCCACGCCGTGGCGTTGTCGAGCCCGTGGGCGTGGCAGACCACGGGCTTGCCCTGCTGCCGGAGCCCGCCGAGCAGCCCCGCGATCTCTTGCGCCCGAGCGAACCCCAGGGCGCGCTCGCCGAGCCGGACGAACACGGCCTTGGCGTCTTGATCGCCCTGCACGCGCTCGAGGGCGCGCACCAGCCCGGTGTAGGTTCGCGTCGCGGGCAGCGGGAAGAAGCCCCCTTCGGTCGACTCGGGGGCGCCGTGAGACAGGTCGAGCTCGACGACCTTTGCTGTGGCCTTTCCGAACAGGGACGTCGTCGGAGCCTTGCCGGGCGTGCCCGTCCAGGTGCGCGGACGGCCCTCGCAGGCCAGCGCCGCGCACGCGCCGAGCACCAGCGCCAGCGCGGCACGTTTCACTTCTTGGTCTCCGGCAGGTCGGTCGTGTCGATGTTGGGCTTGTCTTCCTTCTTCTCTTCGGGCTTGGTCTCGGGCGGCTTTTCCGGGGGCTTCTCCGGCGCCTTCTCGGAGCCGGCCGGCGGCGGGGTGGGCGCGGCCTCGCCCTGGCTGATGCGCTGCGCGGCGTGCTGGCCATAGCTCGAGGAAGAGCCCGCCTGATCGAGCACCCGCCGATAGAGCACCAGCGCGCCCTTGCGATCACCCGAGTCCCACTTCTGGTCGGCGCGGGCGACGAGCGCGGGCAGGTAGGTCGGGTTCTCTTTGAGGACCTTGTCGTACATCTTGGCCGCGGCTTCCGGGTCTTTCTTGGCCTTGGCCACGTCCGCCAGACCGGCCATCGCCTCGGTGTTGCCCGAGTCCTTGGCCAGGACGTCGTTGTACAGCTGCTCGGCCTTGTCGTAGTTGCCCGCCTTGTGTGCGGCCGCGGCCTGCTGCAGCTTCACCCGGAAATCGTTGGGCCCGCCCTTCGGGCCTTCGTCGTCCAAGATCACGCCCTTGCCCGATGTGTCGAGCAACGGCAACGACGTCGGGTCGACGGCTGCGACCTCGCGCGCGGCGTCTGCCCCCGCGTCGCCGGGGGTGGCGTGACGCTTCACGAACGCTGCCAGGTCGTCGTAGAGCGGGTGCCCTTCGGCGCGCGCCTGATGCTTCTCGAGCTCGCTCTGGGCCTGGTCACTCTGACCCGCGCGAACCAGGGCGTAGACCAGCGCGGCGCGGGCCCGCCCGAGCGAACGCTCACCCTGAGCTGCGCTCCGCAGCCGATCGACCACGCTGGTCCACACCGGCTGGGGCTCGGCCAGATCGAGGACGGCGAGCACGTAGGCGTTCTCGCCGGTCGGACTCGACGCGAGGGGCGTGACGTGCGCCCGTGCCTCTTTCAGATCGCCGGCGAGCCGGGCGATGTCGACGCGCGCGCGCACGACCGCGGGGTTGTCGGGGGCCACGGCCAACGCGCGGTCCAGCGCCTCTTTGGCCTTTCCGACCCGAGCGCCGAGCTGCCGGTGAGTGGTCTGGATGGTCGCCTTGTCAGCTGGATCGAGCAGCCGAAGCTTCAGCCACAGCGTGTCGGCGCGCATGGCCTCCAGCCGGGCCAGCGCGGCGAGCACGGTGGGCTCTTTGTCCGCCAGCACCGACGCCTTGTCGAGCTCGCCCCGGGCGCCCTCGTAGTCGCCGTCGTCGAGCTTCTTCTCGGCTTCGCCGAGGAAAGCGGCGACCCGGGCGTCCGCGCTCGCGGTCGGCGCGGGAGTCGCCTGGCGGTACTGCTCGAGGTAGCGACGCCCCACGGTCGCAGCCAAGAGCACCGCCACCCCCACCAGCACCAGGCCGGCGATCCAGCGACTCCGCAGCCGACGCGAGTGCGGCTCGGGCAGGTAGAGCGAGGCCTGCTCGGGGCGGTAGCTGCCGACGCGCGCGTCGCTCGGGGTCGGCGAGTAGTCGAGATCGGGAACCGACTCGCGGATCGTCACGTTCTTCGGTGCCGCGGGCGCGGCGACGTCCATCGGCAACGGATTGCGCGGCAGGGTCGGCGGCTCCGCGTCGGCAGAGGGGTCGGTCTTCGCCAGCGCGTCCACGGGCTTCCGGGGCGCGTCGCGCTTGGCCGGCTCGGCCGACGTCTGGGTCGGCGCATCCGTGTCAGGGATGTTCGGCGGAAGGACGGGAGGCGGCGGGAGCGGGCCCCCGGGCAATGGCCCCGCGTACGAGCCCGCCGCGGGCGGAGCCACGCCGGCCAGGGTTCGAGCTTGGGGTGCCGCGCGCAGGCTCGCCCCGGCGCGCCCGTGGAAGAACGGCTCGGGCTCGGCGATGGCGCCCAGCGGGCGCGGAGGCTGACCGCCGCGCGCGAGCAGGTCCTCGGGACCCACCTGTCGCTGGGCGATTCCGCGCTGCAGCTCGCGCAGCGAGGTGTACACGAGCTCGCGCCCGCTCGCCGTCCGCACCACCCAGCGCTCGGGCACGGCTTGCTCGCGTGACGGGTGCACCTTGAACTGGAAGCCACAATTGGTGCACTTCACCGTGGTCCCACGATCTGAGACCAGCGCGTCGTCGAACTCGTATTCGGTTCCGCAACGACCGCAGCGGACGTCCATCGAAGTGCCTCGGAAAAGCGGGAAAAAACTTAGCATGGGGGCCGGGCTTCGGGGGACTTTCGCGAGGCGCAGGTGCCGCCCCGCCACCACCCGCTTGTCCCGGCCGCGTCGCTTGCTAGGCTGGGCACGCGATTCGGCGCGAAAGAGGCTCGTTCATGAAGCGTGCGGTGCTCATCGGATTGTCACTCTTCGGAGCGACCGTGCTCTCGGGTTGCCCGATCTACCCGGAAGAACGCCTGTTCTGCGAGACCACCCTCGATTGCCCGAAGGGCTATGCCTGTGACTCCGACACCGGCTACTGCGTAGTGACCGGTGGCAGCGGGGGCTCGAGCGGGAAGACCTGCGACGAGCCCAAAGACTGCGGCTTCAACCAGACCTGCAGCTCGAAGGGCCTCTGCAAGACCGGCGATTGCTCGTTCCACGGTTGCGTGACCGGCTACAGCTGCGTCGTCGAGTCGGGCGCGTGGGCATGCGTCGCGGGGGGCGATGCCGGCGATGGGGGCGACGCAGGCGGCACCGGCGGCACCGGCGGCGGCGGCACCGGCGGCGGTTCGGGCGCGACCGGCGGCACCGGCGGGGCCGCGGGCAACGACGGCGGTGACGGCAGCGCGGGCGACGACGGCGGCGACGCCGCGGCGACTGATGGCGCGTCCGGTGGGGACGCGGCGACCGACTGAGCGCTCAGAGGCTGTGAAACAATCGCCTGCGGGGCTGCTCGCGGGAGTTCTGGGGGCGCGGCGAGGAACGGCGTCCGTGACAGAGGGTTGCTGCGTTCGGCGCCGCCGTCTTGCCCCGCACGCAGTGTCGACGCGTCCGCCGGAGGCATCCAGCGCCATCCCGCGCCGGCTCGTACGCTCGAGGGCGAGGACGCGGCGAAGAGTCAGAGCTCGAGACGCAGTTCCTTGCGCACCGCGCTGCCGCTGACAAAGATCACAGAGGGCATCCCGTGCACGCCCCTTTTGTGAGAGGGGCGTGCAAGCACCGTCCCAGCGCTCGGCCGCACGAAGAAAGAGCACCGTCACGCCGATTTGTGTTGACGCACTTGCAGGCGACACGCGCTCGCACTTCGTCGGGCACATCGCTGACCGCGTCGCCATCGCGCGACGATGCTCGCTGCTCGCGTTTGGCGCGCACGACGGCTCGCGACGCGTTGGGACGCTCGAAGCGCCCTCAGCGCGTCAGCAGCGAGGGCAAGAATCCGCGTGATATGCCAGTATTCATGAACGCTCTCTCCTCGATCTCCGATCGCGAGCTTCGCGACCGCCTCACGGCCGCCGTCAGCGCCGAGCGCATGGCCGCCGCCGACGTCATCTATCACCTGGTCGAGCTGGACCGCCGTCAGCTCTACCTAGAAGACGCCTGCTCCTCGCTCTTCGCGTACTGCGTGGAACGGCTCGGCTACTCCGACGACGGCGCGACCAAGCGAATGCGCGTCGCCCGCATCTCTCAGCGCTTCCCGCAGATCCTCGACGAGCTCGCGAGCGGCTCCATTCACCTGACTGGACTGTTCCTGCTCTCCGGGCACCTCACGGAGGAGAACGTCGACTGGCTGCTCGCCGAAGCCCGCGGCAAGTCCAAGCGGCAGATCGAGGAGCTCTTGGCTCGCTGGTTTCCCAAACCCGACGTGGCCGCGACCATCACCCCGAATGTGACCGAGCCGGCCCAGGCGGAGTTGTCAACAATGTCCGGGGCAGGTAACTCGAGCCCGCCGCCAGCGCCGCCGGTGCCCGCGGCCCGGGCGCGGGTCGAGCCGCTCTCCGCCACGACCTTCCGCGTGGAGTTCACCGCCAGCGGCGGGCTCCGCGACAAGCTCGAGCACGCCCGGAACCTGCTCAGCCACACCGTTCCGAGCGGCGACCTCGCGGCGCTCATCGAAAGAGCCATCGACGAGCTCATCGCCGTCGAGACGAAGCGGCGCACGGGCGCGGGAAAGCCGCGCAAGCATCGAGGAACGAAGCCGGGCTCACGGCATGTGCCGGTGGACATCCAGCGCGCGGTGAGGGAGCGCGATGAAGATCAGTGCAGTTTCGTCGACGCCGAGGGGCGGCGGTGCTCCGAGAAGCGCTTCTTGACCATCGAGCACATCGAGCCTTTCGCACTGGGAGGACCTACTACGGTGGAGAACTGCTGCTTGCTTTGCTCATCTCACAACGCCCACCGAGCACGCCAGGTCTTCGGCGAAGAGCACGTCGCTCAGAAGGTCGGGGAGGCTCGCGCGAGTCGCGACGCCGCACCCGCGGAGCCTGCGGAGTCTGCGGTGCCCGTGGAGCTTGCCGCACCTGGCGCCCCGCCCGAGCGCGACGCTTTCCAGAAAGTGCAGTACGCCTTGGTGCACATGGGCTTCAGGTCGACTCAGGCAAAGCACGCCCTCGATGAGCTGCGCCGGCGCGGGGTCGAGCCCCGACCCGAGCCGCTGCTCCGGGCAGCGATCACCGTGCTCACGCCTTGAGACGCTTCAGGCACACCCCCACAAAGCGGTGTGCCCGAGTGCCCTGGGCACTCGCTCTGCGCCTGACGCCGCCGCCGCTCTGGCGCCACACCGCCGATGTCCGAACGGTGCGCTTGCGCTGCCCGCACCGACGCTTTCCCGTCGAGCCGTGCGCGTTGCCCTCGCGCCTCGCGCACGCCAGCCCGGGCGGACGCAGGGGCCGAAGCACGACGAACCGATACTTCCTCGGCCTCTCAGCTCACTTCACCACACGCAACCAGGGGGGCAGTGGCTTCTTCCCCTTCGGCGCGGGCGGATCGGACGGCGCAGCTCGCGGTGAGCTCGCGTCGGGAGTGGTGGACGCGCGGGGCGCGTCTTCGCTGATCCCCTCGCCGGCAGCGATGGGCGCTGGAGCAGGATCGCTGGCCACCTCGGCGAGCGCGGGAATGGGGGTCGGCGCCGGCGCAGGCTCGGAGGGCGCTGGCGCACCGTCCGCGGAGACGGCGCGCAGGTGTGCGCGCTTCGCCGCCTTCTCTTCCACCGCGGCGGCGGCCTTCGCAGCCTGGGCCGCGACCTCGGGCGGGATGTCGTCGGGCCAAACCATGGCGCGCCCGTCGGAGCCGACCAGGGCATAGATGCTCTTCCACGGGAGGAAGCAGGGGAACGGCGAGCGGTTGAAGCTGAGCGTGCACGAGATGCTGTCGTCGCTCACCTCGAGATCACGGATCGGAACGGGCAGGTTCAGGCCGATCTGCAGGACGAGATGCGCTTGCTTCTTGAACCACTGCGGGACGCGGACCTCTTCCGGTCGCGGGTCGAGGTGAACGAACACGTCGCTCTGCTCGAGCAGAGCGAGCACGACGTCTTTCTTCGCGGGAAGGCGCTGCTCGTCGATGCCCATCGGCCGAAGCAAATACCCTCGTGCGTCGAACAATGCCAGCGTAACGGCTGTTTTCGGCCGCCGCGGGGGAGCGGCTGCCCGGTGCCCCGGACCCTGTTATCGTTGGACAATGCGCCCAATCCTCTGGTCCCTCGTCGCGCTTCCCTGGCTCCTGACCGCGGTGAGCTGCGGAGGCGAAGGCAGCGGAGGGGGAGGAATCAACACCGGGGGTAGCGGCAACCAGGGCGCTGCCGGCGGCAGCGGTGGGGCAGCCGGCGGAGGTGGCGGGCTCGCCGGGGGCGGTGGAGCGGCGGGGGGCGGTGGAGTGGCCGGCAGTACCGGCGGCAGCGGCGGCAGTACCGGCGGCACTGGCGGCAGCACCGGCGGCAGCGGCGGCAGCACCGGGGGGACCGGCGGCGGCACCGGTGGGACCGGCGGGATCACGAGCCCGCCCGCCACGCTCACCAAGGGTGCGCCCGATCGCTTCCTGCTCAAGGGCGCGGTCATCACGCCGTCGGGCGCCCTCGCGGGCGAGGTGCTGGTCGAGAGCAAGAACATCACCTGCGTGGCGGCTTCGTGCAGCTCGCAACCGGGGGCCACGGGCGCAACCGTGATCGAGACCAACGGGGTGATCGTTCCCGGCCTGATCGACCCGCACAACCACGGCCTGTTCAACCTGTTCGACGAGTCCGACTGGACGCCTCAGAAGCTATATACGAACCACAACCACTGGACCGACCCCAGCAAGGAACCGCGCTACACCCAGACCGTCGACGCGAAGCAGGCGCTCGAGTCGGCCTCGGGCTCGAACGTGGCGTGCGAGATGAACAAGTTCGCCGAGACCAAGGCGCTGATCGCGGGCACGACGTCCTTCCTGGTCGCCGCCGGCGAGCGCAAGTGCTTCGCGTCGTTGGTTCGCACCATCGACACCGCGTACAACGATCTCGAGACGCCCAACATCGACCCGGTCCGCACCGCCATCGCTGTGCCCTCGGGCAGCGACGCCACCACCGTCTGCAACGCCATCCAGGCCGGCGACACCTTCGTGGTGCACGTGGCCGAGGGCACCGACGGCCCGGCGCTCAACGAGTTCACATCGCTGTCGAACGCCGCCAGCGGCTGCCTGATCAACAGCCACGTGACGATCGTGCACGGCACGGCGCTACAAACCACCCACTTCCAGACCATGGCCACGGCGAACATGGGGCTCGTGTGGTCGCCGAAGTCCAACGTCTTCCTCTACGCCGCCACCACCGACATTCCGGCGGCGATGGCCGCCGGCGTGAAGAAGATCGCGCTCGGGCCCGACTGGGCGCTGGGGGGCAGCGTGAACATGCTCGACGAGCTGCGCTTCGCCGATGGCTACGACAACAGCAAGTGGGGCGACAAGCTGAGCACGAAGAAGATCGTCGAAATGGGCACGATCGAAGGCGCGCGGGTGCTGGGCGTCGACAAGTACGTCGGCTCCCTCGAGGTGGGCAAGCGCGCCGACCTGTTCGTGGTGCCGGGCAACGCGAGCAACGCCTACGACGCGGTGCTGGCGGCCACCCCCGCCACGGTTCGGGTGACCATGGTCGACGGGCGCGTGCTGTACGGTGACAAGGCCCTCGAGGCGGCGGGCCCGTCCACGCCGGGCTGCGAGGCGCTGCCGCTGTGCGGCGTCGACAAGTTCTTGTGCGCCGCCGAAGCGTCGACCGCCGACAAGCTGAACCAGACCTACACCGAGTACCGCGCCGCGTTGGTCAGCGCGCTCAAGAGCTACGACGACACGGTGAAGCCCTCCGGCGGCCCGTTCTCGCCCATCGCCCCGCTGACCAAGTGCCCGTGAGCCGCTCGCGCCGACTGGCTGGCTGGCTTCGGGAGCGAAACGGACGACCACGCTAGCGCTCGAGCTCGGCCAGGACCTCGTCCGCGTCGATCAGCTCCCCGGCGTTGGCCTGCGCGAGGCCGCGTCGGATCGACCGGTGCAGGGCCGCGCGCTCGTCATCGCTCAGCGAGTCTCCGGTCGAGTCACACAAGTACACGCTGACCGGCATCCCCTCGGCGAGCTCCGTTGGCTCATCGAGCACGATCTGCCCGTTCTTCACGTGCGCCTTCAGGGCGTTCATAGCCAATGGATAGCACCGCTCCTCGCGCACGCCGAGGCCCGCGTGCTCTCTGGCATAGCATCGGGCGGCGCCTTCGGAGTAGCAGCGCCGTCGTCTCTAGCGCACGCCACCGCGCCCGCCGCGAAGACCGAGAACGCACCGCGGGTCGCCCTCCTGCCCAGTCCACCTTTGCCACCCATCACCTCACCGCCTTCTTTCCGTCGCCACGGCGACGCAGACCCAACAGCGCCAGAGCTGCAACCAACGGCCACGACACGGCTGGGCGCGGGTGCTGCGGCCCGGGCACGCGACAGCCACAGCCGTCGTCGCCCGGAGCGGCCGGGGGTGCGCCGGCGGCTGCAGACGGTTGGACGTGATCAGCACGAGAGCTCGGGTCGTGCTCGGCCGGGCTGCCCGCGCAGCCCGGGAGAGCGGAGAGCGCCAGCGCGACCGCGAACCTCGCCTCACCACGCGTGTTGCGGCGAGGGCGCGCGCTTGGGTCGTCGCTCGTCGCTCTGGGATTTTCACTTGAAGCAGGAACCACCATCTCGATCACCCTCACCACCCGCGAGCACGCCGATCTGTTTGCGGCGGCCCGGGCGCGGCTCGACAACCGGATTGGGGGCGCCCAACGCCTTCGCGAACGCTCCCCGAGGCGTGGTACTCACAGTACAAGTGACCCATGGCACCACGCAAGCCACGCAGCCCCGCCCGCGCCGACGGCGCCGACTCGAAGGTGAACCGCGGCGGTGCAAGGTGACCGATCGCGACGCCATCTTGGCGCGGCGTCGGCTGCTGATGGTCTCAGCGCTAGCGGGGCTCGCGGTCACGAGCTGCGAGAAGGCGTCGCAGCCCTGCCTCAGCGTCGCGTGGGTGAGTGACGGCGGCGAGCCGCGGCCCTGCCTGAAGGTGCAGCTCCCGACCGCGGCCAGCGCGGGCCCGGACGCGGCGGCGACGGCGGCGAAGCCCTGCCTGGAAGCTCCACCCCCGACCAAGTAGCCCGCGCACGGCTTGCAGGCGGCACGCAGCAGCACGCAGCGAGTGCCGGTGCCGTGGTGGGGTTGCCGTTCCGGGGCGCTGGCACACCGAATGCAGCCACGGTCGGGCGGAGGCGACATGTTCGACCCATCCCGACGCCTCTTCGTCTGGCTCGCGCTCTTGGTTTGGCCCTCGGCGCTGGTCGCTGACGAGCGCCCGACGTTCTCGTTCTTCTATGCGTTCGATTGCCCGCACTGCGAGAAGGCCAAGCCCTTAGTCGCAAAGCTCGCGAAGCAACACCGCGGCCTCGTCTTCGAGTCCTGGGAGGTGAAGAAAGACCCGGAGGGGCGGCGCCGGTTCATCCAGGCGGTGAAGCGCCTGAAGATCCGTGACCCCGGCGTACCGCTCTTCGTCTGCGGCAATCGCCACGTGATGGGCTGGATTGCAGGTGAGACCGAGAAGTGCGTCCAGCAGATGATCGCCGACTGCAAGGGGGCGCGGTGAGGCAGAGCTGGGTGATCCTGCTGATCGTGCTGTGGGCAACGGTGGCCGGCGCAGCCCCGACCGATGGCGCGATCCAGGACGCCGACGAGGACTGCGTCAAAGAGGTCGGCACCTGCCCGATCGACCTGTCGGAGCTCGACGACGAGCCCGACGCCAGCGCTCCGAGCGCACCCGCACCCGCGCTCGCGCAGCCCTCTCCGAAGCTCCGACTCGCGTTCTTCTGGGGCGTGGGCTGCCCTCACTGCGAAGCCGCCAAGCCCTTCGTCGACGCCCTTGCCCGCGACCCAGGCGTCGACGTCGAGCGCGTCGAGGTGCGACAGGACCCCGCTGGCCGCGCGCGCTTCATCGCGAAGATGCGCGAGCTCGGCGCCGGCGCCGTCGGCGTCCCGACCTTCGTGATCGAGCGTGCGTACGTCGTCGGCTACAACGGCCCACCCACCGAAGCGGAGGTCCGCGAAGCAATCGCGCGCGGCGGAGCTCCGGTGACCGAGCACGACGTCCGCTCGGTCACGCTCCCGCTGATCGGGACCGTCGACCCCACCGCGATCTCGCTGCCGGCCTTCGCGCTCTTGGTCGGCTTGGTCGACGGCGTGAACCCGTGCGCCATGTGGGTACTGCTCGTGCTGCTCAGCATCCTGGTGCACGTGAAGTCGCGACGGCGCTTGCTGCTGTTCGGCGGCACCTTCGTGGTTGCTTCGGGCGTCGTCTACTTCGTGTTCATGACCGCGTGGATCGGCCTGTTCGCGCTTGCGGGCCTGTCGCGCCCGGTCACCGTCGTGCTCGGGCTGGTGGTGCTGAGCACGGGCCTCATCAACCTGAAAGAGTTGTTCTGGTTCAAGCAGGGCGTGTCGCTGATGATCCCCGAAAAGGCCAAGCCGAGCCTGTTTCGCCGCATGCGCGCCATCGCCGGGTCCGCCAGCCTGCCGGCGGCGTTCCTCGGCATCACCGTCCTCGCTTTCCTGGTGAATCTGATCGAGCTCGGCTGCACGCTGGGCTTGCCGGCGGTGTTCACGCGAATCCTCACCCTCCGCAGCGATCTGTCGGGCGCGGCGCGGTTTGGCTACCTGGCCTTGTACAACGTCGCGTACGTCGTGCCGTTGGCGCTGATCGTCGCCGCCTACGCGCTCACGCTACACCGACTCGCGCTGAGCGAGCGGGGCGCCAAGGTGCTGAAGGCGGTGAGCGGCGTGCTGCTCGTGAGCTTCGGCCTGCTCTTCCTCTTGGCCCCCGGCGTGCTCAGCTGACTAGACCCCGCCCCTCACCGCCGCCACGACGCGCGCGACGTCCGGGATGCTCAGGCACTCGAGGGCCTTGTTGTAGGCGATCGGGTGATCGCCGGCGCCGATGCGGAGCGGCGCCGATGCGAGCAGGCCGTGCGCGCGCGTCGCGACCCGCGCCACCACCTCGGCCCCGAAGCCGCCCCGCACGGGGCTCTCTTCCAGGGTGATCAGCCGCCGGGTCTTCTCCACCGAGGTGAGGATGGTCTCGGTGTCGAGCGGCACCACGGTGCGCGGATCGATGACCTCGACCTCGATGCCTTCCTTGGCCAGCACCGCCGCGGCTTCGAGCGCCACCTGGACCATGTACGACAGCGCCACCAGCGTGACGTCGCCACCCGAGCGCACCACCTTCGCGACCCCGAGGGGGGCCACGTCGTCGGCGACGGGGATCGAGCCCTCGGTCAGGTAGAGCAGCTTGTGCTCGAAGAACAGCACCGGGTTGTCCGAGCGAATCGCCGCCTTGAGCAGCGCGCGACAGTCCCGCACCGTGCCCGGCGCCGCGATGATCAGACCGGGGACGTTCATGAACCACGACTCGAGGGACTGCGAGTGCTGCGCGGCCATGCCCAGCCCGGCGCCGCCCGGCGTGCGCACCACCATCGGCACCGAGTACTGCCCACCCGACATGTAGCGCAGCTTGGCGGCCTGGTTCACCAGCGGGTCGGCGCACACCGTGAGGAAGTCCGAGAACAAGATCTCGGCCACGGGCCTGAGGCCATTCATGGCGGCGCCCACTGCCCCACCGACGATGGCGTTCTCGCTGATCGGTGTGTCGCGCACCCGCCGCGTGCCGAAGTCTTCGACCAGCCCCTTCGTCACCGCCAGGTACCCGCCCAGGGTGATGTCTTCACCGAGCAAGAGCACGCTCGGATCGCGCTGCATCTCTTCGCGCAGCGCACGGTTGATGGCGGCCGACGCGGTGACCGTCTCGTACGGCCCCGCCGGGTCGGCGTCGACGCGGTTCGGCTCGGGGGAGAACACGTGGGTGATCAGCGCAGACGGCTCGGGCTCGGGGGAACGACGCGCGAAATCGATCGCCGCATCGACGGCCCGGCGGGCCTCGTCCGAGATCGCCTGAGCCTTCGGCGCGTCGATCACACGCTCCGCGATCAGCCGGTCCCTCAGCTGCACGCACGGGTCCTTGGCCTTCCACGCTTCGAGCTCGGCCGCCGAGCGATAGCTCTGCGCGTCGCCCTCCATGTGGCCACGCCAGCGATAGGTCACGCACTCGAGCAGCGCCGGCCCGTCACCCGCGCGGGCGCGCGCCACGAGCTCGCTCGCCGCCCGGTGCACCTCGCCCACGTCGTTGCCGTCCACGGTGACCCCGGGCATCCCGTAGCTGCGAGCGCGCTCGGCCAGCCGGGGCAGGTTGGTCGAACCGGACTGCGGCGTGAACTCGCCGTAACCGTTGTTCTCGATCACGAACAGCACCGGGAGCTTCCAGACCGACGCCAGGTTCAGCGCCTCGTGGAACATGCCCTGGTTGGTCGCGCCGTCGCCCAGGAATGCCACCGCCACCGCGTCGCGCTCTTGGTGCGAGAACGCCAGCGCCGCGCCCAGCGCCATGAGTGGGGACGCGCCCACGATGCCGTTGGCACCGATGGCGCCCACGCTGGCGTCGGTCACGTGCATGCTGCCGCCCTTCCCCGCGCACAGCCCGGTCTCTTTCCCGAAGATCTCGGCCATCATGCGATCGGCCGGCGCCCCCTTGGCGAGCATGTGGCCGTGCCCGCGGTGCGTGGTGGCGATCACGTCGTCGCGACGCAGCGCGAAGCACACGCCCACGGCGACGCCCTCTTGCCCGGTGCTCAGGTGGATGGCCGCGGTGGGCAAGGCGCCGGCGTGCCACTCGGCGGCCAGTCGCTCCTCGAGCTCGCGGATCAAGTGCATGCGGCCCAGCATCTCCACGCGCAGCGCGGGCTCGTCGTCGGGCAGGGGCCTTGCCTCGGTGGCCGGCACCACGGGCTCGGCCTGGGTCGGCGGTCGCGTGTCTTCGAGGCCGTGCGGGGCTTTTGCACCGGGGCGACCGAGACGCGTCAAGAAGCGCTTCCAGTCGAGGCGGTGTCGTCGCTTGCTCGGGCCGGCCACCTCCGCCAGCCCGAGCTCCCGGAGCACGTCGGGGTAGATGCGAAACGCCGGGCGAATCGCCGGCAGCAGCTTGAGCGCGCTGGCCACGTCCCCGCGCGCTCGGACCCGCCCGGTGGCGATGGCGCGCACCGGGTTCAGCTCGCCCAGCCAGAACTCGTGGGCGGTGTCGGACGATTGCACCATCTCGACGTCGGCGGTCGCGCCCTCGGTGGTCGAGAACTCGGCCGGGCGGTGCTTCAGGTCGAAGGTGAGCACCGAGCCGAGATCCGGATAGCGAAAGCGCACCACCAGCTCGGTGCGGGTCAGCGGGTCAGCCACGTCGGGCGACGCCATCAGGCGCTCGAACAAGCGCGCCATCACCCGCTCGAACTCGGCACGGTCGGTGAACTTGCCCATGACTCACCCCGACACCGCGGCACGCGCTCCGAACACCGGCAAGCGCCGGGGTGCCTTGAGCTTGGCCCACGAGACCACCGGCTCGAGATTACCGCCGCACACCTCCGAGATCTCGACGCGATGAATCGACACGCACTTGTGGCAGCTCTCGCCCTCGCGGCCCGCGAGCGCACGCACGCGCGGATGGCGCAGCACCTCGTCCAGCGTCGTCTCTTTCAGGTTGGCAATGGGACGCGTGCCCCAGTGCATGCAGTCGACCACGTCGCCGTTGGCCTCGATGGGCAGCATGAACTTCGGCCAGTGACAGTGATACTCGGGCGGGCCCTTCTGCATCATGTTCAGGTGGGTGTTCGAGTTCAGGATCGGGTACCCCTGCCGCTTCAGCTGCTGCAAGAACGCGAAGGCCTCCCCGAGCTCGTCCTCTGACGGCGCGTACTGCGAGAGCCCGGCGTCCCCGCCCTCGGTGGCGGCCTCTTCGCGCAGCCCGTTGAACACCCCCAAGACGCCCAGATCGGCACAGAGTTCCGCCAAGCGGCGCAACGTGGGCCGGTCCACGTTGGCCTTCTGGAGGGTGCACACGAAGAGGATGGTCTTCTTCGGGTCACGCGCGCGCAGCGCCTTCGTGCCTGCCACGATTTCGTCGAACAGCCCGCGGATCCCTCGCATTTCGTCGTGTTTCGCCGACGGGTGGTCGAGCGAGATGCTCAGCTTGTCGATGTTGTCCGCGACCGCGGCCAGCTTCTTTCGCAAGAGGAAGCCGTTGGTCACCATGTTGGTGAAGAGGCCCAGCTCGCGGGCGTGCGAGACGCACTCTTCGAAGTCCGGGTAGACCAGCGGCTCGCCGCCCCAGATCGAGAGCCCCACGAACCCAGCCCGACGCGCGTCGGTGTACAGCTGCTTGATGGCGGCCGTCGAGAGCTGCTGCCGTGGGTCGTAGAAGTCCGGGTTCCAGGCGCAGAAACCGCAGCGCGCGTTGCAGCGCGCAGTGAGTGCGTGCACCAGATAGATGGGGTGCTGCAGGCCCAAGCGGGCGCCGGCGATGCCGCGGGCCAATTCGAGGAAGTCGACTCTGTGATTCATGGCGTGGACCTTTCCAGAAGCAGGGTGAGCTCGGCCACGTGACGTCGACGCGCGGCCAGGCGCGCGGGCGACAGCGGGTCTTGCCCGAGAAACACTCCGAGCACGGGCTCGTAGATGAAGTAGCCAGAGATGGCGCCGAAGACGCTGATCGCGATCTCGCGCGCCTCGTCGCGGTCACCGAAGTGCTCGTGCATGAGCTTCGTGAGCGGACCGACGATGACCTCGGAGCGCTCGCGCACGGCGTCACCCTGGTCGAGCATCTGCCGCAGCAACAGCCGCTGCAGCTCGCGCTCTTCGACCAAGAAGTCGAAGTGTGCCAGCGCCAGCCGGACCGGCAGCCCTTCCCTGCCCCCGGCCGCGATCGCCGCGGCGAGCCGAGCGAAGAGGCGCCCCTGCGCGTCGGCGACGACGTTGTCGTACAGCGCCTGCTTGCCGCCGAAGTAGTAGTTGATCATTGCCGCGGTGGTCTCGGCGCGCTGGGCGATGGTCCGGACCGAGGCGGCGCCGAGCCCGCGCTGGGCGAACTCGGCGCGGGCAGCTGCGAGGATGCGTTCCTTCACCCCGTCGTTGGTTGCCGCAGGAATCGTGCTGGAATCCATCGTTAAACAGCCGTTCTAAACGAGTGTTTAACAGGCCACGGAGGCGGTGTCAAGCGCTTCGGACGGCAGTCATTCCCACCCGACCACCGGGGCGACCAGCCCCTCACCGTCGAAGTCGTCGCGGCGCAGCAACGCAGGGCCGGCGACCAGGTCGAAGGCCTCGAGGCGCAGGGTCGTCGCGGCGAGCACCCGCCCCGAGGGCAAGAGAGCCAACGCCCGCTGAAACCACGGTGACGACTCGACGGGGGCAGAGAGCGGGACGAGCCCGGGAGTCGCCCCGTCGTTCAAGGGGACGATCGCCAGCGCTCCAGTGGAGGCCCCCCGCGAGAGGAGCACGAGCAGTAGGTCACGGTCCGGCACGACCACGATGTCCTCTAGTTCTCCGAGCGCGCCGGGGACTGTCACCGTGCGGAAGGTGGCCGGCACGGCAGGAGTGACGCGAGAGATCTCGGCCAGCTCGAGGTCGTACGAATCGGCGTGCTTGCGCACCAGATACGCTTCGTCGCGGTCAGGTGCGCCGGCCAAGCGCGAGCTCGGCCGGCCCGGCGCGGGGATCGAATGGAAGTCGAGCTGCCAGGCCTCGTCGAAGCGCGCGACCACCAGCGTGTCCGAGTACTCGCCAGAGTCGTAGCCAGTGGGGCTGAGCGCGAGCAGTTGCGACAAAAGGGTGGACGAGACCAGGCTGGCGGGGCGAGCCACGGCTTGGCTTCCCGGGACGAGTCGGAGATCGGCGTCGAGCAGGGACCAGGTCACGGCCATGTCTTCGGTGAGCGCCAGCGTGAACGGCGGAAACGCAAACAGGCGGCCGCCGGGGCCCAGCGGGTCACTCTCGCCAGCGGGTGCGATCTCTCCTTTCTGGACCCGCAGCGCGCGAACCGTGGTCGACTCGAGATCGTCCCCAGAGATCGCCGCCACCAGGCGATCGCCCTCCCGCGCGAGGTCGCGCAGGACCGCGCCGGCGACGGTGGTCGAAAAGACGCGCCCCGTCTGCGCGTCGAGCTCGGCGATCAGGCTCCCGCCTTTGCGAGCGAAGGCCCGCTCGGTATGGCGCGGGAGGGTGGTCACGGGCGGGCCGGCCACGGGGTTCACCGGAAGGCCGAGCTGCGGTTCACCGCGCTCGGGCTCGGGCTCGGCGATGGCCCGGAAGGGTTCCCCGGAGCAGCTGGCGAGGCAGAGCGAACAGAGCCCAACGACGAGCGCACGGATCGAGGTCATGCCTCCGCCTCGGCCCGCGCGCGCGCCGAGTTTCCAGAAAAGTCGTGCTCATGCTTTCAGCGCGACGGCGCACGTGCGCTCGTCACGCCACGTCGCGCGGGCGCCAGACCTGCACCAGCTCTGCGCGCGCGCCGGCGAACGCGGCCCAGTCGTCGACGGGGATCGCGAAGCGCGCGACGGCCGCGGTCGGCATCGACTGACGCGTCGTCGCGAGGTCGCTCACCAGCTCTTCCATGCCTGGGTTGTGGCCGACGACCAGCAGGCAGTCGACCCCCGAGGGCGCGCGGACGATCGCTTGGACGATGCGCGAGGGCGCGGCCAGATAGAGCTCGTGTCGCAGGCAGAGCTCGGGCTTCCAGCCGGTGGCCTCGGCGACCGCCAGCGCGGTGGCGCGGGCGCGCAGCGCCGTGGAGCTCAGGATCAGGTCGGGCGGGACGTGCTCCGAGACCAAGAGCGCCGCCATCTGCGGCGCCGTTCGCTCGCCGCGGGCGTTCAGGGGGCGGTCGTGATCCGGAGTGCCGGCGTCGTCCCAATCGGACTTCGCGTGGCGCATCAAGAGCAGCGTCTTCATCTCATCACGGCTTCTTCGGCGGCAGCCACTCGGCCTTGGTGACGAGCGCGGTTCCGATCTCGACGCGGGTGATGTCGCCCTTGTCGCACTTGATCTTCACCTTGGGCACGCCCTCGTCGGTGCTCACCACGCTGTCGACTTTCGCCGTCTCGGTGTGGACCTGATCCGTGCAGAAGGCCATCACCTTGAGGCCCGAGCCGACCGTGCCCGCGCGCAGCGACGCGAGATCGACCACCACGTCGGCCTTGTCCGCCATGCGCACCACGGTCGCCTTGCGCCCGTCGACCTTCTTCACCGTACCAAGGTGATAGTCCTTGGCCGGTGCTCGGAGCGGTGCCCAAACCACGACGCCGGCGAGCTGGTCGTTGGGCGGCAGCCAGCCGCTGGTGTCGGCCGCCATCAAGCCCTTGGCCGGCGCCCACGCGCTCGCCTTCTCGAACAGGGCGGGGCCGTCGGCGGCGCCCGGATCGTCCTTGGCGATCAGCGCGAAGGCCGGGCTCTTGCCCAGGATCCAGATCTTCTGGCCGTGGCTCAGCTTGCCCGACTCGGCGCCGCCCGAGCTCTCGGCGGGTCGGAGCCCGACCGCGCCCCACGCCCAAGCCGCGGCGGGCTTGCCGAGCTTGCAGCGCAGCCGCTCGCACTCGACGGCAATCGACAGACGCCAGCGCGCCATCTCGATCTCTTCGGGCACGGTGTCCCACCCCGCGACCTTGACCGCTGCGTCGATCTGGGCCTGCACGTCGCCGGGCTTCTTCGCGCCCAGCGCGGTCTTGACCAGCCCCTGGACGTGCTGCTTCACCGCGTCGCGGACCACCCCGTTCGCGATGGTGCGCTCGGAAGCGCTGAGCTTGCCAGCCTTCTCGAGCTCGTCCAGCTTGGTGAACGCGTCTTGCCACTTCTGCGCGTCGAGCAGCGGCTTCAGCACGCCCAAGCCCTGCTCGACCAGCTGCTTTTGCAGCACGGCCTCGGCCTTCTTGTAGCTCTCTTTGTCCAGCGCGGCGGTGGTGTCGGGGGCGGTGAGCAGCGATCGCGCGGCTTCGACGTTGCCGGCCTTGACCTCTTCCGCCAGCTTCTGCTCGATGCAGGTCAAGAGCGCGGCCTTGGTCTTCTCCATCAGCGCGCTCTTGAAGTGCGCGCGAGCCTTGGCGCGAACCGGGTCGGCGACGGCCTTGAGCGCGCTGGCGCACTTCCCGGCGCTCGCGCTCTCGAGCGCACGCTTCGCAGCGCGATCCGCGCGGGCCTCGTCGATGCCCTTCTGCACCTCGCGCGCGGCCTGCGTCAGCTCGACCCCCGCGTAGAGCGTCGCCTCTTCGGCGCGCTCGTCCGCGGTCGCGAAGTCGGCGCTCTTGAGCAGCGCCTTGGCCTCGTCGACCAAGAGCTTCGCCAGCTCGTCCCGGCCTTCGCCGGCCGCCTTGCTGTCGGGGAAGCGAGAGACCAACCGCCGGTAGGTCTCGGTCTTCTTCTCGGCCCGGGCCTTGTCGAGCAGGTTGGTCGCTCGCTCTTCGTCACGGGCCGAACCCGCGGGGGAATCGGGGCCAGGCGCACCCCCGCCACAGGCTGCTGCGCCGAAGGCAGCCGAAAAAGCGAGCACGACCATCCCAGCTTTCGAAATCGAGCGTTTCACCCAGGCGATGCTTCCGCCGAGCCGCGGTCGCCGTCAAGGCCGGGCGGTTCCATCGGGCCCCGAGTCGATCTAATGAGTGTCCGTGCCGACGCCCTCACCCGCGCTCCCCGAAGGCTCTGCCGAGGTCGCCGCCTGGGCACGCGCCCGGCGCATGAAGCTCGAGCCATGGCCCGATCAGTCCTGGTTTTCGGCCTGGGAGCCCTTCGACACCATGGTCGCCGCAGAAGCCTGGTTCAACGCCGCGTCGTGGTCGGTGCCCCCGGGCAGCGCCACCATCGCCGAGCCCTGGCACGCGCCCCTCGACAGCGAGCCGGTCGATCGCACCGCGCTCCTGTTCGTCACCCATCCGGGGTTCGTGCGGCGGGCCGCCGCGCGCGGCGGCGAGCACTTCAACACCCGGGTCAGCTACCTCGAGAACCCGCCCATGCCGACCGTGAAGGTCGGTGACCCGGTGTGGGACCAGCACATGCTCACGCTGGCCGCCTCGCCGTCCGAGGCGGCAGCGGCGTTCCCCAAGGGGGCGCGAGCGCTCTTCGCGTCGTGGAAGTTCTCGGGGCACGTCGAGGTCCGCCCCGGCGGGCTGGTCGTCCACTTCGCCGGCACGCAACCCGTCCCTGCGCACCTCGACCGTCTGTTCCAGGCCGTGGGCCCGCTGGTCAAAGAGCTCACGCGCGGCTGACACGGCCTGTGCGCGCCGCCGGACGGTGCTACCGTCAGCTCGGAATGGCGCAGAAGATCCTGGTCGTCGAGGACGAGCCCGCCATCGCGGAGTCGGTCGCCTACGCGTTGCGACGCGACGGCTTCACGGTCGAGACTGCCGGCACCTGCGCGGCGGCCACCACCGCCGGCGAGGCGGACCTGATCGTCCTCGATCTGATGCTGCCGGACGGCAGCGGCTTCGATCTGATCGGCGCCTGGCGGCGCGCGGGCAAGCTCACGCCAATCATCGTGCTCTCGAGCCGAGATGGTGAGGCCGATCGTGTGGCCGCCCTCGAGACGGGCGCAGACGACTACGTGATGAAGCCGTTTTCGCCCCGCGAAGTCGTGGCCCGGGTGCGCGCGGTGCTGCGCCGGGCCGGGCCGGGCCGAAGCTCGCCGGCCGCCAGCGATCTGAGCCCGCTCAGCGTGGACGAATCCACACGCCGCGCGCAGGTCGACGGCAGGGCCCTCGAGCTCACCCGCGTCGAGTTCGATCTCTTGTCGAGCCTGCTCGAGAGCCCGGGCCGTGTCTACACGCGCGCGCAGATCATCGACAAGGTCTGGGGGGACGGCTTCGCGATCACGGATCGAACCATCGACTCCCACGTCAAGAGCCTGCGCAAGAAGGTCGCCGACTCGGGGGGCGACCCGGGGCTGATCGAGACCGTGCGCGGCGTCGGCTATCGCGTCGCCGATCAGCCACGACCCTCCGGCGAGAAGCCGTGACACGCCTGATCGTCGTCGCCGCCGCCGCCATCGGCTTGATCCTGTTCGCGGCGTTCGTCGTCGCTCGCCTGCTCGCCACCCGCACCCGCGGCCTTTCGATCCGCATGCAGGTGTTCGTGGCCCTGGCGCTGATCGTCGGCGCCTTCGCCTTCGGCCTGGGCATCATGGTGATCGACCGCATCGAGGCGCGGGCCGTGCGCTTGGCCAACCAGGCCGCGCTCGACGAGAGCGCCGTGGTGGCGGGGATCTTCGGCGCCGAGATGGACCGCGGCAAGCTGCGGATCGAAGAGATCGCGGTGCGGCTCGAGACCGAGCGCGAGCGCGGCGCCGAGCTCTCGTTCGAGCTCCTCGACCGCGACGGCCGCATGCTCTTCCCCCGGGGGGCCCCCAGCAAGAAGGGCGAGGCGGGGACGGTCAGCGTGGACTCGCCGATCGTGAGTCAGGGGCAGGTGGCGGGCGCTGCGCGGGTGGTGAAACCGACGGTGGTGATGCGGCGCTTGCTCGAGGACTTCGCGCCGACGGTGCTGGTGATCAGCCTGGTGCTCGGGGCGGTGGCGGCCGCGGCCGCAGCGCTGATCGGGCGCGCCATCGCACGGCCCATCGAGAACCTGAGCACCTTCGCCGAAAAGGTGAGCGCCGGTGAGCCCGTCGCTGCGCCGCTCGAGCCGGCAGGTCGCGAGGTCACCCGCCTGAACCGGTCCATCGACTCGATGCGACGACAGCTGCAAGGCCGCCCCTTCGTCGAGGCGTTCGCCGCCGATCTCTCTCACGAGCTGAAGAACCCGGTGGCGGCCATCCGAGCCAGCGCCGAGGTGCTGGAAGAGGGCGCCATCGACGAGCCGGAAGAGGCGCGCCGTTTCGTCACGCGCATCCGCGAGTCGACCGAGCGGATCGAGCGCTTGCTCGGAGATCTGCTCAGTCTGGCCCGGATCGAGGCCCGAGGCGCCGAGGACTTGGAGACCGTGGACCTCGCCGATGCCGCGAGGGTGGCGGTCGACGCCCTGGGCGACAACGCGAGCGGCATCGCCATCGTCGCGGAAGGCGACACACGCATCCGGGGCGACGAGACTTGGCTCGTGCGCGCGGTGAGCAACCTCCTCGAGAACGCGACGATCCACGCGACCAACGGAGACGGCATCCGTCTCACGCTGCGACGTGACGAGGACGGCGTGGTGCTCGAGGTCGCGAACGACGGCGCGGTTCCCAAGCACGTGCGCGAGCGGCTGTTTCGACGCTTCGTGACCACCCGCTCGGACAAGGGCGGCACCGGCCTGGGGCTTTCGATCGTGCGCGCCGTCGCCGAAGCGCACGGCGGGCGGGCCGAGCTCACCGCGGCGGGCCCCCCGCGCGTGGTGTTCCGGTTGGTCTTCCCGCCGGCGCGCCGGCGCGCCAGCGAGCAGCTGAAAGAGGCGGCCGGCGAGGCGCGCGACGCCTTGGAACGGCGCTCGCGGCCGCGCCACGACGCACCCGAAGAAGCCGGGTAACCAGCTGGAATCTCAGGGCTTATCGAAGCCCGCCGGGCGATTCCATCAAACCTCCACACAGGGCCCCGAGAGCCCGCGCTTTTGTCTGCCACCTTGCACCCATGAAGGTCGGCCTGCCGGGCTTCGGGAACGGAAACGGATAATCGTGTCTGAGAACGAAAGAGTCAGGGTCCCGCGTCACGTCGCAATCATCATGGACGGCAACGGCCGATGGGCTCGCGAGCGCGGGCTCGCGCGGGTCGAAGGCCACGCCGAGGGCGCGCGCGCGGTGCGCGACGCGGTCGAGACGGCAGCTCGCATCGGGGTCGAGTACCTGACGCTGTACGCCTTCAGCGTCGCGAACTGGGCTCGCCCGCGGGGCGAGGTCGAAGCGCTGATGCGGCTCTTGGTCGACTTCGCCAAGAAAGAGCGCTCCGAGCTGCGCTCGCTGGGCATTCGCGTGAACGTGATCGGCGCGCTCGAAGACCTGCCGACCGGCACCCGCCACGCGGTCGAAGATCTGATCCGCTACACCGCCGACGGCGAGAAGATGACCCTGACGCTCGCGCTGTCCTACGGCGGCCGACAAGACATCGTCGAGGCGGCTCGGGCGCTGGCCGTGCGGGCCCGCGCAGGGCTCGTGCTCCCCGAAGAGATCGACGAGAGCTTCTTCCACCGCGAGATGACCACCCGCACCCTGCCCGACGTGGACTTGCTGATCCGCACCGGCGGCGAGAGCCGACTGTCGGACTTCTTGCTGTACGAAGCGGCGTACGCCGAGCTGGTCTTTTTGCCGATCATGTGGCCCGACTTCAAGCCGACCACCCTGCTCGAGTCGGTCGAGCTCTTCTCCCGCAAAGAGCGGCGTTTCGGCCGGACCTCGGACCAGGTCGTGCGCGGCGAGGCCGCCGCCTTCGACCCGCTCGACCCGGCGGAGTGAGACTCACCCGCCCCGGCCATGGCAGTTCGCCCGCCCCTCTGTTCTCGACGGCGCCTGTTGGCGCTCGGCGCCAGCGCCTGCCTTCTCCTGGCCTGTTCCGAGCGTCGGGCCGACGTTCAGGTCGATCTGACTCGACGCGGTGAGCCCGAGCCGAGCCAACATCGTTCGACGCTTCGTCTGGCGGTCGGGACCATGCTCTCGCCACGCGAAACGGCGCGCGAGTTTCGACACCTCGCAGACTACCTGGAGGCGCGGACGGGACATCGCATCGAGGTGCTCCAGCGCCGCGGCTACGCCGAGACCAACACCTTGCTCGAGCGAGGAGACGCAGACTTCGGCTTCGTGTGCACCGGCGCATACCTCGCCCTCGGCGACGAAGTCGAAATCCTCGCCGTCCCCGTCGTCAGCGGAAAGTCGACCTACGCCTCGCAAATCCTCGTTCGCGCGACGGACCCGGCCCGCGAGATCCGAGACCTGGCCAAGGACAAGTTCGCGTACGTGGACCCGCTCTCGCTGTCTGGGCGGATCTATCCGGAGTGGTTCGCGCGCCAGACAGCGGGTGAGGCGAGCCAGCCCTTCGCCGAGGTCGTCTACTCGCACTCGCACACGGGGTCCATCGACCTGGTCGCGAGCGGTCGCGTGCGCGGCGCGGGGGTCGACAGCTTGATCTACGAGCGGCTGGCGAAGTCGGACCCTGCGCGCGTCGAGGGGTTGCGCGTGTTGCATCGCTCACCCGAGTTCGGGATCCCTCCGTTCGTGGCCCGGCGCGCCCTCGACGCGCCGGTCAGGGGTCTCTTGCGCAGCGTCTTGCTGAAGGCGAACGAGCACGCCGACGGCCAGGCGGCGTTGGCTGCCCTCGGCTTCGACCGCTTCGCGCCGGGCGACCCGAAGGCCTACGCCAGCATCGCACCGATGCAACGCGTGGTGCTCGGGTCGGACGCCGGAGCGGCCACGCCGTGAAGTCCCTGGGGCTGCGACCACGGATCCTGCTCACGCTGCTGGTCCCACTCGCGCTGTTCGCGCCGGTGACGGTCACCATCGTCTTCAACGCTGTCAGCTCCGCCATCAGCGCGCAGGCCGACGCCCGAGGTGCCGCGTTGGCTCAACAGATCGCGGCGATGACGGTGGACGATCTCCTCACCGGACAACGCTTCGCGGCCGAGCGCCTGATGCAGGACGTGGTCACGACCCAACCCGACGTGGAATACGCGTTCGCCATCGCTGAAGACCACCGGGTGCTCGCTCACACGTTCAAGGAAGGATTCCCCTCCGACTTGCTGCTGGCTCACACGACGCCCAGGGCCGAACGCCCCTCCCTCGTCGTTCGGATCGGCGAGCGCGAGGTCCACGACGTGATGGCGCCGGTCGTGGGCGGCCTCGCCGGCCACGTGCACGTCGGGATCTCTACCGGCCGCGCCACGGCGCTCTCGCGCGACCTCTTGATGCGGCTGTCGCTGATCGGTGTGGGCGTCGTGCTCACGGGCGTCGCGGTGACGCTGGCCCTGTCCTCGCGCGTGCTCCGGCGCCTGCGGCGCCTCTCCGACGCCGCGGAGGCGGTCGGCAAGGGCAACCTTCGGGCGCGAGTGGCGGACGTGAGCGGCGACGAGATCGGCCGCCTCTCGAACGCGTTCGACGCCATGGCCGAACGGCTGGACGCCGCCCGCGCCGAGCGCGAAAAGACCTTTCAGCGCCTGGCCCAGTCGGAGAAGCTCTGGGCCGTTGGGCGACTGGCCTCCGGGGTTGCGCACGAGATCAACAACCCGCTGTCGGGAGTCGTCCACTGCGTGGAGTCGCTGCAGAAGAACGACCGGGACGAGGCCAAGCGCCGGAAGTACTACGACCTCGTCACGGACGGTGTCGTTCGCGCGCAACGGGTGGTCCGACAGCTGCTCGAGTACTCGAAGCAGCACGAGCTCCAGCCGGCGGACGTGGATCTGGGTGTCCTGCTCGCACGCGTGCTCGAGCTCCTGGCGCCATCGTTCGAGAAGAGTGCGGTCCGACTCGTGTTCGACGACGCGCCGAGTCTGCCTCTGGTTCGCGCGGACGCCCACGCCATCGAGCAGGTGTTCCTCAACCTGGTGCTGAACGCCATCGACGCCATGCCGGAGGGGGGCGAGCTCCGTGTGGGCATCGAGCAGCGTGGGGAGCTCGTAGTCGTCACTGTGCAAGACGAAGGCGTCGGCATCGCTCCGGAGTCGCTGGGTAGGATCTTCGACCCGTTCTTCACGACCAAGGCCGGGAGCTCGGGCTCGGGCCTCGGGCTCTCGGTCAGCATGGGGATCGTCGAGCGCCACGGGGGAACGATCCAGGTCGAGTCGACGCCGGGCGAGGGGGCCGCGTTCGAGGTCCTCTTGCCGCTCTCGGGGCTGGGGGGTATCGAAGGCCCGACGGAGCCCGAGTGACGAATCTGCCCGCTGTGCTGCTCGTGGACGACGAGCCCCTGATCCGCATCGCGCTCGGGGATGCGCTCGAGGAAGCTGGGCTCGACGTCGCGACGGCGGCGTCGGGCGCCGAGGCCCTCGCGCTCATTTCGCGGAGACACTTCGAGGTTGCGGTCCTGGACCTGCGCTTGCCGGACCTGAGCGGAATCGAGCTCTTGCGCGAGCTCGGCCGGCGAGGCGCCAGCACAGACGTGGTGATGATCACGGCCCACGGCGACGTCCCCGCGGCGGTCGAGGCCATGAAGCTCGGGGCCCGCGACTTCCTGACCAAGCCATTCGAGACCACCCTGCTGCTCGAGACCGTCAACGGCTACCTGCGCGTGCGGCAGGCCCGGGCTGGCAGCCTCACGCTCTCGTCCCCGGGCCCCGTGTGCTGCGGCATGGTCGGCGATTCGCCGCCGATGCAGGAGCTATTTCGAGTGATCCGAGCGGTCGCCGATGGTGCCTCGACCATCCTGATCACAGGCGAGACGGGCACGGGCAAGGAGCTGGTGGCGAACGCCATCCACGCGTCGGGCCCGCGCGCTCAGGGGCCGCTCGTGAAGTTGAACTGCGCGTCCATTCCGGAGGCCCTGTTCGAGTCGGAGCTCTACGGCACCGAGCGCGGCGCATTCACCGGCGCCGACCGCCAGCGAAGAGGGCACTTCGAGCTCTCTCACGGGGGCATTCTCTTCCTCGACGAGATCGACGAGATCCCGATGGCGCTCCAAGCGAAGCTCCTGCGCGCCATTCAGGAGAAGGAAGTGCAGCGCCTCGGCGCGGCCGGGCCCGTTCGGGTCGACGTGCGCGTGGTCGCCGCCAGCAAGGTCGATCTGCTCCGACGCGTGGCGGAGGGTCGGTTTCGCGAGGACCTGTACTATCGCCTGGCGGTCCTCCCCATCCGCGTCGCGCCGCTCCGCGAGCGCGGCGAGGACGTGCAGCTCCTTGCCGATCACTTTCTCCGGCGCGAGACGCAGGACGCCGGCAAGCCGGAAAAAATGCTGACCGGCGCTGCCCGCAACGCACTGAAAGGCCACCAATGGCCTGGAAACGTGCGTGAGCTCGCCAACGTCGTCGCTCGCGCGGTCGCCATGACCACTGCCCACGCCATCGAGCCTGTCGCGCTGGGGTTGCCGATCGGAGCACCCGCGAGCGCGAACGGTTCGCTCTCGGACTCCCTGCAGGCCGAGGAAGACCGGCGCATCGACGCTGCGCTGGCCCAGACCGGCGGTCGCAAGGCCGAAGCGGCGGACCTGCTGGGCATCAGCCGCAAGACGCTCTGGGAGAAGCTCAAGCGGCGCGAGCAGCGCTGAGAGCGGCAGAGTCCTTCGACCGAGCTCGCGTTACGCCCAGGTAACGCGCAGGTGACGAGCGTCCGAGGCTCGTAACGCGTCCACGCGAGCGCGCCGCGAAATAGTCGCGGAACTTGCTCTGGCATGCGCGGTGCATTCGCGCACACGTCCCGGTGAACGGAGTAACATCATGAGGCGACACGTCGAGCTACTCGGCCTGCTCACGCTGCTCTCGGGCGCGGCGGTATTTGGATGCGGATGTGAGGGCGACCCCGGCGCGAAGGGCCCTGCCGGCAAGAACGGCGACTCAGGCACGCCCGGCCCCCCCGGCGAGGCGGGGCCGCCCGGCGAAGGCGGGCCGCCTGGAGAAGCGGGTCCGCCTGGTGAAGGCGGTGTCGACCCGGACGCCGGAGTGACCTCCCTCTTGATCAAGGTGATCGACCGCGAGACCAAGGCTCCGCTCGAGAAAGCGGAGGTCAGCTTGGACCCGAACGCGGGGGGCGGCCAAACGGACAAGTTCGGCGAGCTCACCCTCACCGTTCCGCCTGGCGTCTACAAGGTCTGGGCGACCGCGGCTGGCGTGACGGTCGGCACCGACACCGTGGCGCTCGACACCCAGCTCGAGGACTCGCCGCAAGAGGTGGCGGTGGTCAAATCGGGAGAGCTCGCGACTGCCAAGGTACGCGTCCTTCGTTGGGATCCGGGCACCGTCAACCTGACTGCCATCCACAAGGGCGGCGTGCCCATCTCCAAGGCAGCCAACTGCAAGGTCTGCCACACCGACATGCAGGGTTTCAAGACAACGAGCGCAGCGACTCCGCCGCTCGTCACCTATCACGTGGTCAAGACCCACGCGATGCTCGACTGCGTCTCCGGTTGCCACACCGCGACCGAGGTGAACCCGGGCGGCTGGGGCAACACCTCCGGCTTCGCCCTCCGCAAGCAGGTGGACCCGGCAAAGTGCAAGGTCTGCCACGCCAACTACCCGACGAATTTCCCCTGAACTTGGAGACCCAGTCATGTCAAGCAAGAAGCTTCCGACTCTCAGGGCACAAGGGGCCGAGCAGTTTGCCAAGGCGCTGGAGCGCGCCGCCAAATTCAGGATGAACCGCCGCAACTTCTTCCGCGGCTGCGCCGTGGGCTCAGCGGCCGCTGTCTCGGCGCAGTTGGTCAACAAGAACGGTAGCCTGGGCGTGAACGCCGCCGAGGCCGCCGAGTACAAGGACTACCCCGCCACGGGCGCCTGGATCCCCAGCGGCTGCAACATGTGCGGCGGCCAGTGCGGCATCGAGGTGTTCGTCGAGAATGGCGTGGCCAAGAAGATCGAGCCGCTCAAGACCAACCCGAACAACGTCGCCAACGTGAACGGCCCGGCGCCAAACGACTTCTTCACGCAGGCGCAGACCGGCGGCGATCTCGGGCGCCTGTGCTGCAAGGGCAACGCCGGCCTGCGCTCGCTCTACGACCCGGACCGCATCAAGACGCCACTCCGACGCGTCGGCCCGCGCGGCTCGGGACAGTACGAGCCCATCACTTGGACCGAGGCGGTCCAGGAGGCGGCGATGAGGCTCAAGACCATCAAGGCGAAGTACGGCGCCTCTGCGCTGGTCTGGTTCGGCGAAGACCACTCCTTCACCCACGCTCAGTCCAACTTCTGCGACTCCTTCGCTACCCCGAACTACTCGAACCACTCGAACCTCTGCGACACGTCGCGCAAGTCGATGTTCAAGAGCGTGATCGGCAACGACCGCCCCATCTCCGACATGGAGGGCGCAGACTGCATCCTGATCTTCGGCTGGAACTTCCTGTCCGCGATCAAGTGGATCCATCTGGCGGCAATCTTCTCTCGGGGCATGGCGAAGAAGGCCTCGGACAGCACGGAAAAGCAGTTCATCTACGTCGATCCGATCTTCAACACCACCGCCTCGAAGGCCACGCAGTGGGTGGCGCCGCGCCCGGGGACCGACGGGGCGCTCGCCCTCGCCATCGCCCGGCACGTGATCAAGAGCGGGAAGTACAATACCGCCTGGGTCGGCAAGTACACCTACGGGTTCGAGGAGTTCGTGAAGTACCTCGACGGCGACGGGACCTACGACACCGTGGTCAAGGACTCGGCCTGGGCCGCCGGGATCACCGGAGTCCCCATCGCCGAAATCGACGCGGCCGCGACGACGCTGGAGAACGCGTACGCCGCGGGCCGCAAGATCCTCATCGACAGCTGGAGCGGCCCCGGACACCACACCAACGCGACCCAGGGCGGCCGCGCCATCGCCTGCCTGCCGCTCCTGTTCGGTGCCATCGACGGCAACGGGACGCTGCGGTTTCCGCGCCGCTCGGGTCCAGCGAACCTGAAGCCGGCGTTCCCAGCCAAGGACAAGTGGCGCGTCGACGGTCGTGACGACGTGACCATCTCGGGAACGAAGTACACGCGGAAGTACCTCTACAGCCACGGCTCCGGGATCTACGTCGAGATGGTCAACCGGATGCTCGAGCAGAAGGACTTCCTCGGGAACCCGTATCCGCTCAAGGCGGCGGTGATCGTGTTTCAGAACGTCGTGATGAGCACGCCCAACACGCAGAAAGTGCTCGACGCGCTCGGCATGATGGACTTCGTGCTCTGCGTCGACACCCACCTCAGTGAGACGGCGCTGATGGCGGACCTCATCATCCCCGGCTCGAACTACCTCGAGCGCTTCGACTTCAACGCGATGTGGGGAACGTTCTACTCGGTCGGCCTGCGGCAGCCCGCGGTAAAGAGCTGGATCGGCGGCAAGCCCGAGGCGCAGTTCTTCATCGACCTGGGCAAGGCCATGGGCATGGTCGGCTTCGGTGACCAGCCCGGAAAGAACGACACCGACGAGAACTGGCTCAGGACGGAGTGGGAAGAGTACATGGCCAAGGGCCTGAACGGCGGACCCTGGGCCAACCAGATGACCTGGGCCGACTTGAAGAAGAACGGCGTCTGGGTCGAGACAGGCTCGGCCGGCGGGAGCAAGACCGACGCCTACAAGGCGGCCAAGACCTACGCCGCCGCCACGATGCGCGTGAAGAAGCAGAGCGCCGGCACCGGCAGCGTGGCCTACACGGTGGAGAAGGTCAGCGCCGGCGTCGGGACGGCCGACGGCATCGTCATCGACAAGTCGAAGCTCACCGGGCCGGACGGTAACGGCTTCTACGCGTTGCCCAACGGCGAGCCCTACGAGGGCGGGTTCGCGACCCAGACGCGCTTCGCGCAGTTCTGGGACCCGCTGCTCGCGAGCGCCTGGCTCGGGACCATCAAGCCAGCGAACGTGACCGTCACGAACGACCCGAACTACCACCCGCTGCCCTACTACCTGCCGCCCATCGACGTGCCGACGGCGGCGTACCCGCTCTACTTCCTGTCGTGGAAGGAGGTCGAGCACACCCACACCCGCACCTTCAACAACGGCTGGCTAATGGCGATGCGCGGCGAAAACCGCGTGATCATCCACCCGACCAAGGCGACGCCGCTCGGCATCTCCGAGAACGATCGCGTGGTGGTCGAGTCCCCGGACGGGCTCGTGGAAGCGCGCGCGCACGTCGCGCCGACCATCCACCCAGAGTGCGTGGGCTGGGTCCGCGGCTTCGGGCACTGGGCCCTCGGCAAGAACGCGGTGGGCAAGGGCGTCCACGACGGCTGGCTCCTGAAGGGCCGAGCGGAAGTTCACTCGGGCCAGGCGGTTCACAAGGAAGCCGCTTGCCGGGTCTACAAGATCGGGTGACGCGCGAAGGAGACCGACCATGCCGCAGTACGGATTTCATCTGAACATTGCGAACTGCATCGGCTGCCGCGCGTGCGAGGCCGCCTGTGCACAAGAGTACGATCTACCGCCCGGCGTGCTCAGGCGCCGGATCTTGACCCACGAGTGGGAGAGCGCAGGCAAGCCGGTTCGCCGCTACGTCTCCATGGCGTGCAACCACTGCACGAACCCCGGCTGCCTGAATGCTTGCCCCGTGAAGCGCTACGTCAAGGACGCGGCAACGGGCATCGTGCACATCAAGCCCAGCAAGAGCGAGGACCCGGTCAACGGTGTGGACTGCATCGGCTGCAGACGCTGTGAGGCGGCCTGCCCGTACGGCGCCCCGCAGTTCGACGCCGAGCTCGGCATCATGGACAAGTGCACGGGCTGCCTGCACCGCATCAACTCGACCACGCTACCGCAGGAGAAGCGCATCCCCGCGTGCGTCCTGACCTGCTCATCGCGGGCTCTGAACTGGGGCGACGTCGCCACGGACCTCACGGACGGAGGGAAGTACGGGGACGCCAAGAAGACCATCGGCACGACCCCGGACATCGCCGACCCGAAGTACACCGATCCCAACATCCGGTTCTCGAACAAGCGTTGGTGAACGCCGCGGGCCGGGAGCGCTGGTCCCGTCTTCTCGTGCACTGCGGGCTCCTGACCCGGCCGCGCAGAGCCTGCGCCGAGCCTGACCCGGGCCCGGAGCGAGCTGCTTCTGATGACAATGGGAATTTCGAGCCCCGGCTCGAGGAGGTAAGTTCATGACAAAGACGATTTGGTTGGCTTCGGCAGTGGCGCTCGCCGCGGTCGCGGGTTGCGGTGGTGATGACGACGGCGGCGGGTCCGGCGGCAGCGGGACCGGCGGCAGCTCGACCGGCGGGACCGGCGGCAGCTCGACCGGCGGAACGGCAGGGTCCGGCGGCGGTACGGCGGGGTCCGGCGGCGGTACGGCTGGCTCGGGCGGCTCGACCGGAGGCAGCGGTGGATCGACGGGCGGCACGGGCGGCTCGACGGGTGGCACTGGCGGCTCGACCGGCGGCACCGGCGGTACGGGGGGCGGCACCGGCGGTACGGGGGGCGGCAGCGGGTTCTGGCCGAACGCATACAACGCGAACTGCACACCCTCGAAGGACTCACCCAGCACCCACAGCGGGTTCACCGGCATGGAGTGCATCAACTGCCACAAGGCCGGCGGCGCGGCGGCCGGCAAGAACTGGCTCTTCGGTGGCGTGGTCTTCGAGGCCGGCGGTACCAACGGCGCAGCCAAGGTGGAGATCGGCGTGAAGGACGGCTCGACCTTCCACTACGCCTGCACGGACGGCAAGGGAGTGTTCTTCGTCGATGCCGCGGGCACGACCGCGCCGAACTGGGCGACCGCGGAGATCCGCATGCGCTCGGCCACCGGCGACAAGCCGATGAACACCAAGAGCGCTCAGGCCGCGACATGCAACTCCAGCAGTTGCCACGTCGCTCTCAAGCTCATCAAACCCTGATTCGATCGAGGTCGCGGGGAATCGCGCGCGGTCGGCACCGGTCGCGCGCGCGGGGTCTTCCTGCCTCAGCGTGTTAAGACCTCTTCCCCGCCCTGGCCGCACGGCGGCGCACGAGCCCGCGAGCTTGCCGCTCGGTGCTGCTTCTTGAACAAGTTGCGCCCCGCGGTGATCCGGACGGCGCGCCGGGACACCGTTTCGAAATGACCATGGCGACCCGTTGTGCGTGCGTGGCACCGTCGGCGGGAGAAGGCGCTCACGCGCCAGGTGGAACATGGCGAACGAGTACTTGGCGCGACGAGTGGTTGGTTTCGTGGTGACTCTGCTGATGCTCGGCGGCTGCACCAGCAAGGCAAAGAAGGCACTCGCCGAGTGCGAGAAGGCCGATGGCTTTTCGGGCGCGGGTCTCAAGACGTGTCACGAGGCGTGGAAGGCCAACGCCGAGGCCCCCGAGTTTGGCTCGCTGACGGAGGCGTTCGACCTTCGTCTGGACGCCGCCTGCAAGGACACCTCGCGCATCAAGGACTGCGACACGTATTGCCCGCTGCGCATCGCCAATCCAGGGCCCAAGTACAAGACCCTCACGCTCTCGATGTGCGCCATGCGCGGATACGGCACCATCGATGGCCAGGTGACGACCTCCAAGCCCGCCCGCGTCTCAGCGATGTCTCCCGAAGTCATCGAGGCGTGCGTGAGCGAGTGCAGGGACAAGGCGTCCAACCCCAGCAGCCCCGAGTATCAGGGCTGCTTTTCCTCGTGCAAAGCGCGCAAGGTGTCCGAGCTCAACTCGCGCTGACCGTCGTCGCGGAGCCCTCGCGAGCCGCGTCGGGCGAGTGAAGTAGGTTCGCAGAGCTGGCCCAGTGATTGCCGAACCCGCTAGAAAGTCGTGGCCGGCGATGCGTCAACGCTCCAGCCGCTCGAGCGCTTCCTCGACCTCGGCGTCATCATCGAGCGTTGCGAGCAAGAGCTCGCGGGCGCGCGGATCCGCCGCCACGTCCGCGGCCACGCGGATCCGCTCCGGGCCCCGCTCGGGATCGAGCGCACGCAGTGCGACCGCAGCGCCGGCGCGATGCTCGAGGGGCTGAGTCGCGTCAGAGAGCACTGCTTCGGCGTCGGGGGCGGTCACTACACGCTGGCGAAAGCCGGAGTCGAGCAGATGCTGGCGCCACTCACCCATCGTCCGACCCCGACGCCCGAACGCAGTGTCGACCCGAGGTGCGGCCTCCCGCGCCTGCTCGAAGGCCTTGCGTGCCCCGCGCAGCCGAGTCAGCGCGCGCTCCAGGTCTTCTGGGCTGCAGCCGATCATCGCAAGGATGAGCTGCTCTTCGCCAATGCCGACCCGTATGCCCGCCAGCGGAGCCGCATCGTCCGCACGTGGCGGGGGGGAGATCGCCTTGAATCCCGTGATGGCTGAGTGCGGGATGAAGCGGTCCCCGAACCACCGATGGAGCGTGATCCCGTCCTGCCCGATCGTGACCGTCGACACGCGCGCCCGCGCAAGCCACCAGGAGAGCGGGAACGTCACGAGCGGCCCGAGGACGAGCGCTGCGAGCATGGGCAGGGAGCTAGAGCCCGCCGGTGACGCGCCGGCCAGAGCGCGACCGAGCCACGAGATCAGCGCGGACACGGGAGTGACCAGCGCCAGGTAAAACAGCAGACCGGCCACGAACGGACCGATTGTGGCGCGCAGCGTGAAGGTGAGCGTGCGTTGCTCGACGCTCGTGCCGGTCCGTTGCAGCAGCACTTCGGCGTCCTCTTCGCTCTCGAGCTCGAGCTCGGCGCGGCGCCCGTGCTCGAGCTCGAGGTTCACTGCCTTCCCCGCGCGGGCCCCGAAGCGGATCTTCGCCAGGTCGAGGCGGACCGAGCGGTCGCGCCCGGACAGGTCCAGCGTTTGCGCGAAGACGGCGGCGGAGCCTGGGCCAAGCTCCTCGAGCCGCCGCGAGCCCCAGGCGAACACCAGGACTGCGAGCAGCGGGAACGCCCAAACTGCAAAGGAGAAGTGACCGACCACCACGCCCGCGACAGCGACCAGCGCTGGCAGGCCGGCGGCGAACAACGCGGTCGCGAGCAGCGCAGTCCGCCACGTCGGTGGTCGGATGCGCGCTCTCCGAAACGGCCAGCGCGAGGCGTCGTCCTCACTCGGTTCGGGGGTGTCACTCGCAACCACGGAGCCCACTTTGGGGTCACCTCCAGGGAGAGTCCAGCCACTCCCCGGCCCGGGCGTGCTAGACGAAGAGCGGTGACCGATCCGGGCTTCTGGATGCGCCTCGCGATCGCGGGGATCACCGCGACCAGCGAGGCCACGTTTCCCGAGAACGACCTCGGGGCACCGGACTTCGAGTCCACCGCGATGGTGGCGCGCACGCTCGAGTATTTCGACGAGCTGCCTCCGCGCCAGCGTCGGCTCTTGGTGCTGTTGTTCGTGCTGACCGAGCTCTGCGCCGGGCTGCTCAGCTTCCGGCTCTCGCGGTTCTCGCGGCTGCCGGTACGCCACCGCACCTGGGCGCTCCACAGCTTCCGCCGCTCGGACCTGCTGGTGCTGCGGGTGCTGGGCGACGCGTTGAAGGCGACCACCACCATGATGTACATGTCGCACCCACTCGCCATCGAGTGGATAGGGGAGTATCGCGTCTGCGACCGCCCGCTCGATCCGGTGAAGATCGCGGTTCGCCCAGCTGCGCTCTCCGGTGCCACCGAGGCCGGCCGGTGAGACTCGCGTTCGACGACGTGAAGGCGGGCTTCGAGACGGAAGCCGACGTGGTGGTGGTCGGCTCGGGTCCGGGCGGCGCCGTGGCCGCGGCCAACCTGGCGCGCGCCGGAATGAAGGTCGTGGTGCTCGAGGCGGGTCCCGAGGTCCGGCCCGAAGACATGGCCCGCGACACGCCGCGCTTCCTGGCCCGCTACTTCTGGGAAGGTGGGTTGCGCATCATCATGGGGACCGCCCCCAGCCCGACCATGCACGCGCGCTGTCTGGGCGGGGGCAGCGTGGTCAACTCGGCCATCATGCTGCCGCTGCCGGCCTGGGTGCGGAGAGAGTGGCGAGCCGAGAGCGGCGTCGCGCACTTCGATGGCCCCGAGCTCGACGCAGCCTACGCCCGGGTGTTCGCGCGCTGTCGGGTCGCGCCCACGCCACAGGCGGTCTGGGGGCGACGCAACCACCTGGTTCGCGACGCGGTGCAGGGGGTGCTGGGCGAGTCGGGCGGGGGCCTGCCCCGAGCGGTCCATGACTGCGAGGGCAGCTCCGATTGCCTCACCGGTTGCGCGTCCGGCAGAAAGCAGTCGATGGACCGGGTCTACCTGCCCGAGGCCGAGAGCGCCGGCGCCGAGGTGTTCACGTGCTGCCAGGTCGATCGGGTGCTGACCCGGGGCAAGCGGGCGGTGGGCGTCGAGGGCCACGTGGTGCAGGTCCCCGGCTGGCAGAAGCACGGCCGGTTTCGCGTGTACGCCAAGCACGTGGTGATGGCCGCGGGCACGATGCACACGCCCGTGATCTTGCAACAGAGCGGGATCAACCCTCGGGGCTTGGTGGGCGCCACCTTGTTCTGTCACATCGGCGGCGGGCTGGTCGGCATCATGGACGAGGTCGTCGACCCTTGGGTCGGCGCCACCCAGGGCTGGGGAGCGATCTCGCAAGAGATCCGCGGGCTCAAGTACGAGGGGCTGTGGGCTTCGCCGGCGGCGCTGATGGTGCGCTGGGGTGACGTCGGGCGGCGCTTCGTCGAGCGCCTGGACGAAGTGAAGCGCGCCGCGGTGATCGCCTGCGTGTACCGGGGCGACGTGCACGGAACGGTGAAGGCCTCGCGCAGCGGCGATCCGAACATGCGGCTGTGGATCCCCGAGCACAACGTGGCGCCCGTGATGCGCGGGATGAAGCGTGCCGCAGACGCGCTCTTGGCGCTGGGCGCGCGCTACGTGCACACCGGCATCGTGAGCGTGGTCGACGAGATGCGGACCCCGGCAGACACCGAGAGCATGCTGTCACCGCGAGTTCAGGCGAAGCACCTGGCCATGACCATGAACCACACCTTCGGCTCGTGTCGCATGACGGCGGACGACCGGGGCCCGGTGGATCCGAACGGCAAGCTGCGCGGCCTGGACGGCCTGTACCTGTGCGACGCTAGCGTGTTCCCCAGCCCGAGCGCGGTGAACCCCCAGGCGACCATCATGGCACTGTCGGACATCACCTCGCGCAAGCTGGGCGGGCTGTCGCTGGATGAAGCGCCAAGCTGACGCTCAGTCCAGCGCCGCCGCGTAGCGCGCGATGGCCTCCTCGACGAAGGTCGGGTCCACTCCGAGCCACACCGCCGCCGTCCCCAGGACCTCGACCTCTTCGTGGGCCAGCTCTTGATCGGCCAGCGCGATCGACACCAGGTCTTCCAGGATTTTCTGACGGCGCACCGGCGGCAGCTTCAGACACAGCTTTTCGGCCGCGACGATCATCCGCCGCTCGAACTCTTCGTCACCCAGCTCTTCGATCAGAGCACCGTCGGAGAGCTTCCCCTCCGGACCGACCAGACCGACGACCAGGTCGTGCTCGGCGTCCACCACCGTGCCGTCGGCGGTGGCCACGGCCACGCCGGCCAGGGCCAGGAAATCGCGCACCTCGGCGCTGCCGTCGCTCCGATCGTCCAAGAAGGTCGGATCCATCAGCTTCATGATGGCTGCGACCTCACGCTCGAGCTCGGCTTCGCTGAGCTCACCCCCGTCGCGGCCGAGCAGCTGGTGATAGGTGCGCGAGCGTGAGAAGACGTCGATGGCTTTGAGACGCAGCGGGCTGTACGGGTGCGTGCTGAACCAGTCGGCCTCGGCGCTCTCCATGGTCTCACCGCTGATCTCGGTCCACTGCTGGGCGCTCTCGCAGGCCTGGCTCGCGAAGCGCGGCTCCGACAGCCCGCTGGTCAACTTGAAAAACGCGCGCACCACCGCGTCTGGGTCGTCGCAACACAAGAGGCCGACGCGGTCGGCGCTGAGCTCGGCATAGCGCATCCACGCGTAGTAGCGGGCCAGCGTCTCTGGAGAGAGGCGTTCGTCGCTCTGAAGCGCCTCGGGCGTGAGCGAGAAGTGATTGAAGAGCGCGTGTGCGATCTCGTGACCGAGCACGAAGGTCAGCTCGGGGGCGTCCAGACGCTCGAGCGTGGCGCATGAGACGCCCAAGATCAGCCGCCCCCGCTCGGGCGGAGTCACGAAGGCGCTGATCAGCGGATCGGGGACGCAATACGCCTCGATCGGGGTGTCGATGCCGAGCCGCGAAGTGACCCTCGCGATGGCCGCGAAGCACTCGGGGGCGATCTTGGGCGTGAGCTTCAGCGATTGCAGCAAGAGGTCGCGGCGGGCCGAGGCCACGAAGGCGTTGGCCTCGGCGGTTTCGACCACCTCGCGGAACTGATCGTCGGCCATCAGCGCCTGGCGCATGTCGCGATCGCCGTCGAACACGATGGCGTCCAGATCGATGCGACAGGTCAGGCAACCGTCGGGGGCAGCAGGTGACATCCGCGAGCGCTATCACGCAGGCGCCAGCGCGTCACTTCTCCCGGTGGCATGGCGCGTGCAAGCCGCGCCGCCAGGGGGGCGCCCATGTCAGAGAGTAGTGCGTGCGTGCTTCACGAGGTGGACGCCGTCGCGTTCGTCGGCAACGACGCGATCCGGTGCAAGACGCTGGAGCTTGGCTGTGACTGGGCCAGCGTGGCTGCGCCCGTCGCCCGGGGCGAGACCACCTTCGTGCGGCTCCAGTGCCACCTCGACGCCCAGCACTGGTTGGACGCGGACACGGTCGTCGCGGCGTGCACCAAGCTCGGCGACGAGTGGCGCTGGCGCCTGTCCTTCGTGAGCGTGCGGGAGCCCCGGCCTCAGCCGCTCGCCGCGTTCATCGACGAGCACCGCAGGCGTGCGCAGGCGTCCGGGACGTTTGCCTCGCCGGAGCGACGCCCGGCCTCGCGGCCGGCAGAGGCGCGCGCGCGCGGGCAAGCCGGTCTCGACGCGCCGGTGAGCGCCCGGGAGCTGGACCAGCTGTTTCGGGAAGCGCTGGCCGAGGTCGCGGCCAAGCGCTGACGGCGGCCTCGTTCCACTGCCGGCAAAATGGCGTGCTGTCGCAGGCCACGACAGTGCTGCGCAACGCCCCACGCCGATCCCGCGCTAGATTCGGCGCGGTGTCGTCGCTCTTCGCCCCCGTCTGCTCGGTCACCCGGACGAGCCGGGGCCGCTATTTCTGGGCGGCGTGGTGGAGCAGCCCGCCCCACGACGTTCCGTTCCGCAAACCGGATGCAGAGGGCGGCGGAGCGGCGACGCGAGAGGCGGCGCTCGCCGCGGCCGAACGCCGGGCGGGCACCCCCCTGATCGAGATCGACGGGCTCTGGGCCCGAGCCTGGAAGCGAATGCTGCGAGGTCAGCCTCCGTGGCCCAGCCAGGCGAGCCGAGAGCCCCGCGCGGCGCGCAGCGGCACGCTCGAGCGCCACCACGACGACGCCTCGATCTGGTCCGTCTTGGGCGTCTCGACCCACGTCACGGAAGCCGAGCTGAAGACCGCGTACCGCAAGAAGGCGCTCGAAACGCACCCCGATCGCGGCGGGGACGCGCTGGCATTCCGCCGTGTGGTTGCCGCCTACGCCGAAGCGCGCCGGCGGCTGCGCAGACCGAAACGCCGCGCTTAGGGCCAACGCCGTTCACTCGGGCGGCGTGCATCAATGAGTGTAACGTTGCGGGAACCACCAAGACGCCAAGCGCGCCAAGTTCTCACCAGCTCTGGATGACCCGCTCGATGCCACGTCTAAGCAACGTGTCGGAGAGGACCTGCGCGACGTGGATCGACGCGATGGCCTCCACCGCCCCGAGCTCGACCTCGAGGCGGTCGCCCAAGCGAAGACCGAGCCGTGCTTCCCCGGGCTGCGCCGATGCACGGTGGGCAAGGTCGTCGAGCTCCGCGCCCGGATCCTCCACCCTCAAATCCTTGGCGACCTTGGCGACTTGGCGGTTCGCTCAGTACTGATACTCGACCGTGTTCAGCGACTTCACCTTGTCCTTCCAGGTGATGCCGCTCACCTGCTGCTTGATGCAGGCCACGACCTTGTCGCTCTTCGGGGTTGCGTTCACGTCGATGCCCACGGCCTTGCCGTCCCAGATCGCGACCTTCAGCTTGAAGTGCTGGTTTTGGGCCAGCTTGCACGGCTTGTACAGGTTCTCGTCCATCAGCGGCTTGGCGAGATGGTCTTGCTCGACGTTGACCCGAGGCGTGCCCTGCGGCACCGCGTTGATCGCTTCGTCCACCGAGCTGCCCTCCTTGAAGCTCGGTTCGCCCGCCGGAGGCTTGGCTTTGCCCTCGCCCCCGCCCTCGCCCTTGCCTTCACCGTTCTCGTCGTCGCCCTTGGGCTCGACGCTTGGCTCGCCCTTGGGCTCGGCGCTTGGTTCGCTCGGTGCCGGCTCCGGCGACGCGGCCGGAGTGGGAGTGCCGCCGCACGCGGCGAAGAAGATCGCGAAACACCCGACTCGGAGGAGACCCCACATGGCGGCGACGATACCGCCGGCGGCGGGCGCGCGTCGAGGGGCAGGGCTCAGGGCGTGACGCCGATCAGGGCGTAGAGCGCCTTCTTGATTTCGCCGCGGCTGGCGCGGGCTCTGGCCTCGACGTCGCTCTTGCCCAGTGGCCCCGCCAGGCCAATCAGCACGCGGCCGATGGTGGTCAGCACCAGCACGCTCTCGCCCGGGCTGCCCGCGGCATCTTTGAGCATCGCCATGAACGAGCTTCTCACCGGCCGGAGGGCGCGGCGGAGGACATCGACCGCCGCCACGCGCGCATCGACGCTGACGGCGCCAAGGGCGCCCGCGGCGGCGGCGCGCAACTCTTCGCTGGCGCCGGAACCCGCGTTCAAGATGCGGTCGATGCGCGAGACCGCGAGACCGTCGATCAGCCCCGCCTCGCGCAGACCGGCCAACGCCGCGATCCGCACGCCATCGTCGGTGTCGTTGAGCGCGCTCACCAGCGAGTCCCGCGCCGGTGGCCCGAGCGTGCTCGCCATCATGTGGGTGGCGGCGCGGCGCACCGCCGGAGCTTCGTGCCGCAAGAACTCGCCTATGATGGGCCCAAGCTTCGGGAACGGCCGCTCGGGCAGCGCGCGCAGCAAGTCCTCGGCATCGTGGGGGTTCGAGCGGGGACCCTGCGCCGCGAGCTGCGCGAGCTGCTCGGCCACGACGGCCACGCCGGTGTCGCCCACGGCTCTGAGCGCGGCGATGAACCGCCCGCGAACCGCCGAGTCGTCGCCGAGCCGCTCGCGGGCGGTGATCAGCGCGCGGGCACCCGCCGAGCCGGCGAAGCGCAAGATACCGATCCCGGCGTTGCGTTGATCGCCCGTCCCACGCAACAGCGCCTCGGCGATGGCCGCGAGCACGTCGGGCTCTCGAATCGTGTCGGCGGCGCGAGCGGCGAGCGCCTCGTGGCTGGCGTCGCCCGGCTCGACCCCTCCCGAGAGCTCTCGCAGGCGCGCGGCGGTGGCCCAAAGGCCGGGGTTGTCCTCGCGCCGCGCCAGCACGCGCATGGCGCGGCGCACCCGCTCGAGCTCACTCGCCAGAGCTGGAAGCTCGGGAATGCCTTGCAGCCTCCCCAGCACGCGGACCGCGTCGCGCGACAGGTCGAAGGCGAGCAGCTCGGCGTCTGCCCACTCACGCAGCGCAATGGGAAGCTCGCTCAGCTGCAGGACCGAGACCTCGTAGAAGCTCCTGAGCAAGTCGTACGAATCGGGGTCGTCTCGGGCCACCAAGATCTCGGCCAGCGCCCGGGCAATGCCGCCCTCGAAGTCCGCGCTGATGCCCGCGCGGCTGCTCATCTCGTCGAGGACCAACTGCGCCACCTCGGCGAGATGGTCGGTCGAGAGCGCGTGGAGCACTGCTCGACGAACGTCCACTCTCGCCAGGTGCGAGAGGCCAGCGAGCGAAGCGCGAACGTAGTCCAGGTGCGTCACCAGAGACCGCAGCTCGGGTGCCGTGAGACCCGCCGTCACGTCCAACACCGAAGCGTGAAACGGCGCGGCGTCGCGCCCGGCCAGGGCAGCGCCGCCGGCCCCCGCCAGGTCGAAAGCGATGCGGGTCAGCGCCAGATCGACGCTCCGGGGGATGTGCGGCTGAGTCGCCCCGACGAGGTCGGTGGTCGCGATCACCACCACCCCGCGGCCGGTGCGCTCGCGCAGACGGGTGATCACCTCGCGTGGCGAGAACGCGGTCTCGAAGGCCCAGACCAGGTCAGCCAGCTCCGGACGGCCGACGCCCTCTTTGAGCGCCAGGCAGGCGACCTCGTGCTGCGCGAACACGTCGACCAAACGGCGTACGTAGGGCTCGGCCGTCTGCCCCACCAGCGCGCGGATGTCGTAGGTCTCCCCGGTGCCGCTCTGCACTCGGAGGTCGCGGCCATCCACGGCGCGGGTCAAGAAGCGGACCTCGCCGCGGCCGCCGATGGCGGTGCGGGTGGCCGTCGAAAGCCGCTCGAGGGTCCGTTCGCGCTCGACGTCGTCCCGGACGCCAGCCGGCGCGAGCCCCGCGGTGAGGGCGATGAACAGCTCCAAGAACCCGGACTCCGGGCTCTCGAGCGGCACGCTGGTGCGCTGCACGTCCCGGGTCTCGGCTCGGGCGTCGATCAGGGCACGCAGGTCGGCGCGCAGATCGCGCGCGGTGGGGTAGCGACTGTCGCGGCTCTTCGCCAGCGCTCGCAGGGTGATCTTCTCCAGCCGCGGGTCCACGCGCGGGTCCAGGGTGCGCGGCCGGGGCGGCTCGGTGTAGAGCTGCATCTGCACGACGTCCATCGCGCTCTCGCCATCGAACGGCAGCCGGCGAGTTCCGATCTCGAACAGCATCACGCCCACCGCGTAAAGATCGGCGCGGCCGTCGAGCCGCTCGCCGCGGATCTGCTCGGGAGCCATGTAGTGCGGCGTGCCTGCGACCAGGTTGACCGCCGAAGCCGCCAGCGAGCCGTCGTCCTTGCCGGCGCGCGGAGATTCCACGGTGGCCAGGCCGAAATCGCAGACCTTCACCACGTCGACCACCCGACCGTCCTCGTCGGCGCCGGTCGCGATGATCACGTTTTCGGGCTTGATGTCCCGATGCACGATGCCGCTCTCGTGCGCGGCCGCGAGCGCCGAGCACACCTGGATCATGACCTCGATCTCGCGGTCGCGTCCCAGGGCGCGCTCGTTCAAGAGCGCGCGCAGCTCTTTGCCGGTCACGAGCTCCATCACCAGATAGAGCAACCCGTCCGGCTCTTCGCCGAAGTCGAGCACGCGGAGCACGTTCGGGTGGTCGAGCTTGCTGGCGGCCAGGGCCTCGGCGTGGAACCGCTGAGCGAAGCCCGGCGCGGCGCGGAAGTGGGCGTGCATCACCTTTATCGCCACGGCCCGGCGCAGCGCGACCTGCTGCGCGCGATAGACGATGCCGGTCGCCCCGGCACCCAGCGCGACCTCGATGATGTACTTGCCGCCAGCCACCGAACGACCCACCAGGGGGTCGTGACTGTCGAGGCGAGGCGGCGACGAGAGGGCCTCGCCCATGCCGTTCACGTGGGGCACCGTCGACAGCTTGCGATAGGGCTTCTGCGACGGCGGGGGCAGGTCGATCTCGAGCGCGCCACCGCCGTCGACCTCCAGACGATCGACCACGGACAACATTTCCCAGCGACCGGGCGCGTACTTCTCCGCCACGCCAGAGCTAGGGTCGTCGGAGGCCGAGCAGGCGAGCACCAAGAGCTGCCCGGCGTGGGCGTCGTCGAACGGGCGCAATCGCACCGGGATCATGCCGGCGCTCACGTCGCCGTCGGGCTCGCCCAAGAGCACCACCGGCCGGAGCCCTGGCACCCGGAGCTCGAAGGCGTTGGGCCGGCGCCGCACCTGCTGCTCGCCCACCGGCACGAGCGCGACCTCGCCGTTCAAAGCGGCTTGAACCAGTCCGATCAGCTCGGCGTGGTCGAACAGATCGACGAAGACGACGGGGAGCACGGGGCAAGCCGAGCCTAGCGGAAAAACCCGGGGGCGTCCGGCTCAACGGCCCGCGAGCCATTCGCGAACGTCACCCAAGAACGGCACGCGACCCTTCGCCAGCACGTCGAGCTCGGCCTGCATCTGCTCGCGCACCTGCTCGTAGGCGAGCGCGATCGAGGCCGGAGCCTCCGGGTCGAGGCCGTCGAACCGCAGGGCCGGACCGAAGCGCAACGAGGTCTGCGCGGGCAGCGGAATGTACGGAACGAACCCGCTGGTGAGCCCCCAAGGCAGGCTGAGCACGATGGGGAACACCTCGGCTCGGAGCCAGCGCTTCAGCCCCAACGCTCGCGCCAGGCCGTCCCCGCGCGACAGCACGATGAACTGCTCGTGAGTGCCGACGCTCACGACCGGCACGATCGGTACGCGCTCGCGCAGCGCGAGCTTCACGAACCCGGTCCGCCCGCCCAGCTCGATGCGATGGCGATCGGCGAACCGGCGGGTCGAGTCCAGGTCGGACCCGGGGTACACCAACACCAGCCGACCGCGGCGAAGCGCTTCCCGGGCGGCCTCGTGGTCGGCGCGCAGTGTCCCGAGCTTCACCGCGAGCTCGCCCAGCCGCGGCTCGTGGAACAAGAGATCGTGCGCCAACGGGTGCACGACTCGGCCGGGCCCGAACCGGTCGCGAATCGCGACCAGCGTCAGCAGGCTGTCGAAGGTCTGGAGTCCTCCGTTGTGGTTGCCGACCAAGAGCGCCGGGCCCTCGGCCGGCACGTGCTCGACGCCCTGGACCTTCCAGCGGAAGTAGCGCTCGCCGACGAAGCGCGACAGGTCGAGCAAGAGCTCGACGAGCTCCGGATCCCGCGCGTCGAGACCGCCGGCGCTGGCGGCGTGGCGATCGCGGCCGGTGGCCAGCCCCACGGCCGCGTTGATGAGCCCACCCGGGCCGAGCCGCCAGAAGTCGCCCGGGCGGAAGTGCTTCGCTGCCCGCCGGCGCCAGTCGTCGAGCGAGAACGCGCGATGCACGCTCCCCTCATAGCAAGCTCGCGGGCCGCTCGTCACTTCGATATGCTGCCCGCGGGAGGAAGCACCATGCGATCCGACGCACGCACCACGTTTGCCATCGGCGGCGCCCTCGCGCTCGCCCTACTCGCCTGCAAGAAAGAGGGCGCGCCGGCGCCCGCGGCCTCCGAAGCAGCGAAGCCCAGCTCGCCCGCGCCGGCGACTGCGCCGTCCCCGGCGCCCACCGGGGCCACGACGGCTGCGAAGGCACCGAGCTTCAAGATCTCGGACGTTCCGGACATCCCGAGCGAGAAGTCGAACCCGCCGCAAGGCACGGAGTGGGACCAGGGCGTGGCGGTGAACACCCAGGGCGCCAATGCGCGCGCCAAGCGCTGCAGCATGCACGTGCTGCGCGAGTGGCTGCGCATCTATTGCTCGGGCAAGGTGGTCGGCTACGAGAAGAAAGAAGACTTCGGTGAGCTCGGCAGCGACTACTACGAGAAGTTCGTGGAAGGGAAATACGCGTCGCTCGTGATCCGGCTCAAGCGGGGCGAAAACCAGAAGATCCGCATCTGCCGGGAGAACGACCGAGCGTCCCTCTTCGTCAGCTGGCCGCCATCGACGGACAAGCCGAAGAACATCGCGCTGGGGCACGGCCCGCCGTGCGATGGCTCGGACTGGGGCGCGGGTTACGGGAAGGCCGGCGGTCAGGCCATGAAGGCCAAGCCGGGGGCAGGCGCGGACGAGGCCGACCTGGCCGCGCTCAAGGCAGCGGACGACGCCGCGGCGAAGGACTGCAAGGCCGGCAACAAGGACGCCTGCTGGGTCTACTGCGGCGAGGCCACCTGCAACTGACGCACCGGAAGCTCGCCATTGGCCCCCGCTCCGGGCAATGATGGTCGGGCGTGGAAGTCGTCGAGCCGCACCCCGGGATGGTCGTCTCCGACCGCTACCGGCTCGAAGAGCTGATCGGCGAGGGCGCGTTCAGTCAGGTGTACCGCGCCACCGACCTGAAGGACGGCAGCGGCGTCGCGATGAAGCTGCTCGCGGCCGAGAGCATCGACTCGGCTGGGCTCGATCGCTTTCGCCGCGAGGCCGAGCTGGCTACCCGCTTGAGTCACCCGAACACGATTCGGCTAATCGGCTTCAATCTGAGGGGGAAGCCCCTGCCCTTCATCGTGTACGAGCTGCTCGAGGGGCACTCGCTCAAGCACGTGATGGACCACGAAGGGCCGCTCGCGGAAATGCGGGTGGCAGCCATCGCCATGCAGGTGCTCCGCAGCCTGATGGAGGCGCACGAGGTCGGCATCGTGCACCGCGACATCAAGCCAGGAAACGTCTTCGTGTGCAGCAACGAGGCGCGTCTCGGTGCCGTGAAGGTCCTCGACTTCGGGATCGCGAAGAGCGTCGACGGGCTCCAGGCCCAGGTGACCGCAGCCGGGATCTTGGTCGGCACGCCGCGCTACATGCCACCCGAGCAGATCCGCGGCGAAACGCCCATCCCCGCCATGGATCTCTACGCCACGGGCATGATGATGGCCGAGATGCTGAGCGGCGAGCCCACGCTCACCTGTTCGGTGGCCGAGGCGTGCCTCGCGCAGCTGGACGACAGGCGCATCCCTCTGCCCGCCTTCCTCGAGAGCTCGCGCCTCTGGCCGGTGATCGCTCGCGCGACGGAGAAGTCACTCGAGAAGCGCTACGCTACGGCCAACGAGATGCTCGGAGCGCTCGAGCGAGTCTACGATCGGCTCTCGCCCGCTCCGCTCATTTCCCGAGCGCCGCGCGCAGACGGGGACCGCACGTCGTTCGTGCCCACCACGGTGATGCAGGCGCCCGAGCCCGCCCGCTCTCCGTCGACGCTTCCGCCGGCGGCCCGAGCCACCGCCCGCGAGAGCAAGACGGCGGGCTGGCTCGTGGCCACGGCCGCGCTGCTGGTGCTCGCCATCGCCCTGACGGCCTACGGCCTGTATTGGGCTCGCACGCACGGCGCGCTCTAGGGGTTCACTTCGCGAGCACGTGAAAGCGCTCGTGGACGACCACGAACAGCTTCTCGAGATCTGGGCGGCCTTCTTTCGCGCAGGCTTCGCCGACGGCCTTGGTGGCCTTGGCGAGCTCGTCGTCCCCGGTCGCCGCAGCCTTGTCCTCGAGCGTCTTGGCCTCTGCGCAGATCTTGTCGTTCCGCGGCGGGCCCTTGTCAGCGTGCCAGAGCGGCGAGAGCACCGCGTGGAACTCTTTGAGCGGCGGCGAGAGCTTGGCATGGTCACCGTGCCCCTTGCCGTGCCCGTGCTCGTGCCCGTGCCCGTGCCCGTGTCCGTGCCCGTGTCCGTGTCCGTGCCCGTGTCCGTGCCCGCCCTCCGGCGCCGGGGGCGGAGAGCCGCCGCACGCGGCGAGCGAGATCACGGCCAGAGAGGTGAGTGTGGTGCGAAGCATCATGGTCGCGGGACGCTAGTCGAAGTCCCGCGCTACTGCACGACCACGACGGGGGGCGCGGGCGCAGCGTCTGCGCCGCCATCGGGCGCCTCTCGGACCGGGCCAGCGTCCGGCCGCGTGGCCTTGCCCGCCGCGAGGCCGCCGTAGTCACCCGGGCCGACGTCCGGCGCGGGGTCCCGCTCGCCGTCGTCGCGAGGCGGCGTCTCGAGGGCCCCTGGCGCACCGGCGGCACCCGCACTGCCCCCGCCACCCGGCTCGTCGGAGCCCGGCACCTCGGGCTGCGGATTGAGATCGCAGCCGCTCAGCAGCAAGACGGGAAAGAGGATTAGGACGAGCCAGCGCATGGCTACCCCGGGGCAAGGAACTCGAACCAGCCGCCCGGGGAGTGGGCCACGGAACGGGCCGGCGCGCAACGGAGCCCGGTTGGGCTGCGAAGACGGCCCGCTTCCCGGCACGGGCTAGGTCGGGTAGCTCCATTGAGTCTCCATCCCGGACCCCGGGGTTCCGGTGGAGACGGCCCCGCATGAACCAGGTCGACTTCTACGGCTTGCCCCGGCCCGTGCAGGACCGGCTCCTCGAATCCCTGAGCGGGCAATTCGAGCCGCGCCCGATCTTGCACCACCTCGGAGCGGCGCGCGGGGCAATGCGCTGGCTCGGCGTCGCGCTCGGTGCCTCGCTGGCGGTCGGGCTGGTCGCGGTCGTCGGGCTCGGCCGCGTCGACAGCGCGCTCGCCCTCCACCCCCTGCCGGTGGTCGCGCTCTACGCCGTGCTCTTGGCCGCGGTGGGCGTGGGCCTGCTCTCGGCTCTCGAGATCAAGTCCCGCTTGGGCGACCTGCCCTTCCGACCGGGGCTCTACCTGTTCGGCGCGTCGCTGATCGACGCACGCGACAGCCGCTTCCGCGTGTACCCCCTCGAGCGGCTCACGCGCGTCACCAAGGGGCCCGGGGCCACGGTCGCGCTGGTGTTCGGCGGCGAGCAGTTCTCGTTTCCGCTGGCCGACCCGGCGCGCGCGGACGAGGCCGTGCAGCTGATCGAGTCCGCCAAGAACCGGCTCGCCATCTTGGACGACAAGGGCCGCTTCGAGATCGACCCGCTTCAGCCACCGGCCGTGGTGAGCCCCTTGGCGCCGACCACACCGCACGCGCGGAGCGCGCCAATTTGGGAGCGCCAGCGCTGGGTGGCCGGCATCTTGCTCGGTTGCCTGCTCGGAGCCGCACTGTTCTGGCTGCGTAATACCTCCAGCGACAACCGCATGCTGGCCGCCGCCCAGTCCAAGAACGACGTCGGCGCGTACCGAGCCTACCTCGCGCGGGGCAAGCGTCACCGCGACGTCGTCTCGAGCGTGCTCTTGCCCCGGGCCGAGCTGCGTGGCGCGATCGCGCTCGGGACCGTCGCGGCGATCGATCAGTTCATCAAGGACTTCCCCAAGACCGGCATTCAACCGGAGGTGGACGCCGCGCGACGGAACGCGATGGTCGCCGAGCTCGAGCGAGCGAAGGCCAAGGGCTCGCTGGCCGCCTTGCTGGCTTTCGCCGAAGCTCAGCCCGATCACGGGTTGGAAGCGCAGTTGACCGAGGCGCGCCGCGCCCTCTTCGCCCGGGCCAAGGCGCGGTATCGCAAAGAGATGCCCGCGGGTGCCGACGACCACTCGGCGCTGATCGATCGGCTGCTCGCCCACGCCGAGAAGGTCGGCGCGAAGAAGACGGACGTGGGGCATCGCGGGCCGGCCGTCGAGATCCGCTTCCAGCGCATGCCCTCGAAGACGCTCGGGCGCGCCGACGCTGCGATCCGGAAAAACCCGATGTTCAACGGCGCGGCCAGCTACCCCGCCCAGTACTTCGAGCCGAAGCGGCTCGAGCCGATCGAAGCGGCGACGGCGACGACCATCGCCGAGCGCTTCGCCAAGGTCTTCGAGCCCGAGATCCTGACCTTCGTGGTGGGGCCGCCAGTCGAGGGCGAATCCGACGAGCCGCCCGAAGTGACCGCGCCCACGCTGGTCATCAGCCACCGCCTCGAGTGGTCGGGTGGCGCGGTGGCCCGGGACAACCCCCGGGGCGTGTTCATCGGGATCCTACTGTTCTTCAAGACCGTCTTCGTCGTTCCGGGGGACGCCGCCCTCTTGAAGAGCAAGTACACCGCCGGTGAGAACGTGTCCCACGAGCTGATCGCCCGGCACTCGGACCAGCCCGCGGCGGGCGCGCTCGAGGCAGCGGTCTACGACAGCATGCTGAAGGACGGCTTCGAGCAGTTCCGCGGTCGCTACATGGCCAAGTGGTTCGAGAAGCCGTGAGCACGTGGCGCGTACAGTACGCTCGGCGTGGACGCCACCGCATCGCGTACTCGCTCCGGGGCAGCACCGCGTCTCCGCCGCTGCTCATGCTCCGCGGGCTCGGCCGAACCAGCCGCCACTGGGGGCGCATCGTGCACGAGCTCGAGAAGGGCTTCCGCCTGATCCTGATCGACAACCGCGGCGTCGGCCGGAGCGGCGTGCCCCTCGTCCCGTTCACGACGCGCGACATGGCCGATGACGCGGCCTGGGTGCTGCGCACCCTCGGGGTCGAGCGTGCGCACGTGCTGGGCATCTCGCTGGGAGGGATGATCGCTCAAGAGCTGGCGCTGGGACACGCCGAGCGGCTGCGCTCGCTGATCCTCGGCTGTACCACCCCGGGGCGCCGCCTCGGCAAGGGGCTGCGCCCGGGCCGGGTGCTCGAGCTCGTGGCCCCGAGGCGCCTGCCGCCCGAGCGCGCGATCCGCGAGACCGCCCGCCTGATCTTGTCGGACGACTTCCTCGCGCGCGAGCCTGAGGTGATCGACGAGTGGGTCGAGATCGCGCGACAGGTACCGCCCAGCCGCCGGGGAGTGGTGTATCAGCTGATCGCCGCTGCCCGTCACGAAGCCGGCGCGCGCCTGGCGGGCATCCGCGCGCCCACGCTGGTGGTCACCGGCGACGCCGACAAGTTGATCGACGCCGAGAACTCGGCTCGTCTGGCGGCAGCGATCCCCGGGGCTCGCCTGGCGATCTTGCCGGGCGCCGGGCACGATTTCCCCACTGAAGAGCCCGAGGCCACCGCCAAGCTGATCAACGAGTTCTGTCTGGGCTGACGTAGTCCGAGGTCGGAAGCCGCGCAAAACCAGCGCAGCCGTCATTCGCTGTCGCCGGTGACGAGGCGGTGACTTAGAGTCCGCCCCATGGCAGAGACCTCGGTCGTGATCGACACCAACTTCGGCAGCATCACTCTTTCGCTCGACGTCGAGCGTGCTCCCAAGACCGTCGCCAACTTCCTGTCTTACGTGGACTCGGGGCACTACGACGGGACCATCTTTCACCGGGTGATCGACGGTTTCATGGCCCAGGGCGGCGGGTACACTCAGGCCTACGACAAGAAGCCGACGAGCGCGCCGGTACAAAACGAGGCGGACAACGGCCTCAAGAACCTGCGGGGCACGGTGGCCATGGCGCGCACCAGCGACCCGCACTCGGCGACGGCGCAGTTCTTCGTCAACGTGAAGGACAACGCCTCCCTCGACCACAAGGGGAAGAACGACGCCGGGTGGGGCTACACCGTGTTCGGGCAAGTGACCGCGGGCATGGATGTGGTCGATCGCATCAAGGCGGTGAAGACCGGCGCGGCAGGCCCGTTCACCAAAGACGCGCCCCTCGAACCGGTGGTGATTCAGAGCGCACGACGCGCCTGAGTCAGACGCCGAGCTCGAAGCCCTGTTCGGCCAGCACCGCCCGGGCGCGATCGGTGCGCTGGCACGCGCCGATGGACAGCGCCGCGAGCAGGCCGGAGGCCGTGGCGGCCAGTCCGACCATCGGCGAAAGGAGCGAGAAGTAGCCCCAGGTCAGGGCGAGGACGGTGAAGACCGTGGTGACCAGGGCGCTGAGCGCCGCGAGCACGAACCCGGCGACCGCCGCCCAGCCGCGCCCGCGGGAGAGCTTCCAGCCCGTCACCGCGCTGGCGGCTCCGACCGGCAAGAGGAGCGCCGGCAAGAGCCAGTGCCACGAGAGAAAACGAAGGTTCGTCAGCGACTGGGCGCCGTACAAGACCGTGAAAACGCCGAGCACGAGCACGACTCGGCCCGCGACGACCGCAACCAGCGGGGGCGTCGCCGCGGAGATCTCGGCGTCTGCTTGCGCAGAAAAGGTGGGCGTACCAGACACGGCCTGTATGAGGGTCGCTGACGAACCGTTCGCGTCCTGCTACGCCGGTGGGGCGACCCACCTTCCCCCGCCCTTGCCGATGTCCCACGCCGAAATCGCCCCGACCGCTCACTACACCGCCTACGCCTGGCACCGGCTGGGTTTTCCCCACGCCGAACACTTCGCGACGGCGAGAGGCCGCCGCTTGTTCTGGTCGTTTCGAGCCGCCGGGGAGTGGCTCGCAGTGGTTCACCCCACCGTGCCTTCGATGTTGCAGTACCTCGAGCTGCGACACCGATGCATCGAGCACGCGCTCGACGAGGCCCAGCCCGACCGGGTAGTCGAGATCGGCGCGGGGCTCTCCCGGCGCGGCCTGACCTGGGCAGCGGATCGCGGCGTCGACTACCTCGAGATCGATCTGCCTCACATGGTCGAGGCCAAGCGGCAGATCATCGCCGATCGGGTGCCTGCCGAGCTGCGTGCCCGGGCGCGCGAGCGATTGCGCCACGAGGCGGTGGACGTGACCGGGCCCGGCTTCGAGGACTGGCTCGAGAGGACCCTGCACGGCGCCAAACGGCCGGTCGTGATCGCGGAGGGGGTCCTGGGCTACTTCGATCTCTCGGACCGCGAGCACGTCGCCCGCTCGGTGGCCCGGGCCCTGGGTGGCCGAGGCGGCTTCCTGTGCGACCTGCGCTCGCGGGAAGGCGGGCCCGCGGTGGCGGCCGGAGCCAAGCTGCTGCGCGCCGGGATCTGGCTCGTCACGCGGGGGCGCGGCGCTCGCGAGGACTTCCCGAGTCGCGCTGCCATCGGCAGCTACTTCGAGCGGGCGGGCTTCGCTCGCTCCGAGCCGATCGCGGCCGAGCAGGCAGCACCACACCTCGCCGGCCTCCGCACGCCCGCGCGGGTGTGGCGGGCCAGCGGCCGATCGGCCTCGACCCCTTGACTCGTGCGCCCGCGGGTACGACACCGGAGCGGTGGAGAGTCGGTGGTTCCATCGGGCGGCGCTCTGGAGCCCCAAGCCGGGGCACGAGCGAAAGGTCGGGTGGCTCGAGCTGTTCTACGATCTGGTCTACGTCGCGGCGCTGATCCAGCTCGGTTCGGCGCTGGCATCGCACGTGAGCCTGTTCGGCGCGCTGGCCTTCACCGGACTCATGATCCCGCTCTGGTTCACCTGGACCGGGTTCACCTTCTACAACAATCGCTTCCTGGTCGACGACGCGGTCCACCGGCTGCTGGTCTTCGCGCAGATGCTCGCCATCGGCGCGGTGGCCAGCAGCGTTCCGAAGGTCCTGGATGGGCAGCATCAGACCTTCGCGCTGGCGTACGGAGTCGCGCGGGTCGTCGTCGTGGTCATGTACGTTCGCGCCCACGCGCAAGTGCCCGAAGCTCGAGGCATGACGCGGCGCTACGGGGTCGGGTTCGCGCTGGGAGCGGCGATCTGGCTGGCGAGCGCGTTCGTGCCGCCGCCCTGGGCGTTCTTCCTCTGGGCCCTGGCGCAGGCCGTGGATCTGTCGACTCCGCTCGGGAAGAGCGCGCTCGGCTTGATCGAACGCTTCCCGATCGACTTCGGACACGTCTCCGAACGCTACGGCATCTTGGTGCTGATCGTGCTCGGCGAGGGTTTCGTGAAGGTGCTGTCCGAGCTGGCCGACCGTGGGCTCACACTCGAGACCGGCACGCTCTCGGCGCTGGGCCTGCTGGTCACTTGCACCATCTGGTGGATCTATTTCGACGACGTCGCCGGCGCACGCCTGAAGGCGAAGAGGCTGGGCAGCGTGCTCTGGGTGTACGGGCACCTGCCATTGGCGGTGGCGGTGACCGCGGTGGGGGTCTCGTTGAAGAAGGCCGCGAGCATGGGCCTGTCGGACGTCGGCTCGGCCAAGTATCGCTGGCTGTTCTGCGGCAGCCTGGCGCTGGCGCTCGCCGCGGTGGGTTTCATCGACTACCTCACCGAGCGTCGGGAGTCGGACTTCCCGGACGACGCTCGGGTCAGCGCACGCCTGGTGTCGGCGGTGTTGGTGCTCGCCCTCGGGGTGGTCGGCGGCTTCGTCCCCTCCTTCGTCTGGCTGGGGCTGATCGCAGTGGTGTGCGTGGCACAGGTCGTCTTCGACATTTCCACGTCGCCCCGACAGGCCGACCATCACGCGCACGCGATGAGTCGTCAGCCGTCGCCCGCGGAGCCTGCCCCGTGGGCCCCCGGGGCGCGTCGCTGGGATCCCGGCGAAGCCGTGAGGCGGGGCGCACCGAGCGCGCTCCGGCGAGACCTCTACGTCTATTTCATGGAAGGGTCGTGGTGGCGGCTGTTCGGCGCGTGCGGGTTTGCCTACTCGTTCGGGAACCTGGTGTTCGCCTCGCTCTACCTGCTCGACCCGGGTGGGATCGCCAACGCGGCGCCGCACTCGTTCTTGGACGCCTACTTCTTCAGCGTGCAGACCATGGCGACCATTGGTTATGGAGCGCTGGCTCCGGCCAGCACTTTCACCAACGTGCTGGTCACGGTCGAGGCGGCGCTGTCCCTCGTGAGCGTCGCTGTGGTCACCGGCCTGATCTTCGCCAAGCTGGCGCGGCCGCGGTCCGGCGTCTTGTTCAGTGACGTGATGACCGTCGAGCCGCGGCAGGGCAAACCCACCTTGATGTTTCGCGTGGCCAACGCCCGAGGCAACGACGTGGTCGAAGCGAGCGTACGGGTCACGGTGCTGCGGGACGAAGTGACGCTCGAGGGCCACAAACTGCGCCGCCTGTACGAGCTGCCGCTCGAGCGGGCGACGCAGCCGCTGTTCACCCTCTCGTGGCTGGTGATGCACGTGGTCGGCGACGACAGCCCGATGCGCGACATCACCCCCGAGAACGCACACGACAAGGTCCGCGCCATCGTCTGCACACTGATGGGGCACGACGGCACCTACGGAACCACGACCTACGCTCGCAAGATCTACTACCCCGAGGACATTCGATTCGGCCACCGCTTCGTGGACGTGATCAGTGACCTGCCCGACGGCCGCTTGGCAGTGGACTACGACAAGTTCAGCGACACGACGGCGCTCTGAGCCGGCTCACTCTGCGGCGGCGACCCGAGGCACCGGGACCATCTCGTCCCAGCCGTAGCGCCCGAGGTAGTTCTTCCAGACCCCCTCGCACACGGCATCGTAGCGACACTGGCTGCACTCTTGCCTCTTGTCGCGCTGGGCGTGGTCGAGATCGGCGCGCGTCGAGAGCGTGAGCCCTCTTCCGTTCCCGGATGCCCGGCGCTCTGCTGCGCCGCCCCCGGTGTCCGGGTCGTAGCGGCGATGCTTCTCGACGTACCCGCGAGCCAGATCGGGAACCGCCTCGGTGGTGCACAACGGAATGTCCACCAAGTACGCCATCGGCGGGGCCTCGCTCAGCGCCGCGAGCATACGGGCGAACTCTGCGGCAATCTCGGTGTAGCGGGGGAAGAGTCGATCGAAGTGCGTGTGCGCGCGGCCGTTCGCCTGCATCACGTTGAACACCACCTGATGCACCCCGAGCCCGCGCAAGAAGCGATAGATGGCCTCGAGGTGCGGCAGGTTGCGCTTGGTGACCACGGTCGAAGTGTGGAGCTCGACGCCGGCCGCAGCGAGCTTGGCCGCGGAGCGGATCCCGGCCACAGTCTGGTCGAAGCTGGCCGGTGTGCGGGTCAACCCCTCGTGCAGCGCGGGCTCGTGACCGTGGATCGAGACGTAGACTCGATTGAGGCCGCGCTTCACCAAGGCCGCGGCATAGGGCAGGTGACCCAGGCGCCGGCCGTTGGTCATCAGGCTGATCCGCGAGTAGCCCAGCTCTTTGGCCAAGGCCACGAAGCTCGGCAGGTCGTCGCGCGTGGTCGGCTCGCCCGAGGTGAAGCACACCTCTTCGGCGCCACGATGTGACTCCAGCACCCAGCGCACGCGCTCGGCGGTCATTGCCGAGTTGATGACCTGACGACCCTCGCGGTCCTCTTCCATGCAGAAGACGCAGTTGTTGTTGCAGATCGCGCCAATGGCGATGTGCACGCGCTCTTGGCTGCCGGCGATGCGCTCGACGATGTTGGGCTCGCGGTCCACCTAGACGAAAATGTTCTCCGCTGACCGGGTCGGGTCAAGGCCCAGCCGACGGCTTCTCGAACACGATGGCAAACGAGCGGTGATCTCGCGCGTCGGGTGGGCGCTCGCCCTCCCACACCACCTCGTAGCCGGTGACCAAGAAGCTGCGACCGTGCACCAGGACGCGCTTCCACTCGTGGGGCATCACCGACACCCGGGCGCCCTCGGACTCGAGCGCGAGGGCGTGGGTGTGGCGCACCGACTTCTCCTTCGAAGGACGCACCTCGCTGGTCGTCACGGCTCCGCGCCCCACCTTCCAACCTGGCGCCGCGCCGTCGTCGCCACTGCCAGCGACGATCATCAGCGTGCGCCGAGCCGCGTCGCGAAACACGCCATCGCACACGCGGTGCCAGCCCCCGCGCCGGCAGTCGATCTCGACGGAGAGACGCGCGCCGACCTCGAAGGGGAGCGTCAGCCCTGGCGGGGATGACTGCACGTAGAGCTTCTCGGGCTTGCCCGCCACGCTCAGCGTGAGCTCGGTCCACGCATCGAGGCCTTGGTCCCCAATGGGAGCGCGAATTGCGTCGAGGGTTCCGACCAGTGACAGAGGCTGGCGTTTGCCGCGCTCGACATGGAGCGCGAGGGACGCCGGGCCCTTGGGCTCGGGCCCGCGTACGGCGACCACCGGCGACGCGGTCGGCGTCGAGGTCGGCGCGGGGTCGGCGGCGATCGACGACGGGGGGGCCGCAACGTGCGGCGGCGGCGACGCGGGCTCGGCTGGTGCGCCACAGCCCGCGAACAACGCCGCCGCGACGATCGCGGCTCGCGTCACGGCTTGGGAGCGGGAGGCTTCGGTGGAGGAGGCGCGGGCGGTTTCGCGCCCGCGGGCGGCGCCGGGGGCTTCGCGCCACCCGCCGGAACGGGGGGCTTCGCACCACCCACCGGCGGCGGGGGCGGCGGCTTGGCTCCAGCGGGCGGCGGCTTGGGACCGCCGGGCGGCGGCGGCGGCTTCGGCCCACCGGCGGGCGGCGGCGTGGGCTTGGCGCCCCCTCCGGGTTTGGCGCCTCCGGCCGGGGGCAGACCCGGCGGGGGCAGCGGGGTGCTCGGGGCCTTCACCCCACCGGCGGGCTTCGCGGCAGACTTGCCGGCGTCCTTGGGCATCAGGCCGAACGCGCCGGCGAACTCGGCGCCAGAGCCATACGAGTGACCGAGCGAGAGCTTGCCGTCGGCGAGCTTCATCACGTCCACGCCGTGGAGAGTTCCGGTCTTCTGCGTGGGCTTGAGGGGCCCCAGCGCGCCCTTGAACGTGCCGGTCGCCTCCGACTCGAGCACCACGTAGGGGCCAGCCGCCCACATGTTCTTCACGGTCATCTTCATGTCGGGGAAGGCCTTGAGGAACGCGTCGAAGTCCTTCTTCGCGGCGGCCTTGCCCTTCGGCCCGTCCGCGGGACGCGAGAAATCCAGGTGCTGCGCATCTTCCGTGAGCGCGTCGACGAAGGCCTTGCCGTCCTTCTTCTCCCACGCCGAATAGAACGCCGTCGCGGCCTCGGCGTTCTTCTTCTCGACGTCGTTGTTCGCGGCGACCACCCACTCGGGCTCGTGCCCGGCGGGGGCCTCCATCACCGGACGACCGGCCATGCCCTTCGGCGCGGTGCCCATCTGCGCCATGAAGGTCACGTGATCGAAGTACATGTGCTCGCGCTTGACGCCCTTGTCACCGAACCACAGGACGCTCACGCCGCGATAGCCGATCCGCTTACCCGTGGGCTTGGCGCCCATGAAGTCGCCGCTGTGCGTGCCGTTGAGCAGCCACTCGAGAACCAGCACGTCGCCGGCGTGAATGCCGCGCATGGTGGTCACCTTCGCGTCCGAGAAGGCGGCGAAGAACTCGGCCATGTTCTTCTCGAGGTCGGCGCGGCCGCGGGTCTCGCGCCAGCCCTCCATCGACGGGAACCCGAGCACCACGTCGTCGGCGTAGAGCGCCGCGAGCTTCTTCGCGTCGTGGGCCTGCCAGGCAGCGACGTTGGCCGCCATGTGGGCCTTCTGCTGCTCGAGCATGCTGGGCTTGGCGGGCTCCGCCGGCGTGGGCGGCGGCGCCACCGGTGCGGGCGCCGGCATCGGCGCGACGGGGGGCGCGGGGGGCGCGGCCGGCGGGGGAGCCGATTCGGTGCCGCCGGCGCAGCCGAGCGGGATCCACGTCACCATCAACACGCCCAATAGCGCTCTCTTCATCGAAGCCTCCTCGGCTGTCAGGCCAGCCGCCGGAGGGTTTCGCCCGGCCCGGGACGGGAGTCAATCGGGCGTCGAGGCGTGACTGCTCACGGACACTGGACGCCGACGCCGGGCGCGGTGGACCGAAAGCTCGACAAGAGCTGCGAGCAGAGCGACGAGGGCGCGATCCGCATCGAGCCGCAGATGCGGTGCACCGACGGGTCGCCGCCGCTCTGCTGGTAGAACTTGAGGCAGCAATCCGCCGCCCGATCGCAGTCCACGCCGCCGCGAGCCGCGCCGGGCCCGCCGAAGCTGCCCCACATGTCGTCCGACGACCCGGGGTCGGGAGCCATCGGCTCCTCAGGAACCACCGGGTTTTCTCGGGCTGCCGTCGGTGGCGGCGGGTCGTCTCGCAAGGCCTTGGATGCGTCGTCGGTCACCTTCGGGATGAGCACGTCGGGCCCGTGGCTCGGTGCCTCGGCCGACCGACCCGCAGCGCCACCGCAGGCGACGAAGAGCAAGGACAGGGACAAGAGGCGCGCGAGCGTCACAGGATCAATCCAACGCCGAGCTGTGCGACGTAGCTCGCACTGAACTCGGGGAGCCCCCCCATCTTCGCCGTTCCGCCGGCCCCGTCGTTGACGGGCGCTTCGTCGAACAAGTCGCCCGACGGATCGGTGAGCAGCCCGCCCGACACGGACAGCGTGGCCGCCAGCCAGCGAGGAACGAAGTCCCAGGTCGCCCCGAGCGCGCCGCTGTACTCCAGGAACACGCCCGAGCGATCGGCGTGACGGATCTGCATCGCGCCGGTGCTGGAAGGAGCCGGCGCGGTGGCCCGCGCCCATGCAACGCCCACCCCGGCCCAGAGGCGCAAGGTGGGTGCTGGCATGAACGTCGGCTCGAGGCGCGCGCCGAGCTGGAAGACCTGGAGATCTGGCTGCTCGATCTGCGTGCCGTCCAGACCCAGCGCGCCGCGGGGTACGTCCACCGCGTGCGTCGAGTTGTCGAAGTACGCGCGAAGGCCGAGAAACGGCAGGAGCTCGGCGCGGACGTGGGCGCCCCAGGCGAAGCCCGGCGCGTACTCGACGGTCTCGCCTTTCGCGGGACGGGACCAGATCCCGAAGTCGGGACCGATCTCCAGGTGGCGCTCTGCCTCGGTCGCGCCCGCCCCGAAGACTGGACGAGGCTCTTGCTCGTCGGCGCGGGGAACCACCGGAGGGGGCAGCGCCTTGGGCTTCGCGCCACGGTCGGGCTCGGCCTTCGACGGGGCCGCGACCTTCGCCGGCGGGGCCACGTCGTCGTCGTCGAGGTCGTCGGTCGCGTCGCCGTGCTTGGTGGCGGCGGCCGGCGCCGCGCCCGGTGCTCGGGGAGGCGCCGCCTGGCCCGCTGCACTGGATGCGGCGGCAAGGACTGCCAGGCACGACAGCGAGCGGCGCATCGCGCTCACCCTACTCGAACTTCTGGGCACGCGCACGCTCAGGCGCGCAGTTGCCCACCCAATCGCTGGCCCGCCGCCGCGAGCACCTGGGCGTGCCGCTGGTCGACCTCACGGTCGGTGAGCATCCGCGCTCGGTCCGGCTCAGACGCGGCCTTCGGGTCGCGGTAGACCAGATGGAACGCGAGTGAGCGGTGGTCGTCAGGGATGGAGCCGCTGCGGAACACGTCGAACAAGGTGACGGACTCGCACAGCTCGCCGGCCGCCTCGCGAATCACGGCCTCGACCTGCTCGGCGGTGACGTCGTCGTGCACCACCATCGCCACGTCGCGCGTCACCGGGGGCAGCCGCGGGATCGCGCGGTGGCGGGGAGTGCGTCGGCCCAGGCCCTCGATGGCCGCCAGATCCAGCTCGACCACGAAGGCCTCGCCGCCCAGATCGAACGCGTCCACCACCTCGGGGTGCAGCGGCCCGAAGACCCCTACGCGCTGGTCGTCGACCCAAACCTCGCCGGCACCGCGCGGGTGCAAGTGCCGCGGCCCCTCGCCGCCCGACGCGAGGCGAGCGCGCGCCGTGCGGTGGGTCATCCGCTCGACCATCTCGAGCGCGATGCCCTTGGCGTCGAAGACGTCGACCGGCTCGGGCGCCGCCAGGTAGGTCGGGCGCGGCCCCGCGAGCACCGCTGCGAAGCTGGGCCGCTCGCCGGGGAGGTCACGTGCGTCTTCCGGGCGGCGAGGGCGGGCTACGCTGCGAGTCTCGTCGGCGGCGGGCAAGAAACGCGAGCCCACGGCGAACAGGCGGACCGCCGCTTCACCGTGGCGGCGAGCGCGCCCCAGGGCCTCGAGCAGCCCGGGCAGAAGACTGGTGCGCATCACCGTGCGCGCCTCGTTCAGAGGATTCTTGATCCGGACCAGCGGAGGCGGCGCATGCACCGCCTCGAGCTCGCGCGGTGACACGAACGAATAGGTCAGCGCCTCGGACAGCCCCAGGGCCGTGGCGTGGGTCGCGGCCTCTCGCTCGAGCTTGCCGCTGGTACGCGGCGGCTGCGGCTGGATCGCCGGGATCTTGCTGGGGATCAGATCCAGGCCGCGCACCCGCGCCACCTCTTCGATCAAATCGGCCTCGCGCGAGATGTCCGGGCGGTGGCTCGCGCCGCGCACCTCGACCTCGGTGCTGCCGTCGCGGACGACCTCGAGCCCGAGGCGCCGCAAGATTCCGGTGGCCTCCGCAAACGGCACCTCGACGCCCAAGAGCGCGTTCAGTCGCTGGCTGCGCAAGGGCACCACGGGCAGCTCGGGCTCCGGTCCCTTGGCGTGGATCGCGCCCTTCACCGCGGCGCCACCACCGAGCTCGCAGATCAGCGCGGTGGCGATCTCGAGCACGCGCGGCACCGCGCCGAAGTCCACCCCGCGCTCGAAGCGGAAGCTCGACTCGGTGCCAAGGCCGTGGCGACGCGAGGTGCGCCGCACCCCCCGCGGAGTGAAGTACGCGCACTCGAGGAGCACGCGGCGGGTGCTGTCCCTGATCTCGCTGTCTTGCCCGCCCATCACGCCGGCGAGCGCGCTGGGGCCCTCGGCGTCACAGATCACCAGGTCGTCGGCGTCCAGACTGCGCGCCACGCCATCGAGGGTGGTGAACGGCTCGCCGGCCCGCGCGCGGCGCACACCGATGCGCCCGCCCCGAACGCGGTCGAGGTCGAAGGCGTGCATGGGTTGGCCGAAGCCCAGCAGGACGAAATTGGTGATGTCGACCACGTTGCTGATCGGGCGCACGCCGAGCTTGTGCAGGCGCCAGCGCAACCAGACAGGCGACGGAGCGATGCTCACGTCGAGCACCACCGCGGCGCCGTAGTGCGGGCAGCGCTCGAAGTCGTGGTTCTCGACCGTGACCAGCGCGTCGAGGCGCTCGTCCGACCAGCGCGCAACCGCGCCGGGCGCCGGCGGCGCGAACTCGATGCCGAAGAGCGCCGCGACGTCCCGCGCGACGCCCACGTGGCCCAGCGCGTCGGGGCGGTTCGGCGTGACACCGATGTGGAAAATCGTGTCCCGCGCCTCGGGCAGGACGTCGAACAGCTTCGAGCCCGGCGCGCCGAGCCCCGAGTCGAGGACGATGATCCCGTCGCTCTCGGTCGCGAGGCCCAGCTCTTCTTCACTGACCAACATGCCCTCGCTCGACACGCCGCCGATCTCTCGCGGCGTGAGCGGGCCCAGCCCCGGGATCACCGTACCGAGCGGCGCCAGGAGCACCCGGCCGCCCGGGGCCGGCACGTTCGACGCCCCGCACACCACGCATTGCGTCTGGCCGCCGCGATCGACGGTGACCAAGCGCAGGCCGCTCTTGGACGGATGCGGCTCGATGGCGCGCACCTCGGCCACCACGATCGGGTCGAGACCGAGCCCGACCTCTTGCACGGCCTCGACCTCGAGCCCGCCACGAGTGAGTCGACTCGCGACCTCGGCGGCGGTGGCGTGCAGGCCGGGGAGCAGTTGCTTGATCCAGAGATACGAGACGAGCATTGGGGGGGCCGGGATCTAGCATGCGCCGGCGTCTAGCGCGACGGCAGCGTGGCCTCGAGCCGGCCTTTGTCGAACACCCAGAGCGTCCCCGGCTCGCCGTGCGTCCAGGCTTCGTTGGTGGTGAGCGGCACGGTGCTGACGATGGCGACGCGATCCCGCGGCGTCGTGACCTCGGAGAAGTCGACGGCCACGTCGTCGTCGGACAAGCGCGCGAAGCCGAACGGCGCCTTGCGGATGATGTAGCAGAGCCGGGTCGCACACCGCGCGTACAGGCGCTGGCCGTCGCCGAGCAAGAAGTTGAAGCTGCCACGCCGCCCGACGCGGCCGGCGGCCTCGGCAAGGGCTTGCCGGAGGTCGCCGAGCTTCTTCGGGTGGTCACGGAAGCTCGAGCGCAAGACCTCGAGCAAGTGACAGTAGGCGTGCTCGCTGTCGGTCGTGCCGATGGGACGAAAGCGCCCGAGCTTCAGCTTCCGCGCCCCACGCACGGTCCCGTTGTGCGCGAACACCCAGTCGCGCCCCCACAGCTCGCGCACGAACGGGTGGGTGTTCGCCAGGGTGACTGGGCCGCGGGTCTTCTTCCGGATGTGTCCGATGGCCAGCAGCGTCTTGATCGGGTTGTCCGCTACGAACCGCGCCAGAGGGCTCGATGCCGCCGCGGTGGGCTCGAGGAACACGCGCGCTGCCTTGCCTTCGTACAGCGCCAGCCCCCACCCGTCGGCGTGCTCAGCAGTGCGCCCGCCACGCTGACGCAGCCCCGAGAACGAGAACACGATGTCCGTCGGGACGTTGCACTCCATTCCGAGCAACTCGCACATCCGGACCGCGTCAGGTTACCGCGGCGTCAGCGCGTAGGCGAGCTTCAGCATCGCAGGGAACGACAAGGCCTCGCTCTCTTCGGCGGGGGGCCGGCGTCGACGCTGGCGCACGACCACCAGCTGGTCGCCATTGAAGATCGCGAGCCGCTGGCCGAGAGAGCCGTCCGCGTACAGCCCGATCGGGTGGTCGGGGCGCTCCCGGCTCAGCTTGCCGCCGGCCGCCACGAGGCCGCCGAGCTCGTCCCGCTCGGCTCGCGACAGGTGCGCACCCGCCTCGAGCCAGAGGGCTTCCGGCGAGGCGAACGACTTGCCCACGAGGGCCGCCAGGCCCAGGCGAGAAGCCAGCGAGGGGTCGAGCTCGTGCACCACGCGCTCGTAGCGGATCCACCACAGAAGCCCATAGTACGGGCTCTTGTCGCTGGGCGCGTGCAGCTTGGCGACCCCCTCCTTGCTGATCAGCGCTCGGCCCTGGAAGCTGCCGTGGTCGAGCAAGAGCTGCCCGATGCGGGCGAGGTGTCGCGCCTCGAGGGCGAGCCCGTAATAGGTCTGCACGTTGCCACCCCCATCGCGATCCCATTGCCAGCCACGGATCTGCAGCGGGCGAAACAGCACCTCGTCCAGGTAGGCGTCGACCGGTTTGCCGGCGGCCTTCTCGACCACCACGCTCAGGAGCTGCGTGGCCTCGTTGTTGTACGAGAACACGGTGCCCGGCGGGTCGACCACGGTCGCGCGGCGCGCGAACGCCGTGCGGTCCTTCTGCGCGTTCAGCCGCTTGGCGTCCTTGCCGTGCGACAGGCCAGAGGTCTGCGTGAGCAGGTGGCGCACCGTCACCTGACTCCGGGGCGCAGCGCCGAATTCCGGAATGAACCTCGAGACCGGCTCGTCCAGCGACGCGAGCTTGCCGCTCTCGAGCAACATCACCACCGCGAGCGCGGTGATGCTCTTGGTGATGCTCATGGTCTCGATCGGGCCACGCTTCTGGCCGAAGTAGCGCTCGGCCACCACACGACCGTTCTTCAGCACGATCAGCGAGTCGCTCTTGGTCGCCTCGGCCTCGGTCACGAGCCGATCGAGCGCCGCGCCGTCGAGCCCGAGCTCGAACGCGTCGCCGCGGGGCAAGAACCCGCCCTCGACCAGCGCGTCCTCGAAGAGCCGGGCGGTCGGCTTCTCGCGGGGTGGCGGCGCGGGTTTGGGCGCTGGGGGCGGGACAGCCACGGTGGCGGCCGATGCCGGCGCCGGCGCGGCGACCGCCACCGCCGAGGGGCACGCGGGGACCGGCGGACACGACGGCGCGGGGCTCGCACACCCGATCAAGCCCGCGGCGCAGAGCCAGACGGCGCGCATCACCACCCCATGAGCTTCTTCAGCTCGGCGCCAAGCGCGCATGCGGCGATGCTCGCAGAGCAGCGCTGAGGGCGCCAGCCTCGGCTCAAGGCGAGATCAGTGCCCGTGGCCGTCGTCGCCCATGCCCGGAGGCATGCCCATGCCCGGAGGCATGCCCATGCCCGGAGGCATGCCCATGCCCGGAGGCATGCCCATGCCCGGAGGCTCGGCCCCGGCGTCACCCTTCTTCGGATCGGGCTTCTGGAACTTCTCGGCCTTGGCCAAGGCCCAGTCGGCGGCCCACGAGCCCACGCTGATGGTCTCGTTCGAGCCCTCGACCTTGGCCCAACGGCTCGAGCCCTCGGCGGTCTTGCCGATGTGGAGCACCTTCTTGGCGCCGTCCTCCAGCGTGAAGGTGATGGTGGCCGCGGGCTTGTCGAGGCCGGTGTCGGCGTCGGTCTTCCCCTCGGCAAAGGCGTCGGCGTTCAGGCCCTTGTAGGCGCGGATCGCGTCCTTGACCTTGGCGTCGTCGAAGCGCTCGAGCGCCTTGCCGGCCGGGTCCTTGGCGCCCTTGAACTTGCCGCTCCACTTCGCGTCCTTCGCGCCCGCGTCGCCCTCGGCCTTGCCCGACATGGCAAACGTGAACGTGCCGTTCTCGTTGGTGATGTCGACGGCCTTGACCTTGTCCTCTTCGAACTTGAAAACGGTGCGGTCGCGCCAGTCTTTCAGCTCGCGGTCGTAGAGGAAGCTCGAATAGCCCTTGACCGAGTAGACGCCGTCGCGACCCGCAAGGCGGGTCATCTGCCCGCGCGAGCCGCTGTCGCCGAACCAGAGCTCGGTCACCTTGTCGGCCCCCTTGTAGAAGGTCGCGTGCAGAGCCTTGCCGTCACCGACGCCGAACTTGTCGTAGGCCGACGCGCTGGGGTCGATCTCTTCGGTGACCTTCAGGGTCTTCAGGTTCCCAATCAGGCTGGTGACGTTGGTCTGGTTGGCCGCCGCCGTCAGCGGCGCCGAGACCTCCCAGGTCTCGCCCTTCTTCGTCAGCGTCACGTCGACGCCCTTGCCGGCGTCGCCCGGGGGCTTCGACAAGACGATCTTGTCGATGGCCTTGGTCTGCTCTTCGCTGATCTCGAGCTTCGGAAGCTCGGCCTTGCGGCCCTCGGCCGTGTAGGTCTGAGCCTCTTCCTTCTGCTTCTTGTTCTGGTACCAAACGGCGCCGCCGAGCACGGCGAGCACACCGACGGCGACCATCAGCTTGTTTTCGGTACTGAGAGCCATGGCTCGGGTCCTCTAGATCTTCCTCTGCGCGCGCTTGCCTTCGCGGTAGCGCCACCTGCCGATACCGAACAGGGCGAACAGCACCGGCACACCCAGGGTCAGCGACCACTGGACCTTCTGCTGCACCGCTTTACGACCGGTGCGGTACTCTTCGTCCTTCTTCTTGATCGCGGCCTCGTCGTCCTCGGCCGCGATCTTGGGCTTGCCGACGCTCGAATAGGTGAGGTTCGGCTCTTGGAGCAGCTTGGCGCTGGCCGCGAGCAGATCCGCGTCGCCGCTGATCCAATCCAGCGTGTTCTTCACGCTCAGGATGGTGCCCGTGAGGTAGTCCTTGGCGTACGGCTGGGCGATCATCTGCAGCTGCTGGTCGCCGCCGATCGCGCCCATCATCGCGAACTGCCCGCCCAGATCCGGCCCGTTGCCCGCGTAGGCGAAGGGGTTGGTCAGGAACAGGCCGGAGGCGATCAAGAGCACGCGCGACGGCTCGGGCGAACGCTCGGGGACCGTGATGCCCTCGGCCGAGCCGAGGGCGCTCTTGAGCTTGCCCTCGGCCACGGCAGCGATGATGTGCTGCGCGTAGGGCGGCTTCGGCTGCCACTCGGCGCGGAGCTTCATGTCGACGTTCTCGCCGGTGACCACACTGGCCGCCGGGGTGGTGCGCGCCACGGCGTAGAGCTTCACGTCGTCGGGCTGAGCGTCGCGCTTCAGCTCGATGCTCGACGGGAACGGCATCGCCACCTGATCCATCCGGAAGAAGCCCGCGAAGCCGGTGTCGAGCAGCTTCTCGTCGCCCTCGAAGCGAGGGTCGTTGATCACGTGGGCGATGCCCGGGTGACGGATCGAGCTGACGGTGCCGGTGGCGGTCATCACGCCCAGCCGGAACTGCGCGCCGAAGTCGAGCACAGCGTTCTTCTGCACGTTGAAGCCGTAGCCCACCAAGAGCTTGTCCAGGCCGTGCCACGACAGGCTGGCCTCCATCTTCGGGTCCTGCGGCTTCAGCGTCACCGCCGAGGCGTAGACCACCAGCGCCTTGTTGCCACGCATCAGGAACTGATCGACGCGGCGCAGCTCTTTCTCGGTGTAGTCCTTGCGGGGCTGGGTGATGATCAGCCCGTCGAGGCTGGCGTCGATCTCGCTCTCGCCGTCCTTCAGGTCGACGGTCTCGAGGTCGTAGAACGGGAAGGCCTGCTCCAAGATGGTCTGGATGCTGGGCGCCGCACCCTTGCCCTGGCGTGGCACCAGGTTGGGGTCGGTCATCTTCAGCTCGTCCTTGTTGGTGATGACGCCGACCTTGTGCTTGATGTTCTCGGCCTTGTCCCGGACCTCGCGGATCTTGTTGGTGATCCAGAACTCGAGGCCCTCGGTGCGGTTCGGCGCAAGCTGCGGGATCACGCCCTTCTCGCTGCCGTACTTGAAGACCAGCCCCATGTACCCCTGGGCAATGCTGGCCTGATCGTCACCGGTGGCGCTGGCCTCGCCGAACGCCATCTCTTGCAGACCCGCCTCTTTGGCGGCTTCACGCTGCTCGTCGCTCTTGGCCTCGACGATGGTGAACTTGAACTTGCCACGGCTCGCCCGCTCGTACTCCTTGAGCAGGTCGGTCAGGTCGCGCACGAACGCGTCCACTTGGGCCAGGCCCTTGGTCACGTACGCCTCGATCTGGATCGGGCTGTTCAGCCCAGCCACCAGCCGGCCGCTGCCCTCGCTCAGGGTGTAACGCTTGGCGCTGGTGCGGTCCCAGCGCTTGTTCATGCCCACGCTGAGCACGTTCGCCGCGATGGCGATGGCCAGGAGCACCGCCAGGTACAGGCCGGTCTGCGCAGCAGCTTTTCGCTTCTGATCTTGCGTCGCCATGTCACGCCCACTTACGGCGCTCGAGCGCCCGGAATGCGATCACCAGTGCAATGACGGTGACCGACAGGAAGAAGACGACGTCCCGCGAGTCGATGACGCCTCGGTTGAAGCCCTGCATGCGCGACTGGAAGCTCACGTAGGCGAGCACGGCTCCGAGGGTGCCCGGCTGCGTCTCTGCGGCCGTTCCCAGGAACCAGAGCACCACCAGCACGAAGAAGGTGATGAAGAACGCCACCGCCTGGCTCTCGGTCAGCGCGCTGATCAGAAGACCGATGGCCGTGGCCGCGGCGCTGAACAGGATGAGCCCGAAGTACCCGGTCAAGATCGGCCCGTAGTCGAGGGAACCGAGCACCCACGGGAACTTGAACATCGCCAGTGGGTACGCCAGGGTCGCCAGCACCAGCACCAGCACCAGGCCCAGCGCGCCGAAGTACTTGCCGAGGATCACGTCGCTGTCCTTGACCGGCAGCGTGATCAGCATCTCGAGCGTGCCACTTCGCTTCTCTTCCGCCACCAGGCGCATGGTCACCACCGGCACCACCAGGCACGACAGCCCGAAGGGCACGTAGTCGAACATGGTCTGCAGAGTCGCGCGGTCGACCTGCCAGAACCCGCCGCGGTACATGAAGAACATCAGCCCGAGCGCCAGAAAGCTCAGACAGATGACCACGTACGCGATGGGCGAGTCGAAGTAGGACCGGAACTCGCGCCGGGCAATCGTCATCATTGCCGCCATGGCTACTTCTTCTTCCTCTCCGAGGGCTCGTCGTCGTCCTCGTCGTCTTCGTCGTCCTCGTCGTCTTCGTCGTCGGACTGGTCGTCCGACTCTTCTTCGTCCGAGTCGTCGGACTCGTCGTCCGACTCTTCTTCGTCAGATTCTTCCTCGTCGGACTCGTCCTCGTCGGAGTCGTCCTCCCAGTCCCCGCCTCGGTCCGCCCGCTCGTCGCCACGCGTCAGGTCGCGGAACACCGCGTCCAGGCTCTGCGCGTCGCGCCGAAGCTCGAGCAGGGTCCAGTTTCGAGCGACGACCAGCCGGAAGATCTCGGCCCGAAGGTCCGAGTCTTGCGCCCCCGAGAGCTCGAACTTGTGCGCCGTCTCGTCGGTGGGAAGCTCGCGGATCGCCGAAGCGCCGCCCAGCCGACCCAGGGCCTCCTCGATTTCCAGCGCCTTCGGCGGCTTGTTACCGGCCTCGGCGCGGGTCTCGTCGATGGTGACCACGTAGCGCACCCGGCCGGTCTTGGCGCGGATGTCGTCGAGCTGACCGTCGGCAACCACCCGCCCTTTGGACACGATGATGGCTCGCGCGCAGGCCTCTTCGACCTCGCCCAGGTTGTGGGTGCTGAGCAAGATGGTGCGGTCTTTGCCGATCTCTTTGATGTACTTGAGGACCTCGGCCTTCTCGTTCGGGTCGAGGTCGCTCGTGGGCTCGTCCAAGATCAAGATCGGCGGATCGTGGATCAGCGCCTGCCCGAGACCCACGCGCTGGCGAAAGCCGTGGGAGAGGGTCGAGATGGTCTTGCCCAGGGATTGAGCCAGACCGCAGACCTCGACCACCTTCTTGAGGCGGTGCTTGAAGGTGCCGTCGTCCAGCCCGCGGATCTGGGCGGCGAACTGCAGGTACTCGTACACGTTCATGTCCGTGTAGAGCGGCGCGCGCTGGGGCAGGTACCCCAGGGTCTTTCGGACCGCCAGCGGGTCGTCGAACACGTCGTGCCCGTGGACTTTCGCCGTGCCAGTGCTCGGCGAGATGTAGCAGGTCAGAATGCGCATCGTCGTGGACTTGCCGGCCCCGTTCGGACCGAGAAAGCCCACGACCTCGCCACGCCGGACCTCGAAGCTCACCTTGTCCAGGGCGCGGGTGCTCCCGAAGCGCTTGCTGAGCGCGTTCGCAGAGATCATCACGTCGGTTGTCATCCGAGCTCCAAAGAAACGAGGGGAAGCCCCTCTGGGGAAAGAAACGCCGAGGCTCGGCTGGGAACCCGGCCGGCTCGGGCCGCGGCATCCTACAGACGGCGCGATCCAAGTCAACCAACCGGAATAGCCCTTCCGAGCACGGCGAAAACCGCGGGAAACGTGGTCTATTCCCGGCCCGGGCGGAAAACCATCGAGGCGAGCACCGGGTCGCGGCGGGTCGGCCACCCTGCTTGGCTTGGGCCTTCGGTCTGCCCGCTACCTGCCGGGCTCAGACGGGGTCGAGCTCGATCCCGTCGTAGAGGGCGTCCACGGGAAATGAAACGGCGTGTAGCGACAAGGTGACCTGCTCGCCACCGTGCAACTCGCGCTCGGTAAAGTCCGCACCTTCATGGCGCTCGATGACCGTGACTCTTCGCGTGCGGTGCGACACGATGAGCACGGCGCGCAGCGAGTCGAGCCGCTTGTAGCTCTCGAGCTTTTCGCCGCGGTCGTAGTCCTCGGTGGACTTGCTCGTCACTTCGACCAGCAGAGTGGGGTTCACGATGGCGTTGGCGTCGATGGCAGAAGCCTGGGCCTGCCCACACGTCACCGAGGCGTCGGGGAAGGTCGATAGCTCGAGCACCTCGACGCGGACTTTGAGATCCGAGGTGGCCACGCGGCAGGTCTTGGGCAGCGCGCCTGCGAGCGCCACGATGGTCGCCGCGGAGAGCTGAGCATGCGCCCGGGTGCCGCCGGCCATCGCGTAGATGACTCCGCGGCAGTACTCGAGTTTCAGAACGCTCGCCTCGAGCGACGCGAGGTACTCCGAATAGTCGTAGTGCAGCTGACGCGCAGTGCTCACGCTCGGGAGCGTACCGCATTTCCTCGCACCCCGCCCAGCTCGGTTCCCAGGATCGAGGGCGAGCCCGGTCGGAGCGCGCCGTGATCGCTACAGCGCGCAGCGTTCGCGCCCGCCGGGGAACCATTCGGGGTGGGCACGGCGCGTCCGATCAGAGAAGGTGCGGGCGTCTTCGGCGGAAATGACGCTGGTCCGCCGGAGCCAGCTCACCACGTCGATCTCCGCGCAGGGCAGCGTGCTCCGACCGGTGCTGCGCTGACGAAAGCGGTGATCGGCCCCGCGGTATTCCACCAACGATCCTGGGCCCAGCGCTGCGCCGAGCGCGCGGGCGCTCTCGGGCGGCACGTTTTCGTCCTCGCTCCCGTGCAGCGCGAGCACGCTCGCTCGGCTGCGCTTCAGATCGTCGAGGGGACGACTCCAGAGGTACGAGCTCCACCGACGGTACGGGTGCCCGAGCCACTGCGCCAGCGAATCGGGTTCGTGCCGAATGCGCGCGAAGGCGCGCTCGAGCTCTGCTCGATCTCGAATCCCCAGGTAGCCCGGCTGCCGATCTACCAAGATGCCGAGCTCGTTGGCCTGATCGAGGCCACCGCCGGATCCCATGAGAAGCACATGGGTGACTCGCGGCTCCTCGGCGGCCAGTCTCGCCGCGATGTCACCACCCTCGCTCGCGCCCACCAGAAGCACGGTGCGCGGGGCACGGCCGGCGAGCGCGTGCTCGATCACCGCCCGCTGATCGGCGACACGCCGTGGCTTGGTGTCGGAGCGCCAGGCGAGCACCGCATCGAAGCTGCCGTCGTCGGCCAGGCCCCGCGGCTCGACCAAGATCACCGGAAACCCCAGCATCGCGAAGCCCGCCAGTGCCCCCATGCGCTCGAGCACCGAGGTCCGGCGCGAGCCATCGATGTAGAACACCAATCCGTCGCGCGCGGGCGCCCGGGCCGAACCTCTCTCGACCATCTCGTAGACCCGCAGCGGGTAGCCGTCGTCCGCGAGCACGACCCGGCCCCGGGCCTCCGCGCGAAAACCCGCCGCGCAGCCGCTCAACGTGCAGAGGAACAGCGCGAAGACCAGGAAACGGGGTCCCATACTGGCGTTCCACGCCGGACGGCGGCCACGGTTCCCACGGGCGGCGCCCCCGGCGCGTCAGCTCACCCGGTACCCGGTCACCAGCGCCTGCGCCAAGAGGCCCCAGCCGTCGATGGCCACGAAGAGCAGCAGCTTGAAGGGCAAGCTGACCTGGGTCGGGTTCATCATCTGCATGCCCAGGGCCAAGAGCACGTTGGACACCACCAGGTCGATGATCAGAAAAGGCAGGTAGATGGCGAACCCGATGGCAAACGCCTCGATCAGCTCGGTGACCACGAACGCCGGGATCACGATCACCAGGTCGTGGCGGCCCACGTCCTTGCGCTCGGGCTCGGGGCGAGCCGCCTTGGCGATCTCGTAGAACCGGGTGAGCTCGCGCTCGGACGCGTTGGCCTTCAAGAAGTCCCGCAACGGCTCCCGCGTGGCGTCGAGCGCGCCCTTCACGAAGGCGCTGGTGTCCGCCACCTTGTCGCCTTCGATCAGCGGCTTGGCGCGATCGTGAATGCGCGAGCCGACCGGTGACATTGCCAAGATGGTGAGGGCGCCCGCCAGGGCCATGATCACGGTGTTCGAGGGGACGTTCTGCGCGCCGATGGCGCCGCGCACGATCTGCAACACGGTCGAGATCTTCACGAACGCGGTCAGCGTCATGAAGGCGAACGGCAAGAGTGACACCAGCGCCAGCGCGACCACCAGCGCCAGCGGGCGCCCGAGCAGGTCGTCGGGCGCGCCGTCCTTGCCCTGCGCGAAGGCGACTGCCGGTGCGAAGAACGCGGCTGCGCCGAGCGCCCACCGACTCACGTCGCCTCCCCGTCGTCGGCCTTGGCGGGCCGAGGCACGACCCGCGCGAGCACCGCCTTGAACGACGGTGAGTCGGCCTCGAATGCGTGCTCGGCGTCGTCGAGCTCACCCAGCTTGGCCAGCCCGGCTTCGCTGCCGCCGATGACGTAGACCTTGCCTCCCACGCGCACCAGGTAGATCACCCGGCGCCCCTCGAGGGGCAGGCGTCCGACCAGCGACACCGGCCCCGCGGGTTTGCCCACGCCGAGCCGCCGCGCGCCGTAGAGCACGAGCACCGCCAGCGCGATCACCGCAATCAGTGTCACGACGGTTTCGATCACGTACTTCGTGAGCGGGCTCATCCCCAGGGGCGCGGAGGGTAGAGCAAGACCATGGGCGGGGCGTAGGCAAATCAGCGGGAGCGCAAACGGCAAGGCATTGGTGGCTTTGGCTCCGCGTGGACCGGCACTTGTGCCCCCGCGTGCCCGCGAGCTCGCGCTCCGAGGGGGCACGAGCCGGCGAGCCTCACTCTGCGCGCCACAAGCGCTGGCGGTCGCCCAGGTCAGCCAGGTCCGCGAGCTCCGCCGGCGGCTGCGGCCGAAAGCCAGCGACGGGTGAGCCGTCGATGGCCTCGAAGACGAGCCACGCCGTGCAGGTCACGCCAGGGCTCGAGGCCTCGACCTCGATGCCGACACCGTGCGGGTCGACGTGTGGTCGCAGTCCCATCGACCGGGCCTGCGCAAAGACCGCCACGCGCGTTCGGCTCCCGAGCTCGGGCTCCCGTGGGCGCTCGATGAACGGGCGGGCCCGATGACTCACTTGCAGCTGAAGCCGCCGCCGCTCCAGCCCTTGCCTGCGCCGGCCGCGGCGAAGCAGGCCGCCGCCATTTGCTTCATGTACGTCTTCGTGGGCTCAGGCGCGCTCTCTGCGTTCTGCGCCACCGCCTGGCAGCACTTCTTCATGCTGGCCGAGCTGCCGGTGCCGACCTTCTTCGCGTCACCGTCGGCGGCGTCGCCGTCGTCGGCGGCGTCTTCGACCTCGAGCACCAGCTGAGCGTCGGGCTTGGTCTCGACCGCGGTGGCCGTCGGCAGCGGAGGCGGCGCCTCGTCTTTCTGACACTTGTTGCACCCGCCCGCCATCACCAGCGGAGCAAGAAACCCAGCCAGCACAGCCACCAGGGAACGCGACGCGCCCATGTTCCTCCGCTCACCCATGCCCCCACCATCGCACGGCTCGGGCCCCGGGCGCCAGTTCGCGGCGACCGCGCCGGACAAACGCTAGACTGCCCCCCATGCGACTGCCGCTGCTCGGCGACCACGACCGATTGAGCCGAGAGCCGCCGCCGCGCTTCCCCGCGGCGATGATCAACGTGACCAATCGCTGCAACTTGAGCTGCAAGCACTGCTTCGTCTACACCGACGGCAACCCCAACGACCCGAGCGACGACATCCCCGACGACGCGTTGCTGGTCGAGGTCGAGCGGATCCGCGATCGGCACGGCCTGTACGCCATGCTCTGGATGGGCGGCGAGCCGATGATCCGCTGGCGACTGCTCGAGCGCGGCGTGAAGCTGTTCTCGCGCAACATCATCACCACCAACGGCACCGTGCCGCTCAGAGACTTCGGGCGCGACGTCACCTACGTCGTCTCGCTGGACGGCCCCGAGGACCTGAACGATCGCGTGCGCGGCGAAGGCGTCTTCCAGCGCGTGCGGAAGAACCTGCTGGCGCTGCCGCCGGGCTTCTCCCCCACCGTCCAGATCCAGTGCGTGGTCACCCGGCTGAACCAGCATCGGCTCGAAGAGCTGGTGGTCGCGTTCACCGACACGCCGGTGAACGGCCTGGCGTTCACCTTTCACGTGCCCAGCGTGGGTGAAGAGTCGGAGCTCGCCTGGCGGGACGTGGTCGAGCGCGAGAGCGCCGTCGACGCGGCCCTGGCCGTCAAGGGAAAGTACCCCCATTTCGTCTGGAACTCGCGGCGCGCACTCGAGCTGATGCGTCCGGCTACCGCGCGGCTGGTCACCGGCGCTTGCCCCGCACTTCGTACCGTGCTGCCGCTGTACGTCGAGGCGGGGCGGTTCACGTCGCCCAAGTGCTGTTACGGAAACAACGCGGACTGCGATCGCTGCGGCGCCTGGGTGGTCTTCTCGCATGCGGCGCAGCTCGAGGGCCCGTGGGACGCCGTCGTGCCGCCGCACAAGCCCCCGTCGTTGCTCGCGCAGTGGTTCGCCCAGCACGCGCCGTGAGCGGCGCGGCGCTCACACCGTGGGCAGGTTGTCCAGGTGGTTCTCGTTCGAGGCGTCGGTGGTCGTGACCAGTGACTTGCCCGAGACCACGCGGATGTACTTCCGGCGCTCCGCGGCCTTCACGTAGTAGCTCGACTTGTTGCCATTGATGTCTTTGATGACGTCGACGGTCTTGCGCGGCGACCACGGCTGCCCGGGGTTGCAGAGCGCAACGATGTTTCCTTTGCGATCCCTCTTCGTCATCCTGACTTTGCGGTCCATGCTGTTTCCTGTGCGTGAGGTGGGTACTGGCGAATCGAGGTCCGTTCAGGGGGGTCAGACCGCACGCACGGCGAGCAGCGCCGCGCGAATGGCTCCCCAGTCCACGGTCGGATAGCCGGCGGGCTCACCGCGCCGCTGCCATTCGTCCGCGAGCGCGCCCAGCGCATCGCCGCGGCTCGCTCCGCTGCCGCACAAGGCGGGGGAGGCCGGAGTTGCATCCGGAGGTCGCACGCTCGCACCCGCTTGCCACAGCCCGCCCGCGGCGGGCGCGCCGGACATGGTGAACGACAGCTGGCGGCCGCGGCAGTCCAGCTCGTAGACCATGGTGTTGCGGTCGCGAAACTGGCAGGTGATCCGCGCCGGAAGCTCGGCTTCGCGTCGCGCGTCGTCTTGTCGAGAGTGTCGCATGCTGCGCTCGTCAGCCCGCGCTCGCGCGGTCAGGCGAGGAATGAATGCGTGATCGTCCACGGCTCGACACAACGGGCTCCATTCAAGCTCCGGAGTGTGAGGCGAGCCGGACTCTCGACTTCTCTTTAATAGTCCCTCGGAGCTGTTTACGCAACTCGGCACGGCGTCACGCTCTCGTGACACGAGGCGCCGAGCTCGGGTCAGAACGGCAAATAGGGGCCGCGGTCGATCGGTGCTAGGACTCCGATTCGAACATGAAAGACAAGCGTATCCTGGTCTTCCGGAAAGCCCTCGAGGAGCTGGTGGACTCGCTCGATGCCACCCTCAGAGTCGCGAGCTGGGACGCCGCCGAGCAAGTGCCCGAGCCGTTGAAGGACAGCGCGTCGCGACTCGTCGCGCGCCTGGGCACCGCAGATCGGTTGGCGGCCGGCATCTTCAGCGGGTCGGTCGCAGACAAGGCGCGAGTGATCGCGTTGACCGACGCCATGCGCCGATTGGAGTCCGCATACCTCGGGTACCGCTCGAAGAACGGCTCCATCGCCCGCAGCAGCGCGGGCTCGGGCGCAGAGCTAAAGGCCGTGCTCGAAGAAGTAAAGTTGCAGTCGCTCGGCAGCGCCTGATTCCCGCGGCCGGCGGCGGGTCGCCCTGGGCCGGCCCGATGCGTTAGACTCGCGGCATGAGGCTGGGCATCGGCACGTGCGCGCTCTTGGGCTCGTTGATCGCATCCCCCGCGCTGGCGCAGAACGCCAGCACCGCCGGCACCGCGACGGCGCCACATCCGACGCTCGAGAACATCTCGCTCGAGTGGGCCATCACCGGCGACGCCGACAACGATGGCGTGGTCAAGGTTCGTTATCGCAAGACCGGCAGCGGCACGTGGCTCGACGGCCTTCCGCTGGTGCGCGTGCCCGCCGGGTCGAACCAGGGCTTCTCGTGGCAGAACCGCCACGCCGGCAGCGTGTTCGGCCTCTTGCCCGGCGTGAGCTACGACGTCGAGCTGACCCTGACCGACCCCGACGGCGGCAACGCGACCAAGACGTTGGCGGTCACCACGCGCCAGGTTCCGGCGGCCGCACCCGGCGCGGCGATCAAGAACGTGACGCCGTCGAGCTTCGCCAGCACGGCCAGTGGTGCCAAGGCCGGCGACGTGTTGCTGCTGGGCGACGGCAGCTACGCCACCTTCACCTTTCAGGCCGACGGCAGCCAGGCGGCGCCGATCGTGATCCGCGCGGCCAACGCTGGCAAGGCGGTGATCGACGGCGACGTTCGGCTCGACGGGCGCAAGTGGGTGATCGTGGAAGGCCTGACCGTGAACGGCAAGATCAAGCTCAACGACGCCTTGGGCGTGGCGATCAAGGGCTGCACGGTCAACACCAAGGACGACGGCATCATCGCCTACGGCCCGGGGTCGACCGACGGCTATTTCTGCGACAACGTGGTGATCGGGTCGACCAGCTGGAACACCGCCGCCGTGGGTGCCAACGGCGCCAACTTGGGCGAAGGCATCGCGATGACGGGCCCCGGCAACGTCATCTGCCACAACAAGGTCAAGGGCTTCCGGGACTGCATCAGCACGCTGGAAGACAGCGGCGCCATCAACCAGACGTCGATCGACATCTACGGCAACGACCTGGACGTCTGCGCCGACGACGCGGTCGAGGCGGACTTCACCATGGGGAACACCCGCGTGTACCGAAACCGCGCGGTGAACAGCTTCGTGGGCATGAGCTCGCAGCCCAGCCTGGGCGGCCCGGCCTACTTCATCCGAAACGTGATGTTCAACATCATCTACTCGCCGTTCAAGCTGCACCGCGGCAGCATCGGGGATGTGGCCTTCCACAACACCGTGGTCAAGTGCGGTGACGCCTTCGCGGTCTATGCCAGCGACAGCTGGGCCCGCGCGTGGTTCCGCAACAACCTGTTCATCGGCGGCACGGGCGGCGGCACCTTCGGCGGCTACGGCAACGGCGACGGGGACGTGCTCAGCCTCTCGGCGGCAGCTCTGAGCTGCAGCTTCGACTACGACGGGCTCGGGTCGATCGGCACGAGCAAGTTCACCGGCACGGTCAGCGGGCAGAATTTCGCGAGCCTGGCCGAGCTCAAGAGCAAGACCAGCGAGAAGAACGCGGTACAGGTCGATCTCGGCGTGTTCGCGACGAGCGTGACGTTCCCCGGAAATCCGTTCCCGAGCGTCGCCTCCCCCGACCTCTCCCTCAAGGCCGGCGCGGCCGCGGTCGACAAGGGCGAGAAGCTGGCCAACGTGAACGATGGCTTCGCGGGTACCGCACCCGATCTGGGTGCGTACGAGCTCGGCGCGCAGCCCCCGACCTACGGCCCGCGCACCGGCGGCAGCGGCGGCGCCGCAGGCTCGGGCGGCAGCGGCGGCTCAGCCGCCGGAGGTGGCGGCGGCGCGGCCGGCTCGGCGACCGGC